>CAZAUE010000031.1:0-1998 GCA_964488565.1 uncultured Candidatus Saccharibacteria bacterium | reverse complement strand
GGACAGCGTTCTACCACTGAACTACGCCCCCTCTCCTACGCTTTGATATTCATCAAAGCTTTGGAAGAGCAAGAAATACCAATTGGCACTGCTCGCCCATCCGAAGCCCAAATGGAATTATGGGGCGAAGGAGGGAACTACGCACCCATTAAATCTTTAAATCTCATACACAATATCAAATTGAGGGTATATTTTCAACCCATGACCCCAGATTTTATATAAATTATTCATGTTTTTATGACAAAAATACTTGCCAAAATAACCATAATATGGTAATATCAACACATCAAGTATTTGCCCAAATATGAGCGAAGAAACACAAAAACTTAATCAGGTTAACGATTCATTAAAACGGAAGTTTAAAGACCGTAAATTGGTCTTTGGTAGCGGTTTTCCGACCGCAAAAATTGTGTTCGTGGGCGAGGCTCCTGGTCAAGATGAAGAAAACGAAGGAAAACCAATTGCTGGCTATAAACAAAAACTTCTCTACCAGCTTTTAAAGACTGCTGGCATAAACAAGAACAAGGTTTACTTCACTAATGTTCTCAAATACTACCCCTCAACCTTAAAGGTTCCTACCGCCAAAGAGATTAAATCCTACGTTCCATTTCTTAAGGAAGAATTAAAAACCATAAATCCCCTTCTTGTTGTAACCCTGGGAAACATGGCCCTAAACGGAATAGGGATGAGACAGCCCTTGGACAATGTCCACGGCAAAACATTCAACCTTGGAAGCTATGAACTTCTGCCAACATTCCACCCAGACCACGCCTTAAAAGATCCTCAGGTCAAAACACTACTCCAGCTTGATTTCGTAAAATTAAAAAAATTACTGGACTCAAAAGAAGCTTAAAAAATAATCCCGCTGTTAGCGGGATTATTTTTTACGAGAGATTACTTTTCTAACTGCTTCTTTAATTGCTCCGACTCCCATTCCAAGCGCTTCAATTAGCTCGTCTGCCTTCCCAGATTCTCCGAATCTATCCTGAACGCCTACATATTCTTGAGGCACAGGATAATTTCTAGACAACACCTCAGCCACGGCCGAACCTAATCCCCCATTAATTTGGTGCTCCTCTACCGAAACAATTGCTCCGGTTTTTTGCGCGGCCTCAATAATTGTTTTTTCATCAATTGGTTTAATTGTGTGTGAGTTTATAACCATGCAGTCTATACCCTCGCTGGCCAATTCCTCTGCTGCAACCAAAGAATTGTGAAGTAACATTCCGCAACCAACTATTACCACATCATTACCATCCCTTAAAATTTCAGCTCGTCCAATTTCAAATGGAGAATCTTCTGTGGTTATAACAGCAGATTTTTCTCTTCCAAATCTTAAATATGTCGGCTGATTATTAAATGCTGCGGCAAAAGTTGCCTTCTCTGCTTCAATAGCATCGCAAGGCACAACAACGACCATTTTTGGAATAACCCGCATAATGGCAACGTCTTCAAGAGCTTGATGAGTGGCCCCATCTGGACCAACAGATACTCCGGCGTGGTGTCCAGCAATCTTAACGGGCACATTATTAATCGCGATATTAGTTCTGATTTGCTCATTGTTTCTACCAGGACTGAATGTGGCATATGACGAAATAAAAGGAATTTTGCCATAATTTGCCATGCCTGACGCCACAAGGGCCATGTTTTGTTCTGCTACTCCGACCTGAATAAATCTTTCAGGAAATTTCTCAGCAAACCAATGCGCTCTTGTTGATTCGGTTAAATCGGCACAAAGCACCACAACCCTTTCGTCTTTTTCTCCGGCCTTAACCAAACCCTTCCCGTATCCATCGCGAGTGGGAATCATTTTCAATTTAGACTTATCGAAAATATTTTCTGCTAATTTTGCGTCTTTATTTATCATATGATTTAAATTGTCTCTATAATCCCGCCAAATTTATTTGGCGGGATAAAGAAACTATTTACAGCGATCGCAATCTCCACACTTACAATCTCCTTCATGACTGCACATCATCTTTCCGCCTTCCATTTTAT
>CAZAUE010000030.1:2160-2936 GCA_964488565.1 uncultured Candidatus Saccharibacteria bacterium | reverse complement strand
ACATTTTTCAAGAATATGTGACTGGTTCGCTTAACCCGAGCCAATGCATTCTCGAGCGGCTTTTGCGAAATAAGCGGGCATGGTGTCTGTCAGTAGACAGACGAGCTTATGAGCAATAGCAGGGAGCGAACACGCTGGGTGGCCAGACCTGCACCCTGAGATTGTGGGTGCGGTCTCAGCGAGCGTAGTGAGAGGATGCTTGGCGAGGGAGAGGGAAAATGATGGGGAAAATGATTAGATTTACTTTATCCTAATGTTGAGCACCAAATCGCCTGATGGTTTTCCTGTTCTACCAGCGTTACCACCCTTAGGAATAACTATGTCGTAATTGTTTTCTAAGTTTTCAGGTAGACGGATTTCCAGCTTCCGCTTAGTCTTAATTCTTCCAGCGCCTTTGCACTTAGAACATTCTTTTTCCGGTGTTCTGCCTTTACCCCTACAAGCACCGCAAATACCAATACGAGTAAACATTCCCAATGCAGTTTTTGAAGTTTGTCTTACTTGGCCGGTACCATGACATGTATTGCAAGTTACAATTTTGTAACCCTTAGCAACTCCTTGCCCGGTACACTCATCACAAACCCCCAACAATTCATATTCTACGTTTTTTGTGGTTCCCAAATCTTTTCTGTTAATAGTCAGCTCTAAATATAAATTCTCTCCTTTTGAGTCTTCTTCTTGTTGAGGTTGTCGGAATCCTCCAAAAGCATCCGAAAACATTTCAAATATATCCTCGGCTCCGCCAGTACGACCCTGTGAACCACCAAAGAAATCCC
>CAZAUE010000030.1:0-2150 GCA_964488565.1 uncultured Candidatus Saccharibacteria bacterium | reverse complement strand
AGTCATATCCCGATTGAGCTCCCCCATCACTATAACCAAAACCGAAGTTGTCATAATTAGACCTCTTCTTGGGATCAGAAAGAATTTGGTAGGCTTCGTTTATTTCTTTAAATTTTGCCTCGTTACCAGTCTTCTTGTCAGGATGATGTTCATGAGCCAGCTTACGAAATGCTTTTTTTATTTCATCTTCGCTTGCCGTCCGAGGAACTCCTAAAGTTGTATAGTAATCTTTATTCTGCATAAATCTATATGATTAAATCACCAACACTTCTGCCTTTACGTCTCGCTCTTCAATTTTGACCACCCTGGTCTTTTTTAATATCCAAAACAATATCATACCCACTACCACACCTAGCCATATGAAAATAAATGACAATCCCGACAAAATAACAAATAGTCCGAATGCAAGCAATGGTGGGGTAAACTGAAAATATGGTTTTAATGCTTTGTTTAACTCCTGGAAAGCTTGAGAAGCAAATTGATTAACAACTTGATTGCGTTGAACGGAAGTCTCCGCAGGAATTTTGTTGCCCACCGCCTTATCAATTATTTGCTGAAAAAAGACCTGTGTTTGACCAGGTAGCTGATTTGCATCTGCAATCTGAGACAATAATGGGCTCTGATATGCAGCGAATGATGTCATCACAAACAAACCCAACACTACTGCCGTAAGGCCATGATAAAACGTATCGGGAATATTCATTATCTTTCTTTCAACCACCTCGCGCCTGACACGATTTGCCGACCACAGATTAAACAAAGTAAAAATTCCAATTGCCACAAAATTAAGCCAATGAAAACCAAAAACGACTAAAAAAGTGAGCCCTATAACTCCGGCTGTGGTCAGTGCCCATCTTCTCTGTTGAAACAAAACATACCCCAGAACAAGAACTGCTATTAACAAGACGAAAGCACCCAAAGATGGCAATCTAAAATCGATTCCTGTCACTTGATTAAATTGCGCCTTTTGTCCCGAAACCCACATCCACCACGCCAAAACCATCACTATCGCATGCCATACAACTAATTTTATGGTTAACTTGTTCATTGTTTATGTGTTTTAGAAATATTCAGGAAATTCTTTTTTATCCCAAGGGAAAACAACCCAGTCACCTTTCTCTTCTAAAACATAAAAATCCGGATAAAACTTACTGTCTTTAGATACGACAAGGGTGGTTGTTTTTAGTTCTCCAACCTTATATTCATTAAGCAAAATATCCGAAACCTTTATAAGAGAATCTCCGGTTCCAACAATCTCATCAACAAGTAATATTTTTTTATTACTCAAGTCTATTTCCGGTAAATATAATACCTTCATATCACCTTTTTTGTTTTTGTCATAAGAATTTACTGCTATTGTCAAAAAATTTCGATTATTTTCCAGCTTTCTTACCATAAAATAAAGCGGGATTAATCCCCCAGTCGTTAATCCAATAATATAATCTGGCTTAAAACCACTAGCTTTTATTTTTTCAGCTAGTTCGTCCGTCATTTTTTCTATGTCTTCCCAAGTAAGTTTAGTCATGTATCAGTTTGAATCTAACCACCTTAACCATTGTATCCCAATTTACCTTATCTCCATAATACTTCTTCAATGACAATAACATCTCATCCTTACTGTCCCACTTCTCATGACCCTCCAGATCAACATCACTTACATCATCAAGTTTTTTAGATATTACTTCCGTAATTATTGCCTTAGAAAAAGTTTCACCAGAATCACTATCCTTCAATTCCAACTCATCCCCCTCTTTCAAATCCTTATCATCAAAAATCCTCATAGTAGAAGTTTTAATTCCTTCTAAGATCCATCTGGCCTTAAAATCTTTGAATTTAAGTGTTTTCATTACAGAAGCGAGACCATTGCCATAAAAAGACATTTGAGACGTTGCCTGAGCCGACTGATATAATATTGGACGAAGTCCATCGGTCGGCGATTAGGCAATGCTCATATAGCCGAGATCCTATAGTTCTCGGAGGAACTATAGGATCGGAAGCGGGTCTTTGTTGGTAATGGTCGAGCTTTAATTCTTGGATTCTTCAGTTTTAGCTTCTTCAGTTTTCGGCTCTTCTTGTTTTGGTTGTTCACCTTCATTTGCTGGCGGTGTTTGTTGCTTGTATAATTCTCCACCAACTCTCTGAGCTACTTT
>CAZAUE010000029.1:0-2999 GCA_964488565.1 uncultured Candidatus Saccharibacteria bacterium | reverse complement strand
AGACACCTGACACCAATGTCACCACTCCTTCACCATCCGTGTCACCATTGAAAACACCCACCCCGACTCCCAAACCTTCAATCACCCCAACCCCATCTCCTAAACCAGAATTATCTCCCAAACAGACAGAAAAAATTAATATCAATACAGCAAGTAAAGAACAGCTCATGATGCTTAGTGGTATTAAAGATGCCAAATCAGATGCTATTATCCAATATCGGCAAACTCATGGCTCTTTCCAAAAAGTGGAGGACATTATGAATGTGAGTGGTATAGGTCAGGCAACGTTTGATAACATAAGGGACCAAATTACTGTTGGCGATGTAATGCTGATCCCAACACCTGTTGTTTCTTATGGTGGTGGAGGTGGTGGTTCGTCATCACCCGCCCCGACTTCGACACCAACATCCACTCCGACACCTACCCCAACACCTTCTCCAGACCCTATTCCGGAAAAAATAAATATTAATACCGGAAGCAAAGAGCAGTTGATGACGCTCAATGGAATTGGAGATGTAAAATCCGATGCAATTATTGAATATCGACAAACCAATGGCCCATTTGCCAGGATAGAAGACATCCAGAATGTTAGTGGTATTGGTCCAGTAACGTTTGAAAATATAAAAGACCAAATTACCGTAGGAGATGTTGTATTAAAACCATCAGCGGTGACCGATTTGGTTGCGACCTTAAATTCTCCTCTTGCTATCACGTGGTCAGCTCCGGATTCAGGTAGTTTTAATACGGCGAGTCTAAGCTATGACATGCGTTATTCTCTGGTGAATTTTACCGATGCTAATGCTTGGGACACGGCCACAAAAGTAGCCAGCTCAAGCTTGCCGAGTGTAGGGAAAAAAGGGGCGTTGCAAAATGCCTCTTTTGTAATAGCCAATCAGTACGGACAAACCGTTTACTTTGCCCTGAAAACCAAAGTTATCGACACACCGACCTGCGATGTTGATAATATGGATAAGTGCTCAGATATTTCCAATATTGGCCAAGTTAATTTTCCAACAGCTATTAGTCCAAACTCTTGGGCCATGCTCGGAAAGGATCAGCATCACTCTTCCGTTGCCACTAATTTAACCGGGCCTGGAATTGGAGCGACAATAAGCTGGGAATTTGATGCCGGCGCAGGAAATACTGTGGGTCAGCCAGTTGTTTCCGCTGACGGAGATATTTACTTTGGTTCTGCCAATGGTACGGGTAAATTAATCAAGCTAAACAAAGATGGTGTGAAGCAGTGGGAATACGCAACCAATGTCAGTATTAGCACGCCAGCAGTTTTGTCTGATGAAACGGTTTATTTTGGCCGTATTGGCGCGGGTGGAACGCTGGCGTTTACCGCTCTAAATCCCGACGGCTCTAAAAAGTGGGATTATGACGACGCGAGCACAATCAAAGCCGTTACGGTTTCCGAGAAAGGCGAGTCGTATATCACCTACTCAAATGGCACCGATAAGCTTGTTGTTTTAAATGCCGATGGCTCCGTAAAAACCACAGTCAGTAGTACTGGTCTAAGTGGGTTCGCGCCTGTAGTTTTGGATAATGGTTCCATGATAGTTACAAA
Organism: uncultured Candidatus Saccharibacteria bacterium; assembly: GCA_964488565.1. Classification (GTDB taxonomy): domain Bacteria; phylum Patescibacteriota; class Minisyncoccia; order 2-02-FULL-40-12; family GWA2-44-9; genus 2-01-FULL-41-26. Next base: position 1,429 of record CAZAUE010000029.1, on the reverse strand, counting down.
GCGAGTGAGTGGGAATCAATTTTTTAATGCTTATTCGGCCGATGGAACGCAGTTGTGGGCCGAAGAATTATTTAATACTGGTTCTAATGGGAGCATACAATCCAATTTGTCTTACGACAAAACAACTGGAAAGACATATTCAGCCATCGGCCATGATGGAGGTTCATCTTTTGGCTTCAGAATACTCACGATTCCATCTGATGGTTCAGTGTTGAACAAAATTATCATTGACCCGACGAGTAATGGTTCAGGGGCGACGATGGTTTCAATCACTTCAACCAATCTTCTTGTAGGATTAGATTTCAGTTGGGCCAACCCTGCTTCAGGTTCCAAACTTTATTCTTTAAACAAATCAGACATGACAGTCAATTGGGTTTTTCAAGCTGAAGGTAAAATAAATCAGCAGATAGCGGTAGACAAAGACGGTAATGCCTATTTTTCTACTCAGTCGGGCCATGTTTACGGTGTTGATTCTGTGGGTCAGGAGAGGTGGCACATTTCAACCGGAATCAATTCCAATATTTCTCCTATTTTGACCGAACTAGGACTCATTTGGGGGTACGGAGGGAGGTTGACAGGCATAGTGGTCAAATAGTGTAGTAAAGCCTAAGTAATTATCCACAATTTGACCTATTGCAGGGTATAAGATAACCTATATACTTATTAAAGAAGTAGTGGATTACCACCATTGACTTTTAAATGCATTTAGAGTAATATTGATAGGCAATTAGAGGGCAGTAAACCGCATTAAATATGAAGAATCAAATAATCAGACAAGATTCGTTATCGATCTAATTTAAGGTCGATTTTGAGGTTAATAGTGGACTTTCTGCCTTTGCTAGTTAATACGTAATACTAAATACGTAATACAATTATCAAAGGCAGGCAGTCCAGGTAAGGACATTGACAATAAGGAAAGCAAGAAAAAAAGGATGCGTAGATTGTAAAAGATATTAAGTTTTGAGTTGTTAACCACTTTTAAAGTTTACCAGGTCGAAATAGGTAGACCTTAGAATTATTGTGGTAGTTAGTTCAGTAGATTCAGTAATATTAAAATCTGTTCCGTTGCTGATTAATTTATCCTCGCTAAAAAAAGCGTGTGGTAATACGGCACCAGTTCAGTAAATAAAAAAATAAAATGTCGAACGTATTAAAAGAGAATCGAGTCGGTTTGATAAAAACCGCCGCGATCCTTACAGCTGTTTCAACAGTATTGTCCCTTTCGGGCGTATTGTCTCTTACAGCTTTCGCAGTCGTTCCTTCAGACTACGGTTTGAAAGAAGGCAACACTATTAGTGCAGCTGGAACAAATGATCCAGATGTCTACATAGTAAATGATTGGGGATACAAGAGATTATTCTTGAACCCACAGATCTTCAATTTGTATGGTCACCTTGGAGGATTCGCCGCTGTTAAGAATGTTTCTCCT
>CAZAUE010000028.1:0-3270 GCA_964488565.1 uncultured Candidatus Saccharibacteria bacterium | reverse complement strand
AAATATTTTCCTATCCTCCCCATTCTCAACTCATAAAACTAACCTACCGACACAGGGACAGAAACAGAGCCTCATATGAGGCAAGGGTTTTAAGTGAAAAATTAAAAATGGCTCTTGGACATTTAAAATTGGATCAAAAAGTTAAAATGATCGATTCACACCCATCATTTGTAGAAAAAGAAAGAGGACTCTTTGCCTATAATATTGTTTTGAAACTACTGCCTACAACCGAGGATGCAAAGGACATCCTAAGATATGTGCCATCAAATTGGTCAATCGATGTTGATCCCCGCTCAATTATCTAAACCTCCACACCCAATTGGACAAGCATGGAAACAAAAAGACTCTGCCCAGACTTAACTAGGCAGAGTCGGAAGAACTACAAAAAACAAATATGCCCATGGCATCACCACGATAACCAAATAAAAAATAGTAAGCACTAAAACCAAGTTGTGAAAACCGACCTTGTACAAAGAACTGCCCAAGATAAGTCCCAAGGTTTTTACCAATACTAATCCAAGACCAACCCCCCATGACGACATAATTAATACAATTAGTGGATTAGCTTCAATTCCCATCCCAAAAATTTTTACACCATAATAAGTAAAGATCCCGTCAAAAATTTGGGTTAATACGAAAACCAGAAAAATAAACTTGTTAAAAAGGCTTGGGTTTTGCGATACCCTAAAAAACCACCATGGAGCATGTTCCACAAAACCCCCTATTTCATGCCAAGGGGCATGTTGATGTCAAAAAACATTAGATATGTAAATTATACAACATGTTTGATAAATGGCAACGGAGTTGTTTTATCTCTCAAAATCAGCTAATATCAAATTAATTAGTCAACTACTTATTCCCATGGAGATTACAAAAATACCACACAAAATACTGTCTAAGACAACCGAAAAGGTTGGGCTTAAAGATATCAAAAACGGTTTATACAGAGAACTAGTTTTAGATATGAAAAAAGCCATGGTAGACAATGAGGGTGTTGGCCTTGCAGCAAATCAAATCAGCAAAGATCTTAGTGTTTTTGTTATTGATGCAAAATTAGCCGAAGAAAATAACGTGCCAGAAGCTTACTTCAATCCAGAAATTACAGAATACTCTAGAGACAAAGATGAGATGGAGGAAGGATGCCTTTCTATTCCTGGATTTGGTGCAAACCTTAAACGTTCCAAAAAAATTAAAATTAAGGCCATAGATGAAAACGGTAACAAAATTAAATTTAAAGCTCGCGGTTTCTTGGCAAGAGTTTTTCAACACGAAACAGACCACCTTAACGGAACGACGATTCGAGATCGTCATTCCGAAATTTCTAAATCCTAAATTCTAATTTCTAAACAAATCAAAATGACCCAAACTCTAAAAGTAGTTTTTTTCGGAACTCCTGATTTTGCTATGCCAGTTTTAGAAACTCTCACGGAAGCAGGTTATGTTGTTTCCCATTTCAAATCTAAGTCACTAAAAGATGACGCGGTCTTTGAAGAGTTTAAAAAACTAAACCCAGATTTATGCGTTGTTGCCGCCTATGGCAAAATTATTCCTGTCCGATACCTTGATATCCCTAAACACGGATTTATAAACGTCCACCCATCTCTTCTCCCAAAGTACAGAGGGCCGTCTCCAATTCAAACTGCCATCTTAAATGACGATGAAAAAACTGGGGTTTCCATAATGCTCATAGACGCAGAAGTTGATCATGGACCGATACTTGCCTCACAAGAAGTTTCAATTTTAGGTTTTCAATTTTCAAATCATGACGAATTGGCAAAAGAACTTTTTCAATTGGGAGCCAAATTACTACTGGAAACTCTTCCTCGGTATCTAAGCGGTGAACTCCAGCCAAAAGAGCAGAACCATGAGCAGGCCACTTTTACGAAAATGTTTGAGAGGGAAGATGGAAAAATAAACTGGTCTGAGTCTGCTGATAAAATATATGCTCAAATAAGAGCCCTTAATCCTGAGCCCGGAACATGGACGATGTGGAAAGATAAAATAGTAAATATCAAAAAAGCCGAAATAGAGAGTGGTAAAATAAAAATCAAAACAATTCAAATGGAGGGTAGAAAGGAAATGCCCTTTGAAGAATTCCTCCGAGGACACCAAGACTTCAACATATCGCAACTGACATAAAGCAAAACCCGCCGGAGAGGCGGGTTTTGTGTGATAGTTTTTAGAGCACTACGGGCTTGCCTGTTTTATAGGTAGCCAACTCGGTTTGATTAATAGGCGCTATCTGCTCAGAATCTATTTTTAATCTTTTAACAGCTTGGGGGGTTATATATCTCTTGGTCTTTCCTTGTGTGACCTGAAAAACATCGCGAGTAAGAGGATTTTCTAAAAACACGAATTGATTTTGGGGATAAAAATTAAACTCCTTTTTGCTGATTACAATTATATCCTCCTCCCTGTCACCATAAGAACTAAAGACGCTCTTGTCTGGAATAAGACGCACCATTCCAGTTTCTGTAAAATAATATGTATTTTTCTTATTTCCAGAAACACGCATTAGTTTAATCCTTGAAAATTTATCAAGTTGTTTTTGAGTTATATCTTGAACCCATTCAACCTTAAATCCATAATCATTAAAAATATCCGCTGTCGGAATAAAGTGTTTTTTGCCTCCGACTATTTCATATATTTCAGATCTCCCCTTAACTCTGACGAGGTTCACAGAATCGCTGCCACTCTGTTTTTTTCCTGCAGTAAAAATTGTAGCTGACAAATTGGAGTTATTTCCTGAATTATTAGTATTAGTGGAGCTATTGGAATCATAATTTGTTGAAGTCACAGAAGAAGGGGAAATTGTTTGAGTAGAACTAACATAGGGAACCAAAGGGGTTCCGCCACAACCAAGGCCAACTCGTGACAAAGCATTACAAACCAATGTGTTTGGATCGTTATAGGTTAGGGTCTGATCAGCTTTAGCTGAAAAAACAGGCAAAATCATTGCTGTTAAAATTAGAATAATGGCGAAATATCTAGGTTTTATTGAAGAATTTATCATAGTAAATAGTATATCATATTTTAATGAATATGTCAAAGTAGCCTACTAAACAAAACTGCTATATAATTTATACATGGCCAATCAAGAAACTATTCTAACAGTAGAAAATTTGGGTGTAAAGTTTGATAACAATGAGATCCTAAGAGGGCTCAATTTTTTTGTTCAAAAAGGAGACGTTTTGGCTATTGTTGGCCCAAATGGAGCTGGTAAGTCAGTACTATTTCGCGCTCTTTTGGGACTGGTCCCCTACACCGGAA
>CAZAUE010000027.1:0-3871 GCA_964488565.1 uncultured Candidatus Saccharibacteria bacterium | reverse complement strand
ATATGAAAGTAATATTACTACAAAATATTAAAGGTTTCGGACAGATAGGGGACGTAAAAAACGTGCCCGATGGCTATGGTAAGAATTTTCTTTTACCCAGAAAATTAGCAAAGGCTGCAACCACAGGCTCACTGAAGGAAGTAGATTCTTTAAAGGCTAAGAGGATTATCATGGTTGAGACTGAAAAGAAAAACGCCCTTGAGGCTGTTGGAAAATTAAAGGATGTTGTCATAGAACTCACTCGCAAAGCAAGCAAGGCCGGTAAACTATTCGCAGGCATAGATAAGGCCGACTTGGTAAGCGAAATTGAAAAGGCTTCAGGGGTTAAGCTCCACGAAGAAATGATTGGCCATGAGGAGCCCATCAAGCATATTGGCGAACACTTGGTAGATCTTAATCTTTCCCCAGAAGTAAAAACTCAAGTTAAAGTGATAATTAGTCCCTCCGAAAAATAAGAACCTAAAGTTAAATTAAAAATCCCCTAGAAGGGGATTTTTAATTATGTAGTTTGTTACTAGTCGGCTACCACGCTGACCACTTTAACTAACTTTTTGGCTCCGTTGAAACTTGTTTTCTTTTTAGTGGTGAATTTGACTTTGCCTTTTATAATTGAGTAAATGGTGTCATCTGAACCGATACGGACACCTTCACCAGGGAGAACCTTGCTTCCTCTTTGGCGAATTATAATACTGCCTGGTTGAGCCAGTTCACCTGCATAAAGCTTCACACCTAAATACTTTGGCTGTGAATCGCGTCCTAATTGTGTACTACCTATAGCTTTTGTATGTGCCATGAGTTTGTTTAATTATGAATATTATATTAGCAAAAATAGTTCATAAGGTCAAGAACCACCAAAGGGACATCTTTTTGGGGCTTTGTATTCTGTTGATAGCCACCATTAGTTTTAATTTGGGCCGTATAAATGCCCTTCACAAGACCCCCTTAAAAATCACAGGCGAAACTAATGTTTACCAAGCCACAATCGGAAATTCCACTTCAAATAACCCTAAAACTAGCCCGACCAAACCCCGAGACCCAAGGGTTGTCGTCTCCAAGGCTAGTACTACCAAAAAGTACCATTTTACGTGGTGCTCCGGGGCCAAATTAATAAAGGACACCAATAAAATATGGTTTGAAACCGAACTCCTCGCCCAACAGGCCGGCTACACTCTTGCCGGTAATTGCCAATAGACCTTTGACAAAACAAGGTTTTTGGATTAAAATATATACTCACCTAACTAATCTAGTAGACCACTAATGGAAATAAGGAATATCGCAATCATAGCCCACGTTGACCATGGGAAAACCACTCTTACTGACGCCCTAATGAAACAGACAGGCATGGTAGAAGAAGGATTCAGTATGGACGTTAAAGCACTCGAACAGGAGCGCGGTATTACGATTTATGCCAAAAATGCCTCTCTTTTTTATAAAGACACCAAAATCAACATCGTTGACACTCCGGGCCACGCAGATTTCGGTTCTGAGGTAGAACGCGTCTTAAGATCCATTGACTCTGTGTTGCTCGTTGTAGACGCTCAGGAGGGGCCTATGCCTCAAACAAAGTTCGTCCTTAAGAAGTCTCTTGAGCTTGGTTTAAAGCCAATCTTAGTTATTAATAAAATAGACAAACCAGCGGCTAAACCAGATGAAACCCATGAAAAAGTTTTTGAATTATTTATGGACTTGGGAGCTACCAACGAACAGTTAGATTTCAAAACTATTTATGCCATCGGAAAGACAGGAGTTGCAAAACTAAATTTAGAAGACGAAGCAAAAGACCTTACCCCGTTACTCGATTTAATAGTAAGAGAGGTTCCTGCCGCACCGTCCGATTCTTCTGCTCCATTAAGATTTCAACCTTTCAATTTGGCATACGATAATTTTTTGGGACGTCTTGGAATAGGTAGAGTTTGGTATGGAACAATGAAAGTGGGGGATAATGTTTTTGTAAAAAAACCAACAGGCGAAACTCGTTCAGGAAAAATTACTCAACTTTTCACTTTCAGGGGAATGAAAAGAGTAGAGGCAACAGAAGCTGTCGCCGGAGACATTGTTATGGTTGCAGGATTGCCTGATATTTATATAGGAGAAACAGTCTGTGCTTCAGCTGATGTTGAACCCTTAACAGCCATCAACGTTGATGAGCCAACCATCTCTTTAACTTTTTTGATAAATGACTCTCCTTTCGCAGGGCAAGATGGTAAGTTTGTCACCAACAGACAACTTAAAGAACGCTTAGAACGAGAGCTCGAGGTTAATATAGGATTGAGAGTTGATTTTTCAGCAACCGATTCATATAAAGTCTACGGCAGAGGTGAATTGCACATTGCCATTCTTTTAGAAAACATGAGACGTGAAGGATATGAGCTTCAAGTTTCACAGCCACAAGTAATTATCAAAGAGGTAGACGGCCAAAAAATGGAACCTTTTGAAGAGGCGATAGTTGATGTTCCTGAAGAATTTTCCGGAACAGTAATTCAAAAACTTGGTAAACGAGCCGGTAAAATGATGGGCATGATACAACATCATGGTGAAGTTCGTATTACTTTTGAAATACCGACACGTGGTCTTTTGGGCTTCAGAAATGAATTTATGATTGACACGAAAGGCGAGGGTATATTATCAAGTCATTTCTTAGGATTTAAACCTTACGCAGGAGAAATAAAAAAACGAAGTGTCGGTTCCATGGTTTCAATGGAAACAGGAAAAGCACTCGGTTTCTCGTTGTTTAACCTACAAGACAGAGGATCTCTTTATATTGAACCCACCACTGAGGTTTATGAAGGAATGGTTATTGGTGATGTCTCAAAAGGAATGGATATGGCAGTAAACCCCATCAAAGGAAAAAAGCTAACCAACATGCGTTCGTCTGGAAATGATGAAAATATAATTCTCACTCCTCCTCATAAAATTTCTCTAGAAAATGGTTTAGAAGTCATGCAAGAAGATGAATATCTCGAAGTTACTCCAAAAAACATTCGTTTAAGAAAACGATTCCGAACCGAAAACGACAGAATCAAGGCAACTCGTTCTGCGGGTCAGTAAAATATAAAAAGCGGATTGATTAATATCAATCCGCTTTTGTTTTTCACGATTAGCTATCTTATTTTTTTGAGCCAATACTCGTTTTCCCACTCCCAGAGAGATTTGCAGGCCAAGAAGGCCTTGATGTCGGATTCAAAAGTTTTTAACTCTTTGAGTTCTACTTCACCCTTCATCGGACCCCATTCATGGTCACACCTTACTTTTTCACCACGAATTTTTACTCGACCACCCTTATCACGCAATGTTGCCGAACATTTTAAACAATGTTTGGATTGATCTAGTCTCAAAATCCAGCGGGTGAGGGGAGGGATAGTTTTATCTTCACTCAAGGCTTCAATGTAAGCAGATGTTTGCATGCTGTAGTCTCTATATATCGCCACTGAAGTTTTAATATCTAAAACACCTAATACCCCATTTAGTTCGGCTAAAACATCCATCGTTCCAGCAAAGTGATGTTTTTGGGAAACAACTCGCTCTTCAATTCTGTGAGCGATCAAATCGTTATTTTTATAAAAATCCATGAAGGCAGTTATTGCTGGTTTAACTTGCTCAGGAATAACAATCGGTTCATTTCTTAAAATCGCCTCCACCGTTTCATGGAGGAGTGTTCCTTCTTCCGCGGATTTATTTTTAATATCCTCTCCTGTTTTAAAATCAGGCAATCCCGCATAAAAAGCATAAAGGGCCGGCTTGGCCTTGATTGAAACAATGGCAGTGACCCTTGGATACCAAATACCGTCTATCTCATAGCCGTTTTCATCTTTAAAATTATCTATACCTTGATACCACATAAAAGTAAATCCTAAACTCTAATATCTAAATC
>CAZAUE010000026.1:0-4129 GCA_964488565.1 uncultured Candidatus Saccharibacteria bacterium | reverse complement strand
CTTAGGCGGGTGCTGATAATTGTAACCACTCACTGCGTTCGCGGACAATTACTCGCATGTTTAAAGACGACAATCAATTAGATGACTTCTTTGGCTTGAAATCAGACAACAAAGAAAAGCCCACAAAAGAAGCCATCAAGGATGCAATTCTAAAAAACATTGGCATCGCCAAAATAAAATTTCTACCCAAAATCCTTTCAAAAAAAGAACGGTATTTGATTATCGGTCTTCTTCTTGTCATTGTCGGTTCATTTTTTTCACTACCATTTACTGTTTTTTATCACTACACCAAAGCTATGCCGGATTACGGTGGTTCTTTTAGCGAAGGCATCGTTGGCGAGCCTCGTTATTTAAATCCCCTTTTATCTCAAAACAATGATGTTGATCGCGACTTGGTCAGTTTGATTTATTCCGGTCTTATGAAATATAACGATGAGGGAAAACTCGTTCCTGATTTAGCTAAGTCTTATGAGATATCAAGTGATGGTCTTAATTACACTATATATTTAAAAGAAAACGTAAAATGGCATGATGGTACCCCCATGACCGCCCAAGATGTTGTTTTCACTATCCAAACCGCACAAAATACTGATTACGGAAGCCTCCAAAGAATAAATTGGCGGGGTGTAGAAATTGAAGCTGTAGACAAATACACAATAATACTTAAACTAAAAAATAAGTATGCCCAATTCCTAAACAATCTAACTCTAAATATTCTCCCACAACATGTCTGGCAAAATGTTAAACCTGTAAATTTTGCACTTTCAGATTTTAATCTAAAGCCTATCGGTTCTGGACCATACAAATTTAAAAAACTAAAAAAGGATGATGCTGGCAGAATAAAATCATACGAACTTGAATCAAATAAAAATTTCTATGACGGTCGGCCCTATATAGATAATATAGAACTCAAATTCTATGCCTCCGAAGATGAGTTGATAGATGAATACAACAGAAATAGTATAGAAAATTTGTCTTTTGTTTCAGCCAACAACCTCAAAAAAATAAAATTTAAAAAACGACTAAACATACAGGAGCTTAAGCTTCCAAGATATTTTGGAGTATTTTTTAATGAAAACGAGGCCAAAATATTATCAGACAAAAACATTCGACTTGCCTTAAACTATGGTACCGACAAAAAAGACCTCATAAACAAAATACTTGACGGAAGAGGCATAGAAACAAATTCTCCAATGATGGGAGAGATTTTAGACATGGCAAGTGATGTAAAAACATATAATTTTGATCAAGAAAAAGCCAAAAAGCTTCTTGCTGATTCGGGTTGGGGCAACCCTGATGATAAGGGCGTTTTGAGCAAAACAGAAAAAGCTAAATCTAAAAACGATAAACCTGTCGCCGAAAAACTCACCCTGCGCCTGACCACTCCGACTTGGTCAGAACTTAACAGTGTTGCCAATCTCCTTAAAGAACAGTGGGCTAAAATCGGTGTAGAATTGGTTATAGAAGTACTACCATCACAAGACCTTCAGCAAGTTATCAAGGAAAGAGGATATCAAATGCTTCTTTTCGGAGAAATTTTAAACATAGATCCAGATCCATTTAGCTTGTGGCATTCTTCCCAAAAACGTGACCCTGGATTAAACTTATCCCTTTATGACAACAAAACCGCAGATGGTCTCTTAGAAAAAGCCCGACAAACTTTGAACCCTCTTGAACGCATTAAGCAATATCAAGATTTCCAGAAATTAGTAGTTGAAGATGTTCCTGCTGTATTCCTTTACAATCCTCTTTACGTTTACGCTCAAGCAAACAGCATTAAAGGATTTGGTAATAAAATAATCTCCATGCCTTCTGATAGATTTTCAAATGTAGAGAAGTGGTACATAGACACTCAAAGAAATTGGAAATAATATCTTCCCCTTGCCGTCATGCGACCATCATCATTCGATGATTGCTCCTCTCGCTCTGCTCGAGGGTTACTGCTCCGCTGCGCGGGTTGCGGTCATGCGACCACTGCTCCGCTGCGCGGGTTGCATTATCTTTAAATTGAGTGTATACTATAAATAACGTTAATTCTCTCATGTTTTATTAGAGCCTCGAGATTAGATAAAGAGCTCTTTTTCCTGTTCATTCGGGCGAGTGGTGAAACTGGCAGACACGTAGCGTTCAGAGCGCTATGATCGCAAGATCGTGGAGGTTCAAATCCTCTCTCGCCCACATTAGAAAAAACTAATACTCATAGTAAGTCATGACCTATTTAGTCACTTAATTGTATTAATTGATTAGTAGTCATGTCTCTTTAGAAGTAGTAATGATGAATCAAAAAAACAGTAGGGCGCCTTCGGCCAAAAGACGCTGGGTAAAACCAGTAGTTAGACAAGTAAGAGTATTCAAAAACGAAACGGATGCTCCTCATAAACCAACCGAAAATAAAATCGGTGGTCTTAAGATTATTCACTTCGGTGGACTCGGTGAAGTTGGACGCAACATGTCAGCAGTTCAGTATGATGATGAAATAATATTAATAGATGCTGGGGTAAGGTTTCCAAGAGAAGATATGCCAGGAATAGACTTTATTATTCCAAACACAGGATATCTTGATGACAAGAAGCATATGGTTAAAGCCATGTTCTTTACTCATGGTCACATGGACCACATTGGAGCCATGCCCTTCATTAGAGACAAAATTGGCGATCCCGATATATATGCAGCTGCCTTAACTCGAGCTATCCTCATAAAAAGACAGGATGATTTTAAATTCCAAAAACCATTGGAAATTAATGAAGTAAAAGCCGGAGATGAAATAAAAGTCAGCGACAAATTAACCGTAAAAGTTCTTCGTATTAATCACTCAATTCCCGATGACCTTGAAATAGTTATCAAAACCCCCGTTGGAACCATTGTTCATACTTCTGACTTCAAGTTTGATAACACCCCAGTAAACGACTTGCCAGCCGATATTGAAGAAATGAAAAAACTTGCCGAAGAAGGTGTTTTAGTTCTTATGTCTGACTCCACTGGAGCCGAAAAAGAAGGACACTCTTTATCTGAACAGCAAGTTACAGCTAACCTTGAAAAACTATTCTCAGAGGCAACAGGAATGATTATTCTTGGAACATTCGCCTCTCTCATAAACAGAATCCAGCAAATCATAACCATATCCGAAAAATTCGGTAAGAAAGTTGTGTTTGATGGCTATTCAATGAAAACCAATGTTGAGATTTGTAAAAAACTTGGCTACCTAAAAATGAAAAAGGGTACCCAAATTGGAATGGAAGAAGTGAACAGCTATCCCAAAGATAAGGTTGTGGCAGTTGTCACAGGAGCTCAAGGAGAAGGAAATGCAGTCCTCATGAGAATTGCTAATGGTGAACACCGATTCCTTAGAACAAGCAAAAATGACACCTACATATTCTCATCTTCAGTTATTCCTGGAAATGAAGTAAATGTTCAGTTCTTGAAAGACCAGCTATACCGAAATGGAGCAAAAGTATTCAATTATCAAATGTTGGATGTTCACACCGGAGGACATGGAAACAAAGAAGATCTTAGGGAAATGATCCGATTAATTAAGCCTAAATTTATGTTACCAATTCATGGTCAGTATTCTATGATGGTCAACCACGGCTTAATGGCTCAGGAAGAAGGCATCCCCGAATCAAACATTATAATCGCCGACAATGGCACGGTAATCAATCTTGAAAAAGATAAGTGGTGGTTTGATAAGATGCGAGCTCCTTCCGATTATGTATTCGTTGATGGGCTTGGTATTGGAGACATAGGCAATGTTGTATTAAGAGATAGACAAGTATTGGCTGAAGATGGAATGTTCGTTGTTGTTGTCCTTATACATTCCAAGACCGGCACAGTCAGAGGTAGTCCAGACATTATTTCTCGTGGTTTTATTTACCTTAAAGAAAACAAGGAACTTTTATCTCAGGTAAGAAAGCGAATTAAATTCATAGTGGAAGGTAATGGTGCTCATCCACAACCAAACCTCCCCTTCCTTAAAGATCAGATGAGGAATCAAGTTGGACTATTCCTTTTCCAGAAAACAGAAAGACGTCCAATGATTTTACCAGTACTAATCGAAGTGGATTAAACCTCGCTTCAGAACCCAGCCACCTTTAGACACGCCTCCGATAAAACCGCTCCTCCGTGAGCGGTT
>CAZAUE010000025.1:0-4247 GCA_964488565.1 uncultured Candidatus Saccharibacteria bacterium | reverse complement strand
GCTGGTAAGTCAGTACTATTTCGCGCTCTTTTGGGACTGGTCCCCTACACCGGAAAAGTTCAGTGGTCTCCAAAATTAAAAGTTAGTTATGTCCCTCAAAAATTTAATATTGACAGAGACCTACCTTTGAGTGTTGGGGAATTTTTGGGCTTTAAAGAAAAAAATGTTGCAAAAATTATCGGTGCCCTAAAATCAGTCGGTATGACAGATGAGCACCATATTGAACACCATATCTTAAAAGAACGCTTAGGCTGGCTTTCCGGAGGACAAATTCAAAGAGTCCTAATTGCTTGGTCCATATTGGATAATCCTGACGTTCTTTTGTTTGACGAGCCCACAGCTGGAATTGATGTTGGTGGAGAGGAAACAATTTATAATCTACTTAAAAAATTAAAAGATGCACGAGGTTTTACCATCATATTAATATCTCACGACCTAAATATTGTTTATAAATATGCCAATAACGTTATTTGTGTAAATAAAGATATGGTTTGCTATGGCGAACCAAGCATTGTCCTTGATCCAAATTCTCTTGCTAAACTTTATGGTGGCGAAGCAAGTTTTTACAAACACGAACATGAACATAATCAGTAATCCCCTATTCCTACAACTTGTAGTCGGAATCCTTATCGGCTTAGGAGCCGGCTATCTTGGCTCCTTTATGATTATCAAAAGAATGTCTCTTGTTGGTGATGTAATTTCTCACGTGGCATTACCAGGAATTGCTCTAGCTATTATTTTTAACATTAATCCGTTTTTTGGAGCTTTCACTGCCCTGCTTTTGGCAATTATTGGCATCTGGTACCTAGAAAGAAAAACAGAATTACCATCTGAAACACTAGTGGGAATATTCTTTGCTCTTAGTTTGGCCTTGGGAATCTTAATTACACCGGAACAGGAATTGCTTGAAGCACTATTTGGAGACATTACTAAAATAGGCCCAATGGATGCATTGATAACCCTTGTTGCAACTCTCTTAATCTTTTTCACCATGTTCCGAATATATCGCGAATTAACCATAAGTGTTGTTTCTAAACAGCTGGCTCAATCTATGGGAATTAATGTCTCTAAAATTAGCTTCTTGTTTCTTTTGTCTGTTGCCATCGTCGTTGCTCTCGGACTTAAGGTTACAGGAGTATTTTTAATGGGCGCCTTGGTTGTGGTTCCAGCGGCCGCAGCCAAAAACATTTCCATAGGATTAACCAGTTTCACTAGATTTGCGGCCTTGTTTGGAGGAGTTTCCGCTCTGGGAGGTATTTTATTCGCAAACTATTTCAATCTTCATCCTGGACCAATTGTGGTTCTTACTAGCGGAGTTCTGTTCATAACAACTTTGCTTTTCAGAAAATAAGTTCTAAAATCTAGTTACCGTCCTTTTAAAAACTGGAGGTATCTGGTGGATGATGATGATAATCAAGGAAAATCATCTGAACGCTTAGCGTTGTTTTTTATTTTCATCGTAATGGCTGCGCTGTCGCTGGTTTTAATGCGCCCCATTGCTCCCCTCATAGAAGATTACTATCAACTAGAACCCGGTCCTTTAACAGTGAAGGAGGGTACGGAGATGGGTAAACAAGACAAAAATCACGAAGATCTTGTTTCTCAAGTCAGAGAAGATCTCAAACTTGACCCTAGTTTATCTATAAAAATTTTTATTGGCCCTTATCAAGAAATAACTGGTGAAGGATTATTCATTCCATTGATTAATCCTCCTGAAGTTATCATTCTTATAGATCAAAATTTTTATCAAATCCTAACTCCCGAAGAAAAGGTTGCCCTCATCGCTCATGAACTAGGGCATCTACTCAACGAGGAAATGCTAAACTTCAACCTTGCCACCATGATTAGCTTTCAAATTGAAGCTGACTCATATGCTACTAAATATGTCGAGCCAGCAGCCTTAATTTCGGTTTTAGACAAATTAATTGAAAGACATGGTGGAGTTAAACCAAGAGACTATGAACCATGAATTCAAAATCTTCAAAACATCCGAAAACTAAAGCAAGCCCATTAAGCTTGTTTTTTTGTTCATAATTTGATAAATTAAGTCGTACAATTAATCTTCCATTTTATGGCACTAGGAGTAAACGAATTAAAATCAAAAATGTTTTTCATCTACGAGGGACAACCCTATGTTGTTTTGGAGACCCATCATTTGAAAATGCAACAGAGACGACCCACTGTTCAGGTCAAAATGCGCAATGTAATAAATGGTAAGATTTTAGATAGAAATTTCGCTCAATCGGATGTTTTTGAAGAAGCTGACATTGCACGAACCAAAGTAAAATTTCTTTATAGTCACAAAGACCAATATTGGTTTTCTTATGAAAATGAACCATCAAAAAGATTTTTACTAACCGAGGAGTTGATTGGTGATGCTACTAAGTTTTTAAAGGCCAATACCATTCTCGATGCTATTGAGTACAATGGAGTCATTACAAACATTGAACTTCCTGTCAAAATGGAATTCAAAGTACTAGAAGCTCCTCCGGCAATTCGTGGCGATACAGCCCAGGGCGGAGTAAAACAGGTTAAAATAGAAACAGGTGCCTACGTAAATGTTCCATTATTCATAAACCAAGACGACATAATCCGAATAAATACTGAAACAGGCGATTATGTAGAACGAGTAGAAAAAGGCAAATAAAAACAGAGGTTATCACCTCTGTTTTTTAATCTTCAGAATTTTTACGTTTCTTACTCCCCCTCATAAAAGAAACCGTCACAATCGGCACCAAAAACCAATAAAACAGAGCTTCGTTTGTTGAAAAAAATTCGGAGACTTTAGACAAGTTTCCAGATATCTTTAACGCACTAACTGGAACTATGTTTGTAATTATGGTTATCAAAAGACCAAGTTGCATGATACTAATAATTGAAACCGAAAGAAAAGATGCGTCTTTTAAGGTTAACCGGCCCTTAACCAGTGAGCCATTCAGAATCGCAAATACCGCCACATAAACAAACAGGAACAATACCACCCGTGTTACATACAACTCAGGCGAGATTCTAATGACATCATGCAAGCGATCTAAATAAGGAAACACGGACATGACTGCATAAGCAATATAAATACCCAAAAGAGACACTAGGGCGCGTGTTTTTCCCAAACTAAGACCATAAAGTAATAAGAAAATAAGACCGAGAATAGCAAACAATCCAGAAGGTCCGAGATCCAAATTAAAACCAGATATAGCCGTTAAATCAAAATTTGGAATATATTTCTCCACTAACTAAAGTATAACATGGGCAAATAAAAAAGCCGACATCAATCGGCGTTATTATGATTAATACTATTCTCTTAATTCTGGAAAGGATTAGTCCTTTATTTATGATTCTCGTGTCCAAACTTTTACACTAAAAGCCTTAGACTCTGCCTGGCACTGTCTTAGTGTTTTAACGCACCTGTTATACTCTTTTAAATATTTCATAAAATTATCCGGTCCAATAATACCGACAAGTGCCGTACTAAAGAATTCATCATAAAATTTTATTGTATTTGGGTTAAAGGTTCTGGTATTAGCAGGTCTTTCTGATGTCATCTCAATTGCAGATACTATTTCGTTCAATATTGCCTCAAGATGTTCTTTCTTGAACCGCTCCCTGAACCATGGTTTCATGGTTTCAAGATTGTCCCGCGTATACCTAACGACGTCAGTCATTGCTTTACAAATTGTATCAAGACTGAACAAATAATAATTCTCCTGAACAAGTAAAAGTTTTGTTTCATTTTTCATGCCCCTAAAAAGGGCAATGTGGCTTTTTCCCACAGCTATCGTCCGGACAATCTCAGGTAATGACTCCGGCTCTTCAACAACTTCTCTGATTATAGCCATTGAAATCTCTTCCATAGAGGCGATCAAAGCCTCATTCAAATCTCCAACAGAATAGTTTTTAAAGAACAACGCCCGAACGTCACTTTCTGTCATTGTCCCCTCCCTATCTAGCCCCTAATGACCAGACAATACAATATATCTCACCATTTGTAAAGTATGTTTAAAATCTAAGCGGAGGAACCCAGCCCATTTCCGTTCCCCAGCCACATACCCTTGAAAAACCGCAATTGGTTTTCTCCTGCGAAAAACCATTGCTTCATGCTCAGCATTTCGAAGAACCAAGCCGAAACGCTTCCGCAACATTTTTCAAGAATATGTGACTGGTTCGCTTAACCCGAGCCAATGCATTCTCGAATGGCTTTTGCGAAATAGCTCGGAGTGTGCCGTGCTTTAGCCGGCTTAACTCTCTGT
>CAZAUE010000024.1:0-4546 GCA_964488565.1 uncultured Candidatus Saccharibacteria bacterium | reverse complement strand
TTCAGTGGTAGAACGCTGTCCTGATAAGACAGAGGTCGTAGGTCCGATTCCTACCGCACCCACTGGTCACAGAGATTAATATAGGGTGAAGCAGTTCACTCTGAACGCCATACCGCACCACAAAGAAGAATGTTTTGGGCCCTTAGCTCAGTTGGTAGAGCGCCTCATTTGCAATGAGGAGGTCACCAGTTCGAATCTGGTAGGGTCCACCTCTGTTATCGGAACAATGAGGAGGTCACCAGTTCTTCCGATTTTGCTCCGCGATTTTCTTGCAATCGGGATTACAGAATCGAGAATCCTCGATTTAATAACCAAATCAGAATTTGGATGAAATTGGGAGAATCTGGTACGGTCCACCACGTTTATGGTTAATCGTTATTTATTGAAACAATGAGGAGGTCACACCAGCCATAGACTTACTGTAAATAGGTGATAAAATAACTTCATTCTGATTTTTGACAAGGAGATTCAATATGCTCTCCGTGGCGCTTTGGATAGTGATTGGATTAGTCATCTACTGTTTAACTTGTTGGGTGGTCGGTTTTACGCTTGTATTTTTAGGAAAGGTGCATGACGATTTAATTCCTGGAGCAACGATATACGCTCCGCTTATGCCAATCGCTTTTTTGTCTATTTTTGTTCAAGACAGAATTGCTTTTAATCTTACAGAGCGACGATATGAAAGAAAGGCGAAATGGATTGCTGAAGAATTACAAAAGAAAGGCATCAAGCTTCATCGGTTTGGTGTTGAAGACGATGTTAATTATTATGGCTACAATTCTCTTCATAAATCCTGTGAGGTGCAGGTAGCAGATCTTAAGCAGGAGCAGGTGGAAGCCTATAGAGAGGTATATGCCCGTGCAATTAAAAAGTTTGGTTGGAGATTTACTCCTGGGGAATTATGCGGAGGCGCTTATCCCCAATGGCCTCTCAGTCGTGAATGGGCAAGAAGTATTGAGATTAATGAATATTTTGCTGAGCATTTTATATCTTGCATATATTGCCAGAATAAACGGTCAATGGGTTGGCATTGGGGAAACTATTCTTTCCACATCAAACCCTGTGATTGTAATTTAGGGCGAACCTATCATTGTCCAGATGGCAATGTTAAAACATTTCCCGGTTGGCTCTGTCAGGACTGTAAGGTTCTACATGTCGGTTTATGGGAATGGGAAAAGGAATCTTTGCCGGGCAACTAATTTTTTATATACCGCTTCAAATAAGGCGGTTTTGTTTTACAAAAGAGGGGTAATTGTGTTTAAATTAGTCTATAAATCTATGACATCAATCTCTATTCTAATTTTTGTTGTTTCTTCTGCTACCCTTATTTTGTTGGGCATCAATGTGTATATGATGATGAAGCCCAAAAAGCAGGAGCCAGATGAAAAGTATTTGGTTCTTCATCAACGTTTTGATGCACTCTCACAGGTCGTGAGTTCACAACTTACGCAGAATCGTGAAGCATCGGATCGTGCAAGCGCAACGGTATCTCAACTCATAAACGAACAACTTGAACGAAGCCGACAGGCTTCGGAGCGGGCGACACTGACTGTAAGTCAGCAGGTTCAAAGTTTTACCCAGAACATGACTCAGATTCAGGAGAACATGAAACAGATGCACGAATCTGTAAAAAGCGTTTCGTCTTTTCAAGATATTTTTAAATCGCCGAAGCTTCGTGGTATTTGGGGGGAGGCATCTCTTGAGGCAGCACTCAATCAGTATTTTTCTAAAGACATGTATGAACTCCAGCACTATTTTAAATCTGGAGA
Organism: uncultured Candidatus Saccharibacteria bacterium; assembly: GCA_964488565.1. GTDB lineage: Bacteria > Patescibacteriota > Minisyncoccia > 2-02-FULL-40-12 > GWA2-44-9 > 2-01-FULL-41-26. The sequence goes on along the minus strand of CAZAUE010000024.1, from coordinate 2,777 downwards.
AGCCGTTGACGCAGTTTTAAATTTACCTAACGGACTTGTCTTGCCGATTGACTCTAAATTTAATTGGGAAAATTTTGAAAAACTTGTTAATGCTGATAATGACATTCAAAAAGAAATTCATCGCAAGGCGTTTTATTCTGATGTTAAAAAGAAGATTGATGAGATTGCGTCAAAATACCTTTTGCCATCAGAAGGAACAACTGACTTGGCTTTGATGTATGTGCCAGCCGAGACTGTTTATTATGAAGTTATTAATAATATTAAAGACGTAGATATTCCCAGCTATGCCCGTTCAAAAAGAGTTTTCTTAGTTTCGCCAAATACTTTTGCACTTTCAATCTCCGCTATCCGTCATTGGTTCAAAGATGTGGAGTTCAACAAGCAGACAAAAGACATCATGAAGCGCCTTGAGCGCATTGCCACCGATGGCGGTAAGCTCGCTGAAGATTTTCAGAAACTCGGCAAACATATTGATAATACTAAATCCGCCTATGATTCTTCCGAGAAACGTCTCTCGCTTATGGTGGATCGCGTCAAAAACGTAGTTGAAATAGGGACAAGTGAGGATGTAGAAAAAATTGAAGCTCCTATCGTTTAGTCTTGAATTTTGTCCTGTTTTAAAGTATTCTAATTCTCATGAATACAATACTATTTTCGTTAGTTGCGTCGGGGGCGTCACTTGGATATGGCGCGTTTTTGATTTGGGGGATTTTGAAAAAATCACCTGGAGATGAAAAAATGGTTGCTATCCAAAAAGCCATTCAGGAAGGAGCATCGGCATACTTAAAAAGACAAAACAGAACTGTCTTTTTTGTTGGAATAGTTGCTGTTTTAATACTTTGGAAGTGGCTCGGTTTTACGCTCGCGGCAGGATTTGTGGTTGGCGCCGTTGCGTCAGCATTGGCGGGATATATCGGCATGATGATTGCGGTAAGAGCTAACGCTCGTGTTGCTCAGGAGGCTAAGCATGGTTTGGCTCGTGCTTTTGATATGGGTTTCAAGGGTGGTGCTGTCACCGGATTTTTTGTGGTTGGTTTAGCACTACTTTCGCTTACTCTTTTTTATTGGTGGTCAGGGGATGTAAAGGCCCTTATTGGCTTAGGTTTCGGATCTTCTCTGATTTCTGTATTTGCTCGTTTGGGCGGTGGTATTTTTACCAAGGGTGCTGATGTTGGAGCGGACTTGGTTGGTAAAGTTGAAGCTGGAATCCCTGAAGATGACCCAAGAAATCCTGCGGTCATTGCCGATCAGGTAGGGGACAATGTAAGTGATTGTGCTGGTATGGCGGCTGATGTTTTTGAAACTTATGTTGTTTCAGCTTTGTCAGTAATGTTGCTCGGTAGTTTGTTGTTTGGAAATGTTGCTTCAGTTGTTGAGTTTCCTTTACTCATCGGAGCTCTTGGCGTTTTTGCATCAATCATCGGTTCCTTGTTTGTTAAATTAACTGGAGGAATCATGACGGCTCTTTATAAAGGACTTACCACTACTGCCGTTATTCTTATCGGATTGTTTTATTGGGTTACCAGAAATATGACCATTGGTGATGTCACTAGCATAGAATTATTTTGGTCACTATTGATTGGTATTGTTGTCACAGCCCTCATGGTTTTGATAACAGATTATTACACTTCAAAAAGTTTCAGCCCAGTTAAAAAGATTGCTCAAGCATCAACTACGGGTCACGGTACAAATATTATTGCTGGATTAGCTGTTTCAATGGAATCAACTGCGTTGCCTGTAATTGTAATTGCTGGCGCCATGTTCACTGCTTACTCAGTGGCTGGATTATATGGAATTGCATTAGCTACCATAAGCATGCTTTCTTTGACCGGACTTATTTTAGCAATAGATTCTTTTGGACCTATCACTGACAATGCTGGGGGAATTGCTGAAATGGCGGGCTTGCCAAAAGAAGTTCGTGAGCACACTGACGCTCTTGATGCTGTTGGTAATACCACCAAAGCAGTTACAAAAGGATACGCCATTGCTTCGGCAGGATTGGCGGCGATGGTTCTTTTTGCGGCATACACACAAGAACTTTCGGAATTTGGAAGAACTGTCGTCTTTGAACTTTCTGACATAAGAGTACTCATCGGATTATTTATTGGAGGAATGATGCCATACCTCTTTGGTTCATTGGCAATGCAATCAGTTGGAAAAGCTGCAGGAGCAGTCGTTGATGAAGTGCGCAGACAATTCAGAGATATTACTGGAATCATGGAAGGAACAGCAAAGCCAGATTATTCAACTGCGGTAGATATTGTAACCAAAGCGGCATTGCGTGAAATGATTATGCCAGCACTTATTCCGATTTTGTTTCCAATTGCGGTCGGATTTATTCTTGGACCAGAAGCACTCGGAGGATTACTCGTGGGTGTTATCGTAACGGGATTGTTCGTTGCAATCTCAATGACATCAGGTGGAGCAGCTTGGGATAATGCAAAGAAATACATTGAAGACGGAAATCATGGCGGTAAGGGTTCCGATGCTCATAAGGCAGCTGTAACAGGGGACACGGTGGGTGACCCATACAAAGACACTGCTGGACCTGCCATCAACCCAATGATTAAGGTGGCTAACATAGTAGCTCTCCTTATTGCAAGATTTATATAGACCAAAATTTAAAACAAAACCGCCACTTGAGGCGGTTTTGTTTTATCCACATTTTTAGGGCCCGAATCTCATTCAAAATGTTATAATTTATGAGTGCAAATAATTAGTATTTTGGAAGGGAGGTGTTGTTATGTTTGAAGTAGTAGCAGCATCAGATATTGTTA
>CAZAUE010000023.1:0-4600 GCA_964488565.1 uncultured Candidatus Saccharibacteria bacterium | reverse complement strand
AATGATTTATCATTTTTCACATCCAACCTCTATCCTTCATTAAAATGATGTCGATATGATTCTTCGGAATCATGGCAGGTCCGATGCCGAAATCGGAGTTCAACGGTAATATGAACAAAAATCTTACCTAGCTGGTTAACTGTACAAAATTGAGAAATCATAAAACCGCCTCTCGGCGGTTTTATGATTGTTATTATCTAATTTGATAGGTGATGGAGACACTTACCGTGATTTCGTTTTCTCCAGTTGGTATTGATGGACCGCCACCTCCGCCACCCATGCCTTTGACTTGGGCGTCATAGTATACTGGCATTGGATAACCACCGGTGTTTTCAGAAAAGTTTACTATTTTACCGAGTGATATTCCGACTTGGCTTTTTAGTTCATTAGCCTTCTTTTTTGCATCTGCTATCGCTTTGGCTCGGGCTTCAGCTTTCAAAGCATCTGGATTATCTATTTCAAAACTTAACCCGTTGACTTGATTTGCTCCAGCAGAAACAACACCATCAAGAATGTTGCTTACCTTGTCTAAATCTCTAACTTTAATTTCCATTGACTGGTTGACCTGATAACCCGTGATTGTTGGCTGACCGCCATACTGGGGATATTTATATTGAGGATATATGTTGTAGCCGGTTGTTTTAATGTCTTTGTCATCAATATTTTGTTTTTTCAAATAATCTGTAAGAGCTTTTGATTTTTTTGAATTTTCATCTTGGGCGACTTTTGAAGTGAGTGCATCCGTTACAATAGAAAGACTAATTTTTCCTATGTCTGGTTTGGCCACCACTTTTCCTTCACCACTGAAGGACACTGTATTTGTCGTGGCTGCCGTATTTACGACCTTGTTTGTGCTTGCAAGTAAAAAGATTGCAAGTATTACTAAAACCGCTGTCCCTGACCAAACTAAATATTTGTAATTTGTATTCATATTGTTAGTATACCAATAATTGTGAATGAGAAAAAGATGATACTTGTTTTGTGCAATGTTCGTAGCCGTGAGAATGTCGGCTCTATTTTTCGTACTGCCGATGCGGTAGGGGTTTCTAAAATATATCTTTGTGGAATTACACCCACACCTCCACATGAAAAAATATCAAAAACAGCTTTAGGTGCGGAAACTTATGTGCAATGGGAGTACCGCAAGCAAGCCTGGAGGCTTTTGCTTGAATTAAAAAATAAAAAATCAAAATGTAAAATTGTAGGATTAGAACAGACGAGAGACAGTCAAAACATATTTACTTTCAAACCGAAATTTCCACTGGCCTTGGTCGTTGGCAATGAAGTTAATGGATTGAGTCCGCAAATTTTAAAATATTGTGATAAAAAAGTATTTATACCGATGTATGGAAAAAAAGAATCTTTAAATGTTTCGGTTGCTACTGGAATCGCTTTGTTTCAGTTAAGATGAAACTTCCTCACAAAACATTAGAGAAAAATTTATTTAAATCCGGGTACGGATATATTTACGCTGTCGACGAAGTGGGGATGGGCTGTTTGGCTGGACCTGTTGTTGTTTGTGCTGTGGGAATGACAAACCATTTTTATAATAAACATCACAAAAAACTAATAAGGATGAGGGAATCAAAATTATTGTCATCTCAACAAAGAGAAAAATTTGCCGAGGAATTGTTAAAAGAAAAAGACCTTGTTTATGCTATTGCTCAATGCTCACCCAAAATCATTGATAAGTTAAATATTTATCAGGCATCACGATTGGCAATGAGAAATGCAATCAAGAAAATAAATCCTCCCTACGACCTTAAAACAATTACTTTAGTTGACGGCAACAAAAAAATCCCAAACTTAAAAGGCGAACAAATGCCCATCGTGAAAGGGGACAGGAAGGTGTTTGCTATTGCTTGTGCTTCGGTTATCGCAAAAGTTTTCAGAGACAAACTAATGGATAAATACTCCAAGAAATACCCTGGGTATGGATTTGAGAAGCATAAGGGCTATGGTACTAAATATCACCAAGTCCAACTTGTTGCTCTTGGGACATGTGCAATACACAGAAAATCATTTGCTCCCGTGGGAAAATTAATTTAGAATTAGAGCATGATAAAAATAGCAATTAATGGATTTGGTCGGATAGGTCGGGCGTTTTTTAAACTGGCTATAACAAAGCCAGAGTTAGAGATTGTGGCAATAAATGATTTGGGTGATTTAGAAAATTTAGCATATCTTTTAAAATATGATTCTGCTTATGGAAGGTTTAATAAAGAAGTTTCTGCCAGGGACGGAAAATTGATTGTAGACGGGAAAGAGTACCTATTTCTGCAACAAAAAGATGCCACTCAACTTCCGTGGGGTCAATTGGGCGTAGATGTCGTAATTGAATCAACAGGCGTTTTTGAAAGTTTTGAAAAAGCAGCAGTACACAAACAGGCCGGTGCTAAGAGAGTGGTGCTTACCGCTCCAGCAAAAGATGATGACAGTGCTGATGCTAAAACAGTGTTGATGGGAGTAAACGAAGAAGATTTAAAGACCTGCACGATTTCGTCTAACGGTTCTTGTACTACCAATTCTGCTTCACCACTTTTGCAAATTCTTTCTGAAACCATTGGTGTTAAAAAAGCATTTTTGAATACCACGCATGGATATACTGCAACTCAAAATTTGGTTGACGGACCTGTTAAGGGCCATGATTTTAGACGAGGTCGTTCAGCGGGAGTAAATATAGTGCCATCATATACGGGTGCAGCCATCGCTGTCGGACGAGCAGTCAAAGCGGTTGAAGGAAAATTTGAGGGAACTTCAATGCGCGTGCCAGTTATTACGGGATCACTTTCAGCAATTACTTTTGTTTCTTCTCGCCCAACAACAGCTGAAGAAATAAATAAAATTTTGAGAGACGCGTCAGCCGAAGCTCGTTGGGAGGGGATATTCAGAGCCACCGATGATCAAATTGTTTCAAGCGATATAGTCGGCGAACCCTATCCTGCCGTGGCTGATTTATCATTAACGAAAGTTGTTGATGGTGATTTGTGCTGTGTTTATTCTTGGTACGATAACGAGTTTGGATATACCAACTCGCTTGTGGATCACGTATTAAAAATTTCTAAATTAATATAATAAAATATGAAATTAGAAAAAGACAATATTAAAACTGCTATCCTGTTGTGGATTTTAGGAGTTGTGTTCGGTAAAACGGTGGGGCAGATTAATGTTTTGGGACAAATGATTGGCGACATAATAGTCTTAGCTGGATTTGGTGTATTTATTCTTTGGATTGTTAAAATAGTGAGGAAGCAAAAGAAAAGCTAATGTCTCAATATATTTCAGAGGAAAAAACTCAAGAGTTGGAAATAAAAGCGAATGAAGCACGGGAGCTTTTGATTGAAATGCTAACCGAAGCGGGGAGTGGACACACGGCAGGGCCGTTAGGTATGGCCGATATTTTTACGGCTATGTATTTTCATATTTTAAATCATGATCCAAAAAATCCAGATATGCCTGACCGTGATAGACTGATGCTTTCTAATGGCCACATTACTCCAATAAGGTATGCTGTTATGGCAATGGCGGGATATTTTCCAGTAGAAGAATTAAAAACTTTACGAAAATTTGGAAGTCGCTTGCAGGGTCATCCTGAAAGAGAAAGGTTGCCCGGAGTTGAAACAACTTCTGGACCATTGGGTTCGGGACTTGGTCAGGCTGTTGGTTATGCTTATTCTGCACGAATGGACGGAAGAAAATTTAGAACTTACTGTCTCATGTCAGATGGAGAACAAGAAGAAGGATCTGTTTGGGAGTCGGTAATGTTTGCTGGAAAATATAAACTTAGCAATTTAACCGCAGTAATAGATCGCAACAATATTCAAATAGATGGAATGACGGAGAGTGTTATGCCCCTTGAATCATTGAGAGCGAAGTACGAAGCATTCAATTGGCATGTTTTAGAAGTTGATGGTCACAATATTGAAGCTTTTGTTGATGCTATCGAAGAAGCGAAAGCTATTTATGAAAAACCGACAGTAATAATTGCCCACACAATTCCCGGAAAAGGAATTAAAGAAATTGAGTTTGATTATAAATGGCATGGCGTTCCACCAAAACCGGAAGAAGCACAGAAGTTTATATCTGAAATTAGAACATTGAATGGTAAAATAGAAAGTGAACATCAATAAGGGGCGAGTGCTCGGTCGAAACAAACAAATTAATAAAGTTTTTAAAAATATGCATAATAATTGTAAGTGCCCTCATCACATGGCCAATAAAGTATTGATGCTTTTGGTTTGGGTTTCTGGAGTTTTATTTTTCTGGTCTAGCTGGGGCATAAGAACCTTCTGGGGTTTTGATGCGCTGTATTGGGCCTGGTCAGTTGTCGTCTTAAGCTTAATGGCATTTAGCTCAAAACTTTGTGGATGCTGTGGAATGGGAATGATGGGCAAGATGATGGGCAGCAACATGGATAAAAACATGTGCAGCCATGAGAGTGGTTGTAAGTGTGGAGATTGCGGCAAGTGTTGCTAATTTCTTTGCCCAGCTCTTTCTAAAATTTTTGAAAGAGCTGGGTTGTAGAGATTATGAAAATATCACTAATAAAATTTTTATTGATAGAAATTATTCTGGCTTTTGTTTTAGGATTTTTAACTTA
>CAZAUE010000022.1:0-4936 GCA_964488565.1 uncultured Candidatus Saccharibacteria bacterium | reverse complement strand
AACGGCTACATTTAGTTTAGCCATAGCATCAGCGTCAATTTTGCCTTCAAGTTCATCAAAGCTTTTTACATCGAGAGAAGTGTCAGCGATTAATTCCTGCTGGTATTTTTTGATATCCAAATTAATACCCTTGGCCTCAACGGTCTTTATATTATCTTTAGTTTTGTCGCCTTTCTTAATATCAAAATAATCATTGGCTATTTTTTCAAACACCGAGCCAAAACTAGAAGTAACATCGCCGTAATCAGCGCGAGATTTATAATACGACTCAATTTTGATCGGCTTATATTCCTTAATGCGTGTAGCCTTAAGGTGCTTAATTATGTTCGGATTGTATTCTTCCTTTTTAACCGAGATAGACTGGAGATTGGTATAAATATAGCCACGGTTCAAAGCTTCGTTGCCGTAATGTTTCTGCTCGGGCATACGCAAAATACGACCGACAGTCTGGATTTCAAAAACAATATTGTGAGTCTCGCGGAATTTAACCAATATGTGGGCTCGGGGACAATCCCAGCCGGTATCAATGGCCTGTTTGAAAATAAGAAACTCAATCTCGTTGTTCGGCTCGGAAATCCAATCAATCGTGTCCGATTTCTGCTCAGCTAACCAAATGGCCATTCTTCCGTTTTTCTCGGTTATGCCTTTCCCAGATAAAAACTTTTTAACCGCTTCAATTTTTTGTTCACCAGCTTCGGCAGTAGGAATTTGCACTAATACCAAAGGATTGATATTTGATCCTTCTTTTTCAAAAGCTTTTTTAAGCTCAAGACGTTTGCGATAGGAAGCCTCAAGAACAGCCGTTTGTGAGTCTTCCTCAGACTTGGCAATCTTTTCTATATCTTCGTTGATGATCAGTTCCTTTTTGATCATTCCTTCCTCAATCACATCTTTTGGATTAACTTTCACGAAGCCAGCCTTAGTTTCAAACAGATCGGCAACAGTCGGCATTAATTTCGGGGTAGCACTCATTTCCATAACAAGATCAGCCGAAATAATTTGTCTTAATTCTTGAGCCCTTTCGCTGGTGGCATTAGTGTGGCTCTCGTCAATAATCAAAATGATTTTCCTTTGCTCTCTGGTCTTTTCTAAAACATCCCGGAAATTTAATTTTTCACCGTCTTTCATCAAAAGCACTTTCCATTCTCCAGTCTTGCCATCTTTGCTTCGCAATTTTTCCCAGTTAGCCACCACAACCTCATTTTTAACAATTCGTTCACGTCCGCCAAGGAATTCTTCCTCGGCCAAAGTAACCCGAGGGAAACCGGCAAAAACTCTTTCCAAAGAATGTTTGCTCTGTAAATGCAGTTCACCTTTACCGATACTCATCCAGACAAAACAAATGTCGTCATTGGGGAGTTCTTTAATCAATCCCTCAATAAATTTGGCCGTCATAATTGTCTTACCCGAGCCAGTGGGAGCCTGAAAGACCAAGGCTTCACCCGGGCCATCAAAATCTAACAGCTTAACAGCTGTTTCAATTAGCTGATTAACGGCTTTTTCTTGATATGGTTTGAGATTAATATTCATAAATTTGTTTATAGACATCTAATATTTTCTGCGGAATAGGTTCAAGGGAAACATTATTCCAGCCAATAAAGTCGCTTTTATCCACACCGATCGGATCAAGCGTAAAGCAATAAAATACTTTGTCGCCGTCAATTTTATTGAGTTCTTTTTTAAGATCAGACAAAGCCTTGCGGTCCAAAGAATAATATACTGCCAAAGTTTGATCACCTTGCTGGAAAATACGATAGTCGTCGGTCTTTTTTATTTCATCAAAAATACCTTCTCGCAGACAAAGCATTTCGGTGCATTCTTTGGTTATGCGAATTTTGAAGTCATCTTTGTTAGAAGCGTCTGTGACAAATTTTGTTTTGAAATATTTAAGAGAACCTCCCAATCCTTTGACATCAGAATCTTTCGCACCCTTATATCCAGTAATGACTTTCTTAACACGAGGATAGCAAACCTCATCGCAAATATTGTTTTCGTTGTTTGTGCATAAAATGAATCTGCGACCTCCACCATCTTGCTTGTTTAGTTCCAAAACTGCTTGACCAGTTGTTCCTGATCCAGCAAAAAAGTCGAGAATCGTAGCATCTTTATCGTTAGTACCAGAAAGAATTGACTTCATTACTGCAAACGGAGATTTTGGATATTGGAACATCTCTCTTTTACCCAAAATCTTATCTAGTGTTGATGTTCCGTATTCACTAGCTGAAAACTCCGCATCATACCAAATACTCTGAGGAGTTTGTCCTTCCAATCCGCCCCTAAATTTATAATAAACTTGATATCCGTTTGTTGTTTGCTTCTTAACCCACAAATCTCCCACTTTACACATTTGATCTATAACGTCTTTCGAGCGTCGCCATATTCTTTTTTGACCAGTTGGATCAATTGGTAAAATCTCTACGGGTAATTTTTTTATAGAACTAACTTGCCCGGTTTTAGGATCAAAATATATTGGATAATATCTGTCAGATAATTTACCTGTTTTATTTACAGCACTACTATCAACGCCTTGTTTACGGAGGTTTACTTGCAAAAACCAGTTGCCATCCTCGTCTTTTTGATAATTGTGAGTTTTATCTTCCGGCGCAACTGGTAATTTTCTAACAAACGATTCTGATGTTTTGCCAAAAAATAATGCGTACTCATGTACCAATGACAATTTTCTTTTTGTCATTCTTCCTTTTGGATTATTTCTAATCACCAGTGTTCCCAAATGATTATTATGACCAAAAATTTCTTCCATATTCATCCAGAGCCGAGGCAACTCGTAATCATCTATAGTGACACATATCACGCCATCATCTTTTAATAAATTTTTAGCAAGCCGTAATCTTTTATCCATAAAAGATAGCCACTTACTATGTCTAAAGGAATCTGAGTCATCTACATAATCGTTGTTATATTTCCAATCCCTAGCACCAGTGTTGTAGGGAGGATCAATGTAAATAAAATCGATCTTGCCCTGATGTGTGAAATTCAAAACAGAGAGGGCGTGGTAGTTGTCTCCCTCAATAAGAATATTTACCGGTCCGCCATTCTTGTCTGATATTTCTTTACCCTTAACCTCTTTCAAAACAGGTAGAGCATTAACGGCATCTTTTTCAAACTGTTCCTTGACTTTTTCCTCATCCCAAATTAGCCCGTATTTTTTACGAGATTCCAATTTCTCAACAATCTTAATAAGATCGTCTTTGCTTAACTCTGAGTAGTCTTTTTTATTTTTGGCGATTTCCTTTGGCATATTATTTCTTTTTATGTTTGATATTACTCGTGTCTTCAAGAAAGGCATTCAGATCGGATTGTCTGATCCGCCAAGTGCCAAGCTTGGAGGCCCTAAGCCGACCAGACTCAATATACCTATTTACGGTCCGAGGATGCACCCTTAATATTTTGGCAATTTCAGTAATTGTAAGAAGTTTTTCAATGTCGTTCATAAAATATTATTTAACATTTAGACCTTGCCGTTATTTTACCCTTTATGATTTGTATTGTCAAAAATGCGTAGTTTTGTCATTTGCTACTATATCAGCCAAATGACATAGTAAGTGCCTTTTCTATATCAAACTACTGATATAGTGACAGAATTTAGTGAATGAGATGTATAAAATGGGTCCCATTCACTAAACTTTTGGCGGTTCGGCAATAGGACAATAGTGTCTCAAAACTGAAAGGCGAGCTTCTTGCACACTTCCGAGAAATTTTTAACGGTGCTATAATAAAATCAACAATTTAATAATTTCGCCTCAAGGGGCGACCTGAATGGTATTCCGTGCTCAAGGGCTCGTGATCATTATCACTTTTTGTGGTAACTGGTCACGAGCTCTTTTCGTTGAGGTGTTAACAAATATGAATATGAAAAATGAAAATGCAAAGTTAGTCTTTATTTATTCCCTGATGGGAAGTATAGAATCCTATACGGACGTCACACATAAAATACCGGCAAAAGTGTATTTTAATTCCCCTATATCTGATCTGGATGTTTCCGAACAGAAAGCGGTCATGACCGAGCTGAAAAAGAAAAAGATTATTGCCAGCTTTAAACTGGATGACGGCGACTTTGTAGTTTCTAAGCCGAGCCGGTCCATGCTCAATGATTATTATTTCAAACTGAAAGACAAGCCTGAACCAAAACTGGAAAAGCCGGTGGACATGAGGATAAGATTTGATGAGAAAACTGGAATAATAAGCATGGGAGGAAAACTCTGCCCTATTCCGATTAATACTAACCAATACTTCTTATGCAAAACTATTTTCGCAGTCCCGTTTGGCACACTGGTCAAAGAAATAGACTTTTTAGATTTAATGGATTGGGCAAAAGACAGCAAAGACAGTGTCTATGACGCTATGCGAGCGATAAATAAAAAAGTGAAGCATAAACTGGAAATAGACAAGCTTTTGAAATGGAAAGTTAGACGCATATTTATTGATTACAAAACCGAATAAGGTGGAGTCCGTCCTGATTCGGACAGCAAAGAGCAGACTGAAAGAAAACGGTCTGCTTTTTATTTTGCGGGCCGGCAAACAATATGCCGAAGCCAATAATCACAAAGAAAATACCACCCCTCACCCCAGCTCAAATGGAGGAAATTTTCATGGACAGATTAGCCGATCTGATTGTCCGACTTTTGGATTATCGCTACGAGCAAAAAGAGAAAGAAAAACAATCTAATAATCAAAATGAATATGAAAAACCAAACACCGGACAATAATTTTACTACCAGCGACTTCTATGTGGCTGCTTTTCTGATTGCCTACAAATACCAGCTTGTCGGCATAAATAAAACCGATGCTCGCCGGTTTCGTTTTGTCTTTATTGACCAGCCGGGACGACCCCAATTCATAGAGGGTTATTTTTTAGGTTATACCGACGTGAATGCCAAAGAATTCGTCTTGGCGATTAAAGAGCTCAAATCACTGA
>CAZAUE010000021.1:0-5255 GCA_964488565.1 uncultured Candidatus Saccharibacteria bacterium | reverse complement strand
GATTCTTGTTGAGCAATCTCGGCTTCGTGGTGGGGGAATATCAAGTCTTGTCCTCCGCCGTGGATATCATATTGTGGGCCGAAATATTCTTCGGTGATAGCGGTATCTTCAATGTGCCAACCAGGGCGTCCTTCTCCGAATGGCGCTGGCCAAGAAGGGTCGTTGTGTTGTTTGAATTTCCAAATCGCAAAATCTCCCTTATTTCTCTTTTTGTCGCTATCATCTATGCGCGAAACAGCATCATCGGCCATACTTGCAGTTCTGCCTGATAATTTGCCGTATTCAGGAAATGTCGCTAGGTCAAAATATATACCATCACCCTCTATCAAATAAGCATTACCTTTATCCAATAAGGTTTGAACTTGTTTAATCACCTCTGGAATATGGTCGGTGGCGTTTTTGTATTCAGGAGATGTTACGCCAAGGGCCTGCATGTCTTGTTTGAAAATTTCACTGTACTTTCGAGCATATTCTATTGAATCAACACCTTCTTTTTCTGCTCGTTCAATGATTTTATTATCAATATCCGTAATGTTCTGGATATATGTCACATTCTCATCTCCGTATTTGTACTTGAGATATTTTGCCACAACATCAAAAAAGACAAACGTTCTAGCGTTGCCGATGTGAATGTGGTCATAGACTGTTGGACCGCAGACAAACATTTGGACTTTATTGTCTTCACGTGGTTCAAACGACTCTTTTTTATTTTTCAGGGTGTTATAAATTTCCATGTTTAGTTAATTAAATTGAGAATAAACGCCCCCGCGTCTTTAATTGGTGTTTCAATAAATAAAAACACTATAACAGCTAAAGACATCAGGAATAGGGCAATATAAGCAATGGAGTTTTCTTTTTTGTTATTAATATTGGGGCCGACTATCGCGGGATTGTTTGCCATGTGTATCAGTGTCACTATCAGGAACGGAGCCACAATTCCGTGAATTATTGATGTCCAAAGGAGTGCTTTAATGGGACCTATTCCAAGGTAGGGAATGGTTAATCCTATCAGGGTAGAAATTATTATGACCATATAAAATTCTTTGGCTTTTGAAAAGGGCTTGTTCAAGCTTCCTTTCCAGTTGAATATTTCCGAAAGTACGTATGCCGATGAACCAGCTAGAATGGGTATTGTCAAAATTCCGGCACTGATAACACCTAAGGCGAATAGGATATAAGCATAATCTCCGGCTAGGGGACTTAAAGCCTCTGCCGCGTCTTTTATGGTTTCAATATCTCTTATGCCAGCGCCAAAAAGCACGGTACCGGTCAGGGCTATAATAAAGAATCCGATAAAATTAGAAAAGAACATTCCCACACTGGTATCGTGGGTAACGCGCCTTAGTTCATGTTTTGTTACTATTTTATATTCACAAACAAAATTCTTGCCTTCGCCGCCTGTTTTAAGTTTTTTTTCTTCTGCTTCTTCGCTTGCTTGCCAGAAGGCCATATATGGTGAAATGGTAGTTCCGAAAATGGCTACTAGCATCATAAGACTATTTTTATCAAAGGACATAGACGGTACCACCAAGTGGTACATCAGTTTCGGCCAGTCGTTTATTACCAATAGTCCTGCAATTACATAGGCAAAAAGAGAGAACGCGAGCCATTTGAAAATCGTGACTATTTTTCTATATGGCAGGATAACAATAAGGACAAGTATTAGTCCTATTATCGCCCAAGACATTAGGATTGTTGATTGGGAGGTGAACATTTCTATGGCAGAAGCCATTCCGAAAACATTGGCCCCAATATTGAATGTGTTGGATATTATAATAAGACTCGATATGAAGATTAGAAGACTTTTAGAATAATAACGCTTGATGTTTCCGGTTAATCCACACGACGAGGATATGCCAATCTTTGCACTCATTTTCTGAACGGATATCATCAAAGGGAGAATATAAAGCATTGTCCACACCGCGCTTGGTCCTAAACGCGAACCAGCCACTGAGTAGGTGACTATTCCAGAGGGGTCGTCGTCTGAAGCTCCAGTTATTAAACCAGGCCCGAGGGACTTCCAGAATTTTTTTAGTTTATTTGGCATGGGTATTAGATATTTAATTTTATCACGAAATAATTAATAAACAATCATTTGATGGGACAATTATTATCGGTTGGATGGTGTTTTTGGTTATCCACAGAATTAGCACTCTTGACATGAGACTGCCAGTTTTGATATTCTGTAAACATGTTAAGTGACAAGCAGGTCTTGCCCTCTAGCAGGCAAGCAAAACTATTAGATTTCATAATAAGAGAACATGTTAAAACCGCAAAACCAGTAGGGTCTGCTTTGATAGCCAAAAAAGCGGGTTTTAAGCTTAGTCCGGCCACCTTGAGGAACGAAATGGGAGAACTTGAAAAGACTGGTTATCTTGCCCAGCTACACACTTCAGGTGGACGGGTGCCAACAGACAAAGCGTACCGATATTATGTGAATTCGTTATTAGAAAATGAAAATCGTTTAAAACTTGGATCTGAATATAAAAATAAAATTAAGCGGGCGTTTAGTGATATGCCTCCGGATCCTAGGGAAATAAATAAAGTTGTTGCCAGGGTACTGTCTAATCTTTCGGAGAATCTGGTAATTACGGGGATTTCGCAAGATGAAGATTTTTTCAAAAAAGGACTAGTCAGTTTATTTGAAAATCCAGAGTTTAAAGAGTTTGGCGAAGCATTTCAGCTGGCTAGGTTTTTTGAGGAGTTTGAGGGAATGTTCCAGTTCATTGAACGAGAGTTCTTTAATACGTTGGGGGTGCCACGCGGTATTCCAGTGCAAATAATGATCGGAAAAGAAAGTCCTTTCCGACAGATTCAGCACGAAACGGTAATGTGTGCTAAGTATGGACTCCCCGATAACTGTGTTGGCTCGCTGACACTTGTGGGGCCTACTAGAATGGATTATGAAAAAAATATTGCATTAATCAAATTTATGACGGAGGAATTAAATAAACTAATTAATAAATAAAAATATGGATAAAGATGAAATAAAAAACGAAACAGAGACAAAAGAAACACCAATTGAGACCACAGATAAAGCAGAGGAATATTTGAACAATTGGAAAAGAGAAAGAGCGGACTTTATAAATTATAAAAAAGACGAATCGCGGCGCATGGAAGAATTTGTGAGATATGCCAACGAGGATCTCGTGTTGGAAATGGTAGATTTGGTTGATGACTTGGAAATAGTAGCTAAAGAAGTTCCTGGTGTTGGTCTGGAGCATGTTGTCAAAAGATTTAGTGAATTATTCAAAAAATATGGCGTAGAAAGGATTAGTGTAGAGGGTCAGTTCAATCCCGCCTTACATGAAGCGGTGGAAACAGAGCAGGGTGGAGAAAAGATGGTCGAAGTCAGGGCAGGATACATGATGCAGGACAAATTGATTCGTCCAGCAAGAGTAAAAATAGTTAAATAAATTAATAAATAAATTCAAAAGACTTTCTGCGTTTGAGCCGAGTTTGAGACAAAATCGAGCATTCGACTGAGCCATATAAATATATGACGAAGGAGAAGCGAGGTTTTAACGAAAAAATCGGCCAAACCCAAAGGGTGCGTCGTCGGCCTGTATAAAATAGGCCAGACGCACGCAAAAGTCTTATAAAAATATGGCAAAAATATTGGGGATAGACTTAGGAACAACTAATTCGGCGATGGCAGTAGTGGAGGTGGGCCAGCCGAGAATTTTGGAAAATAAGGAGGGAATGAGAACAACCCCATCAGTTGTGGCGGTTGGAAAAAATGGAGAAAGATATGTTGGTGTAACCGCAAAAAGACAAGCAGTTACAAATCCGGCCAATACTATTTATTCAATGAAGCGTTTGATTGGACGCCGATTTTCGGATGCCGAAGTTCAAAGAGATAAAAAAATGCTTCCCTATGAACTAAGAGCTGGAGCTCATGACGATGTTGAAATTAAAATGGGAGACAAATGGTTAAAGCCAGCTGAAGTTTCAGCAATGGTTTTGCAGAAATTAAAAGCAGACGCTGAGGACAGATTGGGAGAAAAGATAACGGATGCAATTATTACCGTCCCTGCATATTTTGATGATGCTCAAAGAAAGGCCACTAAAGATGCTGGAGAAATCGCGGGTCTTAATGTAAAAAGAGTTATAAATGAACCGACTGCCGCTGCTCTTGCTTATGGATTAAATAAAAAGAAAGACGAAAAGATTGTGGTCTATGATTTTGGTGGAGGAACCTTTGATGTTTCTGTTTTAGAAATTGGAGACGATACAATAGAAGTCAGAGCCACTGGAGGCGATACTCATTTGGGTGGAGATGATATAGACCAAAAAATTATCGGTCACTTCTTGGAAGAGTATAAAAAAGAACACGGAGTAGATATTTCCAAAGACCAATTAGCAGTCCAAAGATTAAAAGATGCTGCTGAAAAAGCCAAACATGAACTTTCTAGCACGCTACAGACAGAAGTAAGCATTCCATTCATTTCTGCTGATGCTTCAGGCGCAAAACATTTCTCTCTTGTTTTCACCAGAGCTAAACTTGAAGAATTGATTAAGGACTTGGTGGATAAATCAATTCAACTTACAAAAAAGACATTGGATGAAAGTGGATTTAAGATTGGCGACATAAATGAGGTTATTATGGTTGGTGGACAAACAAGAATGCCTTTGATTGTTGAAGAGGTTAAAAAATTGTTCGGCAAAGATCCTCACAAAGACATCAATCCAGATGAGGTTGTTGCTTTGGGTGCAGCTGTTCAGGGAGGAATTATGCAAGGCGAAATAAGAGATGTTTTGCTTTTGGACGTAACACCATTATCACTTGGAATTGAAACTCTCGGACAAGTGTTTACCAAGATGATTGAAAAAAATACCACTGTCCCTGTTTCTAAATCCCAGATATTCTCAACTGCCGCCGACAATCAACCATCAGTAGAGATTCACGTACTACAAGGAGAGAGAGCAATGGCGCATGACAATAAAACACTTGGAAGATTTATCTTGGATGGCATTCCACCCGCACCAAGAGGTATTCCTCAGGTTGAGGTCAGCTTTGACATTGATGCCAACGGTATCTTAAATGTAAAAGCCAAAGACAAAGCTACTGGCAAAGAACAGTCAGTCAAGATTGAAGGTTCTTCAGGTTTAACTGACGAAGAAAAGAAAAGGATGATGGCCGATGCCGAAAAGCATGCTGCAGAAGATGCAAAAAAGAAGGAATTAGCTGAAGCTCGTAATCTTGGCGAGACACTTGTATACACATCAGAGAAGATGGTTAAGGAAAATGATGC
>CAZAUE010000020.1:0-6249 GCA_964488565.1 uncultured Candidatus Saccharibacteria bacterium | reverse complement strand
ATCCGGACCGAGAATGAAGTGAGCATTCCTCGCGGGGGAATGCGAACGGTTGGAGAGGGGCGATGTGGCGGAGCGGTTTTTCAAGGATATGTGGCTGGGGAGCGGAGCTTGACTTTTTGGGTTTTTTGGAGTATAATGTGTTTATAAGCTTAGTTTTGCGAAATTGGTTCAGGATTATTCGCGAATCAATTCCGCGAGGCTTGGCACTAGCATAAGCAGAATGCGCCGACAGAGTGTCGGAGAAAGCTGTTTAACTCAGCCACCTGCCTCGCGAGCTTTTTGATAATCTAGGCCGTCTCCGCTGGGCCATAAAAATTCGGCGGAAAGGATTAGGTCACTCTCCTAAAGTAGTGACTACCCGGAGGTCGTATGACTCTCATTATCATCGATGGCATTGTGTTCTCGAGCTGGAAAGACGCTCTGGAATACAAAGCGGGTAAGTAGCTGGGCAAAGGCCGGGTTGTTAACCCGGCCTCTCGAAATTAATTTTCAAAATATTGGAGCTTAATTTCGCGGGGCTGAGTTAACAAACGCGTGTGCCTATATCATCGGATGTAGGTCCGACTCTCAGGAGTGTAGGATAAACTCAGCCCTGCCTAGGTTTTCATAAACGACTTGGTGACGAGGTAAGTAGGGGGTAATAACTCATCACTCCTAATCTGCTCAGGCAGAGAGGACGGCAAGGTCAACCTGGATGGTGAAAATCCTTCAGGGTTGCGTAAGAGCAATCAGCCGATAACGACTAACTCCCACTAGTTCAAAAGTTTGGGGGCATGCATAAGGGTTTCCTTCGGGCAACCTCACACATACAAAATAGGGAAGCCCCCACCCATTACAAAAACGACTTCCTTCGAGGAGTCGGCTGGATATCCCTCCAGCAACAAAAGGGGAGGCCTCGCTACCAAGCGAGGCCTTTTTCGTAAACTAAAGTAAACTAAAAACCGCTCTTGAGCGGTTTTTAGTTTACTTTACAGTCTGGTTTCGAGTGTATGGCATTAGTGCCATAAATCTTGCGAGTTTGATTGCTTCAGCAACTCTTCTTTGGTGCTTGTTGCAAAGCTCATTTCTCTTGCTTGTGGCAATCTTAAACTGGGAAGTTACATACTTCCTTAAGAATTGAGTGTTTTTGTAATCCACTCTGTTTATATTATCTTGGCAAAATTTGCATTCCATATGTGTGTTTTTTTAAAAAGGTAAATCGCTTTCTTTGATACTCATTTCATCTTCTTCGACCCCTGAATTCATTGGTTCATCGGCATCAATTATCGGGATATCTGAATCTTTTATTGGTGCTGGCGATGATTTTTTTATATCAGATACTTCTGCGGAGTAGCCACCTTGTCCACCCATTGCCTTTGGTCCCATCTGTAAGCTTTCGGCAACTATTTCAGTAACATATCTTTTAACATTATCTTTTCCGGTCCAATTTCTTGTCTGCAATCTTCCTTCAATCATGATTAGACCACCCTTCTTAAGATACTGGCTAGCAATTTCTCCTAATCGGCTCCATGCGATTACCGTGTGATATTCGGTGGCATCTTTTCTGCCCCCAGATGGATCTTTCCAAACTCTGTTTGTTGCCATCTTTAAGGTGGTAACGCTTTGGCCACTTGTAGTAGATCTTGTTTCAGGATCTTGGGTTAATCTACCGATTAAATATACTTTGTTTAAATTCATGTTTTTGTTATTTAATTTTTTAGAGGCCCCCTATTAATTCTTCAAGTTTTTTGTCCAGTTCCTTGCTCTCTCCGGCCACCGGGGTGGAAGCCTTAATTTGAGCCCTCTTTTCCTGTCTCTCTTTCATTTTGATTTGTTTTAACATTGATTGTTTCTTTTCCAAATCAGATGGTAGTTTGATTATCAAATATCTCAATACTTCCGAGTTTAGTTTTAGCTGTTCATTTAATACATCTAAAGCTTGGGATTCGGATAAATTGAACTGAACATATCCAAAAAAGCTATATCCATGATGTTGTATGTCATAGGATAAGTGGGTTTTTTCAGGCTCTTTTGAATAAGAAATAACACCCTTGTTGGAGGTTATAATGCTTTCAATGCCTTGTCGTATTTCCTGAACCTTTGTCTCCTCTAAGTCTGGATTTATGTGAAAAGCCAGCTCGTAATTTGTTTGTTGCACTTTTGTGAACGATTTAAGTCCAGTAGATAGGGCAAGAAGTGCCACTAATGGGTATTCTACCGAGGCGAAAAACGTGTTTATTAATGTGGTCTTATGGTATCAATTTGAGCCAAAAATGTCAATCTAGTTGCTTTGTTTGAAATTTATTGTATATTACAGGGCAAATCATTTCTTTCACAAGAGTTTGGGCCATGGTTAAGACCGTTTCGTTGCTAACCATTAGAGACAAGAAATTGTTGGTGGTTTTAAGTAAAAAACACACCCTTTGGACACCCCCTGGTGGAAAACTTGAACCAACGGATAAGAACCCGAAGGTGGCACTGGAAAGAGAGGTGTTTGAAGAGTTGAGGGTTGGACTGACAAATATTCAAGAACACATCGGCATCAGTGGTATTAGTGCGTCTGGACGACCTGTTTATGTATATACCTATTTAGCTGACCTTGCGGGTGATCCGGTTCCAGCAAACGAAATAGTAGGTTTTCGCTGGATTGGTTACACCAAGGAGGAGCTGGAAACAGTATCGCCAGTAACCAGAGACATTATGTCCTGTATGAAAGCAGTGGGATATTTCTAACTCGGAGTAATCCGAGTTTTTTATTTACCAATAAGGATCTCCACTACATCACCTTCTTGGATGATGTAATCACGACCGACGGTTTTGATAAGGCCTTTTGCGCGAGCGGGGACTAAGCCCTCGGCCTCAAGTAGGGTTTTCCAATTTATAACTTCAGCGCGAATAAATAATCTTTCAAAGTCTGTGTGAATTGCACGAGATGCTTTTGGGATTAAGTCGCCTTCGTGAGCGGTCCAAGCGCGCGTCTCGTCTTCACCGGTGGTGAGGAAAGTTACGAGGCCAAGTGTTTTGTAGCTTTGCTTGATGAGTTGATCTAATCCAGCATCTTTCATGTTGAATCCGACGAGGTATTCTTTTTTCTCGTCCTCGGTTGCTTCAGACAAAATTAATTCTAAGGGGGTGGATAAAACAACATAATCTCTGCCGGCCATCGCTTTTAATAAATCTGGGCCAGGTTTCCAGCCATCAGACATTTGGGATTCGGAAACGTTTAGTACAAAAATTACTTTTTTGTCGGCAAGAAGCGCAAGGGGAGGTAGGTCTTTGTCCTTCTTTTCGTTTCTTTTCGTTTTTGTTTCTAGGTCGGCAAGCTCAAGTTCTGTTTGAATTATTTCTATATCACCAACTGGGTCAATTTTATTATGGACATGAGTAATGTTTTTATCTTCAAAAACACGAACAACGTGGGCAATGGCGTCTACTTCGCGAATGTTGGCCAAAAATTTATTTCCCAGACCTTCGCCTTGTGATGCGCCCTTTACCAGCCCGGCAATGTCGTAAAATTCTATGGTTGTGTTGATTATCTTTTTTGAATTAGAAAGCATCGCCAGAGGCTTCAAGCGTTCATCAGGAACAGCAACAACCCCAACATTGGGGTCAATGGTGGTGAAAGGGTAGTTCTGGATATCTACTTGTTTGTTGGTCAGAGCCTTGAAAAGGGTTGATTTACCCACATTCGGAAGCCCAACAATACCGATGCTTAGCATGTTCAGATTGTAGCAGAAATTCAGGAAAAACCAAAAACAAAAAAGCCCCTAACTTAGGGGCCAATATTTGACAGGTGATCCGGCTTCACGATTGGGTCATACCACCTGTGACCATCCTCACAAGTAAAAAAGACAACCCAAGCGCCTGAATAAAAACACACGTCACAGGAAACTCTTCGTTTGCCACATTCTTTTTGTTGTCCAATAAATTGAACGCAGGTTTTGTTGTCAGCGACGGTTTCTTCAATCGCAGATGCGGGCGGTAACGTGTTTTTCGTCATTCCAGACCCATCTTTTCTTTGGTTTATTTTAGTGCGGAACTGGCCAATACTTTAGACCTTTCCTGTGGTTTTGTCAAAACGGACACTATAGACCCATTTTGGCTTTGACTTCTGTGAGGGTTGTTGATGCGAGTTTTCTGGCTCGTTCCTCGGAGTGTTCCAAGATTTCCATTACGTGGTCTGGGTCTGCTTTGAGTTCTGCATATTTCATCTGGAAAGGTTTCAAGAAATTAACAACTACTTCGGCTAAATCTGACTTAAACTCACCATAAGATTTTCCATCGTACATTTTCTCAATCTCCTTGTAATTACTTATTTTAGGATCCAAAAGAGAGTATATGGTCATCAGATTTGAGATACCGGGTTTTTTGTCTTCATCATAGATTACTTCTTTTCCAGAGTCAGTGGTGGCCTTTTTTATTTTTTTACGGATTTCATCAGGGCTATCAGAAAGGGCAATTCCCTCATCTCCGGTCTTGGACATTTTCTTTGTTGGATCTTGGAGAGACATGATACGCGCCCCAGGTGCCATGTATGCTTTCACTGGTTCAAATGTTTCACCAAACATGGAGTTGAATTTTCTGGCAATTTCGTTGGTAAGGTCAATGTGGGGCATCTGGTCTTCTCCAACAGGAACAATGTTGGATTTATAAATTAAAATATCAGCAGCCATTAAAACAGGATAGTCCAAAAGCCCCATGTGATTATATTTGGGAGATTTTGCAAGCTGTTCTTTGTAGGTTGGTAGGCGATCCAGCCAGCTTACGGGAGTGATGGTATTGAAAATCCAACCGAGCTCAGTGTGCTGTGGAACTTTTGATTGGCGAATGAGAAGGGTTTTGTCAGGATCTACTCCGGCAGCGAGATAGTCTAAAACTACATCCATAACTTGTTCGTGGTATTTTTTGGGATCAAATGGGGTGGTAATGCCATGATAATCAACCACAGCGAAAACAGCTTGTCCGCCTTCGGATACTTTATTCTGTAGTTCTATCCAGTTTTTGATAGCGCCCAAATAATTACCAAGATGTAATTTACCTGACGGTCGCATGCCCGAAAATACTTTTGTCATAGCTATAGATTAACTTAAAATTAAGTTTTTTTCTAGATACTGCCCAATCAACCCCTCGCCAACCATCCTCTCACTACGCTCGCTCACCCAGCGTGCTCGCTCCCTGCTATTGCTCACAAGCTCTCTCGTCTAAGACTCGAACCATGCCCGCTTATTTCGCAAAAGCCGCTCAAGAATGCATTGGCTCGGGTTTAATCAAAGCGGAGCCCCACTTCATCTTCTTGCATGTGACGAATAGATAGCAGTCATTGATGAACGACGCGTATTTTCCTGGGAAACCGAGCCGGAGATGGCAGGAACGATCCGAGCCGAAAGGCGAAGGTCGCATGGCCTGACAGAGGTGACTCCGGGCGGTCAGGAAAATTAGGAGTGAATCAAATGACTAGCTCTATGAGGAGCTCTGGCGAGAAGATGAGGTGGGGCGGAGCGACCTTTTGACAGGTTGATTGGGGCGTGTTATTTTATTGCAGTTGTTCGTTTAAAGAGAAGATGTAAATGAGAAAGAATCTCGTTCTGCTTGCGTTGGCCATCTTGGCCTTGTTTACGCCTCGTTGGGCTTCTGCGCAAGAAACGTTGGACGTTGCCCATCATCTTGATTTGCCTCAGGTGTCTGTGGAGGTCGCGAATAGTCCAAGAGAGCACCACTTTGTGTTGGGTGGATATAGTATGTCATTATTTCGCGCAGGAAACTTAAGGTTTCCCCGCATTGGAATTGATTGGCAGTATAGAAAGTCTACGGGTAATAGGTGTGACTGTCGCAAGGATGCAACTGGCCACTGGTTGGTGGTTGGGGGTGCTTCCTATATTCTTTTTGAGGGCTGGGATGATGAGTGGGATTTAATCTTTGGAACATCTTACGATTTAAGAGGAGAAAGACTTCTCAACCGACTTGCCGTCAATGTTGGAGTGTCGTATGTGTTTGGTAAGACTCAGTAATGAGTCTTTTTTATTTATCGCTTCGCCCCATCGCCCCTCTCCAACCGTTCGCATTCCCCCGCGAGGAATGCTCACTTCGTTCTCTGTCCGGATTTTGTCAAGACCTAAAGGTCTATGACAAACCATGCAATCCGGATTCGAAAGATTGTCGAGAGGCAATGGGGCTGCGCTTAAGCTAAACTCGAGCTAATCCATTCTCGAGCGGCTTTTGCGAAATTCGCGGGCATGGTGTCTCTGAAAGAAGACGAGCGAATGAGCAATA
>CAZAUE010000019.1:0-7611 GCA_964488565.1 uncultured Candidatus Saccharibacteria bacterium | reverse complement strand
TTTTTCACGATTAGCTATCTTATCTTTTTGAGCCAGTATTCGTTTTCCCACTCCCAGAGAGATTTGCAGGCCAAAAAAGCCTTGATGTCAGATTCAAATGTCTTTAACTCTTTGAGTTCTACTTCACCCTTCATTGGGCCCCATTCGTGGTCACATCTAACTTTTTCACCACGAATTTTTACTCGGCCACCTTTATCGCGCAACGTTGCAGAACATTTTAAACAGTGCTTGGATTGATCAAGTCTTAAAATCCAGCGGGTGAGGGGAGGGATGGTTTTGTCTTCACTCAGGGCTTCAATATAGGCCGATGTTTGCATACTGTAATCTCTATAGATAGCTACCGAGGTTTTGATATCTAAAACACCCAATACCCCATTGAGTTCAGCCAAGACATCCATCGTTCCGGCAAAGTGATGTTTTTGAGAAACAACTCTTTCTTCAATTTTATGAGCAACCAAATCATTGTTTTTATAAAAATCCATAAAAGCAGTTATGGCCGGTTTAACTTGCTCGGGGATGACAATCGGTTCATTTCTTAAAATCGCCTCTACTGTTTCATGAAGAAGTGTTCCTTCTTCTGCGGATTTATTTTTAATATCTTCTCCTGTTTTAAAATCAGGCAACCCTGCATAAAAAGCATAGAGGGCCGGCTTGGCTTTGATTGAAACGATAGCAGTGACCCTTGGATACCAAATACCGTCTATTTCATAGCCGTTTTCGTCTTTAAAATTATCTATACCCTGATACCACATAAAAGTAAATCCTAAACTCTAATATCTAAATCCTAAACAAGTCCAAATAGTTAAACGATTTTGAATTTTGATATTTGGTCATTAGATATTGTTTAGAAATTAGAAATTAGGACTTAGAAA
Organism: uncultured Candidatus Saccharibacteria bacterium; assembly: GCA_964488565.1. Classification (GTDB taxonomy): domain Bacteria; phylum Patescibacteriota; class Minisyncoccia; order 2-02-FULL-40-12; family GWA2-44-9; genus 2-01-FULL-41-26. The sequence goes on along the minus strand of CAZAUE010000019.1, from coordinate 6,739 downwards.
TTATGTAAATAAACTTTGTTTATTTACTACTCATGTACTTCTCCCAGTAGAGATACAAATCCTTAGTCGCTTTAATATCATCAAAACAATACATCGCTATCTTGAGATATTCTTTTTCTTTATATAGACGTGCCACATCATCACCACTGACACCTTTTGCTTTCGGACTTGATATTCCGAATGCCTGACACCACATATGAAGACTCTTTCTAAATCTCACTGCACCAAAATTAGTTAATCTGTCATAAAGATCTAAATGAGGCATATCATAGTATCGATTACCTATTAAATTCTTAGTTGGTTTTATTTTTAGTATTGCTGATCGTATTGTTATGAATGGGCAATCAAATGCGTGACCATTGAATGTTATGAATTGATTGTAGTGTGTGGCTGATTCCCAAAAATGCTCTAAAACCTCTTTTTCTGATGCGCAGGGTATGTACTGAGCATTTTCGTCTTCCGTCTTCTCTATTTTTTTCTTACCCGCCTGAAAATACACAGCACCTTTATTTGTATCCGGGTTCAATATTCCAATTGCCACCACCTCGCCCGTAAGAGGGGAGAAACCCAATTCTTCTTTTATCTTCTTTCTCTCATCTTCGTCTTCAGCATAGAAAAGCAAAAGCTCCTTGGTCTTATCATCCAAAGAATTAAAATCGACACCAACAGTTTCAATATCGAACACAAGTCGAGGGGAGTTTGTCATCCGTTTATTCTAACTTATTAAAATTATTTTATAAAGACTAATCTAAACCAATTGTTAATTGTCGGTGGGGAAGGGCCCATTCTCTAGGGATAGAAGGTCGCACAATGTAGGTTATGCGACCCTAAAGCTGGGGAAAAATACCTCCCCCCAATTATCTGTTATTTGAGTACACTGAGTAATCCTTTAAGGACCTGTGTGGTTATAGATATAACTAATATTGTTAGATTGATTCCTGTTACGGCCGCCTCTTTTAGAAAGCTCGTAAGGTCATTTGAGGATACTTTGCTTGAACTAAAGAACTTATTAAAGTCTATGTTCACGGAAGGGTTCTTTAGGGGGCTTACGGGTATCCCAGTACCTATATTCATGTTCTGATTGAATCTGAGGCCCTTTAAAGTGTCATTTATCAAATTATTTACTGGTAGGGTAATGTCATTTAATTTATTCACGCTGTCCATCGGATTTAACTCGAGTTTAAATTCTGATGACGGAAATGACCTTGAAGATGGAATTTCATCCATAACATATGCATTAGAAAAATTAATATTATTTCCAAACACAAAAACTGCAATTATAACTCCTGGGAGTAAATTTATTCCACCCCACTTCCCCACCGCAATTAAATTATTACGACACCACATTTTCATATTTTGTAAATAGTATCTATCACTACTCCCCTATTGTCTTGATTATATGCGACAAGAATTTAAACTACTCGTCAATTTTATTTAATTCTTTTAGCGTCTTGAGATATTGGACCATTTTATCCCTTAAGTACATTTCTTCAGGGCTAAGCTTCCTACGTTTGTTTAGTGTGCGCAAGAATGACAGCTCTTTTTCCATGTCTTTAATAATGTGTTCAATGTGATCGTTTGATTTCTTCTGGGTTCTTTTAATAACCATCAAATCTATAAACGGTTTTAATCCACCTCTATTTATCCATCCCCTGCCCTTAATCCTTATCAGCTCAATAATAACCAACATCAACCCAACCAGTGTTAGCAAGAATGCCATGAATAGCCACCCATTAATTATTATATTAATGAACCAGTCAAATAGGCCAGAAATCCACCCAATAAATTGCGCAAGAATAGATCTATCTATAACTTTTACTATGACTTCACTAAAGTTGTCTGAAATTGCTCCGCGTTCGTCCTTACCATAACCACGAAGAACATGTGTACCGACTGCAAGATTTTCAATTTTTGCCTCAAAGTTTCCATTTTCATCTACTGGCACCTCAACAGTTTTAATCAAATCTAACTCGTCGTCCTTAAAAGATTCTGATATCTGCCCAAAGATGTTGTTGCCTTTAAATTTAAATACATCTATCACTACGGCTGTTACTTTTATTGTTTTTCGTGTGGCCGTCTCTGCCAGCAATATCTCCTTTTCTATTTTTCCTCTCACCAATGCCTCTCTCACCAATGCCTCTCTCACCAATGCCTCGGCTTCCGTCTCATTTTTAATAATACTTACTTTATCTGCGCTGATGCCAGGCAAGATAATGTCTTTTATTTTTGGTTTAGGAATAGAGATGGCCTTAACGATGATTTTTGTACTTGAATTGACAGAATTATTGGCTCTATCTATAGCTTTTATCTCTACTGTCTTTTCGCCTGGCCTTTGTACGGGTACAAAGTAAGAACGCCCAGCTTCATTAGCCGATATATTTATCAACTCTTTACCACTTATCGTAAACTCGTAGTGGTCTATACCGGATGTGGCATCTGAACTTTCAAATAATAGTTCCGGCCGAGGATTGGTTAGGTCATCGGTATCAAGCCGGACAACATTGAATGGAAGAGGGGCAACAGTATCTATATTAAACCTGAAAGACGCTATCGGCCCCAGTCCCCTATTAGTCCTAAACCTTGCATTTAAATACCATGTCCCTTCTGCCAAGTCCTCCAAAACCCTTTCAGATATTGGCGGAGCATAGCTGACAAACGGCACAGAACCAGAATTCCTGCTTAAAACTAGCAGTACCTCGGTCACACCGGCCGGCATATCCCATCTAAATATCGGGCTATTATCTGAATACCATTTACTTTCATCCGGATGCGTAGCAGACCTGATTGCTGGTCTTGGAATTGAAACGGTTACCGGCTGAGTTTCTACGGCAGGTCTTTCTCCGGAAATTAAATTAAACTGGGCTTGGATGCCAGTCCTAAAAACATCAGTTCCGAAACCATCATTGGCTCGAATTGCAGGAGAAGAAAAGACAATCGTTGCTGAACCGGCTTTTTTGACCCTGAAAACCGCGCTAAGAATTTTACCGTTAGTGCCATTAAAACCCGGAGTCGGCGACCCACCGTTAAAGGATAGGGTGCCGGCGTTATTTGAAAAAGTTGGATCTTCTACCCATAAATTAAATATTGATCCCGACTTGCTAATTGAAACAACCTCCAAAAGGCCGTTGGGAAAATTTACAGTAGCTTCTGCGTTATTAATATCAGCATTTTCTGTATTGACTAGGATATTAACCGTAAGAATATTCCCAACAGAAAAGTTACCGGACGATGGACTGAAATAGAGAGTCGCGGCATCTGCCGTTCTGGCGCCAAAAAACAAAAAAACAAAAAAACCGAAAAATAAAAATAGTTTTCTCATTCTCCCCTCCTTCATATGATAATTCTAACACTAAATCGGGCCTTCCGCCCGATTATTGTCCACAATCAATTCCTTTTGGCGTTTGGTTTATCTTAAAGACTTGGCTTCTGAATTCTGCTTCAACGCCATTTATCTTTGAGACTTTAATATAGTATGATCCCGGCCAAACAGAAAAACCTACTTTCCAATTTAGGTTTTGTGATTTTTTTTCTATGATATTTTCCTTTGCCAAACCGCTTGTTTTTGGCTCAATAGTCTTTCTTGCTCCGGCATCAATAAGAGCAACCTCTAACGAACTCACCGTCGCTGTTGGTTGCCAAGAAATTAAGTAAGGACAGCCGATATAAACCTTGGTGTCTTTTAGGGGGGAAGTGAAGGAAAGTTTGGGCTGGGCAAGTGTCGCTGATATTTCTAGAGAAGCAGAAGCTAGTTCTAGGCTTCTGGACGCGGTAAGCTCCCCAGATACTTCCGGAGATATTTCTAAAGAAGCAGAAGCTAATTCAGTGTTTTGTTTAAGAGATGAATAAGCTGAACGAGTGTTTGCAAAATATGGAGCGCTTATATTATCAAGAGCGATATCAAATTGATTGAAAGACCAATAACCAAAAAGCGTAGTACCTCCAATCAAAACAAAAACTACCAAAGTAATACGCTTCCAGCTCTTCATGTTTTATTCCGACTTAACCTAAACACAGAAAAAACCGTGTAGGTTTTTTCTGTGTTTAGGGGTTATTTGTCCTTTTTGTCCTCATCTGAAAAACTGCCCCTGAGTATTTTAACAGCCTCCGCAACACTGCGAGCAAGATCCGCGATCTTTTTTGAGCCAAAAAGCAAAACGAGGATACCGGCTACAACAATTATTTCAGTAGTTCCTAATCCAAACATATTTTTATTTTATTATTTAATTATTTAATAAGATATCGACCTTTTAATCAATGATACTCTATTTATTTTTTTTGTCTATTTTGTCTTCTTCGTCCTCATCTGAAAAGCCCCTCCTAAGATGTCTTCCAGCCTCACCGATACTTCGCGCAAGTTCTGGAATCTTTTTTGAGCCAAAAAGCAAAACGAGGATGGCCGCTAAAATGATTATTTCTCTAGGTCCTAATCCAAACATAGAATTTATTCTTATTTAATAATATCGTCACTTCATATAATAACATTGTGGTCTTATTCGTCTATATAGCAATTGTGGATAAGTTAGAATCGCTACTTGTTAGGTTCTAGTGTCCAAACATGGTGTTTGTTCTTATTTAATAATATCGTCACTTCGTATAACAACATGAGTGGCAATGCCATCGCTATTAACGATAGGACATCCGTTGGAGGAAGTAAGGCGGTAAAAGAAAACATTAAAAAATAAGCTATGCGCCTCTGTTTTTTGAGGATTTCGGGTGTGATTATGCCCAGTTTTATAAGTAGCGATAAAAGAAGAGGAAACTCAAAGATAAATCCCAACAGCGCAGATGTGATAACTATTTGCGACAAAAATTGACCCACATTCCAAAAATTGGCAATCCCTAAACTGATATTAACAGAAGCAAGTGCTTCTAAAGCATAGTTAAGAATAAAAAACCCATAAGAAAATCCCACAATGAACAGAGCAGCGCTTAGAGGAATGGATTTTAATAATTTTATTTGTTCGTTTTTAGTTAAGGCGGGTACGATGAAGCTGTAAAAGCTATAAATTATATATGGGACACAAACCATAATGGCCAAGAAAAATCCGAAATCCATCGCTATTTCAATAAACTGAAATGGTGAAGAAGCGGCGATAGTGACCTGGTCGAGGTGAACAAACTCCAATATTTTTTTTAGAACTGGTCCGGCAAAGAAAAAACCGATCACAAAGAATGTGGCGAATAAGATTACCACACGAAACAATCGACCCCATAACTCTTCCAAAAATGGAATAAATTTTTCTAGGTTTTTTTTATAGAGTTCTTCCAAGGTGGTTAATCAGCTGTTGGTACTGGAGTAGGTTCTGGGGTTGGTGTTGGAGAAAATGAAGGAGAAGCGGTAGTCGCTGGTGGAGTGGTAACAGTGGTCGTTGTCGAAGTAGTAACTGTAGGTGTTGGAGTAGGTGTTGGAGTAGGTGTTGGAGTAGGTGTTGGAGTAGGTGTTGGAGTTGGTTCTGATGTAGGTTCCGGCGTCGGCGTTGGAGAAAATGAAGGAGAAGCGGTTGGTGATGGTGTTGTAGTAACTACGGGTGTCGGTGTGGGAGTCGGGAGAGAAAATGAAGGAGAAGCGGTTGGTGATGGTGTCGGTGTTGAAGTAACGGTGGTTGTGGTGGTTATTGATGTTGAAGCAATCGTCGGTGTTATTGTTGGGGGTACTAAAGTGTCAATAGGTTCAAAAACTGTTTCTTCGATAATTTCAGGAATGATTGTTGATCCACGATGCCTACTAAGCCATTCTGCTACGGCTGTCACGCCTTCTTGCCATGACTCGTAAGTGCGAGTATTACCGCTGTCATCATTGCCGACATTGCCCGGATTTAGAGTCCTTACCGCTTTGCCAGCAGTACCAAAACTTGAATCTTGCTCCATTATAGCCATCATCAACCGGGCATCTACGATGTAAGCTTCAGTAGCACTCATAACCATTTCTCCGGTAACCGGACTGCTCAAGGCCTTGCCCATGATATAATCATCAATTTTTTCCGCCGTATCCATCACTCCCATTTTGCTCAAAATATCCATTATTTTCTTTTCATGCAGAGGGTCGGTAGCATAAGAAGTGATATCATATTCACCCAAAATGGAGACCGAGCCATCGGTTACAACTTCCGCAAGAATCGCCTCTTTAACAGCGGCAGATTTGGAGGTGTCTGCCAATAAATTTAATTTAAATAGAGTATCCTCCAAACCAATAATTTCTTTATCGGCAGAATTCATTCTTTCCAAATCACCATTCATCCTGGCATAATCTCTGGAAAGTTTAAATTCCCTTAATCTGTTGTCAAGTAGTTGAACAAGATCTTCTATTCTCATACTCAAATTATATCACGAGTTGATATAATGAACTATCCACAAGATTCTACTTGGAAAACTTGAGTGGTTCCAATTCTGACTGCTGAATAAGCCCCGCGCTGTTAGCAGTTCGAACAGAGACCATGTTTAAGTTAGTAACTTCAGTAATGTTTGAATTTGCTCCCACCAGATTCACTGTATAAGGGCCATCCTCAAAAGTCACCGTATAACCGTTGATGATCTCAACTAATCTGGCAAAGGTCGCGCCTCCAACCGTTACGATCGTGCTATGAATGTGAGTTATTAAAAAAGTAATACCTTCCGCGTCATCTTCAAGGTCTTTTAACCTAAGGCGGAAAGCATTGACGTTTAGCTCTCTGACTTCAGAAGGAGAGGATGACACCAAGGTAGTATCCGCTTTAGGTATGTGTATTATTTTTGTAGCCCA
>CAZAUE010000018.1:0-8117 GCA_964488565.1 uncultured Candidatus Saccharibacteria bacterium | reverse complement strand
TCTCAGTCGAATGCTCGCTTTTGCCTCGGACTCATCCAAGCCAGCTGCGTTCTAAACAATTTTTAATTTATTCAAAATCTTACTTTCCAAATCAAACATTTCTTTTTTGTCATTATCAGATTTCTCGTGGTCGTGGCCAGTTAAATGTAAAAATCCATGCACCGTCAGCCACGCCAATTCTTTTTCTAAACTAATGTTCTGTCTTTCTGCTTCCTTAACCGCAAAAGGCAGACAGATGAAAATGTCTCCTAGAGGAAGTATATCATGTTTTTTTAATCTAGACTCTTCCAGCGGAAAAGACAACACATCTGTGACTTCATTTTTGTTTCGATATTTATTATTAAGCTCTTTTATCTTATCCTCGCCCACCAAATTCAAACTCATCTCAACATTTTTTTCTTTAATTTTAAGCTCACTTATTCCCATATCCAAAATTGATTTGAAAAAAATTTCATTTTTGGTTTTCCGGGTTGTGTAATTTTTGAATACTAAATCAAGCATGGCTGGATTTTATCATATTTTTTAATTTGTTGGTATTGCCATGTTTTAATAAGCCGAGATACGAGTTCACTGATTCTGGTTTCTTTGTTTCACAAAGTCGGCGCATCATTCTTTTCTTGGTTGTTGTCCTTAACACTCGGTGGTCAGGAAAATGCACCCAGCCGAGGAAATCAACACCCGAAGCAAGTGTCTTAATAAATACTTTGTCAGGATGAATATCCAGCTTCAGATTTTCTTTTAGAAAACCTGCGACTTTTGGAAAAAGTTCTTTGAGCCACGCCTTGTCATGCGAAAAAACGACAAAATCATCCGCATAACGGATATAATATTTAGCTTTCATTCGATGCTTCATAAATTGGTCAAACTCATTCATGTAGACATTAACAAATAACTGTGAGGTAAGATTGCCAAGGGGTAATCCCCTGCCTGGAGCCGACGAGAAGCTGAAAATAACTCTTTCCAAAAGCCAAATTACATTCGGGTCAGGAATATAACAATTAAAAATGGCCAGCAAAATCTCGTGATTGATGTTCTCAAAAAACTTTTTAATGTCGCACTTTAAAATCCAACAAGTTTTAGTATTGTTTTTGCTAACCTTATATCCAAAGCTTCGAAATCTGTTTAAGGCCTTATGTGTCCCTTTACCTATCCGACACGAGAACGAATCAGAAACAAAAGTCCAGTCAAAAAACAGATAGAGTTGACGATAGATGGCATGGTGCAATAATCGGTCGCGGACTAACGACTTGTGTATCTTTCTGGGCTTGGGGTCGTTAATACGAAACGCTTGATATGCCCCGTGTTTATATGTATGATTTGTTAAATCCTGGTGCAAAGCCAGGATATTATGCATTAAATGGCGATAATACTCTTGGACATCACGCTTATCACGTTTGCGCCTGACAAATTCGCGCCACGCTTCAAGTAGGTTTTCAATGGATATTATATCTTCAAATTTATGAGTGAATTCGATTTTCATAAAAGAACTGACCCCTTTCCCCCCCCCCCCCCGCAACTCAATGTCGATAATTCAAAGGCTTATTGGAGCATACAAGCTCTGGCAAGAATATATCGGACATTTTCCAAAGAAATCTAGGCATACGCTTGGAGGCAAGATTGATTCTCTTTTCATAGATACAGCAGAACTGATGTTTACTGCAAGTTATCTCACAAAAGACAAGAAACTGCCATATATTCGAAAGGCGTTGGGCACTTTTGACCTGTTGAAATTCTTTCTGCAAGTGGCTTGGGAAACTGGATCAATAGACAACAAAAAATACGGAGCTCTCTCTGAATCTCTTAGTGAAATAGGGAGAATGCTCGGAGCTTGGTACAAACAAGCACAAACCCCGTCTAAATAGGCGGGGTTTGTAAAAATAACAGTAGTTTCGAACGGCAGCGAACCGGCAGTTGTCGTTCCACCTGTTGTCGTTCCAGTTCAGGTTCAGCTTGCGCTTCGAGCCGTTCCTGTTGAGGTAAGGCACGTTGCGGTTGCCGTTGCGATTCTGCCACACGGAGCCGTGTACAAGATATCATCTATGCCACCGTCCCTCGAATACTCTCAGGACTGTATCGTATTTGGGATCTGTAATCCTCCAATATCTTGTACCAAGTATTGTTATTTTAAGAGAAACTAGCGAGGCGCGCTGAGAGAAGCCGAGAGCGATTCTGGTCGGGCTAAAACACCGACCAAGAAACTTCGCCCAGACAACCGCTCTCATTCTGTCCTGCATAGCCCTAGAATTCGGCCGCCAGAAGCCTTGACCGCCAGCAGATTCGCCTAGTATCCAGATATATTAGAGCACATTTTTTTATAAAAAAGAAGAACGCCTGTTCGTGAAACACGAACAGGCGTTAGGAGACCAGGGGTCCAGTGATCCACGGACCCAGAACTCCAGGGAACCAAGTGCCTACTTGCGAACGGCAGCGAACCGGCAGTCGTCGTACCACCTGTCGTCGTACCAGTACAGGTTCAGCTCGCGCCTCGAGCCGAGCCTGCCGAGGAAAGGCACGCTGCGGACGCCGTTGCGACTCCGCCACACGGAGCCGAGAGCGATGATCGGGAACTCGCGCTGCTTCTCCGGGTAGGTGGCGCCGAAGGCCAGTAGCTCAGGGAGCGTTGCTGCGCGGAGACCGCGAGCTTCGAATTCCTTGAGTACCGCTTCCGATGCCATGTCCCGTCCGAACTGAACGAGCTCGACGACGACGTTCTGCTGACCGCTTCCCTGCGTCGGGAAGTTGCTGGCGTTGATGTCGCTGTTGACGTAGTCGTACTTGCCGTTGGCGATCATCTGTTGAAGCGTCTGCCCGTAGTCCACGGGGACCTTGTAGCAGTTCTCCGCCAGCTTCTCGATCGGCTTGCCGGCCTGAACGATCAGCGCCGCGATCTTGTCCAGGAGGCTTTCGCCTTCGGGAGTCGCCAGCCGATAGATGTCCGCGTCCGTTCCGCCTTGCTTGCGCACTGCGAAGACGAGAGCGGTGATGATGCTCATGAGGACGCCGAGCGCGCTCACGATTGCCGAAGTGTCCTTCTTGCTCTTTGCCATGACTTTCTCTCTCCTTTGACTCACCCCTCACCCCACGACATTGCAGGGCCCCAGGCTTGCCTTTTTAACGTACATTTTAAATTATACACCTTTTTACTCAAAATGTCAACCACATAAAAACCGCCATTTTTCTCGGAGTGTACCGTGCTTTAGCCGGTAAAACTCTCTGTAGGCGGTTTTTATGTGGTTTATTTAGATAATTCTTCTTTCACTAATCTACTAACAGTCTGTCCATCGGCCTTACCTTTTATTTTTGCCATTATTGCTCCGATGACCTTGCCCATTTCTTTTACATCCTTTGCCCCAGTTTCATCAATAGTCTTTCTAACTTCGGTTCTTATTTCATCCTCAGACATTTGTTCTGGCATGTAAGTCATCAACATCTCGGCTTCCTTTCTTTCTCCTTCGGCAAGCTCAGGGCGTCCACCTTTTTCAAATTGCTCTACAGCATCTTTCCTTTTCTTAATCTCAGAAGACAGAACCTCTATAACCTCCTCATCGTTCAACTTGCTTTGCTCCTCAGCCTCATCTTTTGCCATATCGGGTTCTGTTTTTATAATCTTTCCTCTTTTTTCAAGTTCTCGATTCTTAATAGAACTTAAAACCATACCTAAAAGTGTTCGCTTTTTCGAATCCCCGCTTTTAAGTGCCTCCTTAACTTCGCCTTGTAATTTGTCTTTTATGTTCATTTTTAGAGATCTAATTTTTGTTTCATTTTTCTCTTCTCTTCGTCAAATGTGTCTTCGTCGTATTTACCTAATTTTTCCAATTTTCTTCTAAGTTCACTCAAATGCAAACCCATTATAGCAGCATTCTTTTCTTTTCTTACTGTTTGTTTCTTTTCTCTGTGCATGGATTTTTTTGCTCTAATCAAAACTCCGCTTTGTTGAACAAAACGGTTGAAACGTCTCAATAAACTTCCTACGCTTTCATTTGGTTTTCTTTTTACTTCTACCATACAAAACCTCCTTTCAAACGCTGTATTTAGTATACAGTATTCTGTGTTAAGTATAAAAACTATACGAAACACAAGACACTAAATGCTATTTTACAATCTTCGGACCAAGACTTTTTCCACCCAATAAATGGACATGAAAATGTAGGACCAGCTTCCCTCCATGCTCACCTTCGTTGACTACTAAGCGATAGCCATTTTCAAGACCCTGCTCATGAGCCATCTTGTCGGCAAGAAGAAAAGATTTTCCAAGCAAGTCGGATTTGTTTTTAAAATCCTCCAAGTTTAGAAAATGCTCAGTGGGAATTATCAATAAATGAACTGGGGCTTGTGGGTTTATATCTTTTATCACCCAAAAATCTTCATCCTTATAAACAACATCTGCTCCCAACTCTCCTTTTATTATCTTACAAAAAACGTCTACAATCATGATTTCAGTCTTTTCTTTACTTCATCAACTATTTTTTCCAAGGGAATTGTTTCCTGAATTCCAGTATCCATCTCTCTCAAAATAACGGTATCATCTAAAGCTTCTTTTTGTCCGAATATCAATGCAAATTTCACCCCTAATCTGTTTGCAATTCTTAACTGTGATTTGATGCTATCTCGGCCCAATGAAGACTTTGCCTCTACGCCGGCTTTTCTAAATGATTCAAAAAGCAAAATACTCTTTCTCTTTGCGGCTTCTCCCAACTGAACCAAGAAAACTTTTGGCTTAGCCTTTATCTCTGGGACAACAACATTTTTCTCCTTAAGCTCAAGAATAATTCTTTCTACACCCAATGCCCATCCGGCTGCAGGTGTTTTTGAGCCACCCAAAAGCTCCACCAACTTATCATAACGTCCTCCGCCAGATAAGGTTGATTGGGCGCTAATATTTTCTTCGGGTAAAATTTCAAAAACGGTTCTTGTGTAATAATCCAATCCCCTGACTAAATGAGGATTCAATATGTATGGGACCTTAGCCTCATCTAAGAACTCCAAAACATGTTTGAAGTGTGCATGACATTCTTCATCTAAGAAATCCACGAACTGTGGGGCTTCTTTGGCCATTTCCTTACAAGCCTCCTCTTTACAATCGAGTAGTCTTAAAATGTTTTCCTTAAATCTGGCTTTGCAATTTGAGCAGGATTTCTTTAAACGGTTTTTATAGTAATCCTTGAGAGCTTTCAGGTATGCGGGTCGGCAACTCTGATCACCAATGCTATTTATGTGGACGTTATATCCCTTCAATCCCAAACTTTCAATAAATTTATAAGCTAAGAATATTAACTCTGCATCAACGGCCTCCGAGCTATCGCCAATCGTTTCCACCCCTAATTGGTGAAATTGTCTGTATCTTCCCTTTTGTGGTTGGTCGTGTCTGAACATTGAGCTTATGTAATAAAGCTTAACTGGGTGAGGCTTCACGTTCATACCATTTTCAAGATATGCCCTTACGACAGGTGCGGTTCCCTCTGGTCTTAATGTTAAACTATCTCCACCCTTTGTCTTTAGGGTGTACATCTCTTTTTGAACAATGTCGGTTGATTCTCCGGTAGAGCGAACAAACAAATCAGTAGATTCCATAATTGGAGTCTCTATTCTTTCAAAACCATAAAACTCTAGCAAATTTTCTGCTTTCTTTTGAATAAATCGCCAATACTTCTGATCTTCAGGAAGTATATCCTGCATTCCCTTTGGTGCTTGTATGCTTCTCTCTTTTTTAGACTTCATAATTTTAATTATTTAATAATTAACTGACGGTATTTTAATATCTTTAGTAAATGGCCACGGTCGGAGAAACGCTCTTCCTGTTATTAATGACTTGTTTACCATTCCCCAGCGTCTTGAGTCAGAACTCTGGAGTCGATTGTCGCCCAAAACAAAGTATTCGTTATCATCTATTCTAACGACGGCGTTGCCGAGAGTTTTCTGGTCCGGAGCTAAATATTTTTCATCAAGAACAAAACCTTCGGGGATATCTTTATTATAAATCTTGACCGTGTTGTCTTTTATTTCTATGGTTTCGCTCGGGAGCCCAATTATTCGTTTTATAAAAAACTGAGACGGGTCATTTGGATATCTAAAGATGATGACATCACCCCTCTCTGGAAACGAGAAGCGATAGCTTAATTCATCAACCAAAAGATAGTCCCCATCCTCAAAATTTGGCTCCATAGAAGCCCCTTTTACGAAAAACGGCTGTACCAGATAATACCTTATTGGAAGGATGATGGCAAGGGAGATTACAACGACTTTTATCGTCTCCCAAGCAAAGGCGAGAATATCTGATTTTACACTCGGAATTTGAGATATTTGTTGCTCTTCTTCAGTCATACGCTGTATTTTACCCTATTTTTTGCTTCTGTTCAAATGGGCGTTCAGGCATGTTATTTTTTAAATAAAAAAAGCGGGCGAGATTATCGCACCGCCTTAAACCGAGTAACATTTTCGTGGCAGGATTTACAACTTTCAAGATGTTGAAGAATCTTAGAATCGTTTTCCCCGTTCCCAACAAAGGAGACAATTTGATTAGAAGACAGACATTCTTCTGTTGGACCAAGAGGGGTTTCAAATGGGTTACGGTTGCCGCCTAGTATTTTCCCTAATTTATCCCAAGGCCTCAGATTGTCAGTCATCTCTAACTCCAAAATGAATGTTCTGTAGTCAAAATACCATTCTTGATGCCATTTCGCAACGTTGTTGAAAATTTTTAAAGTTAACTCTATACTAACATCATGACAAAACTAATCATCGGAATAGGAAATCCAGACGAGGAGTATCAGAACACTCGCCACAATGTGGGGTTTATGTTTTTAGATTATCTGGCCAAAAAAATTGATGCCAACGACTTTGCCGAAGATAAAAAGATGAATGCCTTGGTATCTAAATCTAAAATTGAAAAAACATCAGTCGTATTAGTAAAACCTCTTTGCTATGTAAACAAAAGTGGCGAAGTAGTATCTAAGCTAGCTAAATTTTACAAAGTAAAACCGACGGACGTTGTTGTCGTTCAAGACGATCTTGATATTGAATTTGGCTCATTTAAAAATTCTTTTGAAAAAAATTCAGGGGGCCACAAAGGCATTGAATCAATCATTAAGTCCTTGAAAACAAATAAATTTTATCGCTTACGCATTGGAACCTCAGTCAGGGCCCTTCAAAAAGCTCGAGAACAATCCGAAAAGAAAAGAGATGCATTTGTCATGGATTTTGTGCTTGCTAAATTTTCACCGAAAGATCAGGATGTTATTAAAAAAATGTTTCCTGATGTATATAAGCGATTAATAGAAATACTCTAAATCAAAAACCGCCCAAGAGGCGGTTTTTGATAATGTAAGAAATTATAGCTGGCAGTGAGGGTGATTGAATTTCATTCAATTCACCCGAACGAACCAGATACAAGAAATATCACAAAGTGATATTTCTTATTCTTCTATTCTCTTTCTTAAATCTCCTATCATTTGTTCGGCGTGCTTTACTCCCCCAAGACCAAAGGCTAATCCCATGGCCAAAGCTCCGGCCGCAATTAATCCAGTGATAACAATCTTGATGATATCATCGGCGACTTTCAACTGTGCTAAAGCTATCAATAAAGAAAACGTGAACACAGCCCACTTGGTCAAAGCTCCCAAAAAGTTTGCCGACATAAGGCCGGCAGCTTTTACTGAAGCTCTTACTAATCCTTCCAAGAATTTTGCCACCAAAATACCAATCAAAAGAATTACCATGGCAACAATGACATTCGGGAGATAAAAGACGACGGTTTTCAAAAACTCGGAAACCTGTCCTAATCCCAAAATATTTGTCGCTGCCATTAAGAACACCGCCACAAAGAACCATTTCACTAATTCGTAAAATAATACTGGGATGTCCAATCTAAAACCACTCTTTTCCCAAGCTTGTCTAAAACCAACTTTAGCCAAGGCATTGTCTACATGCAATATTTTTACCACATGATAAGCTAATTTACCGAGCAATTCGGCAATAAGCCAACCAACTAAAAATACGACAATAGCCGCTATAAATCGCGGCAAGAAAAGGGCTACGCCTCCCCAGAGGGTAAGCAATGAATTTCTAACAATATCTGATGCTGCTACTACTTCAAACATAACAACACCTCCCTTCCAAAA
>CAZAUE010000017.1:0-13609 GCA_964488565.1 uncultured Candidatus Saccharibacteria bacterium | reverse complement strand
ACTCTCTGTCAGCGGGGCCCTTCCGTTTCATGATGTGCTGGTTTTTAGAAAACTCTTTGTTTTTTGCTTACACATGAATGAAGCCGAAATAACTCTTAAGCTTAGTTTAGAGTGACCCCATGGTCTTTGCCCTCCTCTTGTAGGAGGAACCCTGAACCGCTTCTCATGGAACCTCCGGGGTTTCCAGAGCCCTAATGGGCTGGGGGTGGTAGGGTTTCTGGCCCACCACTGTACAATATTATATTCTACTTTATTTATTTTGTCAAGAGATGCTGACATTTTTTTATTTCTTTGAATTTATTTTATTTTGTGTGTTTGGTGACAAAATAAATATACTAAAAAACATATATTTTAAGCCAATTTAATGAGGTTTACGTTTTTTAAATGTCAAAGGGGCTTGACAAAAATTATCTTTAGTGATACAGTCTTGGCGAAAGGTTAAAGAAAAGGTTTAAAGATAAAGGAAGCGATCAAATTGAGAGGCAACCGTTAAATAAATACACCGGACCCTCAAATCGATTCCAAACCCTTTAATCCATATCTTTAAAAAGCGGGTGTGGGAGGGGATTATGGCCAAGAGCCATATCCTCCTGCTTAAGCTGGTTATTCCTGTGAGGTGTGGTCATGCGACCACTGCTCCTCTACGCCGGGTTGTATGCTCATTGCATCGGTGACAGGATAGTCGGCTTAAGCAGGGGGATGTGGACAGCGTGGGATCAAATACCGCACACAGGGTTATTCTCCCGTGAGAAAGGAGAGTGTGCGGAACCAGGTGGCTTGGAAACCTCGCCGGGGCATTCCCCGGGAGACTAAGTCGGGTGAACCCAAATGGACATAGAGCGCCTGAAGTCCGGGAACTCACCCGTTGCGGAGTGGTCTCCTGGCCGTGCTTTAGCCGGTCAAGGAACTCTGTAGACTAATGTCCAGCGCTGACACATCCCTCCCGGGTTCTTTGTAAAAAATCCAATGAAAAGCAAACCGCTTTTCAGGTGGACCCACTCCGCTCGCACCGTTCGCGAGCGGATGGATCTGGCAGTCAGTGTTCAGAAATTCTTCCTCCTCGTGGTTGGAGAAGGTCTGGATGCTTCGGCTGTTAGCCGTAATTACCCAACCGAAATCGAGACCCTGAGGGAATCGATGTCGGAAGTGGGAGTTGCGGTTGACGAGCCGGCCTGGTTCAGCAACCTGCTTCGTTAAGCAGATTGCGGGGTCCCTAGTCGGTGCCTGCTGAGTCCGACGAAAAATAAACAGGCTGACCCGAGGGTCATGATCCGGGATGAACATAACAGGAAATCATCCCTCAAGACCGAGCAACGTGTTGCTCGGTCTCCCACCAGAGATTTTTTAGAAAAGAAGTTTCTGGTGGGAGTAATTTAACCAGTTCTTTTTCAAGGAGGTGTCTTATGAATGAGACCAAAGCGCAGGAGAAGCCCTTCGTGTGTCATGGTGAGCCCCACGAGGGGAAACCGTGCACGGCGAAGCTGACGCAGGCCGAAGCCTGGGTGCCGACGCTGGCGACCATCCGCAAGGTGGTCGGGCGCTGGCCCTCGGTCAAGGACCTGACCGACCACATCCACTGTGGTCGGTGCTCGGCTCTTGGTCGCAAGGCCGGTCTCCGTTTCTATCACTATCCGCAAACGGTAGTCGAGATGGAACGGCGTCGGACCGAGCGGACCATGTCCGCCCGCCAGGCCTTCCGCCGCTACCTGTAAGGGTAGCAACCCGGCGAAGCGGAGCAGTGGTCGTATGACCATGGTAATCTGGAGCTTTGTGTGTTGTACTCGCGTGAAACTCGTAAAACAACACTCCCTTGCCTTGGAGGTCAAAGGTGCCGAGCGAATTCTGCTCGGCCTTCTACCAGAGTTCTGAAACATTTCAGATTTCTGGTGGGAGAGGAATTCCCAAAAACCCTATCGGCGTTGTGGTATGCAGCCACTCCAGGCCGTGGGTACTAGCACAGTCGAAGTCTGGACTGGTGGTACTAAAGATAGATGGTAAGGCAGGGTCAAAGGCCCGCGTGAGAGGACTCGTGAAGGAGTCGCTCACAGACCTTGGATTCAAGGTTGTCGGGAGATTGAGACCAGCACTTGTGTTGGCCTCTCTATACCGATGATTTTATTGAATCCTTAATACCATCCCGGGAAGCTGGACTTCACCTGGCAACCCGGACTGCATACGTTTTTAGCCGAGTCAAAGTGGCTCGGCTTCTTTTTTAAATAAAATATTTCTGATATTATAAAATAACCATGACAATAAAATTTAAAAGTTTTGCAGAGTTTGGGAAAACCGTTAAACAGGAACGGGTTGATAATTTTAAGCAACAAATAGACGGTATTTTTGAGAAATCCATTAAGGATGATTTTGATTCTATCCCAGTTGGTAGTTTTAAAAGTAATTTACCGGAAATAAATTCCATATCTTTTGTCCGGCCCTCCGATAGTGAAAGCGGAGATGTTTTGTATGCTATTATTTTCAGCAACAATAAAGAGGGTAAAAAAACCAGCCACAACTGGGCGGTTTTAAGAAATGGAAACATTTATCCTAAAGATAAGATTCCCGTAGAGCTATCTAAGTATCAACAAGAAGAAATTGCTTTGGAAATTGCAGGTTTATTAGAAAGAATAGGACCATCATTTATTCATCTCACCGATTTGGATGTTATTCCTCTTCACGATGAAGGTGAGTCCAGAGAGGTTTCGTCTGGATCGGGTGGTCCTATAGTAGAAAGACCGATTGATCCTGCAAGAGAACAGTTCTTACAGTCACAAAGAGGTGCAAGGTTTGAATTTGCTAATCGTAACATAGGATTTAAAGGGTATAAGGGTGTTGTTTTTGATAAATTTATTTATTTGGAAAACCCATTTAAGGGAAACGCTGCTTTCGTTATAGATTTGCCAGAGAGGATTGATTTTGAAGCTATTGAAAAAGAACTCGCGGTTAATGCTGGAGACGGAGCAAAAGTTTCAAAAGACGAAATTAGGGAAGAAGTGCTAAGGCGTTACTGGGAGCCAATCTCCACAAAAGCCAAAACACGCAAGGAATTGGTTGCATTAGGCGCAGAAAGGTTTGTTCATACTCCAGAAACTTGGCAAGAAAATATTCGCGAAGCTATTGAGTCAAGGATAAATCAGTAATGACAAAACTCAAAAAACCCATAAAATCAAAAAGACCATCATGGGATGAGTATTTTTTGGAAATAGCAAAAGTGGTTGCGACGCGTTCAACTTGCGATCGCGCCAATGTGGGAGCGGTAATTGCAAAGAATAAAGTAATTTTATCTACTGGATACAATGGCGCTCCTCGGGGATTGCCTCATTGTAATGATGTTGGGCATGAAATAGTTGATGGTCATTGCATTAGAACCGCCCATGCCGAAACAAATGCCATAGCTCAAGCAGCTAAAAATGGAACCCCGATTGAAGATGCATCAATCTATCTGACCATCTCGCCTTGTTATGATTGTTTTAAAATAATAGTTAATGCTGGAATCAAAGAGGTTGTTTATGGTAGTTTTTATATGTCTCGTTACGGGGCATCTAAGGCGGTTCTTTCGTTAGCAAAAAAAGCTGGAGTTAAATTAACAGAATTTAAAAAAGTATGATTACAATAGATGATTTCAAAAAAATTGAATTAAAAGTGGCTAGGGTAATTTCAGCTGAGAGAGTTGAGGGCTCTGAGAAGCTACTTAAATTGGAAGTAGATCTTGGTGATGAAAAAAGGCAGATAGTTTCTGGGATAGCTAAGTCATATAATCCAGAAGATCTTGTTGGAAAAGAAATTATCATAGTTGCAAATCTTGAGCCTCGCTCTTTAATGGGTCTTGAAAGCCAAGGTATGGTTCTCGCTGCTGGCAGTGAGGCCGGTCCAGTATTGCTCATTCCAGAAAAAGAAGTTGCTCCTGGTACAAAAATTAGTTAGGATAAACCACGCTCAAGTTTTTTAAAAATTGGAGTTTTCGTGAACCCTAACAGGAAGATAATGTATTGCGCCATCCCAACTCGAATGCGCTCTTTTGGAGAAAAAGCAAAAGAGATTGCTCGAAAAGCTGGTTATTCGCCAGTGGTACCATTTGATGCTTTGTCATATGAGGATTCCGAGGGCGGTCCACTGAGTCGTCAAAGGACCCTTCGTTTTGATATTGAATTAATGAGATGTTGCGATACTCTTGGTGTTTTCGGAATTTCTTCTGGTGTGATGGGTGAAATCAGAGACTCTTTAAATCGACAAATTGAGGTTAGGGTTTTTTATGGCCATGATCCTAAATGGAAAAAAGAATATCAGACACTATCAGTAAAACATGGCGATCTTCTGGCTGAACTTCGTGGGCCACACAGACTCATAGCCTTAGTCGGACAAAGTGCTATTGGAAAAAATTATTGGTCTGAAAGGTTGATTGATTATTTTTCTTGTTTGAGTGGTGTAAAAAATACAACAACTCGTCAACGACGACCAGGAAAAGAAAAAGAAGATAATTTGACCTATAATTTTGTTTCAAGAGAAGGATTTGAAAAAGGAATAGCTGAGCATCAGTTTCTTGAATATGATGAATATCTGGGTAACTATTACGGCTCTTCAATGGAAAGCATTAGATCGGTTTTGAGAAATGGTAATGGAATTTTTGCGGTCACTCCTTCTGGAGCAAAAGCGCTTTTCGAAAGGCGTTTTGAGATAAATCTTAATATTTTACTCTTGAAACCAGTAGATGATTCCGTGATTAGAAGAAATCTTGAAATAAGGGGAGTGACTGATTCTGTTGCACAAGATGTTCTCATTGAAGCTGGTAAACAATTTCAACTTCCACCAGAGATTGAGCATCAGGTAGTGGAGATTACCGGAAACACTCATGATGACCGAGTTAGGCTTTATTCGGTCGTAAGTTCACTTTTTCGTTAAACGTAAGACAGGGTCCGCTAAGCGGACTTTTTTTATTTGGAACTATAGAGATTTTTTGGGGGTTGTGGTAAAATTAATTAAATTAATTAACATAATCATCATGGATATAAACAAAAATTTACCCAGAGACGTCTTCATGTATTTGTTATCAATAGTCACTCTTGTGGCTAGTGCCATTGGCTTTGGCATTCTTGTTTTTCAATACATAAACATATATTTCCCTGATTTGATAAATGATTATTATTTTTCACCCTCAAATTATTACGGGACAATACGACAGGCCTTGGCAACATTAATTGTTATTTTCCCTGTATATGTTTGGGTTACAAGGTTCTTGAAAAAAGATATTGAAGAAAATCCTGAAAAGCGAGAATTGAAAATAAGAAAATGGCTCTTATACCTTACTGTTTTTGTTGCTGCCATGGTGATGATAGGGGATTTGGTTACTCTTATTAACACTTATTTGAATGGAGAAATAACCATGCGATTTATCTTAAAAGTTTTAGCTATAATATTTATCGCCGGCTCCATATTTTCTCATTATTATTTTGAATTACGGGAATTAAAGGCTGGGCCCAAAAAGGGTATGGATGGGATGATGGGCATCTATTCTTGGGTTGTGATAGCCGTTGTCATTGTTGCGATTGTGTTCGGCTTCTTTGTGGCCGGTTCACCTCAGAACCAAAGAACTGTGAGGTTTGATGAGAGGCGAGTACAAGACCTTTCTTTTTTGCAAAGTCAGGTAGTTAATTATTGGCAGAAAAAAAATGAATTGCCACAGAACCTTGATCAAATGGCAAATGATATTTTGGGCATAATAATTCCAAAAGATCCTACGACCGGAGTCTCCTATGAGTATGCCAAGTTGGGTAATTTAAAATTTGAGCTTTGTGCCACATTTGAAACAATAAATTTTGTTCAGAACAATGGTGATCCAAAAACTGCTCCGGTGATATATCCTGGATATGAAATGGAGACATGGAGACATGGTGCCGAGAAAACATGTTTTGAAAGAACGATTGATCCAGATTTATTCCAGATTGAAAAACCAAGACCTCTCTGATAACATACTTTAATGAATACTAAAACTATATTTGCAATAACATTGTTAGTAATCTTTTTCGGCGTTACCGCATTCATTTTTTATAAAAAAATTAATGATGCCGGTGATATGTCAAAGATTGGTTTGGGTTCAACAACCAGCGTTACGCCGTTGCCGACCCCTACACCAACCCCTAAAAGTAATAACATTATACAAATGGAAAACGGATTAAAAATCGAGGATTTGAAAGTAGGTACTGGCGCCGAGGCCAAGGCAGGACAGGAAGTTTCTGTGAATTATCTTGGAACATTTGAAAATGGTACAAAATTTGATAGTTCGTACGATCGAAACGAACCATTTCAGTTTGTTTTAGGCGCAGGACAGGTCATTAAGGGATGGGACATTGGGGTTGAGGGAATGAAAGTTGGGGGTAAAAGAAAGTTAATTATTCCTTCTGATCTTGCGTATGGCGAAAGAGGGGTCGGTCCTATTCCAGCCAATGCCACTCTTGTTTTTGAGGTTGAACTTTTGGCGGTACGGCCCTCTAAATAGCTGTGGTCATACGACCATGGCTCCGCTACGCGGGTTATTGCTATTTTGTGCAGAAGGATTATGCTCATTGCAGATTTTTGATTTTTTGGGATAAAAATTGAGGAAAAGGGCTAGGGTTGTCTATTTTTTGGTGGGACTCTACATCATTAGCTCTTTGGTCTTAAATATTTACGCCATCACAACGGTCTTTGAACTTAAGGGAAGGATTGATCATTTTTATCAAAAGGACTTTATGGAGATCAGTGTTGTTTCCGAGCTATTGGTAGAAGATATTGAAAAATATTATGGCGAGGAAATGCCGGCGGTGGAGTTGAATATCAGACTATCAAAATACTCTGATACGGGAATAATGTATGATGGTAATGTTTTGCGCCTATTTCTACCACCAATGATCGTTGAATTTAGTGATCTTCAAAAAAGAGCATATCTTGCTCATGAGTTTGGCCATTATGTTTTGGGTCATATGGACCGTAAGAATCCAAACGCTTATTCATTTTTTGGGGTTGGTAATCTGGACAGAGATATTCAGGCAGATATTTTTGCTCTTGGGTTTACAAGTACCGAGGATATTTCTTCGGCGATAAATAAGTTGGTTTGGGATGAAAAAGAAAGAAAGATTAGACTTTTCTCTGTGGGTGGTAGTTAGAAAATTAACGGGTATTACCCGTTTTTTGTTTTTATATTAAACTTAGTGCATATGCAAGAACTAAAATTTCCCGAAGGATTTAAATGGGGGAGTGCCACATCGGCTCATCAGGTGGAGGGAAACAATTATAATGATTGGTCGGAGTGGGAGAAAACTCGTCCATTAGAATACCAATCAGGAAAAGCTTGCGATAGCTACAATCGCTATGAAGAAGATTTTGATATTGCAAAAAGCCTGAATCAAAACATTCACCGTCTTTCTATTGAGTGGTCTCGCATTGAACCAAAAGAGGGAAGATTTGATCATGAGGCCATGCTTCATTACGTAAACGTCATCAAGGCGTTGCGGGCGAGGGGATTGGAGCCAATGGTAACTCTGTGGCACTTCACTAATCCTGTTTGGTTTGCAGAAAAAGGGGGGTTCCTAAACCTTGATAGTCCGACAATATTTACAAGGTACGTAAAGTATGTTGTGGATAACTTGAGCGATAGGGTAGGGCTGTGGATAACTTTTAATGAGGCTTCTAGTGTGTATGCAGGATTTTCTTACATGAACGGACAGTGGCCACCTCAACACAGAAATATTTTTGAATACATGAAGGTTCGAAATAATTTTGTTAAAGCACAGGAACTCGCCTATCAAGAGATAAAGAAAATATACAGTGTTCCGCGAACTCTCGCGGATACTTCCCCAATGTCGCACAATGTAGAAGTAGGATTAGTTGAAAACAATACTTTTAGTGTTCATGGTGACCGTTGGTACGAAAAGATGATGGGTAAGATATATAACTATCAAAGAAATCTCTATTTTTGGGAAAAAGCCCTTCCCTACTATGATTTTTTGGGCTTAAACTACTACCATGTTGATCGCCGAGCCCCTGGAAGCTATCGGACTCTGCCCAAGCAAGACGTGGCCAATGAAATGCGCTGGGAGATTTACCCTAAAGGTATCTACCATCGTCTTATGGAGCTTAAAAAATATAAAAAACCTATTTATATTACCGAAAACGGAATTGCTGATGGTACTGATGAAAAAAGAGAGAAATTTATAAAAGAACATTTGAAATGGGTCTGGCAAGCTATTCATGATGGTGTTGATGTGCGCGGTTATGTCTACTGGTCGCTTTTGGACAACTTTGAATGGGCTAAGGGCTATAAACCTAGATTTGGCTTGGTTGAGGTTGATTATGAGACTTTTGTGAGAAAGGTTCGTCCTTCGGCTTTAGAATATGCTAAGATAAGTAAAGATAACGTACTCATATTATGATGCCTTGGATTTATATCGCGATTGTGGCCTATACCTTAAATGCGATAGCTTTTGTAATAGATAAACATCTTCTTTCTGCGCCTATTCTCAGGCCCATTTCCTATGCTTTTTGGGTCAGTATTTTAAGTCTTGCTGTTGTCGTTGTGGCACCATTTGGTGTTTATTGGGTAAATCCTAACTATTTTTTGATAGCATTTGTGTCCGGAGCATCATTTTTCTTTGCTCTGATATTTCTGTATAAAGCGATTAAGAAAACTGACGTGTCGGTTGCCTCTACAAATGTCGGAGTTTTGGGGGTTATCTTCACCTATATTTTTTCAGTGTTGATCTTGGGCGATTCCATGTCTCTTCATCATGTTACCGCCCTTGGCTTGATGGTTGCCGGTATTTTGTTTCTTGGAAAAGCTGGCAAGGGAATTTGGATAGAAGCTTTAATCTCTGGAATTGTATTTGGCCTCTCTACTGTCCTTCTTAAGTTTACATTCAACAATTCCACTTTCTTGAACGGATTTTTCTGGACAAGAATTGGTCTTGTTGGAATGGCCCTGCTCTCATTGTTAGTTCCATTTGTGCGTATAGATGTTTTCTCATCTCTCAGGGGTTCTCCCAAGGCCTCAAGATTTATATTTGTTTTGAATAAGATTATTGCCAGTGTTGGCTTCGCTCTTCTTTATGTGGCGATTAAGTTGGGAAATGTTTCCGTGGTTAATGCCCTCTTGGGTGTTCAGTTTGCCTTGATATTTGTTTTGGCTTTTATTTTTAGAAATAAAATTCCGGGAGTGGTAGAGGATGTAAGTGGAATGGTTTTAGTAAAAAAAATAGCAGGCATTATCCTTATTGGCGGCGGACTCTTAATGTTTTTTAAATGATTACAAAAAAACGTATAATTATTTTTGTCCTGATTGCCATTGTGGCTTGTCTTTGGATTTTGTCGTGGAATTTGTCTCCTCAAAGAGATTTTACATACGGAGTTTCTTTCAGTCGTTTTCATTCTGATGAACTTAAGCTTGATTGGAAGAAAACATATTTGGCAATTTTGGATGATTTAAGAGTTAGGCATCTTAGACTTACTGCTCATTGGCCACTTACCGAGGTGAGGAAAGATGTCTATAATTTTTCTGAGCTGGATTATCAGATTAGAGAAGCTGAAAAAAGAAATGCCTCAGTTATTTTGGCTGTTGGCCATCGTCTTCCTGGTTGGCCAGAGTGCCACACTCCCGACTGGGTCACGTCTCTATCTGCTGAAGATCACAAGACAGAACTTCTAAAATATATAGAAGTTGTAGTTAAAAGATATAAAGACTCACCAGCCCTACAGTATTGGCAAGTTGAAAACGAACCGTTCCTTCATTTTTTTGGTCAGGCATCCTGTGAAATGCATAACGAAATATCTAAAGAAATGTTGATTGAAGAGATTGATTTGGTTCATCGCCTAGATCCGGCCCACCCAGTCATTGTTACTGATAGTGGTGAGTTTGGGACTTGGCTTGAAGCATATAATTCCGGAGATGTATTTGGAACAAGCATATATCTCTATGTTTGGTGGAGAAATTTCCTCGGGCCTATTAGGTATCCAATATCACCTGCATTCTTTAGGATTAAACATTCTATCACTAGACTGATATATGGAACAAAACCTTCAATAATCATAGAGCTTTCTGGTGAGCCATGGTTATTGCAACCAATCGTAGATACTCCAATGGAAATTCAGCTTGAAAGAATGGGAATTGATAAGTTCAATGAAATGATAGACGTCTCAACAAAGGTAGGATTTAGTACTTCATATCTATGGGGCGCTGAATGGTGGTACTGGTTAAAACAAAAAGGTTATCCTGAACATTGGGACCGAGCCAAGGAACTCTACAAGAATTCTCCTTGATATTATTGTTAGCTTCGTCTAACATGTTTCTATGGAAGAGGAGAGTCTCAAAAATTTCACAAACTCTGTAATATTTCTGGTAAAGCTTTTTGCTGGACTGAAAGACAAGTTTTTAGCTCAGAAATTATACGATAAAATATCCGGATTTGTTGCCGGCTATATTAAATTATTTAGCTCAAGAGGAGAGGATGATGCAGTGTCGCACAATGTCAGCTTTATTGAATTAAAAAATTCGATTGATAACCTGTTGGAGCTTTTAGATTATTTGGAACACGCCAAAGTGGTATCAACTACTCCCCTCCTGTACGCTCGTCGTAATTTACTGGACTTAAAATTAAATATAGTTAGATTGCATCATCAACCAACCCAGCCCATTTCTAAGCCGAAAGAGAATAAACCCGTCCCCAGTCCAGTTGTTAAGAATACTCAACCAAGAAATTTGAGGGAAAGTTCAAACAAAGAAAGAATTTTTAATTTCATAAAACGTTCTCCCAACTCCCGCACAAAAGAGATTATTGGAGAGTTTAATATACTATCCGAAAGAACCGTAAAGAGAAATCTAAAAGAATTAGCCTCAGAGGGTCTGGTTCGTAAATTCGCCAAAGACAAGGGAGTTTACTACTCAGTGATTTAACCTCCATTACCGACTTCGCAAGTCGGTAATCCACAGCTTCACTCTAGAATAACATCATCGTTTACTTGGATGTCCCGCATGTAGTTGTTAATAAGCTTTTTATAATCATCATTTTTACCAAAGATATCTTTTAGAGGCCCCATGGTTAGTACAGAGGGAAAATTTTTGACTCCCAAGTAGTCCAAATGACTACTCCAGCGATATGATTTTAAAAACTCTAGTGCCCCTTTGGGGTCAGAGATCTTGTTGTCTCTCCATTCAGGATGTGATAAATCCAATGGATTGAAATGAATATAAAAGGGTAAGTGAAGGAGGTGTGTTTCGTCTGTTACCGTGATTTGTTTGTATCGTCCTTGGAATAAGGCCCCAACTCTTTGATATTTTTTATTAAAATATTTAGCATAGCCAATGTTTACTTTGGTCATAAACTTAGAAACTCCACCTTCTTTTTTTGGGGAAAGAAGTAGGTGGTAATGATTTGGCATTAAACAAAAGGCGTGAACATCTACCAATAGTTTTCTTTGTTTCCGACTTGCGATGTCGGTAAGGTTGGGATCTTCTTTGAATGAGTGAAAAGTGGTTTCAACTCTGTCTTCGTTATTGAGTTCGTAGAGGTTATGGATAAACCGAAGATAATCTTGGTTGTCCAAAAATATTTGCCTTTTATCTACTCCTCGATTTAGCGTGTGATAAAAATCTTGGTTCATTTCGAGAAGATGTTATAAAAAAATTACCGACTTCGCAAGTCGGTAATCAACAAGTTATCCACAGGTTGATTGGGTGGCAATATTGACAGAAAAAACTGGGTTTGATAAACCAGAGGGGTTAACAAGAAAGAGGCGATTAAAAAGGTAGATACTTTTGATCTGCTGCGCGAATTGGGTTCGATGGATTATAAATCCCTCCTTAATCTTTCGGACCTTCTAATTTCGCGGCAGGTCTAAGGCATTTACTCTCATTCATCTAAGTTATAAAATTAACTCATCTTGAATAAATTCTTAACTATTTTTAAGAGTTGGTATGTCGTAATTATTTTAGTTCTGCTTGCAGGCGGAGTTTTATGGACTGTTTTAAACGGCATGCCGTATATCAGTAATCTCCGAGCCAGCTGGGAAGCCAAACGCCTTCAAGCTCAATGGGAAAAACCCTATCGTGAAGACAAATTTGGTGGTAAGACCCCAGAAGAAACTTATGACATGTTCCTAGACGCTCTTCGCAAGGGAGATACAACCCTAGCTAGTAAGTATTTTGTGATAGAGAAGCAAGATGGCTGGAAAAAGACTCTCGAGGAGTACAAAAATCAAAATGTCCTGATAAATTTTATAGACGAATTGGAGAATACTAAAAAAATCTGGAAAAAATCTGAAAAAAGTACCGAAAACGTGGCATCTTTTGTGTATACGAACACAATCAGTAAAGATAAGGTTGTAGATTTTGAGGGACAGAAAATAACTATTCCATCGGGAAACTATGCAAACGAAGCAATGTTTGAATTAAATATTTATACAAAAATTTGGAAAATTAGTAGCCTATGAGGCGTAAACGAATCAAAAACTTAATAGTAGGAGGGGCGCTTATTAGCGCCTTTTTCATTACAAAAGTTTCGGCTTACAACCAAGATTATACCCACCCAGCACTAACCGACGAAATCATTAATTTCTATAATCTCAACTTTTCTCCAAAACTAAGTAGTCAAGATAAAATATGGATAATTAAGGGCTCAATGGACGAAGACCAAGGAATGAGACCCATGAATCATTTCTATGATCCGGTGCACAATATAGGCATGGCAGGGTTTTCCAAGTCTAAAGAGTGGGCAATGAGTTCTGCCACGCAATCAAATCTTGCGCTGGCTAATAAAAGTATTGCCGAGTCTTCAGGATTAATTAAAAGTTCTGACGATTTTTCATACGAAAGAGTGATGAGTGACTACTCTCAAGGAGACAGACAAAGAGCAATGATTGGATTTGGGCATCTCCTACACCTGATAGAAGATGCTGGAGTACCTGATCACACAAGAAATGACCCGCATCCCCCGATTGGAGATTTCGGTAGCCCATATGAACATGAGATGGCGAAGTGGAATCCTGAGAACCTAAACATTGTCGCGGGACTTGTAAGAGAAAGACTCAAGCCGGTTGTGCTTGGTAGTTTGAATGAATATTTTGATAATCTTGCTAAATATTCAAATGGAAATTTTTTCAGTAAAGATACGATTAGTAATACTGAGTATAAATTTCCAAAACTCTCTGTTGTGAAAAAAATTAGATCAGGTGAAGTTGATAGGATTTTTATCATTAATAAAGATAAAAACGGTAAAGAATATCCGATAGCTTTTATTCAAGAAAAGAACAATCTGATTACGCACTCTATTGAAACGCCAGAAATCGGTTCCTACATCCTCGATGGTTACTGGGACCGACTATCTAAAGAGATTGTTCTTAATGGTGCTGGAGCTTTGAACTTGTTAATAACCGAAGCAGAGAAGGCAAAGATGGAATATGCTAATCGGCCACAAGAGAAACAAAGCTGGCTTGCAAGAATGCTGGGATTGATGGGGATTAGTACTAGTAATGAGGTTGTGGATAGCTTTATTGATGGTGACAGTATGGTGACACCATCACCGAAGGTGACAAATACGATAATGTCACCAACACCATTGGTGACAAAGACACCTGTCACCAATGTCACCACTCC
>CAZAUE010000016.1:0-13857 GCA_964488565.1 uncultured Candidatus Saccharibacteria bacterium | reverse complement strand
TTAGTTCGTCTGAATGTGGAGTTAAGAACACTGGCTGAACTTAAAAATATAAAGGTGTCCATGTCAATGAAATTGCATGAATCTATGTTCACATCGGCTGCGTCAATCATTTCGAAGGCCCCCTTTGACGCTGTCGTGGACGGAGAAAGACAAGTGAAGGTTATACCTGTCCAGTCAACCCTTGAAGTAGCCTGCCGTATTTCTATTTTATTGAAACTAGACAATACCTTTCTAGTATCTTGAATAAAGATAGTCTTATTTGAGTCTCTGAAATCTACAGCTGATGTATACCCAAGCGTCATCAAGCCCTTCCACAAATAACCTCCATCAGTCGCTTGAATGAGCCCCCACCTAGCGGTGGATGCATCGTTTACTGCAGCGAATCCAGCAAAGACAGCATAGTTGGAAGTTTCTCCACCATTTATTCTCGCCTCAGCCCTACCGTAACGAATAATATCTACCACATGAGGCTGACCTCTCGCTACAGCCAAACCCAGCTGACACATACTGCCAACACCGTAGATGTTTGTAGCACCGGTAGGGGGGGTGCCGTTTGTATATTCTGCAGTAACGGTTGGGTCGATTGGATTGTTCACCCACTTACCATAGGGAAATGGAGGTACATCAACACCGCCAACTGCCCACGCTTTCCAATCAGATAAAGTACTACCAGCTACGGCGAGCCTCAATCCTCCGCTAGCATAATTAAGCAGGGCGGTGGCCACCCCGTGGCCATGCCACACGAGAAAGACCTGACCACTAGATAGTGTAACTGGGGAAGCAAGAATGCGACACATAGAACATAGGAGGGTAGAGTTAGTTATTTGCGAAACGGTATTTGTTCCTTGCAGAGCAGATTCTGTATCAACCTCGTCTGGCGCACCTCCAGCAGTGGCTCCAGTAAGCTCGCCCCAGGCAGCTGTGTCTGTATCTAATATCCAGTCTGTTAGATCGTTTGTGTATGATGGTATTGCCATAATAATATATCATAACAAAACCTAACCGGTATTAAAAATACTCGTTTGTTAGGTTGCTATATGCCTGCCTGCGTAGGCAGGCAGTGGGGATTATAAGTCAGTAGTTCTAATTGCGTTAATGGTCTGGTTACTGGATGTCTGTGTCCATGCCGAAATAAACTGCTTGATTGGAGCCGCAGTTCCATTTCTTACAATAACAACCAAATTACGACTACCGGATTGCACTGAAGTAAATCGGTCTGTTGCAGTGGTTCCATCATAGAGATAATCAATATAAGCAATCCAGACATCATTCGCCGCTGTAGCATTTACAGAAGCAAAATCTTCATTACCATCTGTAGTATCTATATTATAGAAACGGTTCGGAGTACCATTTTCCCAGTTATTATAATGTAATCTTCTTTCAAATCCATTATTATCAGTTACCCTAATATGACCTGATGGTGGTGTATCAGAAGGAATTGATTCTGTAATGTTAACTTGAGTTATATTATCAGAGCTTAATGTTGCATCAAGAGAAAGCTGTGTCTTTGTTATCGCAGGATCTCCATTTACATCAGTCGTTACCCCATCCCACGGACCGACCAATACTCTGTCTTCTTCACTTGCTACATTGGTTAAACCTCCAACTATATTAGTTACGTTGTTTGGTGGGAAAATTGTTGTGTTAGTAAGATCTGTTACTTTGTCCGCAGAAGATAAATCCGCAGTTTGTAGTGCTAATCCATAAGAACCGATCAAAGCAGAACCAGTTGAAGCTCCAACAAAAGGCTTAGAAACGCTACGGTCAGTTACCGCTGTCACTGCTTCTTCTACTGTTACCGTTGCTCCTGAATTAGCTCCCGTAATTACTAGTTCATCTGCTGGAGCAACTCCTGTAAGCAACTGTATCCACATCTTTGTTCCAGCTGTCTCACTATTGATAGCTAACATTTGCCCAGTACCAGCGGTTGCACCAGTACCCCATGAGACGGCTTCTACGGCATCAAAATTACCCACCGGCGTATCAACCACCATTTCATGTGTAACACCCCTAAACAACTCTCCGTTTAACCCATAAACTTGTTCAGTAGAGCCGTCTGCTGTTTGGTATTTACAATATTCATAAAACTGATTAATGGTTTTAGCTCCTCTATCCCAAACCGCATAATAGTTTTCATTTACAGCGTTGTTATCAACGTCAATGCTCTTATACCCTATATTGAGTTTATACACATCTTCACTAGCACTAGCTGCTACTACTAAGTTTCTGTTAAGAGTCAGGGCATTAGTTGCTATGGAGTTAATCTTGTACTCGGAGTTATCTGTTCCTATCATAATAAAGTCCCCATCAGCAAATTGAGTACCGTCGGTGACGTTTAGCACAGCTTGACCGATATTATTTGTCCCGGACGCATTAGCCGTTGAATCAGTTCTATCAATACAAACATCTGCCCATCCACTTACCGTGGTTTCACTTGTAGTGTTGTTCAAGTCTGCTGAATCAGACAATGCAAGCACGTTGTTACCTCTTGAGGTTCCGTTAATAGAGAACTCGCCATAGGTATATCCAAATCTTCGATTGATTCCAAGTAGTTTTCTAAGGTCAATATCTGCTGCAGTAGTACGAACTTTTTGCATCCATCTGTGGGATATACCCGCTGTAGTAGACTTGTTAACTCCAATACCTACTTTATACACATCAGAAACTGCAAAAGTATTAGCAGTTCCACCAAATAATCCTCCACCTACGGTAATAGTGCCGGTTGCATTTGTTGTAATTATTCCATGACTACCATCTGTTACGTTGTAAAGCGTATAACCAATAAGACTATCTGCACCAAGACCTCTGTTGGATAAAGCAGCCGATAAATTTGAGTCTGTTACTACGGTAGCAGATGCGGCAGATGTGGCACTTCCCCCCAAGCTATAATTCCACCAATCATCACTTACAACGGAACCATTTTGATGAAGTTGGATAAGAACTCCTTTGTTACCGAAGTTTACAATACCATCCCAAATATCAGAACCAGAAGTTCCTTGAATAACAGAACCATCATAAAGATGTTCTGATGTTGCTTGGGTAATCGTATACCCGTTAATAAGGGTGATAATGTTGTCGGTTGACCTACGAGAAGGGTCAATGTTGGTTACGTCTAATTGGTCAGAACTTGCTGGTGTTGCTACTGCATCATCCGCTAATCCTTGCAACCATCTGTGAAATTCAATTACTGTTGCATAAGAAGGATTCGCTCCCGTATGAGCGTCACCTGTATATGCGATTACTTTTGTTGCTCTAGTTACTGTCCAGTCTCCTGCTACTATTGCCATATATTTATAATGATATTAGATTAATTTCTTTTTTAATTACCCTTCCATACTTTGAAAGAGTCTTTTTGAGTCTTGAAAGTCAGTTTTTTATCCTTCTTGGCCACCGAAGGGTCAGCGGAGGAGGCAGGTTTCTCTTCAGCTTTATCATATTCAGTTTTACAAAATGGACATTTGGTTTTTTTTTCTGCGTGACCAAAATATAGCCCACATTTTTTATTTCTACATTTTACTACTTTTTCCATGTTATTAAATATTTTAATTAATCTTATCTATATTATACATAATAATTTGTAGTCCGTAGTCTTGTAAAGTGGATATCTTTTATAATTTAAAAATAAAATATCAAAAATTAAAATAATAATTACAGAATCCAAAATTTTAAATTTTACATTGTAATTTTCCATTTTTATTTTTCAATTTTTATTTAACTACTATGAGTAGGTGTGGCCAGCATAACCATCCCAAGTATTATCAAAACTTCCATTACCGTCAGCCCATTGGATAATTACACCGGTAGCACTGTCAACCTTTTTTATACGCCATTCTGCAGCAGAAGTTGCTGTGCCAATTGCCGCTTCCCCCACATAGTCAACATCGCCAACCGTTGCCAGACGAAGAGCGAATTGAACACCACCAAAAGAAATTGTCTGCAGTGTTGTTTCAGTTGAAGCTGTTGTCGGCAGAGCTGAACTCAAGACATCAACCTGAACATGTCGGTCACCATCTACCAGACCACTTTTGGCCACATTTCCTGAATCACTATAACTACTAGAGCCGGCGCCAGATACAGCAGTAACTTTGACTTGCAAAGAGCCGGCATCAAAAGTCAAATCTGAAGGTTTAAGTAGTGTAGAGACAGTTGCTTCAGTGGCGAGTGTAGAAACAGTTTCTTCGGTAGCGGGATTTATTCTTGTGTTGGTTGAATTTTTGACACCAACCACTCCCGTTGTAGGTGAACTACCCATTATAAAAGCCGAGGCTTTTTGGGGTGCTAAGATTTGGGAAGCGATGGCGCTGGCGCCGACAACACCCGCTACTTTCAAAAAGTTGCGTTTGCCCTGATCACTGACATTGGATTGTTCCCCCACACCCGTTTTAGAAGAAACAGCTGTGGGGGTAAACCCTTCAGATGCAAAAATAGGATCAACGGTTGGCCTATCTCTTAATAGAAAAGAATATGAATTTGGCAAAAACACACCCCTTCTTGTTTCAGGAGTAAAACTAGGATCAACAATTGTCCTTCGTGTTAATACAAAAGAATATGTATTCGGTAAAAACATAGATATGATCCGTCAACCTAAATTATATCAGATTTTACACCCTCAGGTTGTTGACAATTTATATTGTGAATTGTGGAAAGTTCTATGCGTGTGATATTATTATAGTAGAGAAAAAATTTTCATGAATAACTTTTCTTTTAAAGTTTCTAGTTACTTTATATCGCTGTTTTTAATTTTTAGTTTTTTTGCGACTGATTTTGCATATGCCGATTATCAAAAAATCGCCCCCGGCAACACCATCACTTTGGGCGAATTTGTCTTTGAAGACAATTTCTCTCCTTCTACGACAGATTGCACTATCGGAATAACTGATTCCTTAAATTTGGTAGTAGTGGCATCAACCACGATCATGAATGAAAGAAGTGACGGTTGGCATTATTACGATTACACTACCCTGCCAACCGCTGCTTCCGGTAGTTGGCGCGCCATTATGTCTTGTGGTAGCGCGGGAGCCGGTGATTTGGTTAAAGTGGATAAAAGTTTTATCGTTGATTCATCATTGGTCTCGACTACCACAATCGAAGAAGCTATTTCCTCAATCAATACCAACACTGACGCACAACTGCTCACCGCTTCCACTTCATTAGCTGTCTCAATTCCCACTAATGTGTGGAATGCCACCAACCGTTCCCTCACCACTTTCGGCAGTTTGGTCGCCGATACGGCCACAGCCGTGTGGGCTTCGGGCACCCGCTCCCTTACTACATTCGGTACTCTAGTTGCCGATGTGTGGACAAACACTACCCGCACACTATCCGGCGCCGGACTTGACTCTGGTTCGCTGGCCGTACAGTCTGATGTGACCACGGCTTCCTCATCACTCGCCGCCGTCATCAACGCCAACACCAATGCTCAAATCTCCAGCGCTGTTTCTTCCCTTACCGCAGAAATCCAAAGCGGATGGAATGTGACATTGTCAGATTTTGGAGAGACCACAGTTAACACCGCTTACAAAGCAAAATTGCAGGTCCTAAATTACGCGACCATTCCAACAGATGCTGATTCTCTGCCGACAGTAGTTATTACTGACTCCGTCGGAACGGTCCAAGTCAATGGTAGCGCGATGACCAAAGACTCAAACGGAACCTACAGTTATAGTTACAGTATTGGCGGTAGCGCGGTCGGTGGTGTTTGGGAGACAGTAGTTTCTGTTATCATCAATGGGGAAACGATTAAGGTAAATGATTATTGGAGTCTTTCTAGTTCACCAGCTGATGTTCAAATAATTGAAATTACTGACAGAATTATACCGTTCATAACTGCCAATGTGAGAATTGACAACATGGGAACTGCGGCGAGTGACTTCTACTATGTTTACTGTATTGTAAGCAGTGAAGATAATTTGTGTGGTGGAGGCGATGATATAGATTCTGCGTCAGATACTGCATATATAAATGCCGGAAGCTTTATCAACCTACAGTTGACCTTGGATGAAATGACAACGGCGGGGACTTACTGGTTCAAGGTTAAGGCGCGAGCTCTGGCCGAAACTAACTGGGCAGCATCAACAGAACAATTTATAGCTGAATCTGGGGCCACACCTACACCAACACCGCCGCCTTCCGGTGGTGGAGGAGGTGGTGGCGGTGGTGGAGGTTCTGTTTTAATAACACCCACGCCCACATCCACACCAGCGGGAACTTATAACAATGCCGACTTCAACCGTGATGGTTTCGCAAACTCCGTGGATTTTTCTATAATGCTTTTCTTCTGGAAAACTAAATCACCATTTAGTAATCCCTACGTTGATATCAATAAAGATGGACAGGTTAATTCTGTTGACTTTTCTATCTTGCTTTACCAGTGGGGAAAATAATGGTTAAATCAAAATGGAAAAATCAAAAATTAAAATGAGTAATGAAAGATTAAAATTAAAAAATTTGCATTTTGCATTGTCATTATGCATTTTAATATTTACATTTTCCATTTTTCCTGGCTTTGCCTTTGCTTCAAATATTTATATAGACACAAGTCATTCGAACTTTTTCATTGGGGATACCATAATGTTCAGTGTTCGCGTTGATTCTGAAAATAAAAATATAAATGCGATTGAAGGCCGTGTTTTGCTGGACTATTTAGCAGAGTCAGCTTCTTTAATTGATATCAATACGGCGGGTTCCAAATTCTCTCTTTGGCCCAGCAAACCCTTACCTTCGGTGGACAATACAAACATCTCTTTTGCTGGTGGGACCCCTGGTGGTTTCAGATCAAAAGACGCGATTATTTTTAACATCGTTTTGAAATTGCAAAAAGCAGGCCAAATCACTCTGGTGCCTGATAATTTGTCTGTTTATCTAAATGACGGCAAGGGCACCAAAGATGGGGTACGTATTAATAATTTTGTCATAGATGTCTTGCCCAAAAAATTAGATTCTCAGTCTGTTGATGATTGGAATAATTTAACTTCAAATGACAAAACTCTGCCAGAACCTTTTGAGATTTATTTGGGACAAGAAGGATCAGTTTTTGAGGGTAAAAAGTTTTTGTCCTTCAGTACTACAGATAGCCAATCGGGTATCGCTTACTATGAAGTAGTAGAAGGCGACCTGCCTCCTGTTCGCAGTAACGGTACTTATGTTTTACAAGAACAAAATAAGTCGGTAAAAGTGACGATTATTGCTTATGACTTGGCTGGTAACGCGAGAGAATCAATATATACTTCGACGCCACATACGATTTCTTATGCGATTATAATTATAACTATAATAATATTATTGATTATAGTTATGGTGATTCGTAAAAAAATAAGAAATTTTCTTAAATCTATGTGATCCCACTAAAAGGCCAACTTGCCCTTTGGACAAGTTGGCAGGCGATCCATTTTAGGAGCATCTTATCTTCTTATGGGACTAGTCATTTTTAGTGAATACTTCTATTTCCTGTCGGAAAAGATTAATCGCTTTAGAAAAAGACAAAATTGATACCAAATATCTAAGGTCAACAAGTTCTCTGACTATCCACCCGATGAATCCACCGACACTAAAACCACGTCCCAATTTTGCTAGAGCAAACTTTCCGCCAACTGGAGCAATCCATGCTCCATACGAAGGTCTATAGGGTTTAAGATTTTTACCATTCAATATGCTTAAAATATTTCTAGCCACAACCTTTCCCTGTTCAATTGCAGTATAGGCCATTCCTGGAACTGGTTTTTGTGTTTTTGGGTCTATAAATTCTTGGTTATCCCCCACCGCAAAAACATTTTCCCATCCACCAACTTGTAAATTTTCATCAATAATAATCTTACCCTTGTCTGTTAGTGGGAGGTCAATAATAGATTTCAAAAACTCATTTGCTTTTATTCCCGCCGTCCAAACAACCATGTCACCTTCCAGTAGTTGTCCGTTTTTTAATTTCACAAAACCATCTCCAATTTCTACAATAAGTGAATCCTCCATCAACATCACACCCAGCTTGGTTAAGTGTTTAGAAATAGTCATCCTTTCTCTGTCTGAAACCATTGGTAATATTTTTGGACCGGCCTCAATCAAGGTCATTACCGCATTTCTGGTTTTGACCTTGTTAATCAAACACATTTTTTTAATACAACCAGAAATTTCAGCAGCAAATTCAATGCCACTAAAACCCGCTCCGCCAATTAATATCTTGAGCGAATCCATTTTCTCACCAGAGGCCATTTTTTTGATTAATTTTCCGATTTTTATATTAATAGCCAAAGCATCCTCAATACTTTTAAATTTATAAGCATATTCACTCACTCCAATAATTCCAAAATCAGCAGTTTGACTACCAAGCCCAATGACCAAATAATCATATGATAAAATCTCACCACCCTTTGTTTCAACAGTCTTGGTCTTTAAATCAACCGCTAGTATTTCCGCCTGAATAAAACCCACATTCTTACCTGCAAAAATTTCTCCGTAAGGAATGCAAACGGTTTTGCGAAGTTTTACTGCGAAGGGATCAGTTTTGGGTTCATAAGCAGATGCAACTTCATAAAGAGATGGTGTGAAAAGATGATAACTGTTTTTATCTATCAAAATAATCTGGGCTTGTCCTTTTAATTTTTTCTCGAGATTAAGGGCACACCTTATCCCCCCAAATCCTCCACCAAGAATTAAAATTTTTGTCATATAGAGTTAAATATCTAAACTATAAGTAATCAAGTGGATTTAGAGTTGCGCCAATTGGAAGCACTCCCGAAATAGCACTTTGTTTAGTTGTGAATGTTTTTGGAGCGTAAACCATAAAATGAATATGGGAGCCCGTAGACAATCCTGTACTACCCATGCTTCCAACCACATCTCCTCGCCTTACCTCCTGACCAACCTTAACAGATCGAGCGGACATGTGAGTATAAGCCGTCACTAAACCATTTTCGTGTTCTATGGCAGCCCAGACGCCATAAGCGTGTGGTGCATTACCAATAGCAACAACCCTGCCGTCTTCTGCGGCATGAAGAGGTGTACCATAAGAAGCAGCAAGATCTAGGCCATTATGAAAACCTCCCTTTTTGTTATTGCAACTTGGATAGTTTCTGCGGGCAAAAGCGGTTGCAATGCATCCATAGGATTGACTCTGTCTTCCTTCTACGGGTCGCCCAAGAATTCCCGGTCGTGCCAACGGCAAACTATTTGGATCAATAGCAAGACGCAATTTGTCTTCCAGTTGAAATATTTCCAAATTTGCTTGGCGTTGAAGCTCTTCAGTTTCCGCTAATAATTTCTGATATTCTGCTTCTTGGCTTTTTGTTCTTGTTAGTAATTTATTCTTATCGGTAGTTACTTGACCCAAAGAACTTTTCTGGGCACTTTGTTGTTGTTTAAGTGACTCAAGACTGCTCTTTTTTTCTTCCAAACTATTTTTACTCTGTGTTAGTTTGTCTTCTGTGCTCTGTAGTTCTTGAACAACGTCAACCAAGTTCGCATTTACCGTCATGGCTGATTGTATCTGGCGAAAATAATCAGATAAATCATTATTTTTCAACATAATGCCCAAGAGATTATCCTTATCCCTGCGATCCATGAATAATATGAGTTGTCCAATAGTATTTCTCTGTTTGTCTATCTTTTCTTGAGTACTAAAAATATCGTTCTGCACGTTATTTATTTCTATCTTTGTTTTATCTATTTTTTTTCCTGTTAAAGAAATCTGTGTCTGTAATGATGCGATTTGATTCTTTAGGTTGGCAATTTGATTCTTTAGGGTATTGGCCTGTTCTTGAGTTTGAGAAATAGAACCCTTTAGTTGTTGGGCCTGCTGTTCTAACTGTTGTTTTTTTTGCTCAAGCGCCTTAATCTCCTCTTCAATCTGTATCTTCAATTCAGCGCTGGTCTGAGCAGACACTGAAAACGCCATAAAGAATAACAGGCAACAAATCCAAGTTATATTCTTTCTTGACATTTTAGTTAAAATTTGTTATAATTAAAATATTGGAGGCTAATAAATGTTCATTGACACGTTTCTGCTTGGCATCATCGGTGCGTTGGTCGGAACGGCGATTGCCGTCTTCGAAGCCTCACCGAAACACCAAAAGGTCGGAGTGGCGATTGCCATCATCGGCCTGACTCTCCTCGCCCTTTCGCCGGTGTTTCCGGTGTTGTGGCAAAGAGACTGGTCACAGGCGCCCCAAACGGGGCGTCTTTTAATTTTAAAATTTCACGGCCCAATCAATTCTGCTCAAAACCTTATCTTTTCCAATAACATAAGCGACGTCAACAGGGTCAGGAGATTTTTCTTTTCCGGTCAACGCAGCCCTTAAAGGCCAGTACACCAATCCTCTATCTCCCATCTTGGTTGAAAATTCGTCTAAAAGTCTCCTTAATTCTTCTTTCTCGTTTTGAAAATCAAAACCTTCAATTATTTTTTTAACTTCGGTTAAAGTCTCAATAGATTTATCCAAATCTGCTTTTTTCCATTTTAATAATTCTTTGTCATATTCAGGTTCTTTCCAAAAATAATCAAAATTTTGCGCATCGCTCAATTTCTCCAATCTTTCGGTAATCAACGGAACAGCCACATCGGGAATCTCAGAAATTCCGCTAGCTTTTTTAAATTCTTCTGGTGACAATTTTTTAATATATTGAGAGTTGAGCCAGTTTAATTTTTTAACATCAAACACAGCTCCTGATTTATGGACCCTTGAAAGTTCAAATTCTTCTATCATTTCTTCCTTGGTCATTATTTCTTTGCTGAATGTATGTGAAAGAGTACCGAGAAAATTAATGACCGCTTCGGGTAAATAATCTTTTTTGTATCCTATGGCTGCGGTGACACCGTGTCGTTTTGAAAGTTTTGATTTATCGCTTCCCAAAATTAACGGCAAGTGCGCGAATTTTGGCACCACCAAACCAAGAGCTTCATAAATAAGTATTTGCTTGGGAGTATTAGAAATATGGTCTTCTCCACGAATAACATGCGTAATTTCCATATCTACATCATCAACAACTACAGCAAAATTATATAACGGCTCATCAAGATTTTTAGCGATACTAAAATCACCAAGCAAGGAACTTTCCACTTTAATTTCCCCGCGAATTATGTCTATGAAAGATACTGTTTTTGATTCGCTATTTATCAATCGAATAATTCCACCGGGCTCTATTCCTTTTGTATCGTTCTTGTGTGAACAAACATGTATCGGGGCTTCTTTTT
This sequence comes from uncultured Candidatus Saccharibacteria bacterium, assembly GCA_964488565.1. Taxonomy (GTDB): domain Bacteria; phylum Patescibacteriota; class Minisyncoccia; order 2-02-FULL-40-12; family GWA2-44-9; genus 2-01-FULL-41-26. The sequence goes on along the minus strand of CAZAUE010000016.1, from coordinate 2,675 downwards.
TTTCTTCCTGTTCTTTTCGTTCCGCCTCAAGTTCTTCTTTGGTGTGATGACAATAAAAAACCTTGCCGTCTGCTAATAATTTTTCCAAAAAAGATCTGTATTTATCCGTTCTTTCGCTCTGACGAACAACTTCACCGTCCCATTTCAAACCAAGCCATTCAAGTGCACCCAAAATACTCTGTTCATATTCTTTTGTTGAACGCTCCTTATCTGTATCCTCAATGCGTAAACAAAAATCTCCGCCATTCTTGCGGGCAAACAACCAATTATAAAGCGCCGACTGTGCCGTTCCGATATGCAGAAATCCTGTTGGTGATGGGGCAATGCGAGCTTTTACTTTCATACCCTCAATTTTAACCCAAAAAACACAGTTCCACAAATTTTAAATCCCCCCGAGAGCTACGCGTTGCGTATTGTCTCGAGGGGATTATAACCCACGTAGTGGAGCAATGGTCGTATGACCAACTCTTGCCTTCCATCCTGCCTCCTTGTGAAGTGTTACCGTGTCACAAACCTTGTCCTGGTTGCGACGGTTTTAGAGCCATCACTCCGGTGAAGTGTTGCGACAAAGACGTACTCGCCAGCCGAGAGGACGAGATCTTTGGCGATTGGGACGCCGTCGTTCTTGGGATCGATGTCCGCCACAGACCGTCCGTATTCGCCGTCTGGGGACTCCCAAACCAAATCAATCTTTCGGTTCTTGTCATCCTTGCGGAAGTGAACCACCACAAGAAGATTTCCGTGCTGGGAGACACCCACCACAGAATTCGGAAATGTGATCGTCACCTCTTCGGATGCGGAGACCGTCCGACCGACTGACAACACTAGCACTGAAAGAACCACCAACAGGGCAATATTTGTTTTCTTCATTGCCCACCTCCTAATGGTTTTATTATACTCTGATTTTGACCTAATGTCAAGAATGACTACCTTGTTACTTCTTCTTGATGAATTGTGAAATTACGTTATGTTTAATATGCCAGATAATTATCTAGTGCCATGTTCATCATTGAAGTAATCCCCCTTACAATCCTACCCTCAAGCATTCCTCAATTGTTGAGTTATTTTTATAATAGAAAATTAGAAAAAGGAGCAATAGTAGAAATACCACTAGGCAACCGCAAGATACGCGCAGTTGTTGTTGCCTCAAACCCACTTGAAGATCAAAAGATTCTTCTGAAAAAAACCGGCTTCCAACTCAAGAAAGTGTCGGAAGTTATCAGCGAAGCTCCTCAAGTAAGCAACACCCAATTCAAGATTGCTCTTTGGCTCTCACGATATTATTATGCTCCTCTAGGATACTGCTTAAAAACTGTCCTTCCTTCTTTTTTTCTTAAAAAGGGCTATGAGACAACTATTCCTGTGGAAAAAAACAAAAAACACGAAACCCTTATCAGAAAACCACTATTCCTTTTATCCAATGCGAAAGAAACCCTAAACAACATCACGCCCTTCATCAAAAATATTGCAGAGAAACAAGGTCAAACTGCATTGATTGTTCCTGACACATCTACTCTTGAGTATTTTTATCAAACTTTAGCTCAAAATTACGAAGTAGTTAAAATATCATCCTCTCTTTCAAATAAAAATCTCCACAATGCTTGGAAAAAAGCTTCTTCCGGCCAAGCAGATATAATATTGGGGACGAGACAGGCTCTTTTTATGCCATTTGAAAATTTAAAACTCATTATTGTCGATGATGTTCTTCATGGGTCCTACAAATCTGACATGACTCCTAAATATAACACTCCGGATTTGGCTAAAACAGTAGCCGATCTTCATGGGGCAAAAATAGTTTTTATTTCTCCAGTTACTGGAATTGAAAATTATTATCGTCTTAAAAACAAAGAATATGAATTGTTAGACAAAACAGAAACCAGAGAATCACTAGATGTTATTAATATGGTCAGCGAAATTAAAGGTGGAAATTTTTCAATATTCAGCGTTAAATTTAAAGAACAATTGTTGAGCGCCCTAAACCCTTCTAATCAAAACAAAAAGATTTTAATCTTTTCTCCTCGACGCGGATATTCAGGAGTGTTGGTCTGTCAAAATTGTGGTTATGCGGTCAAATGCAAAGAATGCGAGACGGCTTTTAGGGTCCATAAAACAACCGATCTTATCCTGGTTTGCCATCACTGCTCACGAAGCATAAAAATCCCTGAAAAATGTCCGAACTGTAATAGTTCCAAGCTTAAAACAGTTGGCCCAGCAGGCACTCAAAAAATATATGACGAAGTGCAAAGAACCTTAATGATTAACAATATAAAAGCTCCCGTATTAATCTTGGACTCGGATGTAGCAAAAAACGAAACGGAAGAAGAAGAAATTATTCAAGAAATAAAAAACAAAGGGACGTTGATTATTATTTCAACTCAGATGATATTCAGTCACCGTTATGACCTAAAATTTGACTTAATTGGCGTCTTAAACACAGATAGCCTTATCAATACCCCAGACTTCAGGACGGAAGAAGGTCTTTTTTATCAAATAGAAAAATTGCTTGATTTTAAGCCCAAAAACATAACCCTACAAACTTACAATCCAGAAAACCGAGCAATTTTAACCGCAAGTAGTGGAAACTATAAAGAGTTTTATGAAAAAGAAGTAGAGATACGAAAAATATTTTCCTATCCTCCCCATTCTCAACTCATAAAACTAACCTACCGACACAG
>CAZAUE010000015.1:0-15626 GCA_964488565.1 uncultured Candidatus Saccharibacteria bacterium | reverse complement strand
TTATTTAAACGATTTGTTGGAGAACCAATGTCATATGTGTTGGTTGTATCAGGCAAGATGTCTCCCGTGATTGTGCCTGAGAGATTGGCTAGAGATACAGGAGATGGGATGTCAGTGAGCTTGGCATAAGCAGAGAGAGAAGCAACTTTAGCATATGGCGAAAGGTCGATGCTTGTTGTAGCGATGTTTGATAAAGCAAAAGTGAGTTGGGATTGGGTGACATAGCTACTGCTCGCAGCGAGCAAATTTTCCAATTTCCAGTTTACGATTTCCAGTGAATTTTGAAGTGAATCAATTTTAAAACCAAAACTGGAACTGGCTGTTTCCAAATTCGTGATTCGTGATTCGTGATTAGAGTCTGTGGTTGGCCAAGCGGAACGACAGTCATTAATGATGCAGAGTTGATTAGTGCTTAGTGTATCAAATGAACCGGAAGCGACGTTGACTGTGAAGGTGTATGAACCGGAAGCGAGGGCGTTGAATTTGGTGTTGAGTTCATTTACAGCATTAATCAAAGGTCCAGTAAGTTTTTGATAATCAACCATCTTGTAACCATTTGAGTCTTCATATACCAAAGATGGGAAGACGGATTCTATTTCTTGAGCAATAACACCAACTTGTCGAGTGCCTCTGCCTAAAAACTCAGTGGCCGGATTATTTTCATCCCAATCAAAGTAGACACCACGAAGAAGGGCTATCTTATCTAATGGAGAGGATATGGTTTCTACGTTAGTTTTAAGACGAATATCAGAAGTTACTGTACCGTCGCAAGATTCATTAGAATCTGTATCCTGACAAATGGTGCCTTTTACGTCTAGTGTGAAGTCGGGACTGGTGTCGACGATGCCGACATTGCCCCCAGAAGTGATTATCATCCTGGTACTGTCAGTCCAATCGCCTGAAGTAGTATTGGTAGCAAAACGTATAGGATGAGCAGTTCTTGTTCTAATAATAAATCCCTCACTCTCATGTGCAGCAGCAATATCTGCCGTGACGCCAGCACTGGTTCTTTCAAGTCTTATTACTGAGTCAGCGGCCCCGCTGATATGTAAATCTTGGGCTGGCCCCGTCGTCCCGATGCCGACATTGCCACCCGCAGAATTCAATAGCAAATTACCTGCGGTGCCGCCGCTGGTATAAGATTGCAAGAAACTATTACCAGCGCCACTGGGATTATATCCAATCTTGAGTCCTTCTGTTGCATTTGAGTCAGAACGTTTTATCCAAAGAGCACCGTCTGTACTAGTGTCAGATGAGCTATAGGCTAGGGTCAGAAGCTTCCCTGGTGTAGTCGTCCCGATACCTATATTGCCTCCTGACGAAATGAACATTCGGGAAGTGGAAGCAGTCTTGAATTCAAGTGAACCATAGCCACCTGTGCCTTGGTCATAAGTTCCAAAGGAGAGAGAAGCACCAGAAAAACCGATTTGGCCGAGGGTGTAATTACTGCCCGCACCGGAGGTGCCAGTGGTTGAAGAAATATTAAATGACCCCGGCCCGACAAAGATGTCTTTCCAGCGTTTATTGGCACTGCCTAACGAGTAAGTATTGTCAGTCCCTGCACCGAAGTTGCCGGACACAGAAGCCGCACCTTCAACATAAAACTTGGCGTAAGTTGTAGTGGTTGTACCGATGGCAACATTGCCATTTTGGCGATAAATATCATCACCACTTCCCGCTGACCATTTATCAAACACTTGATCCACGCCATTAATTTTATACTGACTGCCAGTTGGGATATTGATATCACCAACCACATCTAATTTATATGATGGCGCAGTTGTGCCGATACCGACATTACTACCTTTAGTTATATATAGAGAAGCGATACCCGAAGCCGAAGCCACACGGAATTGAGCGTTGTTACCAGCTCCACCGACCACATCAAGTCGTGCTAATGGCGCTGTAGAGCCGATACCAACATTGCCCGTTGCGCCCATGATAGTGAACCGATCCCCTGTACCGGTGGCGTTTTCGTAAATTCGAAAATCAGAGTCTTGCAGATACTGCGTCCAAATGTTTGTGGTTGGCGCAATACTACTGCTATATGAAAGATGGTTGGCACCACTCACACCGACAATATTTACCCCACCAGCGGAGGCAATAGTGACTAATTTTGCTCCTGCTCCGTTGATAACATCAAAGCGTTCTGATGTTGAACCTGTGCGAAGAGTGAATTGAGAATCATTGTTGTTGGCTGGATTACTGGTAGTTGATGAACGGAGTACAAAATCTACGTTACCTGAAGAAGAAGCAGTAATGTTGCCAGTGACATCTAATTTGGCGTCAGGAGTAGTGTTGCCGATGCCGACGTTGCCAGACTTAGCGACGAATAAGGCGCTCGTGCCGGAAGCGGAGGCAATATTTAAAATTGGGTTGTTGCCGGCCGTGCCAACGACATCAAGTTTAGCGGTCGGTGTCGTGCTTCCGATGCCAACGTTGCCGGCGAAATAGTTAGGACCAGTGCCGGTCTGGGTAAGATTGCCAAAACGAAAACCTTTGGTGAGTTCCAACGAGCCAGCAAAGGAGTTCGAGCCTGTTCCAGCAGAACTAAATTGAGCTAAAGTTGTTGAATTTCCAGTAGCATGTAAACCTAAACCAGTATTGATACTACCCTGAAATGAATTAGAACCAATATTCGTGCTGGTAATAATACCCGCTAAGGACAATGTTCCTGAAACAGAAGCTGTCCCACCGACTTCAAATTTAGTATCCAAAGTACCGCCGTAATTGATGCCGACGTTGCCGGAAGAATCAATAGTTAATCTTTCTGTGCCAAGTGTAGAAAATCCAAGTTGATTAATAGCTGAGCGGAACATGCCGGTGTCTTGGTCAGAAGCAAATGAAAAGCTTGGGGAAGCGGCAGTGCCGTTTTGAGCATAAAAAAGAGAGGCGGAAGCAATACCTGTAAAATTCACTGTGCCATCAAAGTAAGAAGTACCATCTACTTCGAAGTTGCCATTTATTATGAGATCATTGTTGGCGGAAAGGCCATGAGTGGTGGCAACTGTCCCGAACCTTGAATATGAAACAGTGCTGTATCCTCCGACTTGCAAAGTATTGCCAGTCAATAAATACGAAGCAGAAGCTGTGCCTTGAAATTCACCACGGCCTTGGACAGTTAATAGTGAAGTCGGGCTAGTCGTCCCGATGCCGACATAACCTGCCTCAGTGATTCGGAATAATTCTGATGTTGATGCGACTCTAAATAATGCGCCTGTACTGCCAGTTAAATCACCGACAATATCCAACTTGCCTGCCGGTGCAGTGGAACCGATGCCGACGTTACCAGAGGCATTAAAATATGTGGCACCGGTTCCCGAATCAATGTTTATTTTTGTATTGCCTGCTCCATCATAAAGTTTGAGCATGGCGCCAGCTCCGTCTCCGGCATTTTGTAAAACACTGAATAACGGGGAAAGACCTGCGTATGATTCACGCATTATGAACCCATCAGCATCGCCAACTGTTCTAATTTCCAACCTGTTCGCCTGTCCTGTCGTGCCAATACCAACGTTGCCGGACGAGTCAACGCTTAACCTGTCCGTTCCGCCGGTGACTATGTTGAATTGATTGGCTGTTTTTTGATAAATTCCCGTCGTGGTACCGGTAAATGTTCCTGTTGCACCAGATGGAAACTCTATCGCTCCATAAACACTTAATTTGTTTCCCGGCGCTGTGGTGCCGATACCAACATTACCGGAAACGGTAGCCAAATAGACGCTTTGCGATATGGAAGCAGTACCACCCACCTCTAATTTTGTATCTATGCTTCCACCATAATTGATACCAACGTTCCCATTATTATTCTGAACAAACATGGTATTACCGATTGAGGCATATCCAGCAATCTCAAATGGCACAGAAAGAGAAGCCCCCGAATCACTAATCCTAAATCTCATTGCTGAACCTGATGTCTGAATATTTACATAATCATTACTTTCTTGATCCGTTGTTCCCTTTATTGCCAGTTGGCTGAAGTTATATGTCGGCTCAGGAGTATCAGTTCCTTCTATCAGAAGCGGGAAATTCAAGCTGAATCTCTTGTTTATAGAATCCCACTGAAGCGCAGCGTTTACGGTAGGCGAACCACGTTTAAAGGTCACAGATTCGTTCTCAGAATCATTCGTAGCATTGTCAGAATTAATCAAAAAATCTCGGGCGGTAGTTCCGGAAATAGATGCTGTGCTGGCATTGAGATTGGTAATGTTGGCTGTATCTACATATATTGAACCCCAATGATTTGTTGTTGAGCCAAGGTTATAAGCGTTGGTAAACGGAATAAGGTCACTTTTAACTGTTGAATTTACAGTAAGAATACTGGTGGTTGTAGTTCCAAGCACTACATTATTATCAAACGCGGCAGTGCCAATAACTTCTAAGTCACCCGAAACAAGAAGGTCATTAGATGCAGAAATATAGTTTGCGTGGTTTGTCACGTCAGTCCCAAACCTTGAATATGAAACTGATGCTCCTCCTGCTACTTGGAGAGAACCAGTTGTTAAGAGGTACGATGCAGATGCTGTGCCTTGGACTTCAAATTTTGTGGTGGGTGAACCGGTTCCAATCCCCAATCTCCGATTAGTAACATCCCAATAAAAGTTGTTGTTGTCTTGACCAAGATTACCTGAACTATCAACAAATAATACTGAACCGGCGGTACCACTGGTTACTTCAGCGCCGATTTCAGGATTGCCGACATTTTTCCAAGTGGTGCCATTGTAAACCTGCATCTTGGTAACAGAAGTATTAAATAGAGTCATTCCTGATGCTGGGGTCAGTAAGTCTCTCTCTGTAGTAGTTAGGTTGTTTAATTTAAGACCAGCATGGTTTGTTCCTGAGAAAGAAAGTAATCCGGAAGCGGTGATGGTTGAGGTAGTTAGGGTGCCGGAGATGGAGGCTGTACCTCCGACTTCAAGCATGGTATTTAATGTACCTCCACTATTGATACCCACTGATGTTCCAAAATATCCAGTTCTCCACCTATAGCTTGGGTCGCCTAGGTCATATAAATTATCTGTGACTGGGTCAAAATTACCAGAAGAGCTTGCTCCAGCAAGAATAGTACCACTGTCAAAATAAACAGCGCCACCAACCTCAAGTTTGCCAGAGATTAAAACATCATCAGTAGCAGAAAGACCATGGTTAGTAACTGAGGTCCCAAACCTTGAATATGAAACTGATGCTCCTCCTGCTACTTGGAGAGAACCAGTTGTTAAGAGGTACGATGCAGATGCTGTGCCTTGGACTTCAAATTTTGTGGTGGGTGAACCGGTTCCAATCCCCAATCTCCGATTAGTAACATCCCAATAAAAGTTGTTGTTGTCTTGACCAAGATTACCTGAACTATCAACAAATAATACTGAACCGGCGGTACCACTGGTTACTTCAGCGCCGATTTCAGGATTGCCGACATTTTTCCAAGTGGTGCCATTGTAAACCTGCATCTTGGTAACAGAAGTATTAAATAGAGTCATTCCTGATGCTGGGGTCAGTAAGTCTCTCTCTGTAGTAGTTAGGTTGTTTAATTTAAGACCAGCATGGTTTGTTCCTGAGAAAGAAAGTAATCCGGAAGCGGTGATGGTTGAGGTAGTTAGGGTGCCGGAGATGGAGGCTGTACCTCCGACTTCAAATTTAGCATCAAGGGTGTCGCCATAATTTATGCCGACATTTCCTGAATTTTGAACATACAAAGTATTTGAAATTGATGCTGGACCGCCTGAAACAGAAAAAATTGTTTCAGCGCTTGAACTTGCAATAAAAAGTGATTCATTAAATTCAAAACGATTTTGTGTTGAATTCCATTTTAATTGTGCGTTCGGTGTGGTCGTTCCTCTTTCAAAAGCAAGGTAAGAATCTTCTGTGTCAGCCGTGGTATTGTCTGTATTAATTACAAACGATTTACTTGTGGTTCCAGAAAAATCTACACTCCCCGAAACAACTAAATTTCCAAAATTAGCTGTGGTACCAAAGATATTGGTCCAAGGATTAGTAGTTGACCCGAGATCCAAAGAGCCGGATGGAATTAAATCTGATTTTACGCTACCACCGACAGTTAAATCTCCGACCGTTGTGTTGCCAGCACTTAAAGTTCCACCAACTCTTGTGTTGCCCACATTGTTAATGGAAAAATACTTTGAATAAACTTCGAAACCAGAACCATCAGGATTATCTTTTTTACCGATACTAGCATCACTAGCCACACCAAGAGAACCAAAACTTCCAGTTGAACCCCAAACACCTTTATTAAAAAAACCTACGCCATTAAACTGACTTGTGCCATTTACTTCTAACCCACCGACAGAAATTGAATTGGAAGTATTTGCTCCATTGCTAGTAACAAAATTTAAATTAATATCTTGTTTTCTTGTGCCATCTAAAAATTCTGCATTTAAATTTTTAATTAAACTAGTATTAGAAATCTTGATTGTTCCTTTTTGTAAAACAATATCTTTTCCAAAAACAGCATCACCAAAAACACCAAGGTTGCCATAAACCTGCAAAGAATCCAAAAGCTTGGTTGCGCCCTTCACTATCAATGTTTTACCAACTTCAACATTGCCCTCAAGTTTTACATCCTCATAAGTCAGGTTGCCGTTCTTTGTTACGAAAGCGAGTGTAAAATCGTTTGTTCCTAAACCGTTTAAATATTCGGCATTCAAATTATCAACCCTAGTCACTGAGTCAACAACAATTGGCGCCACTCCTTCAGGAGCATGAGAACGTAATTGACCCTCAGTTTCAATATGGCCAAAGATGGAAACATTACCGGCCTTATCAAGAACCAAGACTTCGTTGGCATGAGTGCCAGGAAAATGTCCTTGAATAGTATCGGCATCTTTGAAAGCTTTTTTAATTTGCTGAACAATATAATCGGCTTGCCCAAAACTAAATCCACCGGCGATTATAAATATCATCACCACCGATGTAATCATTATCGTCATCATCCTAACAGGACTACTCATCATAGAACGCGCATATTTATCAAACATTCTAAAACGATAAGCGGGTGAATAAATACCTGAGTCAATAAATTCTTTTTGTTCTGGAGTTAAGGGTTCTTCTTTAGGCTGTTCAAGTTTACGTGTTACCCTGTCAGCAAATAATTCAAGTGAGCCCGAAAGTCTGTCTAATTTTTTTAAAACAGGATCTTCAAGAATTTCTTGTTTGGGTAAAACCTCTTGACCCTGCATCAACATCTCTTCTAATTTATCTGCTTCTTTTTTGAATTGATTATTTTCTATTTTTGGAACTACTAGTGCTGATGGTTTTTGTGGTTGAGTTATGACAGGATTTTGTGGCTTAATTTCTTTTGGGGTACCAAAAAATATTTGTGGATTTAATTTTTCAAATTCTTCAAAAACTTTTGAATGTCCCTCGTGACCTAAAACTTCATTTGGTTCTTCGGGTGTAAGAGATGCTGTTAGTTTCCCAAAAATATTTTTGGGCATGGAAACAAAAACACTTTGAGTTTTTAAATAATCTTCAATGGCTTCTCTTGTTGTATACCAATTTCTTCCAATTTTTTTAGAAAAAATCTTTTCTCTTCTTGCGAGTAAGCTTAAATACTCTTGCGAGTAAGCACATAATTTCGATGCTTCAAGCATCGAAATCCACCCCTCACCTTTTGGAGATTTATTTTTATTAAAATTATTTTGGGAATCTATCTCCGAAAGGTGAGGGGTCCAATTATGTTTTTTTTCGTTAAAATCAGACATTTTTCTATTGAGGAAAACTGGTTTTTTTGTTATATTTAATAAACCTAAAGCCCGTTCCGCCAGCCGGCGAATTACGAGCTTCGGGTGTGCATTCCTCCAGCCCCCCTCTACCGAGTGGGGCTGGATCGTTTTTGATCTGATGATCGTGCATTTACTTTTTCTTGTTTTCGAGTGTGCATTGTGGATGTGTTTTTTGTTATTTTACAACAACAAAAGGCTACATCCGATATCGTATCGGATAACTTTGCCAGACCCCTTTCAGGCCCAGCGAAGATTCCTTCTTTCCGATACATAAAGTATACCATTGAGAGTTGAAAAAATGTTGATAACTAAAGGGAATTTACATCTCTATTACATGGGCACCATGCAAAACTACATGGTGCCCATGTAATAACCGCTTTTGTTATCAACATTGACCACTATGGGGTAATAAAAGTAGAATTAGTATATAAAGACACATAAACCTTAATACGATAAGCTTAATAAATGCATTAAAACTCTGTGAATAAGCAATCGAACGGTTTATAATAGTTTTAAAAAATAAAAATCAATAATTAATAACAAAAAATCATATGCCAAAAAAATTTTTAACAGTGAACGATGTGGCCCGATTACTTGGAGTAACCCCCTTGACGGTTCGCAACTGGGATCACGCTGGCAAGCTAATTGCCTACCGCAACCCTGTGAATAACTATCGTCTCTACAAAGTTGAAGACGTAGAAGTTCTACTAAAACAAATAGAGCACTCTAAAGAAAAAACTAGAAAATTAAAAATAGATATATTCTAGAATTTCTAATTTCTAATTCCTAATTTCTAAAAAAATAAAAATCGCCCAAAAGGCGATTTGTTTTATACTGTTGTGGTCCCCTAATTTAATATAAGCTCTCGGCGCGTTGTTAGATAAAATTGCCTGAGTTGAAGTTGCCACGATGAAGGCATGGTTATTCCATGGTAAATCGGGGCAACAAGGATTCAGGCAATTTTAACAACAACCCTTTGGGATGCTGATATTTTTGTTTTATTCTTTGGCATTCGGATTTGGAGTAGACCTCTACACCTTCATCCGAATGCCTTCGCCTGAAAACAAAAAATCTCTAGCATCGCGCCAGAGATTTATATTAAGTTAGGGGACAGATCCATGCGTGCATTAATTTTTTTCTCAACTTGCATTGCAATATTCTGTCCAACCAAACTTCCCGTAACACCGCCGACAACGTAGGGTGCGGTTTTGTCTGGAGTAATATTTTTCAAAGCCAACTGATGCATTGTTAGGTACCAGATGCCGTTAGAAAAAACTGATGCCCATGTTAGGTAGACATCGTGGTTTCTTTGTCGTGCCCTACTAACTACTGCGAAACTCACGCTTTGGAAAAAGGCGTATCCAAGAAGAAGTGATACGTTAATAAAATTACTTTGACCAAAAATTATTCCATGAACAATCATCCCGAGTGAAAAGACTGCCATCTGAATAATGGGCCACTCAATTTTTTTATCTCCAACAACATGAGAATCAAATTTTGCATTAATGCGGTCTGAAATTCCTTTAGCAAAATATTGTCCGGTCAAACTCCCCATCACTCCCCCGGTTGTGGTCGGTAGGAATAACACCCAATTCATTTCGTAATTAAACATGATGGCTAAACCTAAAAATTTTGCACCAGCTTGAAGTAGTGCTGCAAATCCATGAAACCAATAATTATCACTGCTTCTGGCAAGTCTCAAAACCGCAAAAGAAAAATTATCCACCAGAGTTAGAAATGCGAGTCCGGCAATCATCCACGAACCAAGAGGTGATGGTACAAATAGAATCTGCAAAATCAACGCTACCAACAACACAACAATGGACGGCCAGAATCTCATGAGCTGGGGTTGATTTTTCGGTGCTTCTGTTTTGGCTCCAATATGTTTTTCTATTTTCTGTGAAATTATTTTGCCGTGCAAACTACCAAAAACAGTCGCAAATAAATATGTCGGCAAAAGCATTAATGGCATCTGATCCTTATAGAGATATCTCAGCGTCACAAAGAATACCAGACTTGCAAAAACCGCAGTGAGTGCGTGAAAAGCATTACTACTACGAGTTCCCGCTCGAGACTGAAGACCGTATGAAACATTTTGAATATAGGCTATCGCGATAAGAAACAGAACTCCATACCAAAATGACGGGGCAGGGTTTAAAACCACTTGTAGTGTCACTACTGCCCCAAGAACATAAAGTGGGTTTCGTAAAAATCTTGGATATTGAATGTGTAAAATCCCACCAATCACACAGACAAAAAGAATTAATAGTGCAATATCTATCAATCTTGCCATGTCCATGATTACGCCTCGTTTTTAAAGTTCGTTGCCTCTTTATAACACAAATCTTACAGTTTTCAAGAAACCCCAACACTCATGCTGAGTGTTGGGGTAAATAAAAAACCCGAGTAAATCTCGGGTTTAGACTGGATTCGGGAGAAACACATCCCAATCAATCTTTAAGTTTTTCTTGAAATATTCTCTGATATGCTCAACTCTCAATGTTCTGAGCAATATCGGACCAGAGTCGGGTCCATTAACAGGGAGGCCAACAAACGAAACTCCCGTATTGTTTGGCGGAAATCCTCTTTCACCATATGGATCGGTATGAGTACCGGCCGCACACATGTGGTAATAAGCATATCTTGTACTGACCGCAGCAAAAAAGTGCTTATCGCCATAGGTCTTAAGAGTGACCCTACCTGTCATAAATCCACCATAGTCGCCTCGAGTGGCATCATTATTTACCGCTCCAAGAAGCGTATCGGCCCAGCTTCCCATTCTCGGAGGATCGCTCCGGAACTCCAAGCCCCATTCGTAACCACCGGGGGCTTTAACTGTGCCCCAAGCAAAGAATTTATTACCGTACAAAGAGGCAGCGACAGCTTCATCAAGGAAGTCTTTCTTATCGTGCCATTTGGGAAGACCGAAAAGCATTGTTTTGATTTTGTCTGCAAAAATAAATCCGTCCGTCATGTTATCCTCAAGTGTTGAGGCGGTGTGGTTACCTGAACCACAGTTAATGAACCCCACATCTCTGGCATCAAACGGTTTCTTCTTGTGCTCACTAACACCCTTAAGTGTCAGCCCGGCTCTAAGATTTCCTGACAATATGGCATTCCAAAAATCAAGATTAGGCTCAAGGTGTCTTTCAATGACCTGAATAACTTGTTCCTGATACCAATCAGAACCTCTTGATCTAAACTGATCGAGAACAAAGATTTGCAGATTAGTTAATGCTTCTTTTACCTTGTCGGGGCTAGCATTTCTTACGGCCGCAACCCTATCCTTCATTTCTTTTTCAATCTTGGTATAAGACATCATCAACTGATCTGGCTGTTTGTGGGTTCCAAAGTGGTTACCCTGCACCCAGTCATCATTAACATTGTAGAAGTGGACCGGCAATTTTGCCTCAAGCAGATTAGCCTCTCTCATCATCTGAATAGCAGCATCGGAAACACCAAGATACTGCTGTCTGGATTCACACCAAAACTCCTCTCTGGCTCTTGAACCAAAGTGGGGGTCAGTGGCAGTCATTACCCAAATAAACTTGTTGTCGGGGTAGGTTCCATTAGAACCATTAGCTTTAGCTGGCTTCTTTGAGGACTTGAATAAAGATTCAATGCTAATATTATCAATATTCAACATGCCATTAACGAAGTTGAGTCGCAAAGCTCCTGGTTTGAATTGACCATTAAAAACGGCCTTTGCAATCGGATGGCCACTATCTTCAAGAGTTTCGGCAAGGAACTTGTCATCAACAGCAATCGGGGCAACATAGAATTGAACACTGCCTCTTTGGCCATTTTCAACAACACTTTCCCTAACCGTAAACCTCATATTAAGCGCGTAAGGATGACAAATGATTACTGTTTTAGGAATATTGCCGAGCAATATTCTGGGACCATGCTTTTGAACATTGTCCGCAAGTAATCTGTCACTGACCCTAACATGTTTGGGGATATTGAACTCTATGATATCTTCGTTGCCAATTTTGGCATAAAAGGTTCCCTGACTCACAACCTTGGAATTAGGAACAGCATCTTCAAACTTCTTAACAACAAAGTTCAAAACCTTACGATAAAATCTTTGCCTATCTTCAACGCTTATGTTGGAGATAATGGTTCTAGATTGTTCACTAATAAGAGCTTCGAGCTTATCTTCCAAAAATTTCTTCTGGGCAAGACTAAGGCCTCGCTTCTCAGCTGAAGTAAGTGCAGACTTAACAAGTCTGATTTCGGCTCCAAGTTTGTGCCATTCGACCAGCGTCAAATATCTTAATTCCCAATATGCCGCCGCTGCAATAAGTTCAGCTTCTTTGTGTCCAAAACCAATCAGGATCGGACCATCAAATTCTGGCAACTTCGTATCATCCAAATCGCGAGAAATCTTGGACCAACCATCAATAATATCAACCAACTTCTCGGCCGTTATCTCATAAATAAACTTGGAAGATTTGGGATTGTCCCTAATCTTCTTTGCTTTGGCTTGATAGGCAGGATCGAGAATATCAATGTTGATGTTCTGACCAGAGAAGAAAGCCCTAAATATGCTAGCTGGGCCAGCTGCCTTCTTAACTTCGATGTCTATGGGGTTAACCACAATAACGACCGAATCTCCTCTAAGCTTGGCGTCAACAAGCATTCGCTTAACAGGATTATTTTTGATCAGACGTTGATGCTTTAATCCAATATTGGCTCCATTGATTAACATAACCGTAGGATTTGGTCTATTAACCGGGACTGGATAAGGAGAAGTTAATGTGGTTTTGGGTAATTTGAAATTACCGTCAAACTCACTCAAATCCCCTATTCTTCCAAGACCTTTCATGAAATTAACAGGGTTCTTAGAATTACTTACACCAGACAATCGACTTGCCCTTTCCTCCACAATCTTTCTGGGGATATAGCTATAATGCTCTTCAAATTTAGCCAAAGGAATGTCGTGGCCAACAATATTCTTAAGCTGACCCTCGACTTCTTTGGTCCACAAAAGTTCATCAACCTTGAGTTGGAAAACTTTTTTGGTTAAACCATGAACTTGAGAATTGAACTCCCGATGAATCAGCTTGAACAGACCATCAACTCCTCTTGCTTTTAGCTCACCAGACTTTATGAGTTCTGACAAACGGCCATCGTAAACATTTTTCTTCGCTTTCTTGTTCTTCGCTAACACGGCCTTTTCGTCAGGCTGTTTTTTGGTAGAAGCCATCTTGTTTCCTCCCAAGTTTTAAACGTACTTGGATACATGATATCAAACGAAATCAATATGGCAAGCAAAATAAAAATCCCGACTCAATCACGAGTTGGGATTAACCAATTAACTCCATCTCCAAATTCTTCTTAATCAATTTAGAGAGATAAAAATCTGCCAAGGGTAAGCCTTGGGGAATTTTAAAATAAATATTATACCAATCAGGTTTTTCAGCTATTGTTAAGATTATTCCCATATAACCGTCCACCCAAACAGTATTTCCTGCTCGCAAATCCTCGACTTTGACATTCATGGAAACAATCCCCTAAAAGAACTTTAATTGGATGGTATCACGACATCTAGCTTTAAGTAAAGATTTCAATTTTTATTTCCTCTCCGCAAACAATAAATAGCATGCCGAAGGGCATGCTATTTATTGTTTGATGCGGGAGCTGAAGGAATCGAACCCTCGACCGCTGTTTTGGAGACAGCTGTTATACCACTTAACTAAGCTCCCATTTTATTCAAAAAAACTTTCGCTGTTGCTAATAATTGTCTTGCCATGTCATTGCTATAATAATAAATATTAGCACAGCCTGGATAATCTTTCTTAATACGTTTTCCTGTATGAGGTTTTGAATATGGTCTTATAAACTGACTAGATTTTATATCTGAAGCCTTTGACCAAAATTCTAATTGTGTTTTGGGATTATGATATTCATGCAAATGGAGGCCAACGCGAAATTTGTCTTCATCTATATCAAAGTTCTCTCTCAAAAGAGTTAAAAATGTCTTTATTAATGTTGGATCTGAATTAGTAAAACGCACTCCATTAGATGAATTCTTGCCACCTTCACACCAATAAATAAGAGAGCACACTATGCGAGCCATCTGCTTACTAAGAATCTGACTATTTAGATCTTCTTCCGCTTTTTGATAATGGACTTTATAATTGTCTTTCGTAGCATTCCTTCTAACTTCTGCGCCAATGAGCTGACCCTTTTTAATCTTTGTCAAAAGACGCTCTCGAGCTCGAGAGCCAAGCGGAACATTCCTTACCCATCCTGAAACACTACTTTTAGCTACGCCAACAACATCAACAATCTCTTTTAAAGAGTACCCCTTTTCTCTTAGCTTTATAGCTCTTAGTTTTTCCTCTATTTTTCGCTTCATCTGAACTGCCATATTAACTTACATAATACTATTATAGCAGTTCTAAAAATGAATATGAAGTTGATAACATTACCCTGTTATTCTAGCTTCTTTATGAGGAGTATGCTTTTTGCACCATTTGCAAAACTTATTATATTCAAGCTTTCTCGTCACCAACTTTTTGTTTTTTGAAGTATAATAATTGGCTTGCTTACAAACCGTACACTTCATTCTTAATAAATTATCTTGTGCCATAAATTAAACAATTAAATTATTTAGAGATTATACACTAAACCCAACTTTTTTTCAATACTGGAGCCGTTGGTCGGGATTGAACCGACGACCTACTCCTTCATGTATACCCATAGTTACCTAAGGGATTAGACTGTATCTTTCTCCTTTTAAAATGGAGACCCTTGTCAGTCGTTCGAGCGATTTTTTAAGTCGCTACGGTCTGAGCCCATACCAGGCCTTTAACCGTGATTCGGGATTCACTAAAAAATTGCTTTAATAGTGGGCAATATTACTTACCATGGAGTTGCTCTACCACTGAGCTACAACGGCATATAAAGAACACAAAGTGTGGGCAGGGAGGGATTTGCACCCCCGAAGGCACAAGGCCGGTTGGTTTACAGCCAACCCGGTTTGACTACTTCCGTACCTGCCCATCTCTTAAGTCTTTCATGTTTAAAAGGGTTTTTGCTCCCAATCATGGTTCGGAATCTGCTTAAGTCCCCTTTCCTGGTCAAATATACGCTAAAATTCGATATTTGTGAAGGGTTAAAGCCTATTTTTAAAAGCATATATCTTATATTTTCAAGCAGTGGTGTGGACATGTTCCTGAATGAAATTTGATGACCAGATCTTATTTTATAAATAGAACCGTCAGTATCAAACAATCCTCTCAAGCAATGTGCGTGAAATTTATGATTTTTCAATATCCATGAAGGCACTCCAACCTGCGACCGAACCTTATTTTCCACCAATCCCATATTCTTTAAATAATTCACAAGTTCCTTGAATCCTATATATAAATCGAGGTTGCCATCTTTTCTGAAACAAGACTTCAGATTATACCCGAATATTTTAAAGAATAATTCGTTGACATAATCAGCGTAAGCTTTTTCTTTTGTCCCCAGAGTAACCCAGACTTGTCCACTTGAAAGATGACCATCTCCCAATAAAATCCCTATAATTTCTGCTAACGATTCGTCTTTCCTTATATGAACAGGCAATCTTCTTCTGTTGAATGCGTGGATTTTTTTGTTCTTATCAATCTTAATGCCTAATCTTACAAGTCGATCATATACCGTACCCTGCTTAATACCTAACAAAGTCGAAATCTCTCCAATAGTGAGATTCCTATCTATATAGAGACCGGAGAGCCTTTTACGATAAATGGTTTTCTGACCTGCTGTCCAAGGTTGCGGCATCCATAAATCATACCATAGTGTTGACTACTTGAGTACGCCTCCATTTTTAAACCAACACTAAAACTGGAGCCACCTGTCAGATTCGAACTGACGACATCCACTTTACAAAAG
>CAZAUE010000014.1:0-15860 GCA_964488565.1 uncultured Candidatus Saccharibacteria bacterium | reverse complement strand
CATAATCTCAGGAATTGATATAGGAAACTCGCAGGTTAAAGTTGTAATCGCAAAAATAGATCGCGATACTTTAGGGGCCGAGATTTTGGGTGTTGGCAGTGCCATTTCAAACGGTTTGAGAAAGGGGATGGTGGTTGATATGGAAGAAACTATTGATAATGTTAAAACAGCCATCCAGAGAGCTGAGGCCATGGCTGGCACGAATGTTAAGAGGGCCTATCTTGCTGTTAATGGACTTCACATAAAAACACAATCATCTCGAGGGGTTATTGCTGTTTCTCGCGCTGATGGAGAAATATCACAAAATGATATTGATAGAGTGTTGCAGGCGGCATCCGTTGTGAGTTTACCGGCCAACCGAGAGGTAGTTCATGTTATTCCACGCAATTACATTGTAGACGGAACTGAATACGTCAAAAATCCGTTAGGCATGAAAGGTGTTCGCCTTGAAGCCGAGGTCTTTATAATTGATGGTCTTTCGCCTTATCTTAGAAATGTTGCAAAGTGTGTTAATGAAAATAATATAGAAGTTGCTGGGTTGGTTTTTGCACCCTTGGCATCAGCACTTGCCGTTCTTGATAAAAATCAAAAAGAATATGGAGTTTTGAATCTTGATTTTGGAGGCGGTACTTCTACTTTGACTGTTTTTGAAGAAGCAGACCTGCTTCACAGTGTTGTGTTACCGATAGGTTCAAAACACATCACTTCAGATTTGGCCGTAGCATTGAGGACCTCAATGGATGTTGCTGAAAGAGTAAAAATTGAACACGGAACAACTTCAGAAGGGGAGGATCTTCGCAAAAGAGGGAACATTGATTTATCAGAATTAATGTCAGAGAAAGATTTTATTTTACCAAGAAAACAATTAATAAGAGTCGTGGATGCGCGGGCTCAGGAATTATTGGAAATGGTAGCTAGTGAATTAAAAAAAATATCTAAAGGAATGCTTCCTGCCGGAGTAGTTTTATCTGGAGGAGGAGCGAATTTACCCGGCCTTGCGGCTATGGTAAAAGATAAATTGAGACTACCAGTAAGGATTGCCAACCCTTTAAATCTGACGGGGGTTGCTGACAATTTAGATGACCCTTCTTTTGCGGTCGCAGCGGGTTTAATAAGTTGGGGCATAGACGAAGAATTCAGCGGAAAAAGTAATTCTAAGGGTGGTCAACTTACTGAAAACATATCATTTAAAAAAGTTTTAGACTGGCTTAAGAACTTCTCTCCATAGCTTAAGGGGTTGGGTTATTCACAGAGTTATCCACAGAAAAGCACAGATTGCTTGCGTGGGTTTTTTGTTTGTGATAATACACATATAACTGTAAGCACGAAATCCTAAATACTAAATCCTAAACCCTAAAATTTATTTAGAGTTTAGAAATTAGAGTTTAGAAATTGGATTATTATGGGACAAATAATTAAACCTCCATTCGAAACATTTGCAAGAATAAAAGTCGTTGGTGTTGGTGGTTCAGGATGCAATGCCTTGGCAAGAATGATTGAGGCCAGAATCCATGGCGTTGAATTTATTGCCATTAATACTGATGCCCAAGCTTTGCATAACAGCACAGCTACCGTTAAGATCCATATCGGAAAAAGCTTGACCCGAGGTCTTGGTGCTGGAATGAATCCTGAGATAGGAAAACAAGCCGCTGAAGACACCAAAGAAGAAGTCATGAATGCTTTAAAAGGTGCTGACATGGTTTTTATTACAGCAGGAATGGGAGGCGGAACAGGAACAGGAGCTTCGCCCGTGATTGCAGATATAGCAAAAGATGTTGGAGCGCTTACTGTGGCTGTTGTAACTAAACCTTTTAGTTTTGAAGGACCACAGAGATCAAGAATTGCTGAAGATGGATGGAATATTTTGAAAGACAAAGTAGATGCTTTGATTACCATTCCCAACGATAGACTTTTGTCAGTCATAGATAGAAAGACTCCTTTGTTGGAATCATTTGGAATTGTAGATGATGTTTTGAGACAAGGTGTTCAGGGCATTTCAGACTTGATAACTATTCCTGGAATAATCAACGTAGACTTTGCTGACGTTAAGGCAATTATGGCCAACTCCGGCTCAGCCTTGATGGGTATAGGTAAGTCAATTGGTGAAGATAGGGCAATAGAAGCGGCCAAGATGGCAATCAATTCACCCTTACTTGAAGTTTCAATTGATGGAGCTCGTGGAGTATTGTTCAATGTTTCTGGAGGAGCAGATATGGCGATGGCAGAGATAAATGAAGCTGCCAGAATTATCACAGAACACATTGATCCAGACGCAAAAGTTATTTTTGGAGCCGTAATTGATGACAAACTTAAAAAAGGCGAATTAAAGGTAACTGTTGTGGCAACCGGATTTAATAATGGTTATCCAAACGTAACCAAACCTCTCATGAATGGAAGTATGAATGGTATGAGTGGAATGAATGGAAGGTCTAGTATGCAAAATATGTTTGAAAATGAATCCAGAAAACCCAGTCCCCAAATTAATGGCACACCCGTAGTTAAGGAACTCGTTGACTCTTCAGTGAATGAAGAAGAGTTTGATATACCAGCGTTCATTAGGCGCAAGATGAATAAGTAATGCTTTGTGATTGTTTAGAAATTTAAAAGCCCGGTCTTGTGACCGGGCTCGGGTTTTAATTAACGTGTCGGATTGATCGGATTAGCCGAAAGGCCGAATCCAATCATGCGAGATTTTCTAATCGGGTCATATGTGAACGATACGTTGATCCAAAAATTTTCACTTTCAATAAATCTGTAGCCTAAATGGGTGGTAATGAGTGGATGTATTTCTACCTGCCAAGGCTCGGGCGTGTATGGGTAATTGGGGGACATACGCTTCACGCCCATACCCAATCCAATTCCACCAAAATTGAATCTGCCAACTTCCAGAAAAGTTACATGATAGCCCATAAAAAGAAAGGTACGTTCTGGGCCAGTGGTTGGCTGAAGCCAGTCATAATGATGTTGGATCTGGAAAACGGGTGCTTCTGAGGGGGTGTTCTGGGCATGAGCAACACTTGGGATCATGACCACAAAGGCAGCGAACAGAATAGTGGCTAAGAATTTTCTCACAGACTTTCCTTGTTTTTGAAACGAACTGTAGCAAATAGTAAACCAGTTTACTGAACTTGTCAATGGTTTAGTAAAATTAAAAAAACATACCTAGTTATCAACTTTTTTGGGGCTTGAAATAAATAGAATATATTTCTATAGTGAGCTCAAGTGTTAGTTAAATTTTTAAAATAATATTTCTAATTCGTCCCGCCCTTAAGCGGGATTAAATCTTCTAAATATGGATAATAATTTATTTACAGACGGTGGTTTAGGGGGACGAGGCCTTAAGTGGCCAAGAGTTTTTGGTACCATGCATCCTTATGATGAAATCGTTTGGGAAAAAAGGACAGCAAAAATAACCAAAGGAGATGGAACTGTTGTTTTTGAACAAAAAGATGTAGAGGTTCCCAATTTTTGGAGTCAGACCGCCACTGACATTGTGGCTTCTAAATATTTTAGAGGTCAACTTGGCACATCAAACAGAGAGGGAAGTGTTAAGGATATGATTGATCGAGTGGCCAGAACAATTGGTGGTTGGGGATTTAAGGATGGGTATTTTGCCACAGCAGAAGATTATGAAAACTTTACACTAGACCTCACTTGGATTTTAGTAAATCAATACGTAGCATTTAACAGCCCGGTTTGGTTTAATGTTGGAGTACACGAAAGACCTCAGTGTTCAGCTTGTTTTATTTTGGCCGTTGAAGATAACATGCAATCAATTCTTGATTGGTATCGCGATGAGGGTTGGATATTTAAATATGGTTCTGGTGCGGGCACAAACCTTTCCAAACTCCGCTCCTCAAAAGAACCATTATCAAAGGGTGGCTATTCTTCTGGTCCAGTTTCATTTATGAAAGGGGCAGACGGAGTTGCCAATTCTATTCGTTCTGGTGGCACAACAAGACGAGCCGCCAAAATGGTTGTTTTGAATGTTGATCATCCGGATATAAAGAATTTTATTTATTGCAAAAAAATAATTGAAGATATGACCAAGGCTCTTATCAGAAGCGGAATAAAGGATTCCATTACTGCTGATATTTTTGATCCTTATACATTACTGCCATATCAGAACGCTAATAATTCAGTCAGAGTTAATGATGAATTCATGAGGGCGGTTGAGGCTGATGGATATTGGAATTTTAAAAGTGTAACTACTGGTGAAGTGATAGAAACATTAAAGGCACGAGAAGTAATGGATTGGATTGCTGATGCTGCGTGGCATAGCGCTGATCCGGGAATGCAATACGACACAACTATAAATGAATGGCACACTTGCCCAAACACTGGAAGAATTAACTCTTCTAATCCTTGCAGTGAATACATGCACATAGACAATAGTGCTTGTAATTTGGCCTCGTTGAATTTATTGAAATTTTTAAAAACAGGTGGAAAGTTTGATGTAGAATTATTTAGAAAGGCTGTTGATGTTATGATTACCGCTCAAGACATAATCATAGACAACGCTTCATATCCAACAGAAAAAATTGGTGAAAATTCAAGAAATTACAGACAGCTCGGTCTTGGTTATGCCAACCTTGGGGCCGCATTGATGGTTTTGGGATTGCCCTATGATTCGGAGAAGGGAAGAGTCTTGGCTGGCCAGATCACGTCATTGATGTGTGGAGAGGCCTACAGGATGTCCGCCATGCTTTCAGATATCAAAGGACCTTTTGCTGGGTATGGGATGAACCAGGAGCCCATGTTGGGGATAATAGCCAAACACCTTGGCGAGTCAGAAAAATTGTTTGAAGCCTCAGGAGTGATGGGGGTTGAAGATGGAGATTTACATATGGCCTCTCGTCTTGTTTGGCACGATGCTTTAGATTTAGGAAGAAAGTATGGAGTGAGAAATTCTCAGATGACAGTGTTGGCTCCAACAGGAACGATTGCTTTTCTCATGGACTGCGATACTACTGGAATTGAACCAGAACTTGCCTTGGTGAAATATAAAAAATTAGTTGGAGGAGGGACTCTGAAGCTGGTTAATAGTCATGTTCCACTAGCATTAAGAAGATTGGGCTATTCAAATGAACAGATAGAAGATATCTCCAAATATCTTATGGACAGA
Organism: uncultured Candidatus Saccharibacteria bacterium; assembly: GCA_964488565.1. Lineage (GTDB taxonomy): Bacteria > Patescibacteriota > Minisyncoccia > 2-02-FULL-40-12 > GWA2-44-9 > 2-01-FULL-41-26. The sequence goes on along the minus strand of CAZAUE010000014.1, from coordinate 10,735 downwards.
GAGACAATAGAAGGTGCTCCACATCTCAAAGAAGAACATGTGCCCGTTTTTGATTGTTCATTCAAGGCTCAAAATGGAAAGAGGAGTATTAATTATTCTGGACATATTAAAATGATGGCCGCCGCTCAACCATTTATTTCTGGAGCAATATCAAAGACAGTAAATTTGCCGGCCGAAGCAACGGTTGATGATATAAAAAATGTTTTCATTGAGGGCTGGCGTTTAGGATTAAAAGCAATTGCTGTTTACCGCGATGGTTCTAAATCCATTCAACCACTTAATACAAAAAAGGAAGAGAACAATGCTTTTGTTGAAAAGGTGAATGGCTATACAAGAATAAAACTTCCTGATGAAAGGCCATCTATAACTCACAAATTTAATGTTGGCGGATTTGAAAGCTACCTTACTGTCGGATTTTATCCAGACACAATGAAACCGGGAGAAACATTCTTGGTTGCTGCTAAAGAGGGAAGCACCATTTCGGGATTGTTCAACACGATTGCTACTCTTATCTCCATGTGTCTCCAGTCGGGAGTTCCGTTGAAGACTTTGGTACGCAAATTTAAAGATACAAGATTTGATCCGGCAGGATTTACAACTAACCCAGAGATACCAGTTGCAAAATCAATCACAGATTACGTTTTCAGATATTTGGGCATGAAATACTTAAAGCCAGAAGATAGGGATGAACTATTTGGCCCGAGCCATGACCACAACGAGCCAGTTGAAATAAAAGAAGTGGTTCATGAATCCAAGAGCGACTCATTGCTTGCTGAACTAGTTTCATCAAAGCCCGCTGCCCCCGTTCATGCCAGTGGAAATGGAAAGGCTCCAGGCCACATTCTCATCACTGATGCTCCAGCATGTGTTCAGTGCGGAACTCTGATGGTCCGCGCCGGTTCCTGCTACTCATGTCCTAACTGCTTTGCTACGACGGGAGTGTGTAATTGAGGAGCGAAGGCGACGAAATACTGAGGCCAGCAGGCCAAATGTATTAACAAAAAACCCAGGCAATAAACGGCTCACATATGTGAGCCGTTTGGATAGCTGGAGTCTTTGGGTGATTACTGGTAATATTTTTTAATGCATAAGTCGCAGGCATTATTTTATCTTTTACTAGCTTTTATTTGTGGAATTTTTGTCGCATCTTTTTTGGTGGTATCTCAAACATGGATACTGGTTTTTTTAATCTTAGCGATTGGATTGATTGCAGTCTCAGGTTATCAAAAAACATACTCCAATAAGGGACTACTTACCGGAGTATTGTTTTTGGTTTTTGTGTTTGGAATTGTTAGATTTAATTCTTTTAATTTTTCAAATAGTATTTTAAATCAGTTTGCCGATATAGAAGTTGGCGGAAAAGGAATGGCGGTTCAGTTAAGGGGTTATATTGATGAGGAGCAGGATGTGAGTGGCGATAAATCTCAGATAATTTTTAGAGTAAGAGAATTAATCGTTCCGGACAAGACATTGATGATTGATGAACGGACACTTATTTATACCAATGCTTTTCCAAGATATAAATTCGGCGATGAAATTTCGGTTATTGGTGCCATAAAAACTCCTCAAAACTTTGCAGAAGATTTTGATTATGTTGCCTACCTTAAAAGACAAAACATAAGAACAATCATGTCTTTCCCCAAAATAAGCACAGGAGAAAATTTACAGTTGGGTTTTTTTGAGAAAACTAAGATAGATTTATATAAAAAAATATTCGGATTAAAAGACAGGTTTGAATTAGCCATAAATAAGTCCATATCAGAGCCCAACGCCTCTTTTGTTAATGGAATTATTTTGGGAAGTAGGCAGAATATCCCAGATGAAATAAAAGAGGCTTTTAATAAAACAGGCACAACTCATATTCTTGCCATATCGGGATATAATATAATGATAATTTCTTGGGCTGTACTTGCGGGCTTGGTTTATTTTTTTAGAAGACGAACTGCATTTTGGATTTCAATTGTAGTAATAATTTTATTTACTATCCTCACTGGAGCATCTGCTTCAGTTGTTAGGGCATCTTTAATGGGACTTTTGCTTTTGTTTGCTAATGGATATGGGCGTCTTTATGACCCTAAAAATTCAATAATTTTGGCTGGGGCAATTATGATATTCATTAACCCCTTTGCCTTGGTTTTTGATGTAGGATTTCAGCTTTCTTTTTTGGCGGTGATGGGATTATTGTTTCTTTATCCTTATTTAAGTCGTAAAACAAACAAGATTCCTGAATTGGGTGGAATTAAAGATTTATTTCTCATGACAATTTCAGCTCAAGTTTTTGTTTTGCCTCTTTTGATTTACTATTTCAGGCAATTTTCTGTTTGGTTTTTGCCAGCTAACATTTTAATTCTTCCACTTGTGCCTTTCGCAATGTTTTTGGGATTTATATCCGGAATAGGCGGAATGATATTTTTACCAATCGGGCAAATAATTGGTTGGTTTGCTTGGGCAGTTACGACATATCAAGTGTGGGTGATAACAATATTGGCCGGATTCTGACCTTGCCTTTTTTGTGACTTGGTGTTAAATATTTAGTTAGAATTAACGATATTTAAATTTTGCAGGAGTGCAAAATGGTAACTAGCAGTTCCATGAAACCATTCTATCTTATGGAACAATCAAGAGAATTTAACGGTGGCAGATCACCCCAAAATAAAAGTGAGAGGATGGATGGTCTTACGGAAGCAATAAGGGCAACAAGAAAGAAGGTTGCTGAATACAAAACTGCTAATGCTGATGCGTCTGAGCTGGAGACACATTTAAAGAATTTAGAAAAAAGGCTAGAAGCTGAAAAAAATCCAAGAGGGTAGTTTACACACCCAAAGTTTAAAAAGCCATTATATGGCTTTTCTTTTTGCTTAAATTTATGGTAAATAATTTGTGTGTTTAATAAGCAACTCAAACTTGGCCATTTGGTAATTTTACTCTGTCTGTCTGTTTTTGCGTTTTCCACTTATTCCTTAGCTCAAGAAAAAGATGGACTACTCAGGGTTTATTTTTTTGATGTAGGGCAGGGGGATGCGATTTTTATTGAAACTCCGAATGGGAATCAGGTTTTGATTGATGGTGGACCCGACAATAAGGTACTTCAAGAATTGGCCAGAGTGATGCCTTTTTATGACAGAGAAATAGATATGGTAGTGCTTAGTCATCCTCACGCCGATCATGCTACTGGGTTGATAAGTGTTTTAGAAAGATATGATGTTAAAAATGTATTACAGGCTAAAGAGGATTATTATTCTCCTGTAGTGACTGCTTGGCGAGATGTGGTAAAAATGGAAGGAGTAAATGAAATAGAAGCAATTGCCGGCAAAATAATTGAACTGGGAAATGGGGTTGTGTTGAAAACAATATATCCGAGAGAATCTTTAGAAAAACAGACAGTTAAAAATCCAAACAATAGTTCCGTGGTAATGATGCTTGATTACAAAGACACAGAAATTCTTTTGGTGGGGGACATTGAGGCAAAAGTGGAAAAAGAATTATTGAATGACGATATTGGGGCTGATATTTTGAAAGTGGGACATCATGGTTCTAAAACTTCTACGACAGCCAGTTTTCTGGAAAAAGTCAGTCCACAGGTCGCATTTATTGAAGTTGGTTCTAAAAATAAGTTTGGACACCCCGCTTTTGAGGTTATTCGGCGACTTGAAAAAAGTGGAATAAAGTATTATCGTACTGACTTGGATGGTCACATGGAGATTGTCTCCGATGGCCAAAGTTTTAAAACAATAAAATATTAAAATGATAAATACAAAAACAGAAAAAACATTAATAATATTAAAACCCGATGCAATGCAGAGGGGTTTAATGGGGGAGATCTTAAGCAGATTTGAACGAAAAGGGGTAAAGTTTGTGGGATTAAAATTAGTTAAACTTTCCGACGTGCTCCTTGATAAGCACTATGCGCAACACAAAGGCAAGCACTTTTTTGAACCAACAAAACAGTATATGAAGATGATGCCTGTGGTCGTTGCTATTTTGGAGGGCATGGAGGCTGTTCGTGTTGTCCGATCAATTTGTGGACCAACAGATGGCAAGAATGCTCCAGCTGGAACAATCAGGGGAGATTTTTCAATGTCCATTGCTCGTAACATAATTCATTCCTCTGAGGATTTGAAATCTGCCCAGAGAGAAATAAAACTATATTTTAAGCCATCGGAATTATTTGAATACGAACGGCCAAATGAGGCCTTTCATCACGACACAGACAGGGGAGAGTAATCTAAGGGTCTATGGAGGGGTGAATAGATTATCCACTTCAAATCTTGCGCAGAAGGGCTATACTTATGGTAGGCCCTTCTTTTGTTTCCAAGCTTTAGAACAAATAATTATCTCGGGACTCTTATATGATGACAATCCCTTGGGGTTGTCCTGCGGAGACCACACTGGTAAATAGCTGAAGACTTGAAAAATAAGAGGTAGGGCTCTATCAAAAAACACCATTTCTGGTGTTTTTTGATTCTCGACATTGTCGGGCTGCCGAGATTTGAACTCGGACTAAATCCACCCCATGGACTCGTGCTACCGTTACACTACAGCCCGATATTTACAGATTATCAAAATCATTAAGAACATCTGCTAATGACTGAAAAACAGAATCTTCTTGGTTCTTGAAGACATCATCTATTGAGGGGGTTTCTTTTGAGGAGAGGATTGAATCTATTAGGTTTAGGGTTGATAGGAATTTATCCGCCACTTCGTTTTGACCTTTTTCTTTTGCAAATTTATGGAACACAGTTAATTGCATTTTCATTTCCTCCAACAAGAGTGTTTGAACTCTGTGGTCGGCCAGTTTTTGGAGAGCTTCCTTGTGGAGCTTTTTTTGATGTTCTTCGGATTCGGGGGATAGAGGTTCCTGCTTAGAACTATTTCGCAATTTTGTAAAACCATAAGCTGACATCCAGAGTTCTCCCAATTCTTTTATTGTTTTGCCATCTATACCAATAACCACCTGTGGTATATTGCTCATTGTTCCATAAAAATCAGGATTATGATCTTCTGAGTGAAAATATTCCATGGAAGTTAATGTTCCATTTGCGATGTGGTCTTTTATTATTTTTAATTTTTTCTGTATAGACCTTGATGAAGATGTGACATCAACTCCGAGGGCTAAGTGTTTTATTCCATCGGCATCTTCTATTTCTAAGGCTAGGTCAACACCATGAAAAAGATCATCAAATTCAGCTGGCACAATTGTAAAGGTGTTTTCGCCAAACCAGTTACTTAATTCAATTTGCTCTGTAAGCAAAGCCTCTAAGAGCTGAGCTTTTTTGGTTGGCCCTGTGCCGAGTTCTCGTATTTCTCTTTTTTTATTTTCAGATCTTTCCCTGTCTCTTTTTACTCGCGCTTCTCCATAACCCGCAACCTTCTCGAACTTTGCCATATCTATTGCCGCCTTTTCGTATCTTGTTTTCAGTAAACCAAAAGCTTTCTCTTCTGCTTCAGAGAGGTTCTCATGATTTATTGCAATTGAGGACGGAGGTGTTTCCTTGAACACTTTATTTCGCTTTATTGAGAGTCTTTATACAGTCAGTGCAAATTTTAGTTCTTTTGCCTTCAACTTTTGCCCACTGGAGATTTGGGTATCTCTTTGACTTTGAGGTCGGATTATAATGACCACGAAGCAAAATTCGTGTTGTAGACATTATTGGTTTTTTTCCGCATTGCTTACATTTGGTAGCCATAATATTGGGGGTTTAAATTAGATTTACATATTACACTAGAATTGATACTATTTCAAGCATGAACGAACTTTTGCTGATATTGTTTCAATTACTGGTCTTAATCTACTCTGTAGTCATCCATGAGGTTAGTCATGGCCTTATGGCCGATTCTCTTGGAGATCCTACCGCTAAAAACCTTGGTCGCTTAACATTAAACCCATTAAGACACATGGATATGTTCGGGTCTTTTCTTTTGCCGTTACTGTTGTTTGTGGCACAGTCGCCATTCATTATTGGTTATGCCAAACCAGTCCCATATAACCCACAAAACTTGAGTGATAAAAAATATGGCCCAGCCAAAGTTGCTCTCGCCGGTCCTGCTTCAAATATTGCCCTCGCTTTAATATTCGGACTTAGCTTGCGTTTGATGCCCGATGTATTTACGTCTTCGCTGATACCAGAGTTATTTTCCTTTATTATTGTCTTGAACCTTGTGTTGGCAATATTCAACCTATTTCCGATACCACCACTAGATGGCCATTGGCTTTTGATGACCTTTCTTCCTGCAAGGTTTAATTCTTTTAAGGTTTTCATTTATAAATACAGCTTGCCACTCCTGTTTGTATTTATAATATTTATTTTTCCATTGATATTTCCTTTAGTATCTATTCTTTTCCACCTCATAACCGGCGTTAGTCTCTAATTGACCTCTTCTAATAAGTTGGATAGAATAAGCGGAATAGTTCTTTTATTCATGGAAATTCAAACATGACTGACGATGCCCTGAAGGCAATTGCGGAAAAAAAGATTAAAGAGTTGGAAAAGGAAGAAGCGATGCTGAAAGAGGAGTTGAAGAACAAGCAATTGTTTAATGCCTCTGCTTGGGCTGAGTATGGAAGTGAATTGTGTGCCGGTTCAATGATTAGAGAGGAGAAAGATATCTATTCTCGTATTGATGAGGTTCGTAACAAAATAGCCCTGTTGAGACTAGTTGTGAGTGGTAAGTTGGATATTTCGAGAGAAGAACGATTAAAAAATAAAGCTATTGAAATTTCTAATCAAATGTCCGGATTATTGTCCTCATTGAAACTGGTGGATGATGAATTGTTAGAACTAAGAAAGATTAAAAATCTCCTTAATTGACACAATCCATGATGATTTGGTATACTCTTTAAGACCTAACGGTCTTATTTTATTGTTACGAAAGAGGCAGAACACAAGCTTGCTTGTGGTTCGGCCGAAAGAAGTCACAATATGTAATCATATCGCAAGGATTATTGCAAAAACATGCCAACATTTAGACAACTCCTAAAAAAGCCAAGAAGAGTAGCAAGAGCGAAAACAAAGTCGCCGGCTTTGATTTATGGATTTAACTCAAAAAAGAATAGACCGGTTTTCTATCCTTCTCCATTTAAGAGGGGAGTTTGCCTGTCTGTCAGAACAACCACACCAAAGAAACCTAACTCAGCCTTGAGAAAAATTGCCAGAGTAAGATTGACCAACGGAATGGAAGTTACCGCTTATATCCCGGGAGTCGGACACAATCTTCAGGAACACTCTGTTGTTGTGTTGCGAGGTGGAAGAGTAAAAGATTTGCCAGGTGTTCGATATCACATAGTTAGAGGCGTTTTGGACTCTTCAGGAGTTGATGGCCGAAAACAAAGCAGATCTAAGTATGGAGGCAAGAAAGCTAAATAAATTTAATAATATTTTAAAATGAGAAGACCAGTAAAACACAAAACACTCGTAGAACCAGATTCAAAGTACTCAAGCCTTTTGGTTGCCAAATTTATAAATAAAATTATGTACTCAGGCAAAAAGGCAATCGCCATGAAGATTGTATATGGAGCTCTTGATAGAGCTGAAAAGAAATTAGAAAAACCAGCTATGGAGATTTTGGATCAGGCTATTTCTAATGCCGGCCCTCAGATGGAATTAAAATCACGCCGAATCGGTGGCGCTAACTATCAGGTACCTATAGAAGTTAAACCAGACAGAAAAACAACTTTAGCAATCCGATGGATTGTCGATGCTGTTCGTAGTCAAAAAGGAAAAGCAACAGAAGAAAAACTTGCTGAAGAATTAATGAACGCATTTAACAATACTGGCGGAGCAGTCAAAAAGAGAGCTGATGTACATAGAATGGCTGATGCCAACAAAGCTTTTGCTCACTTCGCTTGGTAAGATAGTTGCGTGTCAGTCGGGCCAACAGCTTTGCCTTGAACTCACACCAGAACACAACTGTTTTAAAATCCAACAAACGGCGTCAGAATTAATATAAAAATAGTTATGGCAGATTATCCAATAAATAAAATTAGGAATATAGGAGTTATCGCTCACATAGATGCGGGTAAAACTACCACATCAGAGCGCATACTTTTTTATACAGGAATTTCTCACAAAATAGGTGAAGTTCACGAGGGAGATACTGTAATGGATTGGATGGAACAGGAGAGAGAAAGAGGTATTACTATTACTGCCGCTGCTACTACGGCTTACTGGGTGCCTACGGATGCAAAAGACAAAGTTGCCGACAAGGTAAAATTAAATATTATTGATACGCCAGGACATATCGACTTTACTATTGAGGTAAAGCGTTCTTTGCGTGTTTTGGATGGAGCTGTCGTTGTTTTTGATGGTGTGGCTGGAGTGGAACCTCAGTCAGAAACAAACTGGAGATATGCTGACGATTATAAGGTTCCTAGAATTTGTTTTATAAACAAGCTTGATAGATTAGGAGCTTCTTTTGATCGTTCTTTTCAATCAATTTTAGGAAGATTATCTCCATATGCCGTAAAACTTCAAATACCAGATGGTCACGAAGATCAGTTCAAGGGCATAGTCGATCTTTTAACTTTGGATTATTACACCTTTGAAGGAGAAAAAGGGGAGAAGATTATAAAAGGCCAAATCCCAGATTATCTTCTCGAGGAAGCAAAAAAAGAAAGAGCCATCACCATAGAAAAGATTGTTGAACATGATGATGTGACTATGTCTGAATATTTGGAAGGTAAAGAGATTGGCCTTGATCAGCTTCGCAAGATACTCAGAGAAGCAGTTATTGCTAACAAAATATTTCCAGTGTTTGCTGGCTCAGCTTTAAAGAACAAGGGTGTTCAGCTTGTTTTAGATGCTGTCGCGTATTATTTACCATCACCAATTGATGTTCCTCCAACTAAAGTAACTGATAAAAAAACCGGAGAATTAATAGCGGTTAACGCGGATGATGATGCCATATTCACCGCATTGGCTTTTAAGACAGCAACCGACCCATTTGTCGGAGCGTTAACTTTCTTCCGAGTTTATTCAGGAAAACTTACTTCAGGTTCTTATGTTTTAAATACTAGAAGTGGTCAGCAGGAGAGAATAAGTCGTATTGTTCTTTTGCATGCAAATGATCGCACAGAAATAAAAGAAGTTTATGCTGGAAATATTGCTGCCACTGTCGGATTAAAAGATACCAAAACGGGTGATACTCTTTGCGATCCAGCAAAACCTGTTTTACTTGAAGGAATTGATATTCCCGAACCAGTTATCTCATTGAGAATTGAGCCGAAGACAAAAGCTGACCAAGAGAAGATGAGTATTGCCTTGAGAAAACTTTCAGATGAAGATCCAACCTTCAGAATAAAGAGCGATGAAGAAACTGCTGAAACTATTATTTCCGGAATGGGAGAATTGCATTTGGAAATTATCGTTGACCGCATGAAGAGAGAATTTGGAGTCAATGTAAATGTTGGCCGACCGCAGGTAGCTTACAGAGAAACTATTTCCGACAAATCTCAAGCCGAAGGTAAGTACATCAAACAATCAGGAGGTCGCGGACAATATGGTCACGTTTGGTTGCGCGTTGAACCAAAAGAACGTGGAACAGGATTTGAATTTATTGACGCTATTAAAGGTGGATCTATTCCTGAAGAATTTATTGCTCCAGTTGAAAAAGGAATTAAGGAGGCATTAGATAAGGGTGTTCTTGCTGGATTTCCTATTGTGGACATGCAGGTTACATTATATGACGGTTCTTATCATGACGTTGACTCTTCTGAAATTGCTTTCAAAATTGCCGGAGCTATGGCACTTCAGGAAGCCATGAAAAGAGCGAAACCAATTTTGTTGGAACCTATTATGAAAGTAGAAATTATTGTTCCCGATTCTTTTATGGGTGAAGCCACTGGAGACATCTCATCTAGAAGGGGACAGATATTAAGTATCAATGACAGAAGTCCAATGAATTTGAAAGTTATTGATGCCAGAGTTCCGTTGTCAGAAATGTTTGGTTACGCTACATCTATCAGATCATTGACCGAAGGACGCGGAACATTCAATATGGAATTTGATCATTACGAACCAGTACCGAATAATATCGCCGAACTCATTAAGGAAGGCAAAAAATAAAATTACACCATGAACGTAGAAGAATTAAAAAAATTAGTTAAGCATTCTACGGCAGTTTTGGTGCTGGATAACGGCGAACCATCTTTTGCGATCTTGAGCTATGATATGTATAAGGACTTGGTTCTAGGAAGCAAAGAAAAAGAGATAAAGATTAACCACGGTGTGGTGAATGGGGTGGGTCATGCTGAGGAAAAAATCGTTGCAAAGCCAGCTCTTCCTGAAAATGAATTGGAGATACTAGAAAGAATAAACAAAGACATTTTGGCCCTAAAGAGCGAGATTGAGAAAGAGGAAAAGTTGGTGTCTATTGACTAATTGGCACCATTGCATTAAAATACATATTACGTGTTTAATAATAGATAGCTTCTGGATTCTGAAGCTATTAATCAAAAATGGCAGACAAATTTGAACGAAACAAGCCGCACTTAAACGTCGGCACAATTGGTCACGTTGACCACGGAAAAACCACGCTAACAGCGGGTATTTTGCATGTATTAAATTTAATGAAGGACGAGGGTTATTCTGCCCGAGAGGAAGGAATAGACCAAATTGACAACGCTCCTGAAGAAAAAGCAAGAGGTATTACTATTGCTTTACACCACTCAGAATATGAGACACCAAAGCGTCACTATGCCCACATTGACGCTCCGGGACACGCCGACTACATCAAAAAC
>CAZAUE010000013.1:0-19507 GCA_964488565.1 uncultured Candidatus Saccharibacteria bacterium | reverse complement strand
CTTTTCACCTTTCCCTCACGGTACTTGTTCACTATCGATCACTAAAAGTATTTAGCCTTATCCAGTAGTATGGACAAATTCACCCCGGACATTCTTATCCTGGGCTACTCAGGTAACAAAACAGAAGTCTGAACGTTTTCGCTTACAGGACTATCACCTACTTTGGTTGGCCGTTCCAGGGCCATTCTGCTAACATTCAGATTTGTAACTTCTTTTAAACTTTTAACACCGCAGGCAAAATGCGCGATGTTAAAAATTCAAGTGTTTCGTCCCTATTACCCCACCTTCCTAACAATTGCTTGCTTGAAAAATGGTTTAGGCTATGCCCGTTTCGCTCGCCGCTACTCAGGGTATCTATTCTATTTCTTTTCCTCTGGGTACTGAGATGTTTCACTTCGCCAGGTATACTTCCCGCTTGCGCGGAATATCCGCCTCTTCGGCGGTTGGGTTTCCCCATTCGGATATCTCCGGATCAAAGCCTGCTAGACGGCTCCCCGAAGCTTAAGGCAGTCACGCCACCTCCTTCATCGTCTTTTAGTGTCAAGGCATCCTCCATACGCCCTTATATTTAATGAGTAATGATTCCTTGTAAAATTAAATTTCTTTTGTTTGTTTGTGATTATTATTTTTGTTACTTTCTACCCGCTTTTTTGTAAACTACTTGATAATTTACAAAAAGCTATAGTTGGCAATGAGGATGATTGAAAAATTATTTTCAGTTCATCCGAATGAACCAACTATATTTTATATGAGATCTCTTTAAAACTTTAAAAAGCTGTTTCAAAAGAAATCTGTTTTTAAAGTTGCTATCCATTAGCTATCAGCGATTATCCACTTGGATGAACAATCGTTGAGAGCCACGTTCGGTCAAAATTTACTAATGAAAACACCGCTTTACAGGCGGCTTCTGAATTCACTATCACCAAAAAAGGGATGGATTATCAGCCGCTTGTAATGTTATTTATGAGTGTTTTATGCATATATCTTTGTAGGTCTTAGTATATCAGAAGGCCTATCAACAAGTCAACCCCGCCGTTGGGAAGCCCCGATATCATGGGCCACATGTTGTTTTAATTAAACATAAGTACCACTAAATTGTTTAATTTTCATTATTTGTTTTTAAATAATAGGGCTTCCCAACGGCGGGGTCAAGTCTGAAAAACGGCTGTTTTATTAGGCTATCCTGCCCATTAAATCTGATTGATTTTATCGTCTAAGATGGTGCGCGCGACAGTGCGCGCACCATCCGGGCGGTTTTTTAATTCTTAAATTATGTCCCATGTGCTCAAAACATACGATGTGGTAAAATATAGATATGCATAAAGAATTTTTTAACATCAAATTATTCGTCTCAGTAATTGCCGGAGTGGCCACCTTTTTGTTTTTAAACAATCCAACCCTTCCCACTTCTACAATTTCTTTTCAGCAAACTCCTGAAGCAGGTGAAATGGTTGTTGTTTCTTTTTCATCTTCCGTCTCAAAAAACAAAGCACTTAAATCATTTTCAATATCGCCAGAGATAAAAGGCGAACTTCAGTGGCTTGATGAATATAATGAACTTCGTTTTATACCTCTCAAAGGTTTTGACTTAAATAGGTCTTATACAGTCAGCATTGATCGATCCAACCCCCTCTTTGCACAATTAGCCTCAAATACCACTAAAAAAACTTTTCAGCAAAAAGGTCTTCCGACAAAATTTAACGCGCGCATTCCTGGTAGCTCAACAATTTATTACATAACGGAATCCGGACTAAAGAGACCCATAACCCTTGAGGTATTTAACTCTTACCCAGACAACAAAGATATTCGAGATATTGATAAATGGACTCTTGAACTATATCCAAACAATGTTCTGGTTCGTCTCGACCAAGATTCTTCCGTATACAAACTAGAAGGTGGGACCAAGAGACACATTCAAAACATAGAAACCTTTGAAGCTATGGGGTTTGATTGGGATTCAATCACTCCTATAAATCAATTCGAGTTTGATTCTTATCCAAACGGAGAACCGGTTTCTATTGGTGTTTTATCCAGCGAACAAAAACCTACAGGAAAATTTATTGATGTTAACCTTGAAACAATGAAGGCAACCATGTGGCAGGATGGAAAGGTTGTTGATGAGGTTCCTGTGGCAGGCACAGGAAATCCTGTTACCTCTCCAACAAGAAGAGGGTTCTTTTCTGTAATCAGTAAAGAACCAAATCACTTTTCCTCACTATCTCGTGTATGGATGCCATGGAGTGTTAGATATTCGGGTGACTACTATCTTCATGGATGGCCATACTGGCCAAATGGTACCCGACTTACTTCTTTATACTCAAGTGGGTGTGTCCGCCTAAAAGATGATGACGCAAAAAAATTATATGATTTTTCAGAAATAGGAACACTCGTAAACATTAGATGATTTGTACCACAAAAAAGACCCTCTCATGAGAGGGTCTTTTTTTGTTTAGATAACCTTGTTAAACTATTTTTACTTTATACCAGTAAAACCCGAGAGTGCTCAAAAGTCCGGTTATTAAGGAGATGAATAGTGCCGAAGATGCACCAGTCTTAATATTTAATGCACCCAAAACTATACCTTGACTGACATTAACATTAACAGGATTGGAATTAATTGTTCCCAAATTATCAGATCTAACTTGTGAAATGTTGGTCATGGTTCTTGATTGTCCACCAGCAATTGGATCAACTGTTGCAAAAAATCTTACCAACGCTTGCTGGCCAGGACTCAATGAGCCGATATTTATTCCGGAACCGGTTATGCCATTGCTCACAACATTACCATTCAAACTGGCACTGTTATTAACATAGGTCAAACCAGCAGGAAGGGCATCGGTCACAATCACATTATTTATTGTTCCAGAAGAATTCGCCCTAACAAGAATATGAAATTCAATTGTTTGATTTGATGATGCGCCAATCGAGGTACTATTTACAGATTCACCACGACTTATGTTTCTTCCGGATTTCTGAATTTCAAGATTACTATAAATATTTGTTGGGGGTGTGTTGGCAACAATATTGAAGACAATAACTCCATTACACACTAAGTAATTACTTGAAGGTGAAACTGTTGTGTTGCCATTATTGTTAGTTATGCTAATCGAATAATTTCCAGATGGTTGATAATTAAAAGTCTGACTACCACTAGAGTTAATGGTTCCACTTGGTCCATATATAGAATATGAAACTCCATAACTATTTGAATTCACTATCAAAGTACCACTTACGCATGGGGTCGGAGTTGGATATGGGGTAGGTGTGGGATATGGGGTAGGTGTGGGATATGGGGTAGGTGTGGGATATGGAGTTGGTGTGGGATATGGGGTCGGGGTTGGGTAAGGAGTTGGTGCGGGAGTCGGAACTGGAGTTGGGATTGGTGTCGGGGCAGGAGTTGGGATTGGTGTCGGGGCAGGAGTTGGAGCAGGGGTCGGAGTTGGAGCCACGCAAACATTGCTATGACCAAAATCATAATCCAAGGCCACACCTTCATAATACGGAGGAACTCTAACGCCTCCCCAGAAAAGATCAATCTGGTATCTGCAATCAGGAATTCTGACACTCAAGTTAACGGTTCCAAAAGGACCAACATTTACAACGGCTGAATCAAATAATACCTGATCCTCTCTTGGGTCAGGTCCCCAATGAAACATTTTATAAGAAGCGAAACCTACCTGAAAAGTACAATTAGAATTATTGCTTATTGTTCCAGTTGCCAAATAATTTGATTCACCATTATTGGTGATACTTCCGGATAAATAAGCTCCTGGATTATTGCAATCATAGGTTGATCCAGTATTAGGAACTGGAGTTGGGATTGGTGTCGGGGCAGGATTAACTTCTTGATTAATCCTATTTAACGCAACCTCAAAAACCATTTTACCGTTTAAATCTATATGAAAATCTTGACCTTGATAATTATAACTTCTCATTTCAAAGTTATAACTACCGATATTTACTTCATCAAATAAATAAGTACCATCTGATCCCGTAACTCCACGCAAACCATGGCTTGGATTAGTTCTGTCATCAGCAACAAGTAGTAAATCTACTCCAGCTGCGCCAGATCCGTTTGAACTATCGGTCACTTTAACCAAAAGTCCGACAGTTGAACCCCAGTCAGCGGAAACAAAGCTAAAACCCGAAATAGTGACCAATAGGGCCAAAACTGTCATTGATAAGATTGTACTGATTTTGTATGTTTTCATGTCTAAAAATTTATTTAATATGTGTAAGATGAAAGAGGTTAAAAAAAGTCGCGTTGATGATTCAACGGGACAAATAACGAGCCTTCGCGAACTCAGTGAATATATCAAATTTTAGAGTATTTGTCAAGTCCCCCTCATTATTTTACAAGATTGGCCACCACAACAATCCGACCCTGATCAGTACCCACCGGCCAACAACTGGTCAAGATGAGGTCTCCCCCGAGTCCTGAATCGAGTATGTGTTGTACTGAACCTTTTTCAATTGCTCTTACTTGGTAGGTATATTTTTTACCACCAAACGAAATGTCAATCAAATCATCTGGCACAAGCTTATGTAACAATGAAAAAATAGCAGAATATTTAGTCCATGGCGGATTCGAAGAAGAATGGCCAACAATGATTGTACTACCACTCTGACCAGGGATCGCAGAACCAGGATAAAGCACAACGCCATTTTTAAGTGATTTTAAAATCACATTTTCATCTTCCGAAGATACCTGAATAATCGGAGCTGTAATATTAATCTTTGAAATTGTAATCCAACTATTCACGGCAACCGGTGCACTGGGTGTATAAGCGGGAACAACCGCCTTGGCCAAAGGAAGTGGTGTGTTGGTAACAGAAACAGCTGCCTTAGCAACAGGAAGCGATTGGGCAGCCTGTCTTGCCTTCTCCTGTGCATGATAACCATAAAGAGCTATGTACTGCGCAGTTAATCTCTCATTATCTGCCTCTTCGGAATGTGTGAACGGATATGTGATTAGTGAAATTATTAATGGTCCATTCAAAAGCGCTAGAACAACAACAAAAGCTGTCACGTAAACAGAGGCCAACTTTAAAAAACTCGGATGAGATACGAATTTAATACTAGTTTTTAATTCTATAAATTTTATTAAATTATTTTGCATTTGATATACTTATTCCTGCTTTTTCGGTAATTTGAATTTTATCAAAAATAAACTTATCACTTTTTATCAGCACAAACGCCAAGCTTATTGCAATCAATAAAACTGATTTAAATATGAGTGCTGGAAATTGAACTCTAAAGACTACAAAAACTTTCAAAAACAAGATTAATGTGGCCATGACAGTAAAGAGAATCATTATCTTTTTCAAACTGTCATTTGCAAAAAATGAGAACGGTCCATAATCCTTCAATAAAGATTTTTCCTCTACAACGGATTTAATCTGCGGAACAGTTGCTAGTGCTCTTCTCAATGAAATTGGGTCAGCCCTTACTACTGGTTTTGGGGTAACAATTGGTGTTTGAACTGGGGTCGGTGTGGGAGTTGGGATCGGTTTAGGAGTTATGCTTGGTGTAAACATTAAGCCAGCCTTAGGCGTAATCATTGGCGTGATTTTAGGTACCGATTTTACCTGAACCGCCAAAGCTGAAGTTTTAGGCACACCAAACTCCTGAACCACTACTACTGTTTGCTTGCCATTAATCATTCCAGTGCCCACGGCGATTCCAACTTCTTGAAATTCACTTAAAAGCAAATTGTTTCTGTGAGATTCAGAATTCAACCAAGCGTTAAAAACTTCATCTGAAGACATAAAGTCCATCGCCAGATTCTCCCCCGCCATTCGATAACTATAATTTGCCTTATCAAACCAATGCCATGGCTCTATTCCAACCGGCGAAATGTGTGCGAAATAATTATTTTGAAACATATCGGCCAATTTAAGCTGAGCGGCTGCTTCAAGTTTAGAACTCGCCTGAAGTTTTCCTACACCATTATTGGCACGGGCCTCATTGGTCAAAACATAAAGATCTTCTTGAGAAACTTGGTTAAATATCGTTGCTCCAAAATTACCCCAAAAAGAGGCCACGGTGAGTATTTTTAATCCAATCAAAAGACCGACCAAGATAAAAAAGATCTGGGTCTCCAGAATCCTTGGCTTAAAGTCATTTTCCTTGCAGGGAATAAAAAAGTCCCTTAGAAGGTTTTTCATAAAATTAGATACAAAAGTTGAGTTATTAATGGATAAATTTGCTTAAACTGATATGCAAAGTATACATTAAAAATGAAGAAATGTCAATGTTTTCGTTATTTTGTGATAACCAGGGGGCCAGCATCTGTTATTACTATGGTGTGTTCAAAATGAGCAGCTAAGCCACCATCTTTAGTGACAAAGGCATATCCGTCTTTTCCGTTTTTAATCCCCCATTTTCCAGTTACCACCATCGGCTCAATTGCTATAACCATTCCGGAAATAAGTTTTTCGCCGGTTCCGGCTTTTCCATAATTTAAAACCTGAGGAGGTTCGTGAAGTTCTTTTCCTATCCCATGCCCAACAAGATCTCTAACAACATTAAAACCTTTGTCTTCAATATGCTTTTGAATGGCTGAGCCCACATCACCAAGAGTATTACCGACTCTGGCCTTTGAAATTCCTATTTCTAAAGATTCTTTTGTGGTTTGAATCAAACTTCTTTTAATTGCATCCCCCTTGTTCCCCACGAGAACAGTTACCGCTGAATCTGTATGAAAACCTTTATGCAAAACTCCCATATCAATCTTGAGAACATCTCCTTCATCTAAAATTCTATCTGATGGAAGACCATGAACAATCTCGTCATTGATTGAAGTACATAAAAATGCCGGATACCCATCGAAGCCCAAAAAAGAACTTTCTACTCCGTAAGATAAGACAAGCTCGCGAGCGAGTTTTTCAAGATCATTGGTGGTCATTCCGGGTTTAACTGCATCGGCCAACTTATTCAGTATTTCTCCCAGAACTTTACCACCCTCTTTCATTATCTGTATTTCTTTTTCTGTTTTTATATTAACCATTTAAATTATTTAATATGTCTTTATGATTACTTGCGTGTTCCTCATGTAATTCGTTCATAATGTCATCATGAACCGCATTAATGGGTTGATCACCATTTATTCCTATTATCTTATACCCTCTTTCTTCCAAAAAATCCAGAACGGGTTTTGTTTCTTCCAAGTAGGTCGCATACCGAACCTTAATGGTTTCAGGATTATCTAAAACCCTTGTCACAATCTCACTTCCATCTTTGGGGCAAGTTTCAATTCCAACAAATTCTGGAAAATTGGGAATCGGGTGGCGATTTGCCTTACAAATTCTTCGATTACTATTTCTCTTCATGGACTCTTCTTCAGAAACTTCTATGTTCACAGCGAAGATATTTTCTTTTCCATACAAAGATTCTAGGAGTGGCATCTCACCTTCGGCTTCAAAAATAGTACGCGGTGAACTTGAAAAAACAATACTCTTTTTTTCTTTACCTATCTTTTCAATTTCTTCTACAACCCATGCTCGAACAAGTTTTGGGTCATTAAGTTTTCCTGATTTAAACATTTCATATTGATTTGCCATTTCTACATCTCCAGCTCCGGCATTATTAAATTTCCCTTCTATGATCTTAGATGTTTCGAAATGAAGAAATCCGAAATCCTCAGCCAACAAATCAGCTTGCGTTCCCTTGCCTGCTCCGGGTGGTCCAACTAAAACAATAACTGAGGTTTTATTCATGAAACAATCATAACAAATTTGAAACTCCATCTCAATTAAAAAAAGCGCCATGGGCGCTTTTTTTAATTGAGATGATAAATTAATACTCGTACATTGAGAGCTGGGCATCTACCTGCTTCATTATTTCCAACGCCACAGAAACCACAATAAGAATAGAAGTACCGCCAACAGTAAAGGTGGAAATGCCTGTAATACCCTGAACTATGTTTGGCATAACAGCTATCAAGCCCAAGAACAATGCTCCAACAAGAGTAACCCTATTCAAAAGGTGGTTTAAGAACTGAGCAGTCATAGCTCCTGGGCGAATACCAGGAATATATCCTCCCTGCTTCTGAATGTTTTCAGAAATAGATTTTGGATCAAAAGTAACCGCGGTGTAGAAATAAGTAAACAGAACAACCAAGAAGAAGTAGGCCAAAGAATACCAGAGTTGGTTTTGAACAAAATCAGTAAACAAGGTAGCAACCTTAGAAACAATTGTTATGCTTGAGCCGGCAAAAAAGCTACCGAGCATGCCTGGGAAAAGCAAAAGTGACAATGCAAAAATGATTGGTATAACACCAGCATTGTTCACTCTCATTGGTAAATAAGTTGAGACACCACCAAACATTTTCATTCCCCTAACACGTCTCGCATAGTTAATAGGAATATTTCTCTGAGCTTCTGAAATATAAATAACTCCAACGATAACAACGAGTGCAACGATTATGAATCCTATGTAGGTAAACAATTGGCTCATGTCAAAAGTAAACAATGTTTGTTGTATAGAGGCAGGAAAACCAGCCACGATACCAGCAAGAATCAAAAGCGAAACACCATTACCAAGATTTTTTTCAGATATTAATTCTCCCAACCACATAAGGAATACGCTTCCGGCAATAATAACCGAGATGGCTGCAACCCAGTCAATCGGAGTAAGTTGGCCAATAATATTTTGCCTTGCTAATAAAACCAAGAATCCATAACCCTGAAGAGCGGCCAATGGAACGGTCAAAAGACGGGAGTATTGATTAAATTTCATTCTACCCGCTTCACCTTCATATTTATACATCTGCTCTAAACCAGGAAAAATCATGGTCAAAAGTTGCATGATAATAGAAGCAGTAATGTAAGGCCCTAAACCAAGCATCGCAATAGAAAGCGTAGATAATGAACCTCCTGTAAACGAACTGATCAGACCAAAGAATTGGTTTTGAGCAAAGAAATCTTTCAATTGGGAGGCATCGACGGCCGGAATAGGAATACTGGAAACCAATCTTGAAACAGCTAACAAGAAAAAAATAAACAGAACCTTGTTCCTTAAGTCTGGTCTCTTAAATATTTGTAAAATTTTATTCATTTATAGTACTGCCGGATTTCAATATTTTCTCACGGGCAGATTTAGAAAATTTAAATCCACTAAACTCTAACCTTTTCTTAAGACTCCCCTCGCTGAGAACTTTAACCTCTTTTTTGGTTAATAATTCAGGGTTAATTTTTTGACCATCTTCAAATTTATTGAAAAAATCTAAATTAAAAACCTTGATCTTGTCATGTCTTAACTGGAAATATCGGTGCTTAGCATGAGGTCTCTTTGATCCATGCTTCTTAGTTGCACCTCTTAATTTTGGAAAGAGTTGCCAAAGACGATTATCTCCACCTCTGAAGCCCTGTTTAAATCCGGCTCCAGCTCGAGACTTTTGTCCTTTTGTACCCTTACCAGAAGTCGTGCCACGCTTTCCTCCTCGCCCAACTCTTTTGGCCGACTTTCTTTTTGTTTTTGATTTTAATTGATTTAAATTCATATTCTTTTTATTTTTGTACCTTTTCTTTAACTCTTAATTTTTTCAAAGCCTCAATTGTGGCCATGGCTATATTAACTTTATTGTTAGTTCTCTCTAAAAGTTTTCCTGTTAATTTAGTAATACCGGAAAGCTTTGCTACAACCCTAACAGGTCCACCAGCTTTTACTCCGCCTCTAGCCGGTTTCAATATAACAACAGCACTATTATATTTAGCTTCAACCTGATAAGGAATTGTTCCGTCTACAATAAGAACGGTTACTAAATTTTTCTTGGCCTGATTAAAAGCTTTTTGAACTGATTGAGCCACATCTTTTCCTTTAGCCATTCCGACTCCAACTTTACCTTTTCCATCTCCTATAACAATAGTCGCTCTAAAGCTAAATCTTTTACCTCCCTTGGTTACACGAGAAACTCTGGCAATGTCCAAAACTTTTTGATCATATTCAGATTTATTGGCAAAACCACCTCGGCCTCCTGGTCTTCTTCCGCGACCGCCAAATCCTCCACCACCAAAACCACCTCGGCCTCTTTTTTGTCCACCAAATTTACCTTGGTCTGTCTGACTTGGTGCTGAAGCTGGAGCTGGAACTGGAGTTGATACAACTGGTTCTGTCGCTGCGTTTGAATTGTTTGGTGTTTCGTTTTCCATTTTTATATTTTAACTCCGCCCTTTATTAAACCATCGGCTACGGATTTTATTCTTCCATGAAATTTAAATCCTCCTCTATCAAAAACCACTTCGGTAATTCCTTCTTTTTTCATCTTTTCAGCCAAAAGCTCTCCCATCTTAAAAGCTACCTCGGATTTTTTATCTTTAGTCTTGGTCTTTGGTTTAGCTTTCTTTCCGCCGTAATCAGAAATGCTCATTAATGTTTTACCAACCTTGTCATCTATTACCTGAGCATAGATATATTGATTACTTTTGAAAACAGCAACTCTTGGTCTCTTTGAAGAGCCCTGAACTTTTGCCGTCACCCTGTTGTGGCGTTTTATTCTATTAGATTGTTTTGCTTTATTTTTGTTCATATTATTTATCCGGTAGCAACGGCCTTTTTACCCGCTTTTCTCTTTATGATTTCACCCTGATATCTAATTCCGCTTCCTTTGTATGGTTCAGGTCTTCTCCATGATCTTATTTCTGCGGCCACCTTGCCTATCAATTCATTATTTATACCCTGAATTCTAATTACATTTTTTTCTGTTTTAAATGTAATTCCTTCTGGTGCTTTAATTGTAATAGGGTGTGAAAATCCTAATCCCATCTCTAAATCATTTCCCTTTAATACGGCCTTATAACCAACCCCTTGAAACTCTAAGACGGTTTCAAATCCTTCACTTACGCCTTTTATCATGTTCTTGATGAGGGCGGTGGCTAATCCCCAAGTAGCACTATCTTCCATATTTTTAGGAGTTACTTTCAATTCTTCTCCTTCAATGTTCAATTCTACATTTCCAGGAATAAATTTTTTCAATTCTCCTTTTGGACCATTCACCAAAACAAAACCATTATCCATTTTTATCTGGACATCCTTTGGGATTTTTATAGGTTTTTTTCCAATCTTACTCATATATTTAAATGATTACCAAACCTCACAAATTATTTCTCCACCAAGATCTAATTTCTTGGCTTCTCTTGAATTAACAATTCCTTTTGAAGTTGAAATAATAGCTATACCATATCCTGAACGAACAGGCTTTATCTCTTTGGCTTTAATGTACATTCTTCGGGAAGGTCGGCTAATAATCTTAACACCACTTAAAGCTCCCTGATTATCCTGATATTTCAAAGTAAGCTGAAGGTATTCGTGCTCAACTTTTTTTGCCTTCTTGTTTTTTCTCTCAACTTCAGAAATGTATCCGGCTTCTTTCAAAATATTAGCAATCTTAAATTTAACCTTTGAGAAAGGCATCACAACTTGCTCACCTCTTACGGCTTGAGCGTTCTTTATTCTTATTAACATGTCTGCTATTGGGTCCATATATGTAAATTACCAGCTTGATTTCTTAACCCCAGGCAAATGACCAGCACTGGCCAATTCCCTAAAGTGTATTCGGCACAAACCAAAACTTCTCATGTATCCACCCTTTCTTCCGCACATGAAACATCTTCTAACTATGCGCGTGGAATACTTTGGCTTTTTGTTTGACCTTGCAATTGTTGATTTTTTTGGCATGTTTTTTTGATTATTTTCTGATTGGGAATCCCATTTGTCTTAAAAGCTCAATTCCCTGTTCTCTGTTTTTGGCTGTAGTAACAACGGTAACTTCCAGTCCAAAAACATCTTTAATGTTTTCATAATTAACTTCTGGGAAAATGCTTGATTCCTTAATACCAAAATTCAAGTTTCCCATTTTATCAAAATTCTTAGGATCTATTCCTCTGAAATCTCTGGATCTTGGTAATGATATTGAAATCAATCTGTCCAGAAAATCATACATTTTCTTACCTCTCAGTGTAACAGAAATACCAACATTCACACCCTCTCTTAATTTAAATCCGGAAATAGATTTCTTGGCTTTTCTAAAAACCAATTTTTGTCCCACTATCATTGTCAAATCTTTTTCAATTCTTTCTACAACCTTACCTTCTTTTGTAAGTCTTCCGATTCCTGTGTTTACAATGACTTTTTCTATCTTAGGAATCGCCATCACATTCTTAATTTCAAAAGCTTTCTGCATGGCAGGAATGACTGTTTTTCTGTATTTTTCTAATAATATCGTCATATTTATTGCTTAAGATTATAGCTGGCAGTGAGGCTAGATGGAAGTTTACTTACAGTCTAGCCGAACGAACCAGATATATGAGGCGAAGCCGATTATACCTCACTTTTGCACTTTTTACAAATTCTTATCTTATTTTCTCCATTAAATTGAATTCCGATTCTAGTCATTTTTCCACAGGATTTACAGACCAAAGCAACACTCGATGCGCTGACCGCTCTCTCCTTGCTTATGATTTGGCCTTTTTGTCCTTGCTTCTTGGCTCTGACATTCTTTTTTATCAAATTCAAACCCTCGACAACAACTTTGTCGATATTAGGAATGACCATGGAAATCTTACCGGTTTTACCTCGGTCTTTTCCATTTAACATTATTATATTGTCTCCTTTTCGTAATTTCATATTGATAATTGAATATTGTTTTTAGACAAGCTCCTCAGCTAAAGACGCTATCGTGTTATATCCTCTCTCTTTAACTTCTCTTGGTATTGGTCCGAAAATTCTTCCACCCTTTGGCTCAGTTCCATCTAGTATAACCACGGCATTATCATCAAATCTTATATAAGTTCCATCTTTTCTTCGGAATGGCTTTCTCTGTCTTACCACAACCGCTCTTAGAACATCCTTCTTCTTTACCAATTTTCTTGGCTCAGCAACCTTTACTGAAACAACAACGATGTCTCCGAGCTGGGCGTATCTATGTCTTGATCCTCCGAGCACCTTAAAGACTCCGACCTTTTTGGCCCCTGAGTTATCTGCAACATTTACGATTGATCTAAGCTGTAACATATATAAAAATTAATTTGATTTTTCTTTGTTAGTTGATTCAACTTTTCCTGCAACAATCCATCTTTTCTCTTTGGACATTGGTCTGGTTTCCTTAATCAAAACCTGATCTCCGGTGTGATATTGGTTCTCTTCATCATGGGCTTTGTATTTCTTGGAAACTTTGAAGTACTTTTTGTACTTTGGATGTTTCTTCATACTTGAAACCTTCACCACTACGGTTTTCATCATCTTGTCTGACGTAACTACGCCCTTAAGAATTCTTGTTTTTTTATTTTGTATTTCCATTTTGTTTTAACATCGTTAAAATTCTAGCAATTCCCTTTTTTGTCTTTTTCACCTGGCTAAAATCTTTTAATCTTTTCTCACCAAGTTCAAAGTTAAGCTGCAAAAGTTTGGACTTAAAATCATTCAGCATCGTGCTTATTTCTTCTTTTGTCTTGTTTTGTAAATCAATATTTTTCATATAAATTATCTTTTTACTATTCTGGTTTTGATTGCAAGTTTATGTGAACCCAGCTTTAAGGCCTTTTTTGCCATCTCTTCTGATAAACCATCTATTTCAAAAATTATCTTTCCTGCTTCAACAACAGCAACAAAATGATCCAGTGTTCCTGCGCCGCCGCCCATTCCAAGTTCTCCACCATGGTTGGTACGAGGCTTGTCTGGGAATACGCGCATCCAAATCTTTCCACCTCTAGAAACAAATCTTGTCATGACACGTCTCGCTGCCTCTAATTGATTGGCTTTTACCCACATTGATTCTTCAGCTTTCAAGCCAAAACTTCCGAAGCTTAAATAAGTGCCTCTTGTGGCCTTTGCTTTTAGTGATCCTCTGTGGACCTTTGGATGTTTTACTCGTGCTGGTTGCATATTGGTAATTTATTTTTTATCTTCAAATTTTTCTCCTTTATAAATCCACACCTTTATTCCTATTGTTCCGTATGTGGTGTGGGCAGTTGCTTTTGCATAATCTATATCAGCCCTCAAGGTCTGTAATGGCAAATTTCCTTCTTCTAAGTGCTCTGATCTTGCAATTTCTGCTCCATCTAATCGTCCTCCCATTAAAATCTTTGCTCCCTTAACTTCCTTGGAACCTATAATCTTAGCTAAGGTCTGCTTCATTATTCTTCTAAACGGGGTTCTCTTTTCAATCTGATCAACAATTGATTCGGCCATAATCATGGCGGAAGCTTCTGGGTTTTTAACCTCTTGAATCTCTACTTTAACGGTAACCTTGTTTTTAAGTAATTTCTGAATGGCAGTTTTTAACTCCTCAACTCCAGTACCTCCTCGGCCAATCAACAATCCTGGTCTGGCTGTGAAGATAACCACATTCAAAGCATCCGATCCTCTTTCTATTTCAACCTTGTCCACGCTCATATTCTTTAACTTTTTGTCTAAGAAAATTCTCGCGGCAACGTCGTCTTTCAAATAAGGGACATATTTGCGTCCACCAAACCAGTGGGACGCCCAGTCCTTTTGAATGCCTATCCTGAATGAAGTTGGTGATATTTTTTGTCCCATAATTTTATACTTGTTTTCTTCTAAATAACCTCTTTGCTATACTGCCCTCACTTTTCTTTCCTATCTCGGTTTTAACTTCGTGCTTTCTTGTTTCTGTTTTAATGGATTCATCTGCAACCGTTTCAGCTTTTTCTTTGGTCTTCTTTTCAGATGTGTGTTTCTTTAATCCGGCAACTCTTTCATCTAAGATGAGTCTAACTCGACTTGTCTTTTTCTGAATTTCTCCGGCCCTGCCCTGTGCTTTAGGCATGTATCTTTTTAACTTGATTCCCTCATCTACATGAAACTCCTTTATGTAGAGATTCTCTTTAACCATGCTCAAGTTATTTTCAGCATTAGCAACTGCGGATTTTAGTAATTTGATCAATGGCAAAACTGGTCTTTTGATCAAGAACTCCATTTGATTCAAGGCATGAACAACATCCTTGCCCTTGGTCAAATTTGTAATAGCCCTAACTTTTCTTGGGGCCATTCTTAATCCGTTTAATTGTGCTTTAACTTCCATATTTAATATTTATAATTTAATTATTTCTTTGGTGCAGCTGCTGCAGCTGGTGCCTTGGCTGCCTGTGCGGCATCAATATCTTTTTGTTTTTGAGCAGCCTCTAACTCTCTTTGCATTCTTCCTCCATGTCTTATAAACTTCCTGGTTAATGAAAACTCGCCCAACTTATGTCCAATCATATCCTCAGTCACAAAAACTGGAACATGTACTCTGCCATTATGCACACCGAATGTAAACCCTATCATCTCAGGAATGATTGTGCAGGCTCTTGCCCATGTTTTGATGATTACTTTATCGCCCGCTTTAAGCTTGCCCACTTTCTTCAAGAGCTTTTCATCTACATATGGTCCTTTTTTGAGTGATCGTGACATATAATTTTATTTCTTTCTCCTTACAATAAATTTACTTGATTTTTTCTTTTTGTTTCTTGTCTTTCTTCCGCCGGTAACTTTTCCATGAGCGGTCTTTGGACGTTTCGTTCCCCTACCCTGTCTACCTTCTCCTCCTCCATATGGATGGTCAACGGGATTCATGGCAGTACCTCTAACCTTTGGTCTTCGTCCAAGCCATCTTGATTTACCAGCTTTTCCTAAAACAATAGTACCATGCTCAGCATTTGAAACCTGACCAATAGAGGCAAAAGATTCTCCTAAAATCATTCTGGTTTCAGATGAAGGCATAACCAACTGGACGAATCCGGCCTCATTTGCCAAAACCATAGCACCAGAACCAGCAGATCTAACTATCTTTCCGCCTTGTCCTGGGAATAATTCTACATTATGAACGAGGGTTCCTTGGGGAATATTCTTAAGCTTCATTCTGTTTCCTGGTCTTATTGGAGCTTGTTCTGCAACGATTATTGAATCTCCAACCTTTAATTCTTGTGGAGCTAATATATATCTTTTCTCTCCATCTGCAAAATGAATTCTGGCTATTCTTGATGTTCGGTTTGGATCATACTCTAAAGCTGCAACCTTTCCTGGAACATTCAATTTGTCTGTCATTTTAAAATCCACGTCTCTGTACAATCTCTTTGCTCCTCCGCCTTTTCTTGGGCCAGTAATTCTTCCTGTATTATTTCTGCCATAAGATTTTTTGAATCCCCATTTATGCGACTTTAAAGGCTCAATCTTGGTCAATTGAGAAAAATCGTATCCTTTCATTCCTCTTCTAGAAGGAGTTGTTGGTTTATATTCTTTCATGTTTTTATGGCTTTGCCTGTTCTATTGTTTGGCCTTTTTGCAAAACAACAATTGCTTTTTTAAATTCTGATCTGAAACCAGGGTGACGACCCAAATCTCTTCTCTTTCTCGGCATATTTAAAACCTTAACACTCTTAACTTTAACTTTAAAAATCTTTTCAACCTGTGTCTTTATCTGGCTTTTATTGGTACTCATGAAAACTTTGAAAACATACTGATTAAAACCATTCAATAAAGAAGCTTTCTCGCTTACATAAAAATTCTTCAAAACCCTATATGCTGCTTCATTTCCTGCAACCGATAATGAAGGCATTGTTGATTCTTTAGATTCTTCTGTTTCTGTAATCACAACAGTATCCTTCTTTTTAGGTTTTGTTTTTTTGTTTTTTTCTTCTTTGTTAAAAGGATTTATTTTCATATTATTTCTTGAATGTCTTATTTAAGGCATCAATTGAATCCTTAACCAAAACTAAATTTTTATAAGAAAGGACCTCTAATGGACTCAAATTTCTAGCTTCTACGGCTGTAAAGTTTGGTAAATTCTTTGATGATCTTTTAATCTTTTCGTCCATTGAAGGAAGGATCAAAAGTGTCGTCGGCTTTTTGGCCATCAAGCTTGAAATGTTTTTTAATATGACCGCCATTTCCTTTGTTTTTGGATTCTCTAATATAATATTGTCCAAAACAAAGAGCTGATTATCTTTTGCCTTTGAAGACAAAACCATAAACAATGCTTTGCGAGCCATTTTCTTGTTAATCTTCTTTTTGAAATTTCTTTCTTTGGTTGGTCCTCCTGTTACTCCACCACCTCTCCAAATAGGAGAACGAATAGAACCGACTCTGGCTCGGCCAGTACCTTTTTGCTTCCATGGCTTCTTTCCTCCACCCCGAACCTCACTTCTGCCCTTAGCATGGGCAATAACCTGTCTCTTATTAGATCTCTGTGATGTTACAACCTGATGAACCAAATCCTCGTTCATCTTCAAATTAAAAATACCATCTGGTAAATCTACCTTTCCGATATTTTCAGCTTTTTGGTTGTATAATGGTAATTCCATGATTTTAAGATTGTGATTGAATAATTAATAATTGTCCCCTGTTTCCGGGAACTGCACCCTTAACCGCAAGTAATCCATTCTCAATATCAACTCTTACGATTTTTAATCCTCTTGTCGTTACCTGATCGCTACCCATTCTTCCAGCCATTCTCATTCCCTTTAGTGTGTGCTGAGGAAATCTTTGACCAATTGAACCGGCATGTCTTGCAACATGATGATGTCCATGGCTATGAGGCATACCATGGAAACCATGTCTTTTCATAACTCCTTGGAATCCTTTTCCCTTGGAAATACCTGTGACCTTAATCTTATCTCCCACAGAGAAAACTGACGCATCAAGATTGTCTCCAACTTTTAAGGTTACCGCTTCAGTTAATTCACCCTTCGCAATATGCTTAGATTCTTTATCTCTAACTTCTTTCAAGTATCTGAAGGTTCCAAGTTCTTTAAGATGTCCTCTTGTTGGTTTGTTAATGTTTTTTGCTTTCTTTGTTCCTGTTCCCAATTGAACAGCTTCATAACCATCTTTTTCTTTTGTTCTTACTTGAACAACAACATTTGGTCCAACTTCAACAACAGTAACAGGGACGACTTTTCCGTCTTCCTCAAAAACCTGTGTCATTCCTATTTTTTTACCTAGTATAAACTTCATATTATTTAAACAAAAACCCAGATTCAGCTGGGCGCGTGTGTCCTGCTAAATTTATTTATTCTCTAAGTTGTGCTTTCTGTTGTTTTAGAAACCACTTATTTCAATAAAAGTATTAATATGAATAGTGAATTTTTACAAACCGGCTCGGTTTCCCGATTTACCGGATAAATTCTACTCTTTATATTACTACCTTATTCTCTCGTCCGAATCGCTTCAGACGAGAAGTAAAGCAATAACTAATCTTACATCTTCAACTCGATATCTACGCCAGATGGAAGATTTAAGTTCATCAATGCGTCTATGATCTTTGGTGTCGGTGCTTCTATGTCTATGATTCTCTTGTGAGTCCTCATTTCAAACTGCTCTCTGGAATTCTTATCAATGAATGCTGAACGATTCACTGTATATTTCTGAATCTCAGTTGGCAATGGCACTGGACCAATTGGGTGACCACCATATCTTTCAATGGTTTCAACAATCTGAGCAGCGGACTTGTCTATGATTTTATTATCATAAGCCCGAAGCTTGATTCGTATTCTTTGTTTTGCCTCAGTTGTTTTTTTGGTGGCCATTTTGCTTTACAAGGAACGTTCTAGCCCCGCCATGGCGGGGCTAGAATTAATTTTATTTATTAATTTTTGTTACGACTCCAGCTCCAACTGTTTTACCACCTTCTCTAATGGCAAATCTCTGCTTTTCTTCCATGGCAATAGGGGCAATCAATTGAACTTTCAAATTTGCAGTATCTCCAGGCATAACCATCTCAGTTCCTTCTGGTAAAAGAACCTCTCCGGTAACATCGGTGGTTCGGAAATAGAATTGAGGTTTGTATCCCTTGAAGAATGGAGTATGTCTTCCACCTTCTTCTTTTGTCAAAACATAAATTTCGGCATCAAATTCTGTATGAGGAGTAATTGTTCCTGGTTTAGCCAAGACCTGACCTCTTTCGATGTCTTCCTTCTTTGTTCCTCTCAAAAGAATTCCAGCATTGTCTCCAGCCATACCTGAGTCTAATTGCTTGTTGAACATTTCTATTCCAGTAACAACGGTCTTTGCGGTTGGTTTTAATCCAACAATTTCAATTTCTTCGTTAATGTTAACGGCTCCTCTTTCAATTCTTCCGGTTACAACAGTTCCTCTTCCTTCAATTGAGAAAATGTCTTCAATAGGCATAAGGAAAGGCTTTGCGGTATCTCTAACTGGATCTGGGAAGAAAGAATCCATGGCATCCATCAATTCCTTGATAGGCTTGGCCCATTGATCATCTTTTGATTTGGATTCAAGTGCTTTCAATCCTGAACCTCGAATAATAGGAGTTGTGTCTCCAGGGAATTGGTATTTATTTAAGAGTTCTCTGATTTCAGCTTCAACCAAATCAACCATTTCAGGGTCATCAACCATGTCTACCTTATTAAGGAAAACAATGATATTTGGAACTCCGACTTGTCTTGCAAGCAAAATGTGCTCTCTGGTTTGAGGCATAGGTCCATCAGTAGCAGCAACAACCACAATAGCTCCGTCCATCTGGGCGGCACCGGTGATCATGTTCTTGATG
>CAZAUE010000012.1:0-19804 GCA_964488565.1 uncultured Candidatus Saccharibacteria bacterium | reverse complement strand
TCCTTGGAAAGGAGGTCCTTCATTGATTTGATTTCCGAATTGTTGATTTGCATTACGATTTATTGGACATTCACTCTTAGCGCTGGTCTTTGAACCAAGACCATCTGGCGAATCCCCAAAGTTAAAGGTTTGCTTTTGTAGTAAGACTATACATTATATATGCATTTTTTGCAACCCGCGGAGCGGTGGTCGTATGACCACAACCTTCCGCGTTTTCCCTATCATTTTCTAAACCTGTGTTCCGGTCTAGACAAACAATAGCTTTAAAACCTCCGGAAGACCTTCCGGAATTCCTTTCTGCCTCACTTGCTGTGAGGCAGAGTCAGTTCCGGCTTTCCTGTCGGTTTATAAAGCTTTGTTTGTAAGCTATCCCTCCACAATGGTTTAGAAAATGATGGGGAAATACTTGCTAAAAGCACTTAAAATGCTAATTTATAATTCAAGTTAAAGACACTATTGTATGTGCAATAACTATGGATGAAAGTAAAAAACCTAAACAGTTAAAATCTGACACAAGAACATGGAGTTCCGGTCGTGTTCATTTTGCTGTTATTGGTTGGGAAGGTAAACCCCAAGAGAATTATATTGTCTTTGAAAAAAATTTTTTTGGTAAAACAAAAAATATTGATCAAAAATTTAACCTTCGATTTAGAGATTGGCAAAACCTCAAAAAATTAATTGACGGAGAATTAATCTCAAAAACGGAGTGGGAGAAGACTGTTTCGGTTGTAGACAAAGAAAGTTTGGAGAAATTAATCATTCACGATCCAGATATTTTTTCAAAAGTTTTAGCAAATCCAAACATTCTAAAGTTGAGTGATTCTAGTTTTGAGTCATTGGATCGTATCGCAATAAAAATATATGAAATAAAAACCGAAAAGATTGATCTAATATTAAAAAAGATAGCTGAGGCCCCCTCTGTTGATCTTGAAAAATTTAGCATCCTACTTAACGATTTACGCCTAAATCAGGTTTCCATGATGACAACACTAGTTTATCAGAAGTTAAAAATTATTGATCTTTTAGAGAAGGTTATTATTTCTAAAGAAAGTCTTGAAAAAGATGTACATCAAATATTCGAAAAGAACCCTTGGCTTTTGGGGAGGGCATTTGAAATTGTTTCAAGCGACAAGGCTTTAACGCATTATTTGGAAACAAATTTAGAAGATGACCCTGAAACAAAAGTTAGGCCGGATATTATTGCTAGCACAATTCCATATACAAATGACGTTATTATTATTGAACTAAAGAAACCTGGCATAAAACTTAAGGCCAAACATATCGGTCAAGTTTTGGAATACCGAGCATTGGTAGAAAAACATAAACCTAATGTTAAAAACATAAACTGTTTTGTCTTTGGCTATGAAAAAGATCATACATTTACATCTTCAAAAGATGCTGTTATCAAAACCTTTTCTGAGCTAGTGTCTGAGCTTAGGCATGAGTACAAAGAATATCAGAAGGTGCTTGATACGGGTAGCGAGGTTGAATTAGATAATTTTTAATCGAAACTAAAATTAAGCGGAGGAACCCAGTCACCTGAAGACATTTGAGACGTTGGCTGAGCCGACTGATATAATTTTGAGCGTAGCTCATCAGTCGGCGATTAGACAATGCGATTATAGCCGAGATAAAACCGCTCACGGAGGAGCGGTTTTATCGGAGGCGTGTCTGAAGGTGGCTGGTTCCGAAGCATTTATCCTGTTGATTTTCAACAAAAATTTTGTTAATATTTACTCATGACGATTAACTGGTTTGGACAGAGCTGTTTCAGATTAGAGGCCAAAGAGGGCAGTGTTTTGATAGACCCTTTTTCTAAGGCAATTGGACTGAAACCACCTAAAATCAAAGATGACGTTGTCTTGATAACTCACAGCCACAATGATCATGATGACTTGGAAGACATGAATCCTGAGGCATTTTTGATTGATTCCCCGGGGGAATATGAGAAAAAAGGAATTGCCATAAGAGGAATTTCTTCATATCACGACAAGGTTGAGGGAAAGGAACGAGGCATTAATATAATATATGTATTGAAAGCGGAGGAAATGACCATCTGCCATTTAGGTGATTTGGGTCAGGAGAAGTTGACCGAGAGTCAGGTGGACGAGATAGGTGACATAGATATACTCTTTGTTCCTGTCGGAGGGAATTATACAATTAACTATAAGGAAGCCATCGGAGTCATGGGTCAGATAGAGCCGAAGATTATAATCCCGATGCATTACAAAGTTAAAGATTTAAAAATTGAATTAGATGGTCCGGAAAAATTTGTTAAAGAACTGGGATTAACACCGGAGAAAGTAGATAAATATAAAATATCAAAAAAACTTCTTCCCTTGGAAGAAATGAAATTAGTAATATTAGCCCAGTAATACAACTTCGACATGCTCGCCATAAGCGAGCAGAAGCCAAAGGCAAGTAGAAGTTGATATACTGGGTTAGAAAATTAAAAATGAGCTTTTTACACGAACTTCGCAAACAACCTAAACACCACAGAGAAATAATGTTTGGTCTTTGTGTGGTGACCACATTTTCGTTGGTGGGAATGGTTTGGTATAACTCATTTGAGAAGAATTTGTATGTATTGTTGAATCCAGAAGAAGTTACAGACCAAAGAAATTTAGCTGAAAACAAAAATGTGCCGTCATTGTTGGGGGATATAGGTCAGACAGGGAAAGACTTGAAAGCATCTTTTTATAATATTTTTAACTTGACCGGTGATGATAAAAAAGACAACATTGTTGAAAGTCCGAAAGATAATGATTCAGGAAAGGTGTATGTGTTGCCAATATCGGGAAGTAAGTAATTATTTTCAAATGATTTAATAAATGTTTGGAGGGCGGATGTCTTCCAAACATTTTCTATTTAAACACGGCATGGGAACAGGAATAAAACAAAGAGAAATAGTTCAGGAAATGCAAAAAGCGTATTTGGAATACGCCATGAGCGTTATTGTTGCCCGTGCTTTGCCTGATGTAAGAGATGGTTTAAAACCGGTTCATCGGAGGATTTTGTATTCCATGCATGAGATGGGATTAAGACCAACAGCCAAGACACAGAAATCAGCCAAAGTGGTCGGATATGTTCTTGGTAATTATCACCCACATGGTGATACAGCTGCTTATGATTCAATGGTTCGTATGGCCCAAGATTTTTCTTTGCGTTACCCATTGGTAAACGGACAAGGAAACTTCGGTTCAATTGATGGAGATTCTCCAGCTGCTTATAGGTACACCGAAGCCCGCTTGGCTCCAATATCTGAACAGCTTCTTGCTGACATAGATAAACAGACAGTTGATTTTACTGACAACTTTGATGGCACCATGCAGGAGCCGACAGTTTTACCTACTCGTATTCCAAACCTGCTTATTAATGGCTCAATGGGTATTGCTGTCGGTATGGCCACAAATATTCCTCCTCACAATTTAACCGAAATTTTGGATGCATTGGTTTATCTTACTGATAACAAAGACGCAGATTTATCAGAGCTAACTCAATTTGTAAAAGGTCCAGACTTTCCGACTGGGGGAGTTATATATAATGAGAAAGACATCAATACTGCCTATGCCACTGGCCGTGGTCCTATAATAATGAGAGGTCAGGCTGATATCACTGAAAACAAAAAAGGATACCAGATTATTATTTCCGAGATTCCTTATCAGGTTAACAAAGCGGAGTTGATAATTAAGATGGCGGATCTTGTTAAGGAAAAAAAGATAGAAGGCATAAAAGACATTCGCGATGAATCGGATAGGGAGGGAATGAGAATTGCAATTGATTTGAAACAAGATGCTTTTCCAAAGAAAGTTTTAAATCAGCTTTTCAAATACACAGAGCTTCAAAAATCTTTCCATTTCAACATGTTGGCGTTAGTTGATGGAGGTACTCAACCTCAAATTTTGGGCCTCAAGGGATTGCTTGAGAAATTTATTGAACATCGCCGAGAAGTTGTAGTCCGAAGAACAAAATTTGAATTACAGAAAGCCAAAGACCGAGCTCATATTCTTGAAGGATTGAAAAAAGCTCTTGATCATATTGATGAGATAATCAAAATAATCAGAGCTTCTGCATCAAAAGAAGATGCGTTTAATAATTTAATAAAGAAATTTAAGTTTTCTGATAAACAGGCCACAGCTATTTTAGAAATGAAATTGCAGGCATTAGCTGGCTTGGAAAGAAAAAAGTTGGAGGATGAGCTTAAAGAAAAAATGGAATTGATTGCTTACCTTGAAAGTTTATTGGCAAGCCCCAAGAAACTTTTGGGTGTAATCAAAGATGAGTTTAAAGAAATCAGAGAAAAATACGGAGACGAAAGAAGAACAAAAGTAGTCAAATCAGCATTAAGAGAAATCGGAGAAGATGAATTAATGCCCGAAGAAGATTCGTTATTCATGATTACTCACAGCGGTTATATAAAGAGAATGCAACCCGATGGATTAAAATCTCAAAAGAGAGGCGGTAAGGGATTGATTGGTATGGCCACAAAAGAAGAAGATGTTATTTCTCAATTTTTCATGGCCAACACCCATGACAGTTTGTTGTTCTTCACTAATTCCGGAAAAGTATTCCAAACAAAAGGTTATGAAGTTCCAGAATCATCTCGCCAATCAAAAGGCAAAGCGATTGTTAATTTTTTGAACGTATCGCCAAGCGAAATAATTACAGCCGTGGTTCCAATTCCTAAAGAACAAAAAGGAGGATATTTGTTCATGGCTACCGCTAATGGAGTTATTAAAAAAGTTGATGCTGACTCATTCTCGCAAGTAAGAAGCAATGGAATGATTGCGATTAAATTAAAGGGTAATGATGAATTGGGATGGGTTCTTTCAACCACTGGCAATGATCAGGTGATGTTAGTTACCTCCGGTGGAAATGCTATTCGCTTTAAAGAAAAAGATGTCAGACCAATGGGAAGAGGCGCTTCAGGCGTTATTGGAGTTCGCATGGATAAAGATGAGAAGGTTGTTGGAGCCGATGTTGTGCCTTCAGGTGTTGAAAAGGGTTTGAAGATTTTAGTTGTGATGGGAAATGGTTATGGAAAGAGAACTGATCTTAAATTCTATAAAATTCAGGGCCGAGGTGGCAGGGGAATAATGACCGCAAAGATTACGCCGAAAACAGGAAAATTAGTTTCAGCCCATATCACTTCAGAAGAAAATAAAGAACTTATCGCTGTTTCTAAAAAAGGAGTTGTAATACGTACATCTATAGATAGTGTCTCCGTGCTTGGACGCGCCACTCAGGGAGTCAGGGTTATGAGAGTAGAAGCAGGTGACGGCCTGGCCTCAGTAGTCGTGGTGTAGTAACCGTGCGAAGCCGAGCAATGGTCGTATGACCAAAGCGAAGGCCATGACACTTTTTCCATCCAGTCCTCGTCTTCAAAAATTTTCTTAGCTCAATAAGGATTTATAACCAAAATAACAGGTAACCCGCACTTGCCTCCCCGTCCATCATTACGATAGGCGGGGCGTTTGACCTATTATTTTGGATAAATCCTAATCTCACTTTCATAAATTTTCTTGTCTGCGGGTATGTAAAAAGTGCCATGGCCTTCGCTTTTACGACCCACAGAGATACAACCTCTGTGGGATGATAAGATAACTTAATTCTGATTCTAATCTGTGTTATATTTAATCAATGGACTATCAATCATTTCAGCCAAACCCTCCAGGATCGCAAATGTCTGAACAAATTCCGTCAGTGCATAAAAATTTCACACCAAAATTTGCGGGTATCGTAGTGGGGCTTTTAGTTTTAGGCGGAGTTGCTTATGGAATCTGGTGGTGGGGAAACAAGAGTTCGCAATTCGCTACCGACGAAACTTCCAATTGGAAAACATATACGAACATTCTATACGGATACTCTATTTCTTATCCGCCTAACTATTTAATTACGACTACAGATTATTGTGGTAATGATGGTTGTGAATTAAGGCAACCAACATCTTCAAGTTA
This sequence comes from uncultured Candidatus Saccharibacteria bacterium, assembly GCA_964488565.1. Taxonomy (GTDB): domain Bacteria; phylum Patescibacteriota; class Minisyncoccia; order 2-02-FULL-40-12; family GWA2-44-9; genus 2-01-FULL-41-26. Next base: position 13,847 of record CAZAUE010000012.1, on the reverse strand, counting down.
TGAAGTAACGATTGAAAGACCTACTGAAGCCAGTGTTTCTAACGAGGCTAAGCGGGATGTTTTGATGATCAGCCTTAATAAAAAGGGTCAGGAATATTTTTCTGTTGCTCCAGGAGAACGGTCTTTGGATTTTGGAGGATACCAAGCTAAGATTGTTGAAGGTATTGCAGGAGAACTCCAGACGAAAAGTCTTGTGATTGATCGCAAAGACTATATTTTTCACATATCCGCAGATTATAATCAAAACAATGGCGGAGTGTCTTTTGATATCCTTTCCACGTTTAGATTCATTGACTCAGCAGATACATCAACTTGGCAAACGTATCACAATGAAGAATATGGTTTTGAATTTAAATACCCAAAAGATTGGAGAGTTGATACATTTTCTTCCCTGAATTTTAATGAGGGTATTGCTATTAGATCACCAAAATCTAATACGGAAGTTTATCCATACGAAGCAACTATCTTGGTAAAGTATGGGAGTTTTGAAACCTCAAAAAGTGCGTTTGAAGAAAATATCCTTCCAAATTTAAGAAAAGATATTGATCATCAAATTCGTTATGCGCAGTTTAATGATAAAGATACTGTCGCGTATTCTGATCTGGGGGTAATAGAAACAGAAAATATGGTAATAATCCTCGGTGATCGTCTGGTTATGATTAGCTATCTTCCTGGTTTTGACCAAATTCTATCCACATTTAAATTTATTGAATCCGAACCAACTACTTGCATCCAAGTAATTACTCCTGCCCGGAATCTTCAAACCGGTGAAATACGGGACTTCCCAACCCCATGCGATGTGCCTCCTGGATGGGTTAAAATTTAAGAATTAAAAAACCGCTCGGTCGGTGCACACATCGAAAACATTGACAGTGCATATTTTTTAGGTTATATTATCTTGAGTACATTTACTTCGAGGTTCCGCAATTGGATAACAAGAAAATCGGATTGGTGTTGCAACTTGCTGGAGTTGTATTGATATGGATTTATTCAGGATCATGGGTAGCCTTAGGAGCTTTAGCTATTATTAGACTTGTGGTATGGTGGGGAAGTAATATGTTTGAAAGAAGATTTGGAAATGAAGACACTAATGCCAAAAAAGAATTGCGTCTTGATAATTTTCCCGTTGAAGGTAAGGATAAAGTAAGTCAAATAAATATTATAGAATTCCGAAAAGTGATTAGGGAAGAAAAACCAGAAAAGATTTTTGCATTAGCTCGTGGTGTGGATGATGCAGGAACTTGGGCATATTTTTATACCAGGAAGTTTAATGGAGATTTAGTTAAAACTCACGCTTTGTATCCTATGGTTGAGGATCGCGGTTTAGCAGATTCCAAAAACAATACTTTCTACGCTTCGGTAAATATTTTCAGTGATAGCCCATATAAATATAAGCGAGTAGAATATCCTGGTATTCATCCATTTTCAGAATTTGGCAGAGGAAGAAGCAAATTTGTTCTAGTAGAAAATGCCGACTAACGTCGGCTTTTATATAACAAAAAACAACTTGAATTTACGAAAGCACAAACATAATTCAGACCGGATTTAATATTATATAAACAATGAAGCCCGCAAAGAGCGAACTCCATTGCGGGCCTGTTACCAAACTGCTGGTGGTCTCTCGGAGACTTCTTCCTTCTTGCGGTAGAGTGGCCGATTTTGCGACTGCTCAACAAAACCGTTCTTCAGCCATCGCTGTACGACAATGCGTGCGTGCTTTTTGGTGATTTTGGTTTTGGTTGCAGAAGAAGCAAGGATGGCCAGTCGTTGCAAGGTGACATGTCTGGGGAACTCTGCAACTAGAGCCGCCCAAACTGACTGGGCAACTTCACCTTTGGATTTGCGAAGCGGGATGTTGACGCCTCCCTTCCGTTTGTAAAGAAATGGCCGTTTCTGATTCAATCGCTTCAGTAAACCGCGTTTTAAGTTTCGAAGCAGAAACGCTCCAATAACATCTTGCGAAATCTTTGTGACATGGAAAATGTCTGAGAGCGAGAACTGTTCATCTCCTTTCTTTTGAATGAATCGTCCGATCCTCTCGTAGTCGTTCGTTGGTCGTCTAATCACCGGGGCCTCCATGCGTAGGGGTTTAAGGATATACTGATCATACCACACAAGTGTGGCATTGTAAAGCATTGTGTGGCAGGTTGCATCGTGTGATTGCCCTTTGTTTATAACTTCTTTCTCCTTGTGTGGTAAAATTTAGTATATGCAGGCAATGAATGTGCCAGATTCAGGTTTACCAAATTCCGGCGGAACAGGAGGCTTTATGATACCCGATAAAATAGCTGGTGAGTTTGGTATTGTGCCTGGAATGTTTGTTGCTGATTTTGGTTCTGGTGCCGGATATTTCACTATTTTAATGGGTCAGAAAGTTGGTACTGAAGGAAAAGTTTATGCTTTGGATATTCAAGAATCAGCATTAGACAATGTAAGAGTAAAAGCAAAAGCAGTCGGACTTGAGAATATTGAAACGATTAGAAGCAACCTTGAAGTCGCTGGAAGTTCTGGTTTGGCAGACAACTCACAAGACATGGTGCTTCTCGCTAATATTCTTTTCCAATCTGATTTAAAGGAAAAAATAGTTAAAGAGGCTGTCAGGGTTTTAAAAAAAGAAGGAGCTTTGGTCTTGATTGATTGGAAGAGGGCGGCTGGAGGGTTTGGTCCTCCCGATGAAAGAAGGACTGATGAGATTGCAATGAGAAATCTTGTTATGGGGGAGGGGTTGGTTTTTGAAAACAATATTGATGCCGGACAATTTCATTACGGCATGAAATTTAAAAAATCTTGAACACAAACAAAGTCTATTACATTTTAGTTGGCTCAATCGCTGTTGCTGTGTTTGTAACGGTGATTTTGATTTTGAGAGGTGTTGGTGGTGGAACTCTTCAAACTGCCACACTTGAATTTTGGGGAGTTTTTGACGACAGGAATGCTTTTGAAAAAGTTATCAGTGATTTTCAAACCCAAAATCCTGGAATAAAAGTTTTGTATCAGCAGTTTTCTTACGAAGAGTACGAGAAAAAATTAATAGATTCTTTGGCTGCCGGCACAGGTCCCGACATTGTCATGCTTCACAATACATGGTTACCAAAACATGGTGACAAACTCAAAGCGTTGCCCGATAAAATTCCCGGACAAAAATTGCCTTTGATGACCATTCAAGACTACAGAACAAACTATGTTGATGTGGCTTTTAATGATTTTGTTTTTAATAATCAAATCTACGGCCTGCCCCTTTATGTAGACACATTGGCTCTTTTTTACAACAAAGATATTTTAAACAGCGCTGGAATTGCTCGTCCTCCTCAAGACTGGGAAGAGATTAATGCTGATGTGGAAACAATAACTCGTTTGGATGGCAATGGTCAGATTACTCAATCTGCTGCAGCTATCGGTACAGCCAGAAATATTAATCGTTCAACTGATCTTTTGTCGGCGTTGATGATACAAACCGGAGTAATAATGACCGATGCTGATAACAGAACGGCCTCTTTTGCGGGACGAGTTAATAATATTCCAGCAGGAGAGTCGGCCTTGAGATATTATACTGATTTTGCAAACCCTTCAGTGAGGACATATACGTGGAATGATGCTCAGCACTATTCTATCGACGCTTTCATAGAGGGCAAAACCGCAATGATGTTTAATTATGCCTATGAGGTGGGAGTTTTAAAAAACAAATCTCCACGTCTTAATTTTGGTGTAGCACCCATGCCTCAGGTTTCGAGTACTGATGTAAGGAATTATGCTAATTATTGGGGTGTTGGTGTTCCTACTAACTCTAAATTTCCAAATGAATCTTGGAAATTTATGGCATACCTCACATCCAAAGAGGGAGCTCAAAGTTATTTGAGTGCATCTCTTAGGCCTTCAGCAAGAAGAGATTTGATAGATTTGCAAAGGAGTGATTTAGATCTCGGTACTTTTGCAGTGCAGGCGTTGTCTGCCCGTTCTTGGTATCAAATAGATAATTCAGCCATCGAAACAATTTTTGCTGATATGGTAGATGATGTTAATTTTGGCAGGTCATCCGTAAAAGAATCTTTAGAAAACGCCGAATCTCGCGTTAATGTTCTAATGCAACGCAGAAGATAGTATTATGTATGAGGTATTACGTATTATAAGGACAGCCATAATACTTAATACTTAATACTTAATACTTAATACAAAAAATTTGAAAAGGTATAATAAATTTTATGTAATAGCTTTGTTAATGTTGTTGGTATTGTTGCCAACAGTGGTTCAGGCTGTTTCTTTCTGGCCTCTTGTGCCGTGTGGACTTAATGCTCAGCCCAAAGACTCAAGCGGGGTTGAACTACCGAAAGTGCCAACGCAAGAAAATCCGGATGCTCACGACTACACTCTGCCGTGTAACCAGTGTGATCTTTTCAGATTATTTAAAAACATAATTGATTTTGTTTTAATGGGATTGATGCCTCCTTTGGCAATGATATTTTTTATCTGGGGAGGATTTTTGATTTTAATGGGTGGGGCAAATCCGAGCTTGATATCTCAAGGTAAAACTATTTTCTGGAATACAGTCATGGGGGTTGCAATTATTTCTGCTTCATGGCTGATTACCAATACAATAATCAGAAGCATAGGAGTAGAAACAGTAACGCAAAATGGAGTGGTAACAAATGTCGCTTCCGAATGGTGGAAATTTGAATGTAGGGTTGGGACAGCGGTTTCACCAACACCTACAGTGAGCGTAACTCCTACATCGATAATTACCCCAACACCAACAGGAAGTGTAACACCGACTCCGATAGTTACCCCAACCCCTTCATCAAGTGTAACTCCTACGCCGTCATCAATTCCGGCCACTCTCTCCATCACCACCACCTCTTTGCCAAATGCTATCCAGGGCCAAGCATATTCTGAGACTCTTGCTGGAACCGGAGGACAGCCTCCATACAGGTGGGCAGTATCTTCTGGATCATTACCTGCAGGCCTTACCTTGAATCAAACAACTGGAGTCATCTCCGGCACTCCCACCACAGCTGGAACAATCAACTTCCAAATTTTGTTAAGAGAAGAACCAGCAACAACAAGGTCGTCTACAAGGAATTTGAGTATTGTGGTGGGGACTAGCGCCAATACGGTTATTTATGGAACGTGTTCAGGTGTAGCTTGTACGCGAGATACTACTAATGTTTGTAGGGCTGTTGATCCTGGGGATGGATGTAATCTAACTGCAGTTAATAGTTTAAACGCTTCTATAGTTTCTGGTGTTGGCAATAGAACTATTTGTGCAGGAATTGATACGGTAAAAATGTTGAAAACAATCATTGCCAATGAATCGGACGGACGCATAGATATAGGTTCAGGTGATGGTCAGTCAGCCGGTCCTTTTCAGCTCACCCCAGCGACAGCTAACAGGTATAAGTCATTTTGTGGAGTAACCCAAGATATTGATTTTAATTGGCTTAGAAATGCCGATACGGTTGATGAGCAGGCCTGTATCGCTGCTGAATTCATAAGGAGTTTTGTGGGTACTTGTGGTTGTGACGTTAGACAGATAGCCGCTGGGTATAATGGGGGACCAACAGCTTGTGCAGCAAGCAACGCTTGTGGCCAGCAAGCCGCGGCTAATGGTGGTCAATGTAGTGCTTGTAATGTTGAAAGACCGACTAGGAAGTGGGAGTGTTTGTGGGAAGACACACAACACAGTTCATGTAATATCGATAGGACAGGTGGGGGTTATTCTCATACGAGGATATATGCACCACGCGTGGAATATTGTTATAATAGATTTTAATTATGATGAAAATTTTTACAATAGGTTTAATAGTATTTCTAATCTTTCCCGTGTCATCTTTGGCTATAAGTGAATCAGATGAGGATGAATACATTTATCTGTTCCACTTATACAATGATAATGGACAAATATTTGTCGACAGAGATGCTCAGTTTAAGTACGACATAGTTGCAGAGATATTTGTCCCTGAAATCTTAAACACTCAATTCCCTTATAGAGGTGAGGTTGTAAATCTAAAAGGCGAGATTGCAGAAACGTTTCAATTTGACCCAAAGCAGGGTAATCCAAACTTTGTAAAAGGTAAAATTTTAGTTAAGGCGCCATATCTTCCCGATGGCCAAAAAGTTAATTTTTACAATGCTCAAGGAAACCAGCTTCTCTCGGTTTTTGTAAGTGATAGTTCTTTCTGTAATGATGATGGGGTTTGTAACTCCAATGTTGGAGAGGATAAAAAAACTTGTCCTAATGACTGCAAAATTGCCACCCCCGTTCCCACAGTGACGACCGAACCATCAGAAGGTGGCGGAGTTGGTGGTATGTTAAAAATCCTAATTTACACTATAATTGGTATAGGAATTGTGGGTGGTGGCTGGTACGGATGGAAGTGGTGGAAACACAAACAAGAACCGCCAGCAATCCAGTTTCCAGAAACTCCATTTTCACCAAACAACGGTCAAAGCACAATTAATCAATGAAAAATCTATCTAAATATTTTGTAGTCGTTGTCATTGCCTCAGTCTTTTTGCTTTTTCCTAAAAACAATGCCCAAGCCGCTTGTATTTTTAATGAAGCATTTGCTAATTGGTGGAGTAAAACCACGGTTGCATTAAATGAGAGTGTTGGATTTACGGTTCCAGGAAATGTGGAGTGCGCTAATAAGACGGTGATTGTGGAATTCTATGGACAAAGTGGTTTTGATTTTTTTATTAAAACAATGTCTGTTAAAGCTAATTCATCTGGCAATACTCCAGTTACAGTTTCGTTTAGCGCTACAGATTTTGGCGTGCGTAGTGGTGACCAAAGAGTTTATTATAAAATTAAGACCGAAGATGGCTCAAGCAATCAGTTAACTTCTCAAGATCTTACAGTAAGATTATCAACTGGTGGTAGTTGTACGCTGACATCTGCCCAGTGGAGATGGAACTTTAGAAACGAAAAAATTCTAGGATCCCCATTGCACATGATGGTAAGTGGGCGAGGATGTGCTGGCTATGGGGTATCGTTTAAGATCTATACTGACGATAGTATTGATTATGAGATTGATACGATAAACGGAACTTTTGATTCTACTGGAACGAGTCTGGATGTTATATGGGTGGCTAATAATAGAAATGATAGTAGGCCTATTTCAAGCAGTTTGTATAATTATAATTTTTATTTTATTGCTTCCGCTGGAACGGGTCAGGGCAATGCTGTTACCAAAGTTACCAGTGATACGGTTATGATTCCCACAAATTCTCAAAATGGGTGCATAAATTGTAATAACATTTTCGCCCCATCTACGTGTGTGTGTGCGGATAACTTTAGTGAATCGAGGGGTTTAGCTTCTTCATGTGATTCTGTTTGCAGTAGTCATATTGGCGATGCCAAAAGCGATACTCTTGGAACTGGTGGCGGAGGAATGGTTTGTGGTAATAATAGATGTGAAACTGGTGAGTCACCAATCAATTGTCCCGCCGATTGTAAACCAGGACAAACTCAGACCTATCCTTTCAGTATTGAAAACCCATTAAAGGGTGGAGCCAATGACTTTACGGGTTTGGTAAAAATTATTGCTCAATGGCTATTTAATTTAGCGATACCAATTGCTGTTGCCATGATTGTGTATTCTGGTATTTTGTTTTTGACCGCTCAAGGAGAACCAGCCAAAGTCACCAAAGCAAAAGAGGTTTTAAAATATGCCGTTATTGGACTAGCAATAATTTTGATAGGAAGTGGATTTATTACTTTGATACAAAGCATACTTGAACTTGGTTCTTCTTCTCCCGCTTCTAATTCTGGTCAACCAACACTGCCCACTAATAATACTGGTGGAAATACTGCCTTGCTCGGGGCTGTAGGTGGCAAGTGCACTGGAGATAGAGACTGTTTTACTGGCCTTAAATGTCAAGACACTATCTGTAAGAGAGGAACTGGAAATTTAATAAATGAACCCTGCAATTCAGCTAGAAATTGTGACGTGGGATCAATTTGTGACAAGAGTGATTTGGGTCTTCAGGTTATAGATGGTCAAACCTTGGGAACATGCCTATTGGATAATAACGTAACTGGCGGTCGGATAGGTGATGTGTGTGAAAGGGATTCAAATTGTATAAGTGGGCTTAAGTGTAATAAAATTTGCCAAAGAAGGGACGGTAATTTAATAGGAGAGCCGTGTGTTAACACAGCTCCGGGCGGTAACTGCAACTCTCAAGCTTGTAGCACATTCGGGAGCAATGTCGTTGGAACTTGCGTAATCAAACCTTAATTATTAATATGATAAATAAAATAAAAAATTTCGGGGTATCAATAGCATTGGCTTCTGATACTGGTTATCAAGGAGTGGATTTAACAATCCAAAGCGTGTTTGGCATAATTACGGGATTGGCTTGTTGGTTTACAAGATTTGCTCTGATTCTTATCGTTGTCTATATAATTATATATGGCATTAAGTTTATGACAGCCCAAGGCAATGCGACCAAATATGAAGAAGCTAAAAAGTCGTTTACTTGGGGATTGGTTGGGGTTTTGGTAATTCTTGGCACCTATACTATTATTGCTACTATAGCTAATGGGTTAGGAGCAGATTATTCATTAATAGTTCCGCTTAATTGTAGCAATTAAAATAATTTAAATGATTACTACTTACAAAATTTTATTTATCACCTTACTGTTTTTAGCCATAGCTCACACAGGACTAGCCTTTAGTTCAGCCCCGACGAGCTTAGCTGTTGGGGAGCCGACCGTAGCGTCGGCTTTGTCAGCATTGCCACCTGGAAATCCGATTACATTACCAGAAATTGATAGTATGATTGAAAGAATTGCTCAGTTTTTAATTGTGGTGAGTGTTTTGATTGCTGTTATCATGATTGTTTGGAGCGGTATCACTTACATGTATGCCGGATCTGATGCTACTAAGGTTGGTGAGGCACAAACAAGATTAAAAAATGCAGTTATTGGTGCAGCGGTAGTTTTGGGGGTTGGTGTGATTATACAAACAATAGCGGGAATAGTAACGAGAGATTTCTTCTGTCAGTTCCAGCTTTTAGGGATTTGTATTATTAGATAAGAATTTAGATTTTAATTAAATAAATTTTAAAACCTAAACCCTAAATCCTAAACAAATCATGACGATATTGTTTAGAGTTTAGAAATTAGGATTTAGGATTTTTATCAGAATGGAGGTGGATTTATGAAAAAAATACAAAAAGTTGCATATATTTCCATGATGGTTTTGGTCTTGTTGATGCCAGTATTAGTTTTGGCCGCATTGCCGAATCCAGAGCCACCATTAACAGGAGGAGCAGTCACTTTGACTGAAATAGAATTTAGAATAACCCAGATAGCAAAATTTTTGATTGTTATTGGAGTTGTGTTAGCTGTTATATTTATCATCTGGGGAGGTATTGCATATATGTTTGCTGGTGGGGACGAAGGCAAGACCGAATCAGCAAAAGCAAGAATTACCAATGGAATTATAGGAGCCGCAGTAGTTTTAGCAGTCGGTGTAATTTTGCAGACCGTTGCTGGTCTAATCGCAAGATCATTCTTCAATATCTAGTTAAGTTAAGCATGCTTAAACATAAAAACCGCCTAAGGGCGGTTTTTGTATTTGGGGAAGGTGGTAAGGATATTGGCAGACACTGTTAGGTTTAGTATAATTACTGAGTGGTACGATTATCAAAGGTAAAAATTGAATGGAGTCCTAAGTTTGCCTATGCAATTGGTCTTATTACTACAGACGGTTGTTTGTCTCGTGACGGTAGGCATATTGATTTTACATCTAAAGATAAAGAACTTGTTTTAAAATTCAGAGAATGTTTAGGAGTTGCTAATAAAATAGGGATAAAGTTTAGAGGTAATGACAATTATCAGAAAACCAAATGTTTTAGGATTCAGTTGGGAGATATAAATTTTTATGAATTTCTTGTAAGTATTGGCCTAAAACCAGCCAAGTCAAAGACGTTAAGTGATTTAAATGTTCCCGACAAATACTTCGGAGACTTTCTAAGAGGTTGTATAGATGGAGATGGTAGTATTGGTACTTTTAAACATCCAGAAAGCATTCATCCTCAATTAAGGATAAGGTTGTATTCAGCAAGTCCTAAATTTCTTGGATGGATAAAGAATAAAATTTCTAAAAACTCCGATTTAAAAGGAGGGTGGATTGAAGAAGCGGGGAGATGTCGAGTTTGTAAACTTGTGTTTGCAAAAGATGACTCTGTAAAATTATTGAAATTAATTTATAATAATTCTATCTGCCACTTAACTAGAAAGTATCAAATAGCAGAAAAGTTTTTAATTTAAATTGCCGAGGTGATGAAATTGGCAGACATTACGGCCTTAGAAGCCGTTGGGAGCAATCCCGTGCGGGTTCAAATCCCGCCCTCGGCACCAGTGGTAATAAATAAACGGAGAACACAATTAATTAACGGCTCATTATATGAGCCGTTAATTAATTCCCCGTGAGCGACTGAGCGTTGAGCGAGGAAGTGCCGAGAGTGGTAGCGAACGGCCCGTTTGTTTATTACTCAAGCGGGTTTACCGCTAGAGGAAACGGTGCCTGATAGTTAGAATTAAAACGATTCTCTTTCTTTTCTCCATTTGCTGCATAAGATATTGTCCTGACGAAATATGCTTTCATGGCCCCATTGGTTTTCTGGTCATATTGATGAGGACCATCTACGGTCACTTGTCTGTCATCGCTTGAGCCGTAAAGTTCAACAAATAATTTAGTGCCCTCAAGTTTTGTTTGTAATAAGATGTGACCATTTGTGTCATTAACGAATTTCAAATCCACAACTCCAGGATAAATAGTCGCATCAAATCCTTGGGGATTGTAGTATTTTACAGGATAAGCATGGGGTCTTCTTTCTGTGATTGGTAATCCGGCTAAAATAGCTGCCCTAAAAACGGTTGTAGAAAGCTGACAAAGACCACCACCAAATTCGGGTATTGTTTTACCGCTCTTGATTACAAGTTCTGGTAGGTACCCAGTCTTTTCATCTACTTCACCAAGGATACTATTAAAAGAAAATTCTTCTCCGGGCTTGATGATTGAACCGTTAAATTTAGTAGTTCCAACTTTTATATTATGAATTCTTGCGTTATGTGAACCCGTAAAATCTGATTCTCCTACAGCCAAGAGAGTTTTTATTCCAAGATCATTTACCTTTTCTAGGGTGATGTCTGGATCAACAACATCTACCACCAACTGAACCGAAGACCTGTTTTCTCTAATGGCGTTTATTATTTCTGTGGCCGATTTGGAAATATTGAATTTCTTGCCCTGAACTGCTTGTTTGAAGATCGCCACCTTACTATCATTTCCAAACTCAAATTTAGCATCGATTGGCTCAACGGTAGTCGTTATCGCTAGGTGTATCAGATAGTCATTAAACTTAGAAGAAAATCGTACGTCTTCTTTGCCAGAATAAGCTCTTGTATATGGTTCCATCCAGCCTTTTAATTCATTGCTTTTTACTACTATTTTACTGCCTCCAATATTTAATTCTAAATCTTTTTGTGTTGAAACATTAAGAATTGAGGCAAAGTTTCTTAATGTAACCTTTGAGTTGAATTTTGAAACTGAATATAAATAGAACCATGAACCAAAATTAAATCCGATCAGGATAATAATACCGGTCATGGTTAACCGGTAAATTAAAATTCTAAATTCTTTTGGCCCTATATAGACTAATTTGAACATGCGATAATAATCCGCGAGCGAAGTGAGTGGTTATTATTATCAGCACCCGCCTTAGGCGGGTTAACTTTTTGTTACCAATCGCTACGCTCTTGGACAAAAACTTAAGACACTTTTATTTTTTTTGTTCGAATCCGGTCTAATTTTGGAAGTCGAATGGTGAGAATCCCGTTTTTCATAGACGCCTTTGCGCTATCAGCATCAACATCAACAGGCAATATAACAGAACGAGAGAATGATCCCCAATATAATTCTTGATAATAGTAATCTGAAGTTTTGACTTTCTGTTCGGGTGCCCGCGTTCCTTTTATGGTCACCATGTCATTCGTGACAGATATGTCTAAATCTTTATCACTGACACCGGCGATAGTGGATTGAATAACCACATCGTCTTCAGTTTGAAAAACGTCAATTGTAAGTTGGCCTTCACCTTCTTGTCTGGATTCTTTTTTGGTTGAAGTTAATGTTACCTCTAAATTGTCATCTTCAAATAAATCTTCCATTTTGTTTTTGATTAGTTACCTAAACTCATTTTAACAAATTTATTGTTTTGTTGCTAATTGTGGTTACAACATTAGAGTTACTGACCTCAATGTTGGGACTTTCAACCGCCAATGTGGGGGTTGTTTTTGTGTGTCTTTCTTTTATTTTATCAAACAAGATCGAAACAAGGAAAGCCATAACCATTAAGAGTGAGGTTGAATAAACCAAGCCAGTTACTCGGTTTTCAAAGGCGGATAGGAAGACATTGAATGTGAAATGAAAGATGGTGGCCATAATAAACCCAATGACAACTAATTTTTTTCCGTGATCTCGGAAAAACCAAGACATGGCAAGAAAGTATCCCATAAGCCCAGAGGATAAAGCATGGAGCAAGGTTGCTCCGGTAAAGCGAAGAGCCCACGTGGCCAAGGTGGCCTGAGCTCCATCAGGAAAAACCCTAAACATGACCAAGATGTTTTCCATGGCCGCGAATCCTAAACCGGCAGTTATCATGTAGATCATGGCATCAACGGGCTCATCAAATTCAGGATTTTTTAAAATAAGCATTCTTACTGCATAAAATTTGATTATTTCCTCTACGGCAGCGGCCCAAAGAAAGAAATAGGAACTGTTTTGTGCCAAGGCCTGACTTGTTCCAGTAACGGTAGAGGCTAATTGGGCGAAGCTAAATTGAAAAAGAATCGCAAGAGGGGAGATGATGATGCCCATGAGAAAGGTTTGGGCAACAAGGTTTTTGGGTTCGGGGTGGCAGTCTTTTTTAGAAAAAAAATAAAGCCAGGCCAAACTGGGGATTAGGCCCATGGCTACTAGGGAGATGTTAAGCGTTGTTGGCGACATACTCTAAGTATATCATGCCTATCCGGGCCATTTCTCAACAATGAGGAGTTTTCTGTCTTTGATAGGAAGTAGGGAATATATCTCTTCGGTTACAAAAGGCATGAAGGGGTGAAGTGTTTTGAGGCAGATGTTCAGGATTTCTAGGAGCATGCGCTGGGCAGAAGTTTTTATTTCTAAATTTTCGTTGGCAAGTTTCGCTTTTGATTCCTCAATTATTTTATCAGCGAATGTGTGCCATATATAATGATAGATTTTTTCAGCAGCGAGATAGAATCGATACTGATCCATATCCTCGGTTATTTCTTTTATGGAAACGTTCAGATCATCAATTAGTTTTTGATCTTCTTTGGTTAGGGGAGATTTCAAAATCTCCGATGTTTCGTCTGGCAAAGACATGAGAACAAATCTGGCAATGTTCCAAAGTTTATTTCCAAAATGTTTGTAGCCCTTTACCTTGTTTTGATCAAAGTTGCAGTCATTGCCAGGTCCAACACCAACCAAAACAGACATTCTCAGTGCATCAGCACCGTACTGATTAATAATATCAATCGGGTCTATTCCATTTTCAAGTGATTTTGAAAATTTTTGGCCTTGAGAATTTCTCAACATTCCGTGAATGTATGCAATTTTAAATGGCACTTCTCCAAGAAGAAAACCGCTCATCAATATCATTCTAGCAACCCAAAAGAATAGAATTTCATATCCTGGATTCATGAATGATGTTGGGTGGTATGTTTTTAAGTCAGGCGCGTTTTCGTTTGGCCAACCGAGAGTTGAAAATGTCCAAAGGGCAGACGAAAACCAAGTATCAAGAGTGTCGGGATCTTGTTCCCAACC
>CAZAUE010000011.1:0-20072 GCA_964488565.1 uncultured Candidatus Saccharibacteria bacterium | reverse complement strand
TACCTCACGATAGCAACCTATATGAAAAATAGCGGCGTTGATTGGGAAAATGTGAATCCGCGGGAAGTCCTCGGGGTCAACTATTCCAGCGCCCAAGGATATACCAGAATCGCTTCTCAAGTTACCTTACCGCAAGAGCAAAGTGGAGGAAATAGGTGTGATATATAAAACGGGCAAGCACAGTCGTAAAAACACTCAATAGCAAAGTTATTGAGCCACCTGTCAGATTTGAACTGACGACATCCACTTTACAAAAGTGGCGCTCTACCAACTGAGCTAAGGTGGCAACTTTGTTAGATTACCATTTTTTTGAGAACTTTAGAATGCTTTTTTTCCAATTCCTTGTTATTGGGATTTAACTCCATTGCTGCCTCAAATGATTCTTTCGCATCAGAAAGACTATTCATTTTTACATAAAGATCACCAAGAACTTCATACAACCTAAAGTCTTTGGGGTTTTTAGCTATCTCTATTATCAACTTCTGCTCCTCTTTTTTTAAGTCCTCTGCGGTCATTTCTGGAACGGGTTGGACTTTTGAAATAATGGGTTTTTCTAATTCTTTTTTATCTTCAACAACAGAACTTACCGTTCTAGAAACATTACCCTTTCTTATTCTTTTTATCCATGCTTCTGCCACCCTATCAATTTTTAATGAAATAACTCTCAATTTTCGGAGAAATTTCTCAAGCTCTATAAACCACAAATTTCCGTACTCTCTTAGTTTTAAACTTTTAAATCCGTCCAAGAATTCTGGAAATAAGTCACTTAAAAAATCGCCCTCAGCGTGAGTTTCTGGGGTAAGCTTGTTTAGATATGGCATCTTTCTAAAAATAATAATGGAAATCCCTACCACAGATGCCAATATTAAAATGAAAGGAATTAAAATGAACATGAGATAATAATCCGCGAACAAAGTGAGTGGTTATTGTTATCAGCACCCGCCTAAGGCGGGTAACTTTTTGTTACCAATCGCTTCACTCTTGGACAAAAATTTATATTTGAAATATTTCAAATCGGCCTATTTGAATATTCTCTCCTAATTTAGCTATATAACTATTGATGAGGTCTTTTACGGTCATGTCCGGATTCTTAACAAAAGGTTGATCCAAAAGATCATTTACCGTTCCGGGCTTCATGGCAGCAATATGCATGGCAATTTCTTTAGATAACTCTTGAAAATCGGTATTCCTTGCAACAAAATCAGTTTCGCAAAGAATCTCCACCATGGTTCCAAGTTTTTTAGTTGCATGAATATATGACGAAACCACACCCTCACTAACCTCGCGAGATGACTTTTTTTCGGCCATTTTAGATCCCTGAGATTTTAATATCTCAACAGCCTTTGCCTCATCTCCTCCGGCTTCATCTAGGGCCTTTTTTATTTCATTAAAAGAAAGCCCAGTACTCTCTCTTAAATTTTTTACCTTTTCTACGTCAGTTGAATTGCCCATTTATTGGAGCGAACTCCTACCGAAGGAGTTCTTCGTTATTTATTATTAGTTAATTCGTTCTTGATTATTTCCATAATCAAATCCACTGATTTTTTAGAACGATCATTAGCTGGAATTATATAATCCATATCGTCTGGATTAGAGTCAGTATTGGCTATGCCCAAAGTCTTAACACCCATTATCTTGGACTCCTTTACTGGCAAAGAACTTTCTTTGAGAGACGATACAAATACCGCATCTGGTATTCTGGTCAATTTTTTTAATCCTTCAAAATGAACGGACATCTTCTGGAGCTCTTTATTAAACATCATTCTTTCCTTTTTGGTGTATTTATCTAATTCTCCCGACTTGGTGGCTTTTTCCAATTCCTCTAATTTCTTCACCCTTGAACTAATAACTTTGTAGTTAGTAAGAGTTCCGCCCAACCATCTGTCCAAAACGTATGGCATATTCAATGATTCGGCCAAGTCTTTGGTGGAATCAACTGATTGCTTGGTAAGAGCCACAAATAGAACTAATCCCCCTTTGGCTAAAGTTGCCTTAAGGAATTCAACGCTATTTTTCAATTGAGCCTGAGTTTTTAAAAGGTCAATAATACAGATCCCGTCACGGACAGTAAAAACATACTTCGACATTAAGGGGTTGTAAGCAGTCTTTTTCCTGCCAAAATGCATACCCGCTTTTAACATGTCTTCATATGGCACTTGTGTTTGTATTTCTTGCATGGTGATAATTCTACCAGATAAGTAATTTTAAATCAAGAAATAAAAAAAGCGGGTAAAACCCGCTTACTTACAACCACCCGGAACAACAGTGATGGCAGCTCCCCCGGCACCAGGGCTGACCTTGGCCACATAAACCATATTACCAGTAGGAACTTCGCAATACGCCCTGTAGTCTGCCGTAACATAGGCGAGATTTGCAGAGGTGGGCTGTGCAGCCATAACTAAAGGTTTGGGCTCCACAAAAACAAGAGTAGCCACCACCGAAATAAGGACCATGCTTGGTATTAAAGTCACACTCAGGGCTCTCCGCAGTACCTTACTCTTAGACATAATTTTTCCTTTCCATTCAAGAGCCTCCACCAATATATCTCAACCTTTTGACTTTATCAACCTTTTGTAGTAATATCTATTATTATGAAAGAAAACATACATCCTCAATATTATCCAAACGCAAAAGTTAAGTGCGCCTGTGGCAATGCTTGGACAACCGGCTCTACAATGCCGGAAGTTAACACGGGCATTTGTTCTGCCTGCCATCCCTTCTATACTGGCACAGAAAAAATATTAGACACACGAGGCCGTGTTGAAAAATTCAAAAAACGTCTTGAAAAGACTGCCTCCAAGTCTTTAACTCCTTCTTCTAAGAAGCCCCGATCCTCAAAGAACAAAAAATAGATGTCTCAGCCGATTCAGTATCAAAACGGAAGTGTTGATTTTTTTGGACGCACATTCTTTACCGATTCACGCGCCCTAATCCCTCGTTTTGAGACTGAATTTTTGGTTAGCAAAACTGTTGCATGGTGTGCACAAAAACCCCAGCAACAAAAATGGTCGATAATCGATATCGGAACTGGTTCCGGTGTTATTGCTGTTTCGTTGGCACTCGAACTCCCTACTGCCAGTATAACCGCCATAGATACCTCTTTGTCAGCACTAGCCCTTGCTGGCGAAAACGCATTGAGGCATAATGTGGTGGATAGGATATCTTTCAAACAAGGAAATCTTCTTACTGATTTTGATGGCCGTGCGGATATTATTGTTGCCAACCTGCCTTATTTGCCGACCGAACGTATCCAACGTCTAGATTCATCCGTAAAAGATTTTGAGCCCCATCAGGCGTTAGATGGTGGAACAGACGGCCTGGAGCTTTACAGACAGCTGTTTGACCAGATTGCCAAGCTTCCCCACCGCCCATCACTTTGTGTATTTGAAATTGACGATGGACAAGAAGATGCTATTAAAAAAGAACTTGCCAAGAAATTACCCGATGCCAGTATTGGTATCCTCAAGGATACTAGCGACTTTATCAGATATATAGTCTTAGAATTTAATATAAAATCATGAGTGATTATCAATACACCCCATACAAGCCCCAACCAAAACCTATAGTTAAGGGTAACCAGGCTGTTGTTGAAATTAGGGCTGGTGCCGGAGGCGATGAGGCCGCACTGTTTGCGGCTGAAATCTACACGATGTACAAAAAATATGCCGGATTATCACGGTGGAAATTTGATTTAATTGACTCAAGCCAAAACTCCATAGGTGGCTATAAGTCCGTTGTCTTTGAAATAGACGGCCCGGGTGCGTTTGAAAAAATGAAATTTGAATCCGGTGTTCACAGAGTCCAGCGTGTGCCTGACACCGAAAAAAGTGGTCGTGTGCACACTTCAACCATTACTGTGGCCGTATTAGCCAAGGCCACCGAAAGCGAGCTTGTTATTCGTCCAGATGAGTTAGAAATAACTTTTTCCAGAGCTGGAGGTGCAGGAGGTCAAAATGTAAACAAAGTAGAAACGGCGGTTAGAATTTTACACAAACCATCAGGTATTGTTGTTTCGTGCCGCCAGGAACGCAGTCAATCTTCTAATCGCGAAAAGGCCATGGAAATATTGAGAGCCAAACTGCTTGAAATTAAGAGACTTGAAGAAACAGGAAACGTCACCGAAGAACGCCGAAAACAAATCGGTACTGGTGATAGGTCTGAGAAAATAAGAACCTACAACTTCCCTCAGGATAGAATCACCGACCACAGAATAAAGAAAAGTTGGGGAAATATAGATAAGATATTAAATGGAAACTTAGACCCCGTTTTTGATTCTCTAAGCGAAACACCTACCGAGCATGAATAATTTGGATTTAAAAAGCCCCATCTTTAAGCCTAATCCGGGATGGGGCGGTAAGTTGAAAAATTGGTTCAAAAACAACGAATCTATTTTATTCGTTGTTTTCTGGGTTTTCTTATTTGTCTTCTTTATCTTCAGAAGATTCTTTTGAGACCTCTTCAGCTCCTTCTTCAGGAACCTCTTCTTCCTTCTCCTTCTTAATAACCTCAACGTCTTCAATGGTTGCGGTTGGAGCTTCCAAAGCTTTTTCAAGCTCTGCTTCTGACATAGGTTCTTGAACAGTGGCAATTATCTCTTCAGCTTCTGCTACCACTTTAAGCTTATCGCTCAATTTCAAATCTTTAATCAATATCTGATCGCCCATATTCTTCAGGGATGATATGTCTATAGTTATTTCATGAGGCAAATCCTGAGGTAGAGCCTCTATTTCCAATTCATTTATATTTCTTACGAATATACCACCAAAGTCTTTAACTGCTGGTGATTCGCCCACAAAGACAACTGTAATTTTTGCCTTTATCTTCTCGTCCAAATTAACCTTGTAAAAATCAGCGTGCAAAATATCATCACTAATAGCGTCTTTGGCTATGTCGTGAATAATGGTTGGATATGACTGACCATCTACGTTAATGAAAATCAAAGTTGATTCTCCAGCTGATTCAAAAGCTTTTCTAAAATCCTTATTAGGAATCTGAAGAGGAATAGCTTCCTGATTTTTTCCATACAAAACTGCCGGTATAAATCCGGATTTTCTTAAGCTGTTTAGCCCACCACCAATAATCACTCTCTTCTGGGCATTTAGTTCTAATTTTTGCTGTTTGATAGCCATGTTTAAAGTTCTAATAGAATAACATAACCATAAAAATTAATCAACAAAAAGTACCCTTGATGGGTACTTTACTATCTTCTCAGGAGGAAACTCCCAATCAGTTTAGGCCAGCCCGTAGCAAGCACGGACAACACCAAAACGGAGCCGGAAATATTCAAACACGCCACAGAAACGGCCTCAGTGCCACCAATTTTTTTCACTATAAGAAAAGTGAAAAGATAACCAATCCACCAACACATCAGAATCAACCATCCAAGGATCATGCTCCCCAAGTAAATAATGTCTTTTTTAAAATAATCAAAATTAATATCTAGGCCCTTACGATAATTCCTGATTAACATTGGGTAAATGAAATTTCCATAGATATAATAACTTGAAACGACATAAAAAGAGGCAAAGACAAAGGACAAGACATTGCCCATTTATTTCTCCAGCATATATAAGAACTGCCCCCTAGAGTAATGATAAATAACCAGATTGTCAAACCAGTCACTTTTAACCAGAGAAGTTATTTTCCCATGAATACGCTTATTTTTTGTGAGAC
Organism: uncultured Candidatus Saccharibacteria bacterium; assembly: GCA_964488565.1. GTDB lineage: Bacteria > Patescibacteriota > Minisyncoccia > 2-02-FULL-40-12 > GWA2-44-9 > 2-01-FULL-41-26. Next base: position 14,399 of record CAZAUE010000011.1, on the reverse strand, counting down.
CAACTTTTTAACCTCTTCCACTGCGGGACCGAGATATTTATAAGGAGTAGTTTCGTTGGGATTATCGTGAAATGCTTTATCTATGGCATTACGGTATGCAACTCTGAGTTCTGTATTAAAATGAACATTGGTAATACCAGCTCTGATTGAAGCAGACACATCTTCGTCTTTTAATCCTGACGCCCCGTGAAGCACATAATAAGGTCTTGGCTCAGTAGATACTATTTTTGAAAAGTGTTCTATGTCCAATTTTTCTTCTTGCTCAGTAACTATTCCGTGAATATTTCCAAAAACTATAGCCATACGATCCACTCCTGTTCGTGAAATAAAATCCGCCACTTCTTCTGGTTTTGAATAATCAGCAGAACTTATTTCAATTTTTTGTTGAACCTCCGAAGAACCTCTTAAGTATCCAAGCTCACCTTCAACAGATATTTCTGGATTAACAGAACGACAATAATCAACAACCTGCTTGGTCAATGCAATGTTTTCTTCATTAGGAAGTTTTGAAGCGTCAATAATTATTGAATCATAACCAGCATCAACAGCCTCTTTGCATTTTTCGAAACTTTTATAATGATCTGCATTTAAAAAAACAGGGTAATTAAAATCTTCCCTCATCGCCCTAACTAGTGCCGACGCTTCTTTCATGCCCATAAAATTCGCCTCGCCCTCGGATGTTCCAACCATTACTGCTGGCGCTCCAGCATCACGAGAAGCTTCCACAATCCCCCGCAAAACATCTTCTGTGGCAAAATTAAAATGTCCTATGGCCTGACCATTTTTTCTGGCTTCTGCCAAATACCAGTTTAAGTTTTTGTTCTCACTTTTTATTTCTTTCATGCTTGTTAATTTCTAATGTCTAAATCCTAATTTCTAAACAATACCCAATAACCAAAATTAAAAAATTAGGTCAATTCAATAAATCCACTGATAATGTTCTCCCCTATTAACTCGTTCATTCTTTCTCTGCCCTGATACTCTGAGAACATTTTATTCCAAAGAGCTTCTTGCTGATGATAAAGATATTTAATCTGACCCTTTTTGACAAGCGACATTATTAGGTCGGTTAAATCAAAGCTAACCAACTGCTCTTGACCATTCTGATCTTTAAAGAAATCTCCAACATAATCCAACCCGGTCCAATATCCCAAACTCAAACCCCCACCATTTTCACCAGGCAACATTCTGGATAATCGTCCCAAATCTTCAGACACCTTGAGCCAATGTTCTGCTTCGGGATTTACGTGTGGTTCAAGTAATCTAAAATCCTGTTCATCATCCTTGGCCAAATATGTTTGAACTACACGCCAAACAGGTCTATCGCCCTGAATCTCAACTCTTTTATCCGAAACGTCTCCTCTTAAGAGAGATTTAAATTTATCTATGAAGTCAGGATCCTTCATGAACTTGCGGAATAGGTCTGAATAAAATGGAACCTCGTGCAAATAATGCATGATCAGAGTAAACATCCTCATTGTCTCACCGACAGTATCTATGGGCAAAGGAATAACAAAGATAACCCCATACTCTTTAAGGTGGCTAATGTTGTGATATTTTTTCTCAAGAAATTTATCAGCGACGGCAAGCCACTTGGCTTCCAACACTTTTAACTCCACGTCTCTTTCCTCAAAATCTTCCGGCTTCAATTCACTATAAGCAACATCAAAAAATTCATGCATCCAATCTTTGCTTTGAGTAAACCTTAAAGCACTGACAACGGAAGCAAATCCCTCCTTTTCCAAAAGTTCTGCCACACTAGTGTATCCAAAGTGGTTTAAAAGATTATCTGGTCGATATTTTTCCAACAATTCAGCAACTTTATCTTTTTTAATAAACATTCCCTTTGGTGGAGAAAATAATTTAAAAGCCGTTTCACAAAGCTTTCCACAGACCATAGACATTGTAGACAGGTCGGGTTTTTCCAGCAATTCGTATAATTTCTGATCTAATTTAACCAAATGACCAATCAATGCTTCATAAACCTCTTCTGCTGTTGAGTTTCGGGTCAAAGATAACTCTGCTAATGTTTTTGAAACCAATATGTCGTTTTGATTTGCAATTTCCTCCATGACCCCCTCTTGTCCAGTAACTTTACTCATCTTTACATCCAATTCATAAAGAACCTCGGGTGTGGTTCTTAATATTGATGCAAGTTTTTTGTATGGTTCTAACATGTTGTTTAATTTATTTTTACTTCAACTATTGGCCACGGCCCCCAATCATCCTTTTTTAAAATACCCGACTTTCCTCCAAATTGAGTGACGACTGATGATGCGTTGGCTGTAGCAAATTGAATCGCTTTTGGTATGTCACCGGAGCGAATATATTCGGAAACGAATCCAGAACTAAAAGCATCTCCGGCTCCGGTCCTCTCAATTACTGGTGAATCCGGAGTCCCAGCTCTATAGATATTTTTACCGTCAGAAACAACAACTCCTTCAGGACCCTTGGTCATAACAAATATCCCGCCAATGATCTCATCCATAAATTTAAAAATATCTCCCTCTTGTTTGTAATCAATTCCAGTCAAACCCGAAGCTTCTTCTTGATTCATTATAACTATAGAAAAATTCTTTAATAATGGCTTTAATTTTTCTAATCCATGTTCTAATTCTTTACCCCCAGGATTTGTCACTAATTTTACATTATTAGCAACCGCCCAATTAACAGCATTCTCCAATAAATCAAAGTGCCCGCCCAAGCTATCTAAGAAAAGCCATTTGGTTTGAATCTGATCAAAGTCGACTTTATTTGCATCAAAGTGCTGACCTTCACCCTTATAAGACAAAATGGTTCTTTCTCCGGAAGGATCAACCAAAATAGCCGAATATGCGGTGTGGTCATCGTAATGCTTCTGAAAAAACTTAGTTTCTATTCCCTCTTTTTCTAGTTCATCTAAAATCTCTTTGCCATTAAAATCATCTCCCACAACCCCTATGCAGGCTGTAGACAGTCCTTGTCTTGCAAAAGTAACCGCAGCATTAGTTCCACCACCTCCAGAGGTAAATACCATTTTTTTAATTTCAATCTTAGAACCTAGTGGGAAACAAATAGCTTTACCAGTAGAAAAAGCAGGTAAGTCAAAAGACTTAAAGCTGTCTGTGCTTATAAAAACATCGCGAGTAGCTGAACCAATTGAAACGATATCAAACATTTGAGATGAGTTAATTGTACTATCCATTATTGCTTATTTTATTCAATTCTTCAATCGTCTTACCCACATCGCCAGAGCTAACTATATAGTTTCCAACAACCAACTCCGTCACCCCTATGGCAATAAGGCGCAATATTGTTTGAGGATTAACTCCACCGTCTACCATAATTGGCACATTCGGATATTGACCATGAAATTCTAATATTTTTTCTATTACACTCTCAACAAATTCACTTCCATAAAAACCTGGGTGTACTGTCATAAACTGAACAAAATCCAAACTTTCTACCACTTCTTTTATTTTATCAACTTGAGTTTCTGGATTTAAGACCATGCCAACCTTTCTGTTGTTTGAATGTATCTGACTTATTAAATCTTTGTGACCATGATCAGTTTCAGCGTGAATTAAAAATCTGTCCGCTTTTGTTTTGTACCAAAAATACATCTGATCCTCCGGTCTGGAAACCATAAGATGAACATCGAATTTGGCTTTGGTTTCAATTTTTATTAATTGTTCGTATCCAGAAATAGTTTTAGTGGGAACAAAATCCCCATCTCCGATATCTAAATGAATCCTATCTGTATGAGGTTCAATCATTTTTAACAACCTCACAAACTCTTCTTCGGTTGTTGCTAGTATCGATGGTATAATTTTTGCCATAGTTTAACTTTTCCTTATGTGCTCCATCGCATAGCCAATGTCTGTGCCCACTTTTTTGCGAGGGTTAAATATGTTTTTGGGATCAAATATCTGTTTTGTTTTTTCAAATAATTTATAAACTTCGGAGCCATACATTTTCTCAAGATATGGTGTACGGATAAGTCCATCATTGTGTTCGGCTGTAATTGAGCCGTGATATTCTAAGACCAAATCATAAACCTTTTCGGAAAGTTCAGGAATTATTTTTTTAGATTTTTCATCTAAATCCATCAAGGGTATAATATGGAAATTTCCATCACCAGGGTGACCTGCGATTGTATAGACCATATAATCCTTATACTGCCTCAAAATCTCATTAAGTTTGGGCAAAAACTCAGGAAGGTATTCTGGTCTAACTATTAGGTCATCAATAAACGGGGCAGTTTTCTTACCCTTTACGTGTTTTCTTAACAAATTAAAACTCTCTCTTCTTATTATCCAATACTTTCGAGCATCATTTTCGTTTTGGGTAATTCTGGTTTTTATTTCAAATTTATCAGAAACTTCTTTTTGGCATTTTTTAATCTTATCCATCAACTCCCCTTCTTCGTCTCCGGTAAACTCCACAAGCATGACCATCTTCGGTATTCCGCCAGTTAGAATGGCCCAGACATCGGGAATAAATTTAAACATAGAACCAATCCCCATTCTTTTTATTAAATCCGGAAGTATTTTAATGGCCAATTTAAATGTGTGATCGTCATAGGACTCAAAACTTTCCGGCTCGTTTTTATTAACCATATTTACTACCTCTCCCAAAGACTTTAAATCTTTTAAAAATATTATTAACAATCTTGAATATTTTTTAGGTTTTATCAAACTAAATTTTATTTTTGTGATTAACCCCAAAGTTCCCTGAGATCCGGTAAACAACTGGGTCAAATCAAATCTTTTACCATTCCACACATTCCACAACAAATAGCCAGCTGAGTTTTTAGAAACATTGGGTCTGGCTCTCTGAACAAGTTCATAATTAGATTCCAATAAGCCGTGCATCTGGCGGTAAATTTCTCCTTCAAAATTATTTTGAGATTTTTTTTGCTCCAACTCTTCCGGTGTGAGAGATTTTAAAACATAATCCTCGCCATCACTCAAAACAACATTAAGTTCCTGAACATAATTTTCAGTTTTACCATAACGCAAAGATTTTTCTCCTCCAGAATTATTAGCCACCATTCCACCGACAGTACAAATTTCACGAGAGGCGGGATAAGAAGGTAATAATAAATTTTTATTTAATGTTTCTTTTTCAAAATCTCTATAAAAAACTCCTGGTTCGGTTACGGCATAATTATCTCCCACTTCTAAAATTTTATTAAAGTGAGTGGTAAAATCTAAAACAATAGAATTGTTTAACGCCCCTCCAGTCATATCTGTTCCACCAGAACGAGCTGTCAAAGATAATTCCTCATCGGAGTTTTTGGTTTCCGAGACCCATTTAACTAAATTCTTAACATCTTCAGTGTCTTTGGGATGAACAATCACACTTGGCTTGATTTCAAAAATACTTGCATCGTGACTAAATAGAGCAAGTTCTTTTTCGCTTGAACCAACCTCTCCCTTGACGATGTTTTTTATTTTATCTAGCATAAGTTAAATCTTTTTGCGGAGAAGAGTATGAGAATTCCCAAGGCGCGTTTTCTCTTCATAGGATTAGTGGTCGCTCTTTTGACACTAGCCCTCGCTCTTTCAATTGGAGGTTTTTATATGGAATTAATGTTTAAGTTTGGTGGGGGCAAATAAGCCCCTTTTTTAATTTAGCAAAAACCTCTAATTTTCCTCCTCTATGTCCCCAACCTCTTTTAACCGTCTGTTGAATCTTTCCTCGTCGGCAAATTCGGTATCAAGAAATGTTTTAACTATTTCTTTGGCCTCATCTTCGGAAATAAAATCTGAAGCCAATGCCAATACATTTATGTTGTCATCATTACGAGCTGATTGAATTTGCTCTTTACTAATCGCCAAACCAGAACGAATACCGTCAAACTTATTGGCAACCTCATCAACCCCAACACCTGATCCGCATACAAGTATTCCTCGATCCTCTATCTCAACGATGCTTTCAGCTACTTTTTTGGCATACACAGGATAATCATCATTCGGATCTAATTCAAAAGCCCCCAGATCTTCATGGTCATACCCCCACTTAATTAACCATTGTTTAATTTTTTCTTTTAACTGAAATCCTTTGTGATCAGCAGCTAGGTAAATCATAATTTATTTAAGTTTATTTAAATACTGAACCGCACTTAACAGGGCAACACAGCCCTGACCAGCGGCAATAACAATTTGGTTAAAAGACACATCGGTCACATCACCAGCGGCATACAAACCAGGAATGTTGGTTTCACAATTTTTACCAACAATAATCTCTCCTACGCCATTTTTTTGAACCTCAACGGGAACAATATTTGAATTCGGAATCATTCCTATGTGAATAAAAATTCCATCTACAGTTATTTCATGCTCACCATCTTTTTCATATTTTAAACTATCTACAAATTGTTTACCTGCAATCTTGGTGGTCTTGGCATTATACACAATTTCAACATTCTTTTTAGAAACCAACTTGTCCAATAAAATGCTATCTCCTTTAAACTGATCGTTTTTGTTAATTATGTAGACCTTCGTGGAAATATCGGCCAACATTAAACCTGCTTCCAAGGCCGAGTTTCCTCCACCAATAACAGCTGTTGTCTTACCAGCAAACAAAGGCCCGTCACAAACCGTGCAATAACTAACACCCTTACCCCTAAACTCTTTCTCACCTTCAACGTTTAGTTCTCTTGGATGAACCCCGGTTGCAACAATAACTGTCTTGGCAAGATAATCGCACAAATCATTATCTTTATGAGCAACAACACAAAAGAGGCCATCTTCTTGTTTGATTATCTTTTCAACCTCCACACCCTCTTCTGGAATAACACCATAAGAATTTAAGTGATTCTTAAATTGACTAGCGAGCTCCATGCCATCAATCTGTGTAATTCCTGGCCAATTGCCTATCTCTCCGGATGTTGCCATTTCTCCCCCAAAATCCTTTGTAATAATTTTAAAATTAAGACCCCGACGAGCAGCATAAATACCAGCAGTAGTTGCCGCAGCTGAACCTCCAACAATAATTAGATCGAGCATGTTAGTGTAATTTTTAGTAATAACCTTTTTAGTATATCATACAAGATATGCCTAACAAGTTAATTATTTGGGTAGTTCTTGGTATAAGCATGATTACTCATTTTGCCTTTTTTGGACATCCCAATCAAACTGTTTTTGACGAAGTTCATTTTGGCAAATTCATATCTGGCTATTACACTCACGAATATTATTTTGACATCCATCCTCCACTGGGAAAATTGATGATTGCCGGTTTTGCTAAGGTCTTTGATTTTAAGCCTGAGTTTAATTTTGCCAACATTGGCGAAAAATTTCCAGATAACAAATATCTAGCCCTTAGATTCCTTCCTTCTTTGGCGGGAACCCTTTTGCCCGTAGTGATCTTCCTTCTAGCTCTACAGCTCAAATTTACACCTCAAGGAGCATTTGTGGCTGGACTTCTGGTTGCAATAGAAAATGCACTTCTTGTTCAAACCCACTACATCCTCATGGACGGATTTTTACTGCTATTTGGATTTTCAACTCTTCTGTTTTATTTTCGGAGAAATTTCTTGTGGATGGCAATTTTTGGCGGACTAACAATTTCAATCAAATGGACAGGGCTGACTTTTTTAGCCCTACCGTTTCTTATTGAACTATTTAAAATATACAAACAAAAAGAATTTAAGAATGTTTTAAAACTACCTATCTATTTTTTGACAGTGCCTTTAATAATTTATTTTTCTGTTTTCATTATTCATTTTTCCCTACTAACAAAGCCCGGCCCCGGAGATGCTTTTATGAGCCCCGACTTTCAAAACGAAAATGTTTTTAACAAATTTACTGAGCTGAACCTTCAGATGTACCAATCAAATCAACGCCTCACCACATCGCACCCTTATGGTAGCCAATGGTACTCATGGCCTTTTATGACTCGAGCAATATTTTATTGGGTATCTGAAAATTCCAGAATTTATCTAATCGGTAATCCAATCATCTGGTGGGCATCGACGGTGGCCATACTAATGTCTTTAATGTATGTACTCCGACATAAAGTTATTAAAATACTTTTAGCCGGTTATCTTTTAAACCTGCTTCCATTTATTGGAATAAAGAGGGTTATGTTCTTGTATCACTATCTTACGGGACTTGTGTTCGCCATTCTTATTCTGGTTTATTTAATAGAAAGACAAAATGATTCAACGTGGTTAACTTCAAAGAAAATATTTATTGCATTAATTATTTCTTCCGCCATTGCTTTTATCTATTTCGCTCCTCTGTCCTACGGCCTACCACTAAGCCCTGAGGCCTACGGCGCTCGAGTCTGGCTCCCAAGCTGGAGATAATAAAAAACCCCTCTTAAGGGGGCTCACTGTGTTGATCCAACAATTGTTTTGGCATGCTTAATCCATTCATCAAAAGCATATTCTGCACCATCCCAGTAACGAGTACTTGCCCAACCACAGGAACATCGGCATTGATCTGTCATATAACTGACCTCTTCAACCGTGGGGACATGTCCCAAATATTCAGCACTGGCCTTTAATTTTTCAACTTCATTTTTTGCCTTAGCACACATTTTGAATCCTCACAAAAAAAGAACTTAAAGAAATGATATAACAAGGCCAGATCTATTTCAAATTAGTTTGAATCACTATCACTAATTATAATTCACACTGTTTTGCCTTCTGATAGAGTTCTTCTATGTTATCCCAATTGAGATTATCAAAAAATGCTTTGATATATGTGGCCCGATCAGAGCCAGTGTCTATGAAATATGAATGCTCATAGACATCAAGAGCGATAATTGGGATACAGCCCCAGACCCCGCCATGATTTTGAGCATCGCAATTATATTGCATCAATTTTTTCTCATTCATGTCCCAGCATAATATCGCCCAACCTCTTGCCGACATGCCACATGCTGAAAAATAAGTTTTAAAATCTTCAAAAGTTCCCCACTTTTCTTCAATCGCTTTAAGCACTTCACCCTTAGGATTTCCGTCTCCTCCCAAAATGGCAAAATAATTTTCATGCAAATACATTCCGTTTCTTGCAAATGTTTCACCCTGCTTTAGGCTTCTAAGATCGCTAAATATTTGATTTCCCTCAACTTTGCCACTTTTTCTTAACTCTCCAAGTTTATCCGAAATCTCATTGGACTTGTTAACATATCCCGCATAAAGCTTACCGTGATGTATTTCTACGGTTTTCTGAGAAATACCTCTCAATGCATCAGCTGAATACGTCAGTGGTTTTAATTCTTTTTTCATATAAACTGGTTCGCCCTCCGCTTAAATATTTAAGCGGGACGGGCCCTTCGGGTTTGCTCAATTTCTTCGTTAAAATCTCCGCTTGCTCCTCACCATAGACGTCTATGGCTCCTCACAATGCTCAATTTTGCCTCGAACTTGAGCTAACGACCTGCGTTATAAAAATTTTAATTTATTCCCAAACTTTCATTAATTTTGACCCTATCAAATCCGATAATAATTTTTCCATTTATGTCTATGACCGGAACGCCAAATTGTCCCGTCTTCTCTATCATTTCTTTTTGTTTTGCAATGTCGGTGGCAACGTCATACTCCTCGTACTCAAAACCCTTGGACTTGAAATATTCTTTTGCCATTTTGCAATACCCACAAGTCGGAGTCGAATATATTTTTATTGTGTTCATGTTTTTAGCATATCATATTCGTTATTATTTTGTACAATAATTAGTCAAAATGTTGGTTGCCAATACCTTGTTTTTGTTATATAATCACGAAAAGTAAACGAACCTTAAAAAGGAGGCTCGGTGATAAGAACCACTTTGTTTTGCATATTTCTCCTGATACCTTCTGTGGTACTAGGACAAAACAATGATAATCCCGCAAATTTCATCATGGGGGCGGTCGCTCAAAGGGCAATAGAAAATGAGAAAGTCAAAGAAGGTGCCATAGAATACAGAAGAAATCATGTCATCAAGGAGCTTAATTCAAAAGAAGAAGAGGGTCGCAAAAAAAAAGATGAGACCGAACTAGTTAAAAATGGTAGGGGCAGGGTTATTGAAAGATTCGGCAAGCCAGTAAAAAATGGTGGAAATGGAACAACGCCGAATATTAATTTTACCAAAGCAATGACAGACTTTTATGATTTCAGTATGGCCCCGACACCACTGATCATGATTGATGGCCGAGCCTATCACGTAATTGAATTCCGACCAACAAAAGGCACTCCTCGCCCCAAAGGCGATTTAGAGGAAATCTTGGCACGAATGGCGGGAACAATTTACATAGACGTAGAAAAATTATTCATTTACAGACTTGATGCTAAACTCATCAAAGAATATTCTCGAGGCTGGTTTGTTTATAGACTCAGCCGAGCAAGTATCAAGCTGAAGCAAATGGAATTTAACGACATTGTTGTTGTTGATTCGTTAGAGGTTATAGATAAGTATCACATATTTGGAGTAGAGACGTTTGAAAAACAATTAATAACGTTTAGTAATTATGTATTCGTACCATAACCACCCATTCACGAGGGTGGTTTTTATATGTCATAAATAGTGTATAATCCTAAGTCATGTTCAAGATTACCCACAAAGACAAGAAAACGAAGGCCCGTCTGGGTGTTTTAAGCACGCCTCACGGTAAAGTATTAACCCCCTCTTATGTCTTCGTGGGCACCTATGGCCATTTTCTCCATCTTAAACCACGCGACATTAAGAGAGCCGGCTCCCAATTGCTCATCGCAAACACATTCCACCTTTGGAATAAAGCAGAGAAGAATAAAAACAAAAAAGGGTTCGTCCACAAATCATTCGGAATAAAAATACCCGTCATGACTGATAGTGGCGGTTTTCAAGTTTTATCTCTTGCTTTTGGAGATAAAAATAAAGTTGGCAAATTTATGACCGGAGAAGCAAGAGTGGATTCTAGTTACAAGAGAAGCAAAATACGAATTACCCAAAAAGGGGTTCATTTTAATTTTAAAGGTAAAAAATCTTTCTTAGGTCCGGAGCTTTCCATGAAACTCCAAAACAAGATTGGTGCCGATATTATTTTTGCTTTTGATCAAATCACCTCACCATTGGATGATTATGAATACAACAGAAAAGCGGTTGAACTTACAGACAAGTGGGCAGAGATATGCTTAAAAACAAGAGACCCGAAACAAATGCTATTTGGGATTGTGCAAGGAGGATTGTTTAAAGATTTAAGAATCAAAAGTGCCAAATCTATCGGCTCCCTTCCTTTTGACGGTTTTGGTATTGGCGGTTCATATACGAAGGAGCAAATATCTAAAATGCTTAAATGGATTGTTCCCCATTTACCCGAAGAAAAGCCGAGACATCTGTTAGGTGTTGGGAAAGTAGCGGACATACTGGAAGCTGTTCAAAACGGAGTAGACACCTTTGATTGCGTCATTCCCACTCGTGAGGCTCGTCATGGTCGCCTCTATACCAAAACTGGACACATGGACATCCGTAAAGGAAAATATGTTAAAGACAAAAAGGTAATTGAAAAAGGTTGTGATTGTTTAACTTGCTCCTCAAAAATATCTCGCTCCAAAATCAGAGAACTGATTAAGAGTGAGAACATGAAACTAAATGCTGCTGGCCAACGATGGTGCTTAATGCATAACATGTGGTTCTTCAATAACCTGCTTGAAGACGTGCGAGAATCTATTCAAAAAAATAAGTTCTCGGAATTTAAGAAAAAAACCCTGAAATCATTTGATAAAGCAAAATAAAAACAGGACCATTTGGGTCCTGTTTTTATTTTGCTTGAGATTAGTTCTTTCGATACTTTGAAAAAACATGGAGATATAGAATCTCTAAAATACCTAATGTGTTGACCAAAAGAAGAACTCCAAACCAAATCTTATGTTCATGCTTGGCTGCATGCCAAAGTGCGCGATATTTCCAATAAAAAGTCCACACGGCAAGGATCAAAACAATAATCCCAAAAGTCACACCGGCGACAAACGAACCGCCAAAGTTGACCATACCATTGTTCAGTGTCCAATCCCTGAACGCTGAACCGCTCATCATATTAGACCAACCGCCGTACCAATTGCCCATCATAGGACATGAAATACCAGTTTAGTCGCAGCCGATTTGATTATCGGGCGTTGCGAATCTATGGTCTGATATTTTTTAAAATATTTATGTCTTCTTTAACTTTATCATGTTCTGTCTCGGCTATAAAGTCACAGTTAAACACAGCCACCAAATTAACAAACCCCTCTTTTCCGATTTTTCCGTCACCAATATGGTCGTGTCTGTCCTTACGTCCTCCAAGCTCAATCTTGGAATCATTGGAGTGAATTAGCTTGATTTTATTAAGTCCCACCGTTTTCTTTATTATTTCAACTGTTTTTTTAAAACCTTCTTTGCTTTTAATATCATACCCGGAAGCAAAAATGTGAGCGGAATCTAAGCAAACACCAAGGTCGTAACCACTCAACTTAATTATCTCGGCCAACTCTTCAAACGTATCGCCCATAACATTTCCGGCACCAGCCGAAACCTCTAAAAGAAGTTCCGTTGTGCCCTTATAGCCATCCATAACCCTAGCCACACCTTCGGCGGTTATCTTTATGGCTTCTTCTCTTTCCATATCTTTTGCGCTTCCAGGATGAAACATGACATATTTAGATCCAATCAAACCCCCCCGCTCCAATTCTTCTCTGACTACTCTTGCTGATGCTGAACGGATTGTCTTTTTTGAAGAAGCAAAATTTATGTAATATGGTGCGTGAATATAACAATTTTCCTGTCCCCATTTTTCCATTTCCTCTTTAAATTGTTTAACAATTTCTGGGGTAAGTTTCGGAGCCGGACCCCCTTGTGGCGAACGAGTAAACATTTGAAAAACCTCACAACCCAAATCCGCCGCTCTTTGAGGAGCATTTACAACTCCGCCTGCTATAGACACATGGCAACCAATTTTCATATTATTTAAACTGAATTAAATTTTCTCGCTTCAATTCTTCTAAAATATCAATGGGAATTGGTATCTCGTCTCGAACAGGACTGATTCCTGGATAACGCCATGCAGTAATAACAATTTTGCGACCCATACCCCTTTTGCTTGGTGCTTGATACATAACCCACACCTCTGATGGTCTTGTTTTTGATCCTGCCGGTTGCATGACCGCAATAGTTCCTTCAGCAACACCATTCTCGCTTCTTTTGGGGCTTCGCATCACTCTTTTAATTCTGTCCGCGGATAAACCATAAAACATCATCTTCCGCCCAACATGATTCGTCCAATAATACTTATCATCGTTTTTAGGAAACTTAAATTCCATCAACCAAACTTATCACACTTTTTCAAAACAAAAAAGCATCAGCCCCCTAATTTAATATAAGCTCTCGGCGCGTTGTTAGATAAAATTGCCTGAGTTGAAGTTGCCACGATGAAGGCATGGTTATTCCATGGTAAATCGGGGCAACAAGGATTCAGGCAATTTTAACAACAACCCTTTGGGATGCTGATATTTTTGTTTTATTCTTTGGCATTCGGATTTGGAGTAGACCTCTACACCTTCATCCGAATGCCTTCGCCTGAAAACAAAAAATCTCTAGCATCGCGCCAGAGATTTATATTAATTTAGGGGGCCTAATTTCCAATGCTATACGGGAGTGGTCCAACATTTTCCGCAACGGGCTTCATACAAATTTTCTGCTCCGACTTGTATTTTTTGTTCGGATGATCCACCTATTTTCTGCGTGAATCTGGCATCTTGTCCGCATTTAAAACAATTAGCGGTAAATTTATGCACTTCGTCAGCATAAGCAAGGATATCCGGCATCCCACCAAAAGGCTTCGCCCAAGCATCCAAATCAAGTCCTGCAACATATATTTCTAAGCTTGTCGTATTGCGCCACAAATAGAGAGTCCTTCCGAGCCAGACTCCAAAAAATTGTGCCTCATCAATACCCAAAACATCCGGCTTTTCTTGGAGAATGAGATCTCTCAGTTCCAGGTCATCGCCCCTAATTATGTGAGCTGGCATACTACAGTCCGGCTCAAATTTTTCTGCTTTTTTCTTCTTTGCGACTATTTGCCCAGCCATTCCGAAACGATCATCAATTGCTGGCTTAATTATCAGAACTTTTTTATGAGCGCGTTGTTTTGTTTCAAGGCGCGCCATAAGCGCTTTTGATTTTCCTGAAAACATTGGGCCAGTAAAAACGGTAATGGAACCGCATTCTTTATTCATTTGCCAACCTTATTTCCTTATTTCAAAGAAGTTTCCTATTATATACATATTTTCCGTAAAAATAAAACAACCCCTTTCGGGGTTGTTTTATTTTTTAGTAGTCTCTTCCACCGCCACCAAAGCCTCTTCCGCCACCGCGATTGAATCCACCACCTTGACCGCCTCGGCTAAATCCGCCGCCGGCTGGTCTTGGGGGTCGATCAGTCATAGGTCTGGCTTCATTGACAGTAACCTTTC
>CAZAUE010000010.1:0-26560 GCA_964488565.1 uncultured Candidatus Saccharibacteria bacterium | reverse complement strand
GGGGCTACCTCTACATAAAAATCTTGCTGATCAAAGCAACTACCAGAACCACCGCCAGGATTAGAAGAACTGTTTCCGTTAACATAAGCTCTGTGCCAGCCATTTGGAAAATATGCGGTATATGAAGTTGAAATAGAATCACCACCCGAAGCATTAGCACTACCAGAGTTATTGCTATCCCAAAGAGATATGTTGGTATAGCTCAGGTCTTGTCCAGGGTTTGATTCAGTCACTGTCCCACCTATTTGAACATTGCCTGTATTATTATCTACGCTTGTCCATAATGAACATACTGTAGTGCCAGAGTTAGCGTAAGTTTGAGATATTGAAACGAAAAAAAATGAAAATATAAAAAAGAGACCTGTGGTGTATATAAAAATTCTCTTTAGAGTCATGCTTACATAATAACAAGTCCTAATACTAAACAAAAGTTGGTAAGTGTTTATAAACAAAAGGAGCCGCGGATGCGGCCCCTGAAAACAAAATATGCGCTTCTACTCTTTCCAGTAAAAGGTCCCGGCAAAGACACTCCTTGTTATCTCCCTCTCTCTCATGCTCTGGCCAGTGCCAGTCCTGAACTTCAGATAGCTGATGATGTAATTTGTTTGCTTGGCTTCGGGACTGAGCCCAACACTTATGCTAAGCAAATGTTCGTTTTCTCCAGACCACCCAACTGTGGGGCGAGTATAGCAAACTGGAGAAGTTGTAACAAGATTAACTCCATCCACAGACAAACATGCTATGGCGACAATTGAAGCTCCAACCGCCCTTGCTTCGTCCATGTGAGCCTGTGAAATTCCATATTCCACATAGGCACGGACATATTCCTTCTTACTATTGCTGAGGGTCGCCCCTCCTAATGGGATCGTTCTTTTTACCGTCACGAACGACTGTTCTGGTGGCGGGTACACACACGGAAGTGGATCGCCGTTGTTCGTGGCCTTGGCGTCCTCGCACACTGTCGGCGTCGGCGTCGTCGGGTTCGGAATTTTGTCGCACCCGGCAAAGAAGCCGATGATTGACACGATGCCGAGAACGACGAGAATCGCTTGCGTCAATTGTATCAACTTGCGGATCATGGCCGCCCTCCTTCTTGGATTGTAAACGAACGGGCTTTGGTAGGACATCCACCTAACCCTGACTATTCTTTAATTATACGCTAAATTAATGAAAATGTCAATTTTAACTTTGGCCACCAAAAATCGGCTTAAATAGCTGATTTTTAGTGATATTTACATTAGATTACTCGCTACTTTGCATAGACGAAGACGGCGTATTCAACCTCTATCGCCTTGAGTGTGGTCTGGTTGATGCTGTTATTTTTTGTCTTTACGGTCATTGCCCAACCTCTTAAGCCTTTAAAATCTTCTATAACACCAACTTGCTGTTCTTTCTGAATCTTTGTCGGGTCAAGCTTTATTTTATTTTCTATCAAATATGTAAAGGTCACAGGAAAATACCAAACTGATTTTACCAATTTAGTATTAGCGTCAATAATAACAGTTAGATCTTGGCGCTTAGAAAAATCCTGTATATTCGGATTGGCGTCATTAAGATGTTCACCAAAAATTATCAGCTTATTGTCATCCACACTTTTTAGGACACCCGACATTTGATGGCTCTGCGGGCGATTTGCATATTGCTGAAGGTACCATTGATAATAGCCAAACCAGACTGCCAAAGACGCGACTACAAACACGGCACCAAATACCGACCATTGCTTAAGATTCCAAAAATGTAATTTCATATATGGTCATTATACCAATTTAATCTGCCGTTAAGAATGCTGATTATCAACAGACTGGTATAATTCAATATAATAAAAAATCCCGCCATGGCGGGATTAAAATGCTAAACGAATAAAAATTCGTACCGCTGAATAGTCATTAAAGAACATTAATCTGTTTTTATCCTTAAAATCTTTTGTCAAAACAACTACCCCACGCAAGAAATCAATACGGGGAAATGGAACAATCTCAGTTTCAGTTGTTAACCACAAATCTTCAAGACGATTTTCGCCAAAACGCATTGAGTCGGGAGATGGTGTCACCCTTTTGTACTCTACCCCATCAAACCGCACCGACTGACTAATTAGTTTTGTTCTCATCTTCCCTTCAACAGAAAAAGATGTCGTCTTGAATTCTTCAACATACACGGGAAGCCAATCAATATCATCAACATCAGGAATGTTGAATCGGGTTGAGCCATCTGTATATATATATCCCCTTCCATATCGACCGACAATAAAGTTGTGATTGAAATCTCCAAGCTTCACACCAAGCCAACCCTGTCCGCCACCTGAGCGACGACGAAAATTGGCTTCAAAGTTTACACCTTTCATAATTCCAGGAATTTGTTCTTGACCAACAAGTCCGTCAGCTCCAATCAGAACAAACCACAAACTACCCTCAAGGCCCAAACTGACTTGTGTCATTTTTCTAGAAAGATTTGCATCTGAAGTTTTAATAGCTCCACCTTCTACTGACATTCTAAAATCAGGTGACGCAAAAACAACTCTTGGTAATGGCCAACTCTTGGACTTAACAGTCTTTTCCCAGGGTGTCGTCGAATCACCAAATTGAATGTCGCGATTCTTAATTCTGATCTCTTGGACTGTTTCCCAAAAAGGAAGAAGTGGGATATCTAAAGAAAAAACAGATTTCTGTTTTTTAGAAACTGAATCTGTTTTTGAACAATCACAACCTGAAATTGATTGAGCTAATGGAATAAAGTTAACATCAAAGGTTGATGACAATGGCAACAAGCTCGTCTCTGCTTGAGCAAACACAGTTGTTGCTGAAAGATAAAGCATTACCACCATGCACAGGATTTTTATCATTATCTTGCCCCCCAACCAAAATATTCTTTCAGGATTTGAAGTCTCGCCGTACCACAACCGACAAATCTTCCAGGTGTATCCACGGTTGCAGGCAGGCATTGTGATTCAATTACCGCAGCCCCTTCAGGCAACTCGCTATAAACAACAAACGGCCCCACTGAGTAATCATAAACTCTCCCCATATTGGATCGAATAGTTTCGGCATGATATTTCACTTCATCATGCGAACGAGCATACATTGGTGGGCTACTTCTACCCCTAACCTTAGTATCGTCATAAGCAGCTTGGAAAGTTGGAATCAAGAGATATCTCTTGCCTGTTTCAGCTTCAAGACCTCTCAAATATCCTTTCCAGGAAAATGATGCTCTGGCATAATCCTGCACAGCTCTCAGGTAATTATTGTTTCCACCCATTGTATACTCCATAAAACCATCCAGGGATTTTACCCTGTTAATGTTTTCGACACCTTTGGGCGTACTCCAAATTTCTCCCGACCCAATAAAAAACACTGGGTATTCATTTTTGACTTCTTCAAGTAAGCTGGCAAAATCTCCAGTCATCATAACAGATGACCACAAGTAAATAACCGCTCGACCACTCACAGTAACGTATCGAGATTGATTTGGAACAATTACATTCTTGAACATGAAATCAATGTCATCCTTAAACACTCTCCTATTATTAGGGTCGTCCATATTTTTGGCACCACCATCAGGAGGAACAAATTGTGTTCCATTGACGTGTTCGTACAGAAGAAAAAATGGACCACATCCACTGGCAAAATTATTACTTAACCAATAGTTGTGCCAACCAAGAGCTGGATTTGGGCTGTATTCAAGAATCACAGCTCCACCACCAAATTCTTTTATCTGTCGACACTGCTCCGCCATCTGAAATGGTGAGGGCTTTTGATAAGGACTCCAAAGCGTGGCTACTGGATGAACCGCTGAATCTTCTGGAATATATTCCCAAGGATATATGTTAGCGAACCATCCCCTGATGGTAACCAACTCAACACCATTTATTGTCTCTGGGTCTCCCAAACCACCAACAAGATCCACAATAGCTTCTCTGGATACCAATGCTCGGCCTGAACTTCTCTCAGAACCAGCCAACAAAGAAGGGCTTGTTGGAGAGAATCCACTAACATTGTCACATCCAGCTACAAGCAAAGACGTTAAAATAATAAAAAAGCCTGCCACAACTGACTTAAACATGGAGATTCCTTTGTTTTAAAGGAGCAAAACTTACCAGTATTAATAGATCTTTATTCCGGTTTCGTCAATATTGACTCAAGTGTTAAATGTTTTACAAAAAAAATACCCCATTGGGGGTACTAAATTATGGTGTCGTTTCCAGAACAACTTTAGGGCAAATTTCCAAATCACTGCCATCTTGAAAAATTTCAAGGAAGTTTTCCGAACCTTTAATCCAAACGAATCCTGTGCGAGCCCGCGAGGTGCACTGATTCCGCTCAAGATTTAAAATCAAATCACCAGTACCACTACTTCCTTGATAGGCAATTTCAATCCATGAATCGGCTGTAGTTGCCACCCAAGAACAAGAATTGCCCGTCCTCACCTGAGCAACAATTCTCTGTGGCAAGCTTGACGTCACCACCTTTGTTGGCAAAAAATTAAAATGACAGGCGCCAACAAGAGTTGGCGAGGTGGGATTGCTTGGATCTTCGCCACACCCAAATCCAAAAAATACGAGAACGAGCACGATTCCGACACAACGATTCATTGGTTTCTTCCCTTTTCCTGTTTTCAAAGATTGTGCAATATTATGCCATAACCAAAACAGAAAGTAAATAGAGCCTGTTTGGTGTTTTAGAGTACCTTATTTTAATTTTTCTTCAAGAAGACTTTTTATGTTATTGAGGACCGAGGATAATTTTTAAACATGAGAATAATCCTAATCATAATAAGCCCCGAATACTATTCGGTTTTGGGTTGGGGGTGGTTGATAAATATTTAATCTGATCTAGATAATTATCTGTCCATTCTTTCATTTTTGGAGTTGTTTTTATGGTCGAAAGTAAATCTATTTCAAAAAAACGTAATCCTTGCCCTTCATCACCCAAACTTATTTGATGCTTCTCGATATCTGTTAAGTGGGCAAAAAATCTATACTTTTCACGAGAGGATTTACCCATGTATATTAATCCTGATGGTGCAACCGAAATTTCTTCTTTAGATTCTCTTTTTATTGCTTCTAATGGAGTTTCATTGCCATCAATTCCACCTCCGATTATTCCCCAGACATTTGGATTAACAACCCCTGGCTTATCATCGCGTAAAAGCATAAGCAATTTTCCATCATAAAAAATCATGGCTGTTACTGAACGCACCACTTCTTTTGAATCTCCATCTTCGCTTAACCTAGAGTTGATCATCCGTTAATTTATCTAAAAAATAATTGTCTCTAATTATATTAAATGCTGTATTGTAATACTTAACTTCTCCATTCTGTACTTGCTCAACCTGCTTAGAATATATTTGCCTTGCTTCTGAAACTGATACCCACTTTATATATGTCTGCAAATTCTTTTCATTGTCAGTTCTTAAATCCTTATCAATATCAACCCCTTTTTGTGCAACAAAACAATGTGTTTCATATTCCTTGCTATTTCGAGCTCTAAATTCTTTTGATTCAGCTATTTCTTTCGGGATTAAACAAGTAGAACCAACTTCTTCTTTGCATTCACGATAAACAGCATCTTCTAGTGTCTCCCCCTCATCGACACCGCCACCCGGAAGCAATAGGAAGTCATGCACAAGATTACCCATAAGAGCTATCTTTTGATCAGATCTTACTACGACCAACCTAACAGTTTCTCTTTTTTCCCAAGTATTTACTGGTTCAAACTTATTTTCAGAAAAAACATCTTCATCTCTAATAATTTTAATACTCATATTCATAAATAATATATAAAAAACGGTCATCCGACAAGGATGACCGTTAACCTATATAAGTTTTAAAATGGGCATTTCCGTTAATAGTTTAAAACCCCCACCAACCTCTCCGAGCTCTGCAACAAAAGCACTTGGAGGGTTTGCTAACCATCTGAAATCGGAATCAGGCATGTTGCAAAAATATTTAATAATTATACGCATAGCAAAACCATGTGTAACAATTACGACAACTTCAGGATAATCCTCGTCATCAGCCCGCAACCGAACCTCCTCAACAAAATTGCCCAAGCGACGAGCATAAACCGCCGAATCATCACCCCCAGGAAATTGATACTTCAAAACTCCTATCTGGTAACGCTCCTCTTCGACGATGTGTCTATTTTCAAGCGTTATATCGCCCCAGTTTAAATTTCTTAACCTTGGGTCAACCTTGCATACTCCCCTCAGTTCTGGAACATGAACAGCAACAAGCCTGTGCGTTTCCCTTGCCCTAAGGGACGGAGACAAGAAAGAAAGCGTAATCCTGCTTCTAGTATACGGGGATATCTTACTAACAATTGAGTAAATTTGCCCCCGCCCATTTTCTGTCAGCCCAATTTCATTATCACTAACCAGATTATGCAGTGTTGGATCCACATCCTCTTCAGATTCTGAGTGACGTACAATAAACACACTTTTCAGAGACATACCATCTCCTCCTTTCGTTTATCTTACTATTTTAAAACAACATGCCTTAATTTAATTGTAGATATTTTTTATCTTTTGTCAAGTGAGAGATGTACTCGTATACACTCTTAGCAAGTTGTTCTTCTAGCACGACTTCTTCGCATATTCTTCTCCAGCCATTTTCATTGGAAACAAAATGATGTTTAGATTTTTCTAAGGTGTGTTGTCCAAACATTAGAAACTGAAATTCTAACAAATAATTTTGCCCTGAAGCAGATTGGGCAATATCCATTGAAATATATGGTACATCCAAGCATTCGTACACATCTCTTGCAAAATTTAATAAACTCACCGGAACATCGATTGGAAATGATAATTTCCCACTACCACTTGCCCTAAAATCATTAGTTCTGTTGTCTCTCCAAAGAACAAAATACTTATCAGAATAAACCAATACCTTATAGTCTCCAATTAACCCAGATACGTATTCTTGAATTATGAATTTTTTTCTGTTCTGAGATATTTTTCTATACCCCTTCTTATCAAACATGTTTAACACTTCACGTTTTATGTTTTGAAAAGTTAGTGAAAAAGACACTTTTCTTATGGCGGACATGGAATTATTTAAATCTTTCAACAAACTTACATTGCGACTCCTTGATCCTTCACTTGGTTTCAAAACCGATGGAAATTTCAACGGAATAGACGAGGATTGGTAATCCTCTAAAGATCCAAAATACTTAGCCTGAATACCTGTATCCACTTGCTTGCCTAAAATCACATCACGATATATCTCCATAAATACTTTATTGTGATGTGCTCTAAATTTAAAAAAATCTGGAATTAATATTGCGCCCTTTAATTTTAGCCCGAGCAGTATGTCTTCGATGTACTCCTTATAGTGAAGTCCAGGATCTTCAGATGATTGGTAGAGTATGAACACACCATCAAAATCTTCTCTGACAAAATCTATTTCTGAAAATTTTTTTACAACCACGTCAAGTCCCAATTTAATGAATAGCCCACTCAGCACAGACAGATTCACACTACCACCACGCTCTCTCGTTGAAGAGTAGAATTGGTTACGATAGTCCGTAAGAATGATTAGTTTCATGAACTTTTAATCTTATTTATTATGTGAGTAGTAGACACAAAATCTGATTTATATCTTTTGAGTTTAATTATCTTAAGTTTGGTAAATTCTTTTTTGATAATACGCTTTTTAGTTTCAAAGCCCTCTGCTCTAAGAATAATTGCATCTGGATCAATCTTCCTTAAAATATTAAGGCCGTAAGGATCTTCATTGCATATAAAGGCCTCGTCAACATATCGCATCGATTTTATAATTAAAAGTCTGTGTTTTTCATCAAAAACAGGGCGTTGTTTGCCCTTATAAGATCTAATATATTTGTCAGATAGAACGGCCACAATGAGAGTGTCGGCCACTTTTTTTGCGTGCTTAAGAAGATGAATATGACCAGCGTGGATTAAGTCAAAACATCCACCGACCAAAACTTTTTTGTTTTTTGAGATGGCCATAAGAAATTTACAACAAAAACTACTGTGTAAAAATTAATCACACAATAGCACATATAGTAATTATCGTCAAGTTGCTAAAAATCTTCATATTTTTAGATTCTAACTAGAGTAAAAGACTCAATTAGCAACTTAGACCAATGAACCAGATTGATAATTTTTCAACAACTTCAACTTAATTTCTTCTGGTAATAATTTGAGATCTTTTATTTTATCAATAACTACCCATTCAAGACGATAAACATTATCGGCAGATTGTGTTTTTTGTTCTGGACCGCCGATTTCAGTTGCCAATTCCCCACTAAACTTATCTACCAGAAAATAGTACTCGATTCTATCGTTGTTTTTATTTTCCCAAATCTTTTTTGAAATTGTAACATCTAATCCTGTTTCTTCTTTAGCTTCTCTGGTTGCAGCGTCCTCAACCGATTCCCCTTCCTCAATTCCACCTCCTGGAAAAACATAATACTCCTCGCCATTCTTAAAGCGATGCACGAGAAGAATTTTACTATCATCTATAATAATAAGGGCCGCCCTATTTTTGCTTGTCATGCAAAAGACTTTTTATGTCTTTAATTGAGATTCTTTCCTGTTTCATTGTGTCGCGGTCGCGGATGGTGACGGTGTCGTCTTCAAGGGTTTGAAAATCAACCGTAATGCATGCAGGTGTTCCAATCTCATCTTGGGCATAATATCTTTTTCCAATATTTCCCCTATCATCCCAAACGACATTGAAATCTATTTTGAGTTCTCTGTATATTCCCCTAGCCTTCTCTACGAGTTCTGGTTTGTTTTTAAGTAAAGGGAAAATGGCAGCTTTATATGGCGCAAGTTTCGGATGTAATTTTAGAACAACCCGCTCACCCTCTTCTGCATATGCATCAAGCAAGAAATACAACAATGGTCGTTCAGCCCCCGCCGATGTTTCAATTACCCATGGAATAAAACGTTCTTTTGTCTCTTGATCAAAATAGGACAAATCTTGTCCGCTAAATTTTGAATGTCTAGACAAATCCCAGTCTCCGCGATGATGTATTCCTTCTGCTTCGTCCCAGCCCCACGGAGTTTCATATTCAATATCCCAAGCTGCACGGGCATAATGAGCACGCTCATCAGGAGCATGTTCTCGAAAACGTAATTTATTTTTATTCATACCCAGCATAAGGTACCACTTCATGCGTAAATCTTTCATAAACTCAAACATGTCCATAGCTTCTTTTTCGTCTGGCTTCACATATGTCTGCATTTCCATTTGCTCAAATTCTCGGGAGCGGAAAATAAAATTCCTTGGAGTAATTTCGTTTCGAAACGCTTTGCCCACCTGAGCAACACCAAAAGGAATCTTTGGGTGCATAGAATCAACCACATTTTTAAAATTAACATGAACCCCCTGTGTTATTTCTCCTCTCAAATAAACAGTTGTTTTTTCACCCTCAACAACTCCCAATTTTGCTTCAACAAGGATATTGAACTGTTTCGGTTCAGTCCAAGAAACTTTTTCTTTTTTCTTAATATGCACATTTTCGTGCTCTTTAATGTCTGCCGGTTTGTCAGCCCTAAATCGTTCGTTACATGTCTTACATTCAATCAACGGATCCGTAAAAGATTCTACGTGGCCAGATGCCTCCCAAACTTTTGGATTCATGAGAATTGAAGCATTAACACCAAAAACATTTTCTCGTTGCTTTACCATGTAATCCCACCATGCTTCCTTGAGATTAAATTTCAACTCTGCCCCAAGTGGACCATAATCCCATGTTCCTTTTAATCCACCATAAATCTCTGATCCGGGAAATATAAAACCTCTGCGCTTACATAGTGAAACAACTTTTTCTAATAAATTTTCAGTCATATCTTTATTTAACAATCCCCTCGTTTGGACGATCAACCATATCATTAGTTGTAATATCCCGAACAGGAACAATTATATTTTGTTTAGTAAACGAATCAATTCCAGAAAGTTTTGAGTCTTTAACAAGAAGTATCGTGCTTCCCTTCTGATTTAATGACGGCTTTATTGTTACCTGAAAACTTGCTTCATATTTGGCTCCGGTCACACCAACCCCTTGTGGCAAAACTCCCAAATTCCAAACAACCTCAGAAGTGTTTTTGTTATATGAAGGTTCTGGTTGTCCTGAGCCGACGCTTACAATATTTTTCCAAATCACACCTGCTGGTAAAATACCACTTATCTTAACTCCGCTCATATCATTTCCGGGGTTAGTAATCTGCCAGTGAATGGTAAGGGATGTTTCTTTTCCAACCTCTGGAGGCAAAGGCCCAGAAGAACCAAACGCTAAGTCGTTGTAGTAAACAACTTGTTTTAATGTTGGTTGAGTAGATATTTTAGTAACCAAATTTGATTCCGCAAAAATCTCATCTCCGCCGACATTAGATGGAACATTGGGCGTGCTCAATCTGGCTGAGGCACGTACAAAAAGATTTTTTGAACCTGTTGCTCCAGAAGGAATACTATTCTTGAGTTTTATCCTGAAGGATATTTGCCCTTTTTTGTTTGGACTTAAATTAGAAAAATCAGGCACCGAACTTGCGTTCCAAAGAATAGTGCCATTTGAATTGTCATAGTAACCACCCTTTGTATCTAAGCTCGAAATGTCATACATTTCGCCCTCTAATTTTACAGTTAGATTTACTCCGACAAGATTGTAATTAGAACTATTGGCGTATTTAATTGTGTAATTTAAATCATCGCCAGCAAAAGCAGAATAGTCAGCAGAATCATTTACTAAAATTTCGGTGCCCAACAAAGAACTGGCGATGGTTGATGAGGTTTCGGCTTTTTCATAATCAACATACTGTTCTCCAATTTTTCTTTTCAATACCACTGAAACATTTTTTGTTTCCCCCTCTTTTCCACTCAATGGTCCGGTTATGCTTATTCTTCCACCACTACTCTTTTTTAAAACAGGAACGTTCCAAATATAATTTCCAGTGCTTGGTGTGGGAGTAAGTTTTTGAACACTAAAACCTTCTGGGTAATCAAACTCAAATCTTAAATCATAAATATCATCGCTTGTTTCATTTCTGTAATCCAAAACATAACTAATAGACTGACCGGGGACAGAATTTGGTGGTGCGGCCAAAGTAAGAGCAACCGGAAGACCGATTATGGTTGTGGAGACGGATGTGGTCTTTTCAAAAGCAGTTCTTAAATCCCCCGCTCGGTAAGCAAGTTCCACTTTGGCTGTTTTAATGTTACCCCTATCGCCAACCAAAAAAGCCTTGAACTCTTTTACCTCTTCCTGCCCGGGAGACAATTGATCAATCGTAAACGTTTCAGAAAGATTTGTAGACACTATCCCATCTTTTAGAACAACCGAACTGTCAGGATAAGTAAATTTAAATCTCATACTACTTAAATCCAACTTGGTAGTATTTGAATATTTAAGCTTATACACAACTTCATCCCCAACCATTACCTGAGTTGGACCCTCTATGTCCAACTTAACTCCTGATTCAGAAAAAGAAGGGCTTCCAAACCAAAACGAAAGAAAGCTAACAATAGCCAACAATAGCGCCAGTAGGACCAACCACTTCAATAATTGATTGTAGTTATAGAGGAATTGCATATCTACCATTTTAACACAGAATGAAGGAATTTTAATGACCTTAATCTAAAACCTGCATTATATTCAAAAGCATCGTCCAGCATCGTAAACCCAAGACGGTTTAAATCAAAAGATGTTGCTGTGGCAACTTCAGGTGAATAACCAAGTAACCCCAACAAGGCAAACTGTTTTTGTCTTAAAAAAGTAAGACTTGGTTCAAATTTATTTAATTTATCAAACAGGTCGTCCATAAAATCCCAAAGCTGTTCGTCTTTTTCCAGTTCAGGAACCATTTTATCAATTATTTCAGAAAAAAAATGAGCGACAGCTAGTGCTGGAACTGAATTTTTTAAATTACGATAAGAATTCTCTGATTGGGCGCCCGCGATAATCGGCATCGCCTTTCCATTAATAAGCTCAAATTCGACCAAATTTAAAACATCCAAATGCATGGACTGAACAGATGTTGGTTTTAAAATACTCTTGGCGATAGCTGTTAGTTTTCCAAATTCTTGAGTATAACAAGTCACGAATTGATCATATTCGTTGGTATTCTGCTTTTTAATTATTATTGCTCTTGTTCGCATATTATTCCGCCATTTTTAATAATTCTTCCAGAACAATCGGCAATTCAATCATACCATCCATTGGCCCACTAAAATGCCCCTTTGAATTTTCGACAATAATTTTGCAACCCAATTTGTCTCGAAAAACATTTTGATTGTTGGGTGGCACATACGGATCATTGTCTGAAAAAATTGCCACAAAATTATTCGTAACAGATTTAACTTTATTGAAATCAATCGGTGTTTCTAGCCATGGTTTTGCCATGTCTTGATCCTCTTGGGTTTCTAATCCTGTTAGTGCGAACCAGCCGGCCACAAATATTACCCCGCCAAGTTTCTTATTATCAAGCGTCTCTAGATATCTTATTACGGCTTGGCAACCAATACTGTGACAAACAAAATAAGTGTCTTCATCAACGTCTCCGACCAATCTGCTCAGGAAAGAAACCCATTGCTCAATCTTTGGTTCTATGGGATCAGGCATCTGAGGCACAACAACTTCAAATCCCTTAGACTCCAGATCTTTTTTAAGCCAAGGAAACCAACCCTCTTCAGGAAACCCTTCCCATCCATGAATAATAAATACTCTCTTCATGATTTATTTCTTAACTCCCACCCAAATATTTTTTCCGGTCATGAGTTCAAATTCTTTTTCCACATCAAAAGCCTTGTCGCCTTTTGGTGAATTTTCAAAATTATTGAGCAAGACATCTTTCTTTATACTGTCGTTCCATTTATTTATTGCGGTAGACAAATCCAAATTGTCAGAATGCCATTGTCCAAAAACTTCATCATCAACCTTATATCCCGCTTCTTTTCTCATGTCCTGTATCTGGCGCATTAATTCTCTGGCATAGCCTTCGTGAATCAAAGCCTCATCAAGTTCTGTGTCCAAGAAAACTAATTCTTTCTGACTTTTATCATAAACAATATTTTTGATATTAAGTTCTTCCTTAATCAATCCCTCCAAATCTCTCGGAAAATCATTTGAAAGTCCTAAATGTATTGCCTTAAGTGGCTGACGAACTTTTATTTGTTTTTCTTTTCTCTGCGCCAAACCAGTTGTGACAATATTTCTTACTTCTTCCATTTGCTTCTCTAATTCTTTGTCTATTAATTTTTTATCTGCTTTCGGCCAATCATGAAGATGTACGCTCTGTGTTCCAATAGTTTGACCGGAATACATTCGCATGTGAATATCTTCGGCTGTGAAAGGAATAAACGGGGCCATAACTTTTGATAATTCTAAAAGCAAAAATCTTAGGACTCCAAGAGCCTCTTTTCTTTTCCTAGAACGTCTCAACCACCAATTAGATAAATCTTCTACAACAAACTTTTCAACCGCCTTTGCAACTTGAGTTACTTCATACTTATCAAAATTATCAGTTGCATCCAAAACCAGACCATTAAACTTGGACAGAATCCACTTGTCCAATAAGTTGGAATTTTGAATTTGTTTAGGATTTAGGATTTCGGATTTAGAATTTTCTGCAGAATATAATTCATAAAATTTTATACAATTACCAACTGTTCCAAAAAATCCTTTTTGTTTATCTTCTATTTCTCTTGGGATAACACTCTTACTTTCGCCCGCGGCCATTGATGATAAGAAATACCACCTCAACACATCAACACCATATTTATCCATGAATTCCATGACTGGCACAAAATTACCTTTTGACTTAGACATTTTGGCACCCTTTTCATCAAGAGTATGTCCAAGAACCATTACGTTTTTATAGGGCGCACCTTTTTCAAGTAAGGTTGATATGGCAAGAAGAGTGAAAAACCATCCTCTGGTTTGATCTATTGCCTCAACAATAAAGTCGGCAGGAAATTGTTCCTTAAACATTTTGTCATTCTCAAATGGCCAGTGCCATTGGGCATAAGGCATAGCCCCAGAATCAAACCACACATCTATTAAGTCAGGAATCTTTGTCATCTTTCCACTACATTTTTTGCACTTCAAAACTATCCTATCAACATAAGGTCGGTGCATATCTAATTCCCCATCATCATCATATGGCCAGTTCTTCAAATCGAGTTTCTTGAGTTCTGCTTCTTGTGGATATAATTCTTTTCTATGAGAAGGCGCCTCATCTTTTGTAAGACCTAGTGTAAATGTTTCCAAAAGGAAAATTGGATCACCATGACTTACAATCAAAATCTTCTTTCCTTCATGCTTAGAATCAAGATCTCTCAAAAACAAAGACATTCTTTTTCTTAAATCCGCCCAGCTTTCTCCATCAGGAGATTTAGTTTCCCAAGTTTGGTTTGCGTGAGAGACCAAACATGTATGTTCAGTATTTCCTTCACAAGCAGAACCGTGATCAAACTCTCTTATTTCATTCTCCAAGTGAACCTTCAATCCGAGCTCATCGGCAACAATCTGGGCGGTTTCTTTGGTTCTCAAAAACGGTGAGGCAATCACTGCATCAAATTTGCCTATTTTTTTAATCTGCTTGGCAACTTTTTCAATTTGCTTTTTACCGTCTTCGGTGAGGTGATATTTATCAGTCTCAAGTCGAGAACTTATTGTTGCAGGAAAACCGGGTCGTCCGTTCTTTTGACTATGACCGTGTCGTAGAATATAAAACTCATTTTTTTGTGTATATCTGTTTTTTTCCAAATCCTCCAACGAACCGACCGTTGTAAATTCTCCGCAATCATTACATTTCCAAATTGGCAAAGGAGTTCCCCAATATCTTTCGCGTGAGAATGCCCAATCCTTCCCCTCTTTCAACCACTGACCAAATCTTCCATCTTTTATATGTGAAGGTGCCCAATTTACTTTTTGATTATTTTTTAAAAGCTCCTTATTAACCGCTGACATTTTTATAAACCAAGATTCTTTTGCGTAATATAAAAGCGGTGAATCACATCTCCAACAAAATGGGTAATCGTGTTCATATTCTTCCATCTTAAGAAAATTACCGTTCCCCTGAAGAATTCCGATTATTTTTTCATCCACCTCTTTATGTTTCACATACATCCCATCCAATCCATGCCCTACATTAATAAACTTACCCTGATTATCTACGGTGTGAATTTTTGGTAAACCAATTTTAGTTCCCAAATTATAATCATCTTCTCCGTACATTACTGCAGTGTGAACTACTCCCGTTCCATCTGTTGTTGAAACAAAATCGGCATCATAAATTTTATATGACTTATCAGATTTTAATTTTTCAATATCAAATAGTGGTTCGTATTCCAATCCGATAAGCTCACTACCTTTTATTTCTTTTTTAACCTTAAACTCGCCTAAAACTTTTTCGGCTAAGTCTTTAGCGATAACAAATTTTTCACCATCCTTATCGACTACAATATAGGTAATGTTTTTCCCAACAGCCAATGCTACGTTGCCCGGCAATGTCCAAGGTGTTGTGGTCCAAGCCAATATATAAGTATCGGGTTGAGAAACTAATTTAAATTTTATGTAAACAGATTTGTCTTTTACGATCTTGTATCCCTGTGCGACTTCATGTGAAGACAATCCCGTTCCACACCTTGTACAAAAAGGGACGACTCGATGAGCCAAATATAATAATTTTCTGTCCGATATTTTTTTTATGATTGCCCAAAGAGATTCAATGTAAGGATTTTTGTATGTAATGTATGGATCACTCATATCAAGCCAGAAGCCCATTTTTCTGGTCATCTGTTCCCATTCACTCTTATACTTCCAAACACTTTCTTTGGCCTTCTTGTTAAACTTATCTATGCCATACGCCTCAATGTCTTTTTTATTCTTAAATCCAAGCTCTTTTTCAATCTCTATTTCCACTGGCAGACCATGAGTATCCCATCCCGCCTTACGCAAAACAAAAAAACCGTTCATCGTCTTGTAGCGACAGAACACATCTTTATAAATCCTAGTGAGAAAGTGTCCTATGTGAGGCAATCCGTTTGCTGTCGGTGGACCTTCAAAGAAAACAAAACGCTTCGCTTTTTTGCGATTCTCCAGAGATTTTTCAAAAATTTGATTATCTCTCCAAAAATCCAGTATTTTCTTTTCCTTGTCGCTATTATTGAAATCAGACATTATTTAGATTTTATCCCATTTATCCTAAAGTTTCAATTAAAAAAACCCGCTATTTAACGGGTCTTAATTTAAGTTTCACAAAACAGTAGGCCCCAAAAGCAAGGAGTAGTTGGAAGTAAATACTTACATCAAACCCCAAAGGCACCGCATCGTGAGAAAATAAATGAATAATTGAGCCCAAATCCCCAAGCTGTGCCCAGCTCAAAAGATGTCTGTTGGCAAAATAAACAACATCAGGCATTGCTCCACCAACCATACCTAAAAAGATAATCGCATTAACTAACAACGGTTGGCGAAACGATAAACACATGGAGAACGCAAATGCGATTTCTGCAAAAAGCACGGCTCCAAGCTCTATGCCACCAATACTGTATTCTTGGTGTGGAAAAGTATCCAGTAAAAGATGCGAAACAAATCCGGCAGCAAACCCAAAAAATAATTTTTCCGACTTGCCCGCGTTGGGCAAATATTTCTGCACAAGAAGACCGGCCATTGCTCCGACTGCCAAATGCGTTGAGGCGGTCAATTTCCTTATCCAAATTAAAAGAACTTCTGCATATTAAACATCAAGTTTTGATAAAAAGCAACAACATGCTAATATAATTAGAACATGAAAAAAGTCCTCTTTTTCTTAATATTAATCTTTACAATAAATATAGTTGGCATGTACTATCAGCTATATTTAAACTATTCCTGGTTTGATCAGATTTTGCATTTTTCGGGCGGATTTTTTATTGCAATGTTTTTTTCCATCTATCTTAAGGCTCATATTTTTGAAAACTCAAAATTAAAAAACACACTAATAATCTTAGGTGTTGCTTCATTTATAGGGGTGACGTGGGAATTTGCCGAATACATAGCAAACCTTGTCCTTAGCCCTATGATTTATGATGCCTTTGCAATTAGGACCTATTTTATGGGAGACCTCAATGATACGGTCAACGATCTTCTCATGGATATTCTTGGAGCAGGGCTATTCTCGTTTGCCCTACATTTTCTCAGGAGCCGAAAGAACCATTAAATCTAGGCAAATTTTTAGAACTGTGTGCACTCCTTTAGAAAGTAGGAGGCGTGCTGATTGAAGTTCGACATCATTCTCTTGAATAACATGATGCTTCTCGTAAAATTTATGAAAATCACCAGCAAGGTTTAGTGTGTATTGTGCCAGATGG
Source organism: uncultured Candidatus Saccharibacteria bacterium (assembly GCA_964488565.1). Classification (GTDB taxonomy): domain Bacteria; phylum Patescibacteriota; class Minisyncoccia; order 2-02-FULL-40-12; family GWA2-44-9; genus 2-01-FULL-41-26. The sequence goes on along the minus strand of CAZAUE010000010.1, from coordinate 9,249 downwards.
TGAACTTGATAATTTTGAGAAATATTTTCAACAACTTCTGGGAACCTAACCAGGTCTTTCAATAATCTCAACTCTTCCTCTTCTTTAATTCTGTCCACGTTACCAGCTTTAGTTCCTTGGGTTTTTATAAAAATACTGTTCAAGCGCGCAAAAGCATATTGAATGTAGAAAACAGGATTTTCTTTTGATTGTTTTTTCGCTAAATCAACATCAAACTCCATGTGAGTATTTAAATCTCTGGTCAAGAAGAAAAACCTGATAGCATCTTTGCCTACTTCGGATAATAATTCATCTAACAAAACAAATCTGCCCGCTCTCTTCGACATCTTTTGAAGTTCACCGCTTTCTTTGATTGAAACTAATTGGTGAAGGAGTATCTCTAAACGATCTGGATCAAATCCGAGCGCAGACACGCCCGTTTTTAATCTTATTACGTCTCCGTGGTGATCGGCTCCCCAAACATTAATCGCGCTTGTAAACCCTCTTTCGAGTTTGTTTTTGGTATAAGCAATATCATTTGCAAGATAAGTTGTTGAACCATCACTCTTAACCAGAACCGCTTTCTGATCTTCACCCATCTTTAACCACTTAGCCCCATCTTCCTCAACAACAAACCCTTTTGATTCTAATTCAGCAAAAACATTTTTGACCTCTCCGCTTTCATGGAGTCGTGATTCAAAAAACCACTCATCAAAAACAACCCCCATCTTTTCGGTGGAACTCCTAGCCCTATCTGTCATGGCTTTTATGGCTTGGCTTTGAATATCTTTTTCTGAAATATTTTTTTCTAAAAATTCCTTGGCTATTTCTTTTATGTACTCTCCCTGATACAGGTCAGCCCCAAATTCTATTTTTTCTCCCCTCAATTCAGCCATCCTCAATCTTACGGATTCAACAAGTTTGTTTACCTGATTACCGACATCATTAATATAGTATTCCTTAGTTACGCCGTGACCGGTCTTTTTTAAAACATTTCCAAGCGTATCACCAAACGAACCCGCTCGAGCATTACCGACAGTCAAAGGACCCGTGGGATTGGCGGAAATAAATTCTAAATTTATTTTAATTCCTTTTCCTGTTTTTGAATCTCCGAACCCTTCCCCTTCTTTAATAACCTCCGCCAAAGAGTTCCTCAAGTAATCCTCGCTTAAATAAAAATTTATAAATCCGTTTTTTTCTTCTATTTTTAACTTCTTTTCTTTGAAACTATCATCCTCCATCAAATCGTCCACAATCTTTTGGGCCACCTCTCTTGGGTTTTTGTTTTCCTTTTTTGCCAAAACAAAAGCCAAATTAACGGAATAGTCCCCCATCTTATCGTCTGAGGGCGTCAAAATATCGAATTCTGTATCCGGATATTTGCTTGATATTTCGTTTTTTAACCAATCTTTTAGCATAATGGTCAGATATTTAATTTATTTTATCATTTTAGAGCTTTAAAGAATAGCCGAGTCTGAGAAACGACGACGAAGGCGTAGACTCTACGCCGAGGAGAAGAGACAATGGAATCGGTTATTCTTTCAGCTCCTTCTGAAGGCGGGCTGATTTTAACCAAATTCTTTGTTGCTCGGACTCGCTGTAGAATCTACCACTTCATCCTCGCTTCGCGAATTTGGTTAAAATCTGCTCCGCTAAAAAGATAAAATAGATTAATTATCTGACCTAATATACATCAATTTTATAAATAAAAAAACGGCTATTAGCCGTTTATCTGAAAAGGAAACATAGTAATCACTTCATCAATTAACCCCTGGGGGCCAAATTTACCTGCAATAGCATTTCTGGCATCAACAGAGTAATCTGTTTTCTTTGATATTTTCAACAACTCTTCCATGTCCATGCCTGAGCGTTCTGAAATAATTCCCAGAACAATCTTGTTTATTCGCTCAACCTCTCTAGCTGTTTCTATCATCTCATTAACCTCTTGAGATTGATCCCCACCACTCAAGCTCGCCTGATGAACGGTGAATTGAGTGTTTGGAAAAGCATATCGTTTTGTTCCAGCTTGCATGATACACACAGCCATTGATGCAACCATACCCATGCCTACAACATTGACCTCAACTCCTTGATTAGCGATGGCTTTCAAGAAATCATACATGGCAAAGCCTTGGAAAATATCACCACCAGGTGAATTGAGAATCACCCAAACACGTCTATCTCTTTGAGTATATAATTTAGGCAATATGCCGACCAATAGCGCATAAAAAGACTCCATACAAACATCACCACCTAAAATAAAAATTCCCTTATCTGCAAGAAACTCCATCTTCTCATCAACAATATCCAGGTCTACGTGGCGACGAACCAGTGGCTGTTTCATTTTTTTCCTTATGAAAGAACGTCTTAGCAAAAGAATATCATTATAATGTCTCAAGTCAACAACACCCAGTCTTTCCATCTGATTTATTTTTAGGTACTATTGAAACATGAATACATCCGAATACGATAAGTTACCAATTGAGGCGGTTAAGAAGGTAGCCCCTTCAGTTGTCAGTATTGTCATTTCAAAATTCCTTCCAAAAATTAAAGGCGTCTATGGCATGCCCGGAACTCCTTTTGCTAATCCATTTTTGTTTGGAGAAGTAGAAGATGGTCAGAAAGAAAAAATAAGCGTAGGTGGTGGCTCTGGATTTATCGTTCATCCTGATGGCCTTATTCTCACCAACAAACACGTTGTCTTTGACCAAGATGCCGAATACACGGTCATAACAACCGACCTAGAAGAATATCCAGCAAAAGTTATCTCCAGAGACCCAATCAACGATATCGCTGTCTTGAAGATTACCCCACCGGCTGACGGAACAAAATTACCCGCTGTTGTTTTGGGAAACTCATCAAAAATTGAACTGGGCCAAACAGTACTTGCTATCGGTAATGCATTGGGCATGTTCTCAAATACTGTTTCAAGAGGAATAATTTCCGGACTTTCAAGAAGTATTTCTGCCGCTCTGGGAACCGAAGGAGAGATGGAGCATCTAAGAGGTGTCCTTCAAACCGATGTAGCTATCAATCAAGGAAACTCAGGAGGACCACTCATTAACATTGACGGAGAAGTTGTTGCCATAAATACTGCAATTATTTTTGGTGCTCAAAACATTGGATTTTCAATTCCAATCAACTGGGCCAAGCAGGACCTCGAAGATATTATTAAGTACGGAAGAATTGTTAAGCCCTACTTGGGACTTCAGTATGTAAAATTAGATAAAAAATTACAGAAACAATATTCTCTACCTGTTGATTATGGTGCACTAGTTGTTCGTGACCATCGTCCTGACTCCGTGGCCATCGTCCCCAACTCTCCTGCTGCCAGGGCTGGACTTCAAGAAAATGACATCCTTCTTGAATTAAACGGAGAAAAAATTTCTGATGAACTTCAGGACATGTTACAAAAATATTCAGTTGAAACAGAAGTTGAACTCACCGTCTTAAGAAAAGACCAACAAGTAAAAGTTAAAGTTAAATTGGAAGAAAGAAAATAATATAGTGTGGAATATGCAAATAATCCAAAAGCGGGCTTTGATTATGAAATCCTAGAAACACTCGAGGCTGGTATTGTATTGAAGGGATACGAAGTTAAATCAATCAAAACGGGCAAAGTCTCCATAAAGGGTTCTTTCGTTAAAATACTCAACGGAGAACCTTTTTTGATTGGCGCCACCATCTCACCCTATCAGGTGGGAAATATTCCCGAAGATTATGATGCTAATAGTTCCCGCAAACTTTTACTCTCAAAAAAGGAAATTTCTGTTTTGGTAAAAACATCTCAAGCGCACGGATTAACATTTATACCCCTTAAGCTTTATGACAAAAAAGGTAGGGTGAAACTCTTAATTGGAATTGCTAAGGGCAAAAAGAAATATGACAAACGCGCCTCTCTAAAGAAAAAAGATGTCGCCCGTGCCAAACAACGCGGAAGCACAGAAGATTAAACCCTAAATACAAAACTCGCCTACCAGGCGAGTTTTGTATTTAAATGTGGAGATGGGCGGACTTGAACCGCCGTCCAAAGGTTTACTGCAATGACGTGTACTGAAATATTTCATTTGGTATTTCGCGAGCGGTTAAAAAATGAACAAAATAAACGCACGCTAGTCCTTACAATTTTTCGGCAGAATTCGGAAGGACAACGGTTCTGCTAAAGTTCGCTAATGACACTCTAAAATCCGCTAGCGAGCATCGCGGTAGAATGGCTTACCTAATCGAAGTTAGGCGAAAGCGTAATTGGTATTTTGATTGCCAGTTACAAGTTTGGTCGAGAAATTATAGTGGTTAACAACCATCCACTCTCAGCGTCGATTGTAGAAAGAACCCCTGTCGAAGCCTTTCACCCCCAATATTCAAATTTTAGCACAAAAATGGCCCAAAGTCAAAAACTTGATTTTGTTTTAATTAAAGATATTCTTGTTTCAGGTTTCTTTTACAGTAAACTCTGAGGCGCCCCATGCATGATATCCGATACCCCTATCTTCCAGCAGGTAGAAAGATTGAATACGTTCCAGAATATGACAAATTCATGTCCGCTGCCAAAATTTTAGCCCAATTTGAATCGTTGGATGAAACAATGCCTGGAGCAGCGATTATTGTTCTAAATGAAGAAATTATAGGCGGAGGCGCTAACGGGAGCAGCTATCATGAAGAACATGGGTGTGAAAGAGTGCGCCTTGGTTGCAAAACCGGTGAAGGATATGAACTTTGTGAAGGCTGTCATCCGAAAAATCATAGCGAATACAAAGCTATCTACGCCGCCCAAAAAGATGGCATTCAAACCCAAGGTGCAGATTTATATCTCTGGGGTCATTGGTGGTGTTGCAAATCATGCTGGGACACAATGATAAGTGCCGGAATTAAAAGAGTTTTTCTTGTCTATGAAAGCGAAATTCTTTTTAACAAGACCCACCCCCGCAACATAGTCGGAAAACAATTTTCATAAAGGTCTCTAAAAGAGGCCTTTTCTTTTTGTAATAACCGTGTTAGAATAGGTCATTACTTTGTTAAAGCGATTAAGAATAAACAATCAAATAAAGGCAGTTGAAGTCCAAGTTATAGACGAGGAAGGAAAACAACTTGGTCCAATGAAGACTTTTGACGCACTTAAACTTGCGCGTGAGAAAGACCTTGATTTAGCCGAAGTGGGCCCGAATATGCAGCCCCCTATTGCCAAAATCATGGATTATGGTAAATATATATATCGCAAAGAGCGTCAAGAGAAGAAGGCTGGACCCAAACAAAAGGAGCAGGAAAGAAAGACTGTGAGGGTAGGCTTCAAAACTGGAACCCACGATTTGGAGTTCAAAGCCAAGAAGGTTGATGAGTTTTTGAAAGAAGGTAATATTGTAAAGCTAGAGTTAACTCTACGAGGACGCGAAAAGGCCCTTGCCCCATTAGGCAAAGAACGTCTTAATAATTTTATAAAATTCATTACAGAGGAGTACACGACACAGGAGGCTATTAAAAGATCCCCTTTCGGATGGACGACCACAATCAAGAAATAAATAATTCAAGAACATGGCACACACAGGAAAAACAAACAGATCGTTTTTAAAGAGAGTTAAAATTACCGGAAGAGGTAAGATAATGAAGCGCCCTCCTAACCAAGGTCATTTTAACGCAAGAGAATCCGGTGATGGTGCAAGACAAAAGAAGGGTCACGTAATGACTCCAAAAACATTAATAAAAAGTGCTAAAGCGTTACTTCAAAGTAATTATTAAAATATGCCACGCGTAAAACGAGGAACAATCGCAAATGCCAGAAGAAAAAGATTGCTGAAACATGCAAAGGGTTTTATGTGGACCCGAAACACTAAATACCGCCAAGCCAAAGAAGGTCTTCTTCATGCATGGTCATTCCAGTTCGCTGATAGAAAAAAGAAAAAAAGAGTCTTCCGAAACCTCTGGACAATCAAGATAAACGCAGCCGCAAGAGAGAATGGCACAACCTACTCAAAACTCATCAACAAACTTCTCAAGGCCCACATAGAGTTAGACCGCAAAATACTCGCTGATCTAGCTGAACACGACCCAGAAGTATTCAAAAAAATCGTATCCTCAATCTAAAAATCACCCATATGGGTGATTTTTAGATTCTTGATTTTAAGATGTTTTTATGGCAAAATACTTTAGTTAAGCCAATTATTGGCGCCATCGTCTATCGGTTAGGACGCCCGGTTTTCAACCAGGTAAGGCGGGTTCGACTCCCGCTGGCGCTGCCATTATGATAATTCTCGGTATTGAAACATCCTGCGACGAAACAGCAATGTCTGTAATAGAGGTGACGACCGGAAATAAAATTAAAATCCTTTCCAATGTCATATCTTCTCAAATTAAACTCCATGCCAAATATGGCGGAGTAGTCCCCTCTCTTGCTGCGCGTGAACATGTTAAAAACATAAAACATGTTTTTAACCTTGCCCTAAAAGATGCTGGAATTAAAGATTTTAAAAATGAAATTGATATTGTTGCCGTAACTCGTGGTCCAGGTCTCGGGCCTGCCCTATTAGTCGGTCTAACATTTGCAAAAACAATTGCATGGCTTCACAATAAACCTCTTGTTGGAGTAAGCCATCTTAAAGGTCACATCCACTCTAATTGGTTGTCTGGAGAAGATATGACCAAATTTTTTCCTGCTCTTGGCTTAATTGTTTCTGGTGGTCATACAGAATTAATTCTCATGAAATCTCATGGCCAGTACGAAATAGTCGGTGAAACAGTTGATGATGCTGTTGGAGAAGCATTTGATAAAGTTGCTCGCCTACTGGATCTTGGTTACCCTGGCGGTCCTGCCATATCTAAAATAGCCAAAAAAGGAAATCCTGATAAATATCCCCTGCCCAGACCAATGGCTAAATCCAAAGACTATAATTTTAGTTATTCAGGGTTAAAAACAGCGGTCTTGTATTTACTTCGCGATTTAAAAATAGATAGACCAGACAAACAAACAAAAGCCGATATTGCCGCTTCATTTCAAAAAGCAGCCATTGATGTCTTGGTACAAAAAACAATGCGCGCCGCTAAAGAGTTTAAAGTTAAATCAGTTTTGCTTTCAGGTGGAGTTTCAGCCAACGAACTACTCCGCTCAGAACTCAAAAAAAATACCACCGAAGCTGGCATTAAGTACTTCCAGCCACCCATGGAATATACGACGGACAATGCTGTCATGATTGCTGTGGCCGGATATTTTGAATACAAAAAAAATAAAAAGACTGCCTTGTGGCAGTCAGTAATCATGGAAGCTAATCTCGGATTTTAAGTTTCTAAATTATCTCCGAAGAAGCGCAAGCTGTCTCTTGAGCCAGCCCCCAATTTCTTCAATAAACTTAGGAACAAATCCATTGTTGTCCTTATAAATAGACCGAAACTTTGAAGAACTCAGGTCAAAGGTGCATTCACAATCATCGCATCTTAAGTACCAATATGGGCCATGGTAGCCGTGCGGATAATCAACCGTAACCTTGCCACACTCAACGCACTTGAATAGGTAGAAATGGGAGTGCCCAGTCCAACCAGGCATCGTGAAAATGCCACAATCTTTCGGCTCTTTGGTGGCTCCTTCTTTTGCCTCTCTGGGCACAATAAACGTGAGCAAGGTGTCCTTATCCTGAACAAATGTACATTCTTTGCACCCAGTATTTCTGTGTTCGGGGTGAGCTTTGTCCCACTCCTCCTTACTTACGGGATACTCGATACCGTCCTTAACCCCCACAATGCCTCGCGAATCGTGAATAGTATGGTCAAAATCTTCAAGACGTGGAGTAACACTCATTTGTGAAACCCTTGTTTTTAAGCTACAATCTAATTAAACTTTCCGAAGTTTATCATTAATTTTTACTATGTCAAAAGAGTTACCCAAAAATTACGACTCCAAAGAAGTTGAGGATAAAATCTACAAAATCTGGGAAGAGAGCGGATATTTTAATCCTGACAATTTGCCTGGTGACAGAAAAGAGGTTTTTAGTGTTGCTCTCCCGCCACCGAACGCAACGGGCACTCTCCATCTTGGTCATGCCCTTGAATATTCTCTTCAAGATGCGGTTATCCGTTATCATCGCATGAAGGGAGAAAAAGTTCTGTGGGTTCCTGGAACTGATCACGCCGCAATAGCCACAAATACTAAAGTAGAAAAAATTCTAATCAAAGAAGAAGGCAAAAATAGACACGACATCGGGCGTGAAGCTTTTGTTAAAAAGGTTGAAGATTTTGTTGCCACCAGTCGTAGCACAATGCAAAAGCAGATTAGAAAAATTGGTGCATCACTAGACTGGAGCCGTGAGGCATTTACTTTTGATGAACAACGAAACCTCGGGGTCAGGACCGCATTTAAGAAAATGTACGACGCCGGTCTTATTTACCGAGGATATCGAGTTATAAATTGGGACCCTAAAGGACAAACAACGGTTTCCGATGATGAGGTTCAACACAAACCAGAAAAGGGAATGCTCTACACATTCCGATACTCTTCGGAGTTCCCTATTGAAATCGCAACCACTCGCCCCGAAACAAAAGTCGGCGACACCGCCGTTGCTGTTCATCCTGAAGACGAAAGATACACTCAATACGTCGGCAAAGAATACGCTCTAGAATTCGCAGGCAAAAAATTAAACATCAAAGTCATCGCTGACAATTCTATTGATCCAGAATTTGGGACCGGCGCAGTTGGCGTAACGCCAGCCCACAGTATTATTGACGCAGAAATTGCTCAACGACACAACCTGCCAATGATTAGTGTCATAAATGAATATGCTCGGATGACCGAAGAAGCAGGACCACTTGTTGTTGGTAAGAAAACAAAAGAAGCCAGAGAAATTATTGTGTCGTGGTTAAAAGAAAACAACCTTCTTTCCAAAGAAGACTCCGTTGAGTTAAATATCAGCGTGGCCGAACGATCTGGAGGAACCATTGAGCCTTTACCAAAGCTCCAATGGTTTGTAGCGGTCAATAAAGAGTTTGAGATAAACAAATCCTCCATCAAAGGCATTGAAAGTAATTCAAAGACAACACTAAAGGAAATCATGAGAAAGAGTGTGGCCAATGGCCAAGTGACTATCATGCCCGAACGAGAAGAAAAGAAATATTTCCATTGGATTGATGATCTTCGTGACTGGAACATAAGTCGCCAACTTTGGTATGGACACCGAATTCCTGTTTGGTACAAAAAAGATGAGATATTTTGTAATACTGAAGCTCCAACTGATGCGGGTTGGGAACAAGATCCCGACACTCTTGATACTTGGTTTTCGTCTGCCCTTTGGA
>CAZAUE010000009.1:0-28439 GCA_964488565.1 uncultured Candidatus Saccharibacteria bacterium | reverse complement strand
CCATTCCGAACACAGAAGTGAAATCTCTTAAGGCCCATGATAGTCGGGTTTCCCGGCGAAAGTAGGTAGCTGCCCTACAATGCTCATGAATGTGCTCGTTTTTAATTTTATGGTTTTAAATTTTCTTAAAATTAAGTTATCTCCGCCGTTGAAATGCCTTTGATTATTCGTCAACATTTAAAAACAAAAAATATTGTCATTTTACGCAAATATTTAGTAAAAAGTATTACTTATCGTGCATTGCACGATAGAGGCATTTCAACGGCGGAGTTATCCACTTGCCCGTATCAAAGTTAAAATGATACTAATGATTATAGATTTACAAAACGCGGGGGGATTTTATAAATCTCCAAATGAGCGCTCCCAAAGTGGGAGTGCTTTTTGTTTTCTGGATACTAAATACTAAATACTTTATACTGTAGTTATGGAAAGACGCGTACAAAAGCAATTGGTCATCGGATTAGTATTCGTTTTAATTTTGGGTGGAATTGGATATGGCATCTATTCAGGTTTGGTCACAGAGGTTTCTTGCACGGATGGATTAATGAATGGCAAAGAAGAGGGAGTTGATTGCGGAACGTTGGCTTGTGGCAAAACATGCGCACCAGTAATAATGCCGTTAAATATTATCTCAAGTCAGCTTTTCAGGGTTGGTTCAAATGATTATGATTTTGTGGCGCAGATTTCCAATCCAAACACTTCCTATGGAGCTTCAAGGATTGAGTATTCTTTAGATTTTCTTAATTATCGTGGCACTACTTATATCTTGCCTGGCCAGACAAAGTGGTTGGTTCTCACCGCTCTCAAGGGTTCCACAGAAGCCAGAGATGTAAAACTAGTCATCAATAATGCTCAATGGGAAAAATTAGACATGCCCAACAATGCAGTAAATTTTACATTAACAAGAAAAGATTATCGCCCCACTCAGGCAGGTACGGAATTGGAGGCAGTTTTGTATAATGATTCCAATTTTGACTTTGACAAGATTGATGTGGCGGTTATATTATTCGACAACACGGGGAATGTTGTAGGTGTAAGCAAGACAGACATCAGGACATTCGTTTCTAAAACAGAAAGAGGGTTTAAGGTTACTTGGCCATTTGCTCTTTCGGGAAATGCTGTAAGGCAGGACGTTGAGGCACTAACTAATTTATTTGAAAATTCTAATTTTATAAAAAGCTATGGCTCTCAAGAAAAGTTTCAGAAATTCTATTAGAGGTTATTTTAAGGAAATTGATCTCCCCTTATTTGCCACAGTAGTGGCCATTTCTTTATTCAGTGTTTTGAATATGTATGGCATTGATGGATTTGGAAAGTTTGTTATAAAACAGGCGATTTTTGTGGTTATAGGGTTGGGCATAATGATTTTGTTTTCTTTTTTTAATTATCGTTATCTCAAAAACTACTCTCTTCCTGTCCTGTTCTTTTATTTCGCCTCAATAGGTCTTTTGCTTTTAACTTTTTACTCACAATCAGTCAGAGGTGTTAATGCATGGATTGTACTAGGTCAATTTACTTTTGAGCCGGCAGAATTGGCAAAGTTGATGCTCATTGTTCTTATGGCAAAATATTTTTCCCAACGTCATGTCCATATCAACCAATTCAGGCATGTATTAATTTCCGGAATTTATTATGGCATACCCGTTTTGATAATTCTTGCTCAGCCAGACTTGGGTTCGGCGATAATATTTTCTTTAATATGGATAAGTATTCTTGCAGCTATTGGAATCAGTAAAAGCCACTTATTCCTCCTTATTATCTTGGCAGTAGTGGCCTCTTACGGTTCTTGGATGTTTGTTTTAAAGCCATACCAGAAAGACAGACTCATGACTTTCGTAAAACCGTACAATGATCCAAGGGGGAGCGGATACAATTTAATTCAATCCAAAATAGCCATTGGTTCGGGAAACTGGTTTGGAAGCGGTCTTGGAAAAGGTTCTCAGGCAACTCTCGGATTTTTACCGGAATCTCACAATGACTTTATTTTTGCCGCCACAGCTGAGCAATTTGGTTTTGTTGGGGTTGGTCTGGTGATGTCCGCAATTTTATTTATCATATACAGGATACTGGCCATAGGAAGGGGGGTCATGTCTAATTTTGGTAAAATATTTTCTATTGGAATGGCGGTGTTTTTGTTTTCCCATGCTGTCATTGGTGCATCTGTAAATATTGGACTTATGCCTGTGACTGGGATACCATTTCCGTTCCTGAGTTATGGTGGTAGCTACTACATTTCCATCATGAGCGGATTGGGGATTTTGCAGAGTATTAAAAGGTATGGATAGACGCTCCGCCCCATCACTTTTCTGTCACCGGTTCCTCGTCTCGGAAACAGATTCGGTATGATTGAATTGATTTAATACCAAAATAACAGGTAACCCACGCTTGCCTCCTCGCTACGACAACTGTCGGCTCGGCGCTCGACCTATTATTTTGGAAATCAATAATCAACCAACCTCATCTGTTTCCTCGCCTCGTCAAAGTGACATAAAAGCGATAGGACTGGGCGCTTGAGTTGAAGGGAATTTGATGGTTAAATAAGATTTATGGGTTTTGAAACATCTTCAGTTCAAAATAGTGAAGCATTGGAAAGGGAAAATAAGCGCAAAGCTTTTGCTAATCTTTTTGAACAAACTTTATCAAGTAATAATGGTGAATCGGCTCCGGTTGTTGAATATAACCTGCCTTACCCCAAAGAAGATTTTCTTAGATTTCTTACGGAAGAAAAAAATGTTTTATTACACGGCTCGCCTAATAGAAACATAGAAATCCTTGAACCTAGACAGGCTAATGACGCGATTAAGATTTCAGGTAATAAAAAGGCAATCTATGGGGTCACTGACCCAGTGCTTCCAATTTTTTATGCGATTCAAGATAAGAAAAAACTTCAGGGTATCATAAAAAGTGGAGCTAGCGAGAATGCCGAAACAGGAGAGCTGGAATACGAATTTAAAATATCTAAGGACGCATTGGAATCCAAACCATGGACAAGAGGTGTCATTTATCTTTTTGATAAAAATCAGTTCAGCCCCGAGAGGGATGATAATGGAGAATTGAGTGGGGAGTGGGTATCAGAAATTCCAGTGAGGCCAGTCGCTAAATTAGAAGTGGGACCAGAAGATTTTCGTTTCCTAGATAATGTTGTAGGTGAGTAATTTAATCATGAACCTAATCATAAATTTCACTGAAAAGAGGGGGGAAGTGGAGCTAAAACTCCAAGATGGCAAAAAGTGCATAGACACCTTGACTTTTGAATTTGAGGCGAACTTAGACAAGATGTTGATATCGGGTGTTGACAAAATTTTAAAAAGGAATAGAATAAATCCAATGTCCTTAAAAACCATAGAGACCGCTGGTGAAGTAGATAAGTTCAGTTCTGCCCATAAGATAGCCGAAACCTTCATTGAGGCCATAAAAGCAAGTAAATAAGCCATTATTGCAGGTTCTTGAATGCTCATTATTCAGTGATTATTCAAGAATCTAACAATCCTAGCCCACCCCGCAATTGTCCAGAATCATTCGAGTAAATTAATTAAAAAAAACCGTCAAGCACGACAGGAGAGAGCGTGTTTGTTTTATTTGCCCATTCAACCAAAAAGCGAAAAATATTTTCAAAATTTGGCATCGACCAATTCGAAGCCCCAAATTTGGTTCAGGTCCAATTAGACTCTTATAAGTGGTTTTTGGATATCGGTTTGAGGGAACTATTAAAGGACGTTTCTCCTACCGAAGACTGGACAGGAAAAGAACTTGAATTGCGTTTTTTGGATTACAAACTCGATGAGCCAAAATACAAAGAAAGAACCGCAATTGAAAAAAACATTACTTACGAAGCCCCTCTCAAGGTTAAAGTAAGTTTACGAAACAAACGAACCGACCAGTATAAAGAACAGGAATTATTCCTTTCAGATTTCCCACTCATGACTCCGAGGGGAACTTTTATTATCAACGGTGTTGAGAGAGTCGTCATTTCACAGCTCATCCGAAGCCCGGGTGTTTTCTTCTCAATGTCTCGCTCATCCAGATTCAAAAGATTTTTTGGAGCGAAACTTATTCCTTCACGAGGTGCATGGTTGGAATTTGAAACTGAATACAACGGAGTTATTTCCTGCAGAATAGATAGAAAGAGAAAAGTCCCTGCAACAGCATTATTGAGGGCTTTTGGCATAACCAAAGATGAAGAAATAAAAAAGCTTTTTGAAGATGTGGATACTGATCCAAACGTTAAATATATTTTAGCTACAATTTTAGCAGACCCTTCTTCAAACGAAGAGGAGGGATTGATAGAACTATATAAGAGAATCCGACCTGGAGATCCTGCCACCCCAGATAATGCCAGACAGATGGTTCACAATTTATTCTTTAACGCTTCCCGATATGACCTTTCCAAGGTCGGACGTTTCCGAATGAACAAGAGATTCAACGAAGAACTCGCTTTAGATAAAACCGAAAACAGAGTTCTCCGAAAAGAAGACATTGTTTCAATACTTAGAGAGATTATTCAATTAAACAATAATCCTTCATCCGTACCGGACAATATAGACCACTTAGGTAACAGAAGAGTTAAAACACTCGGCGAGTTGCTACAGGACAGATTGAGAATTGCTTTTGCCAGAATGGAAAGAATAACAAAGGACAGAATGTCTACTTCAGACATTGCGACCGTTCTTCCTTCTCAGCTTATAAATGCCAGACCGTTTGTTGCTGCCCTCAAAGAATTCTTTGCCTCAGGTCAGTTGTCTCAATTCATGGACCAACACAATCCTTTATCTGAATTAGAGCACAAGAGAAGATTGTCAGCCCTCGGGCCTGGAGGTTTAACCAGAGAAAGAGCGAGCTTTGAAGTTAGAGACGTTCACCCTTCTCACTACGGAAGAATTTGTCCTATTGCTACACCTGAAGGACCAAACATTGGTTTGGTTGGACACTTGGCTTTATATGCAAAGATTTCCGATTTAGGTTTTATTCTTACTCCTTATAGAAAAGTAACCAAAGGAAAAGTTACCGACGAAGTCGTGTATATGGATGCTGTTGAAGAAGAAAGATACATTATCGCTTCAGCTGGTGCTACGATGGACAAGAATAATCATTTAACTGGTACCAAGATTCTTGGCCGTGTTCATGGTGAACCGGGAACTCTTGAAGCAGATGAAATAAATTACATAGACGTCTCACCAAGACAAATGTTCTCCGTTTCCACATCCCTGATTCCTTTCCTTGAACACGATGACGCTAACCGCGCTCTGATGGGTTCAAACATGCAAAGGCAGGCTGTGCCTCTTATACAACCAGAATCTCCATATGTTGGAACTGGTCTTGAAGGCAAAGTCGCCCGAGATTCAGGAATGGTTGTTATCGCCACCGAAGCTGGAACTATTAAAGAAGTAGATGCCGCTCATATTGTTTTAGAAACTGAAAAAGAAAAAGAATACGAATATAAACTTTTGAAATTTGCTCGTTCTAATGCTTTCACCTGTTTGAACCAAAGAGTTTTAGTTCAAAGAGGAGAAAAAGTTAAGAAAGGCCAAGCCTTGGCTGATGGACCATCAACTCAGAATGGAGAAATCGCATTGGGTAAGAACTTGGTTGTGGCTTACATGTCTTATGAAGGCTGTAACTTCCAAGACGCTATCGTAATTTCAGAAAGACTTGTTAAAGAAGATGTTTTCTCATCTATACATATAGAAGATTATTCAACCGACGTTAGAGAGACCAAGCTCGGACCTGAATTAACTACCTACGACATTCCAAATGTTGCCATGGAAAGATTGAATGACCTCGATCCAGACGGAGTTGTAAGAGTTGGAGCCGAAGTCCGTTCACAGGATATTCTTGTTGGTAAAATTTCACCAAAAGGCGAAAGCGATCTTACTGCTGAGGAAAGATTACTCAGAGCCATCTTCGGAGACAAATCCAGAGATGTTAAAGATTCTTCATTAAGATTAGATTATGGCAAACAAGGACGCGTTGTTGATGTTAAGACTTTCTCAAGAGAAGAGGGAGACAAGCTTGATGTTGGAGTAATAAAGAAAATTCAGGTTTCCGTCGCTCAATTAAGAAAAGCTCAGGTTGGAGACAAGTTGGCCGGAAGACACGGAAACAAAGGTGTTATTTCAACAATTTTACCTGAAGAGGATATGCCATTCTTAGAAGATGGAACTCCTGTAGACATTATATTGAGCCCATTAGGTATTATTTCTCGTATGAACATTGGACAGGTTCTTGAATCTCACCTCGGTATGGCTGCCAAGAAGCTCGGCTACAAAGCCGCAACTCCTGCAATGGCCGGACCAAGCGAAGATGTCATCAAAGAAGAACTTGAAAAGGCTGGATATCCGGTTGATGGAAAAATGCAATTGTACGATGGTAAAACCGGAAGAGCTTATGATGCAAAATGTCATGTCGGTATTACTTATTTCTTGAAACTGATTCACATGGTTGAAGACAAGCTTCCCATGAGAACTATCGGACCTTACTCATTGATTACCCAACAGCCATTAGGCGGTAAGGCTCAATTTGGAGGCCAGAGATTTGGAGAGATGGAAGTGTGGGCGCTTGAAGGTTATGGCGCTGCCCACACACTGCAAGAAATGTTGACCATTAAATCAGACGATGTTTTGGGCCGTGCAAAGACATATGAATCAATTGTTAACGGCGAAGAAATCAGAGCACCGCACTTACCTGAATCATTTAAAGTTTTGTTATCAGAAATAAAAGGTTTGGGATTAAACGTAGAATTAATCGAAAAATAAACAATTATGGATTTAGCTTCAATAAAACTTAAGATTGCATCCCCTGAGGACATAATGTCTTGGTCATTTGGTGAAGTCACCAAGCCTGAGACCATTAACTACAGAACTCAGAAACCTGAAAGAGAAGGTTTGTTTTCAGAAGCAATTTTCGGACCTACCAAAGATTGGGAGTGTTATTGCGGTAAATATAAGAGAATCCGATATAAGGGAATTATCTGCGATAGGTGCGGTGTTGAAGTCACAAGATCCATCGTCAGAAGAGAAAGAATGGGCCATATCAAGCTTGCCGCACCGGTTGCCCATATTTGGTTCCTCCGAGGCGTACCTTCCAAGGTCGCTACTGTTTTGGGAGTTTCTTTACCTGAATTGGAAAGAGTTGTCTATTTCGCAAGCTATATCATTACCAGCGTAAATGAAGATTTGAAATCTGAAGCGATGAAGAGGATTGAGACTGAATTCAAATCCAAATTAAAGAACGCCAAGAATTCTGACGAAGAGGAAACTTTGAAAGAATTAAAAGACCGCGAGAAAAACAATTTGAAGAACATGCTCAAGTATCAGATTATTTCTGAACTTGATTTCAGAGATCTCTCCACCAAATATGGTGAAGTATTTGAAGCATCCATCGGAGCTGAAGCTATCAGAAAATTACTCGAAGGTTTGGACTTGAAAGATTTAGTATCTGAATTACAGGGAGAAGAAAAGAATGAATCAAATCCTTTAGAATTAAGAAAAATTTCAAGACGACTCAAATATGTAAAAGGAATGCTAAAGGCAGGAATCAGGCCTGAATGGTCAATCATAACCATTCTTCCAGTTATTCCTCCTGCATTGAGACCGATGGTTCCGTTAGACGGAGGCCGTTATGCTACTTCAGATTTAAATGATTTATACAGAAGAGTAATAAACAGAAATAATCGTCTCAAGCATTTGCTTGAATTAAAAGCTCCAGAAGTTATCACTAAGAATGAAAAACGCATGCTTCAGGAAGCCGTTGATGCCCTTATAGATAACTCAATGAGAAGGGGACAGATTACGACTGCCGCTTCAACCGGACAAAAGAGAGCTTTGAAATCTTTGGCAGACATGCTCAAAGGAAAACAAGGCCGATTCAGACAGAACTTGCTGGGTAAAAGAGTAGACTATTCAGGCCGAAGCGTTATCGTCATTGGTCCTGAATTGGGCTTGGCAGAATGTGGATTGCCGAAGCAAATGGCATTGGAATTATTCAAGCCATTCGTAATTGGACTTCTTATCAGAAAAGAACTTGCTCATAACATTAAATCAGCCGGCCGATTGATTGAACAGGAAACTCCTGACGTTTGGTCAGCTTTGGAAGAGGCGATGAAAGACAAACTCGTTTTGTTAAACCGCGCTCCTACTTTGCACAGATTATCCGTTCAGGCATTCAGCCCGATGTTGATTGAAGGAAAAGCCATCAAGATTCCTGCCTTGCCTACTCACGCTTTCAATGCTGACTTTGACGGAGACCAAATGGCCGTTCACTTACCATTGACTAATGAAGCTCAAAGAGAAGCCAGAGAATTAATGCTTGCTAGCCATGGAATTTTGAAACCAGCAACCGGCGAACCTGTTGCTTCACCAAGTCATGACGTATCTTTCGGTATTTATTATTTGGTAAGTCCAGATGAAACTGCCTTGGGAAGTGGTAAGGTATTTTCTTCAAGCGATGAGGCTCTCTTGGCTTATGAAAATAATTACATCGGCCTCCGAGCTAAGATTAAAGTTTTGTTAAAGAATGCTGAAGGCAAGATGGAAATCACAGACACCACTGTTGGAAGATTTATTTTCAACAAAGCATTGCCAGAAGGACATGTGTTTGTAAACAGAACTTTGACCAAGCCCGATCTTAAAGTTATTGGTTCTGATATCTGGGATGAATTTGGAAAAGAAGCTACTGTTGTTTTCTTAGATAAAATAACAAGACTCGGATTCTACTACGCAACTATGTCAGGTATTTCATGGGGTATGGATGACTTGAGAATTCCTATTGAGAAGCCAGGTATTATTGCCGAAGCTGACAAATTGATTGAAGACAACAAAGCACTATACGAAGATGGTTTACTTACTGAATACGAAAGACGCTCAAAAGCTATTGAAATTTGGAATACCACCAAAGCAAAACTTTCTGTTCTTGTTAAAAAACAACTTCAGCCAAACGATGCCGCGTACATGTTAGTTGAATCCAAGTCCAGAGGTACTTGGGGAACATTGGACCAGATGATGGGTATGAGAGGTATTTTCGCCAATCCGGCCGGAGAACTTATTGAATTGCCTGTAAGAAATACCCTTAAAGAAGGTTTGAACTCTCTTGAATACTTCATTTCTACTCACGGAGCTAGAAAAGGTTTGGTAGACACCGCTTTAAAGACCGCTACTGCCGGATACTTAACCAGAAGATTGGTTGATGTGGCTCAAGACATTGTTGTCACCGAAGAAGATTGTAAAGACAAAGAAGGATTCGTTATGTATGCCGAAGACGGCAAGGTCAGCGGAGAAACTTTGGGCTGGAGAGTCAAAGGACGCACAGTCCTTGAAGACATTGTCGGATTAGATGGCGAGATTATCGTTAAGAAAAATAAGATTGTAGACAAAGAAGCCGCCAAGAAAATTGAAAAATTGGGATTAAAGACAATCAAAGTCCGCTCAGGTATCAAATGTAAAGCTGTCACCGGTATCTGTCAGTTATGTTACGGATATGACCTTTCTAAGAATGAACTCGTAAAAATCGGTGAAGCCGTCGGTATTGTCACCGCCCAAGCTATCGGAGAACCGGGAACTCAGCTAACCATGAGAACCTTCCATACTGGAGGTGTTGCCGGCGGAGCCGACATTACCATGGGTCTTCCTCGTGTTGAAGAAATTTTTGAAGCCCGACCACCAACATTCAAGGCATTGATTGCTGATGTTGATGGCAAAGTTTTAGCACTTGAAGACAAAGGCAAACAAAAAGTCTTATCTGTTGAAGTTGCAGGAACAGGCGAGAAGATTGAATACTTGGTTGCTCCAAATATCACCGTCACTGTCGGAGCAGGAGATTTAATCACTATCGGTCAGCAATTAAGCGAAGGACATGTTGACCTCAAAGAAATGTTCAAAACCACCGACAATATTGATTTGGTTGCAAGATATATTGTCAGAGAAGTTCAAAGCATTTATTCACCAACAGGAGACAGTATTAACGACAAACACGTTGAGTTGATTGTCAGACAGATGTTCTCCAGAGTTAAGATTCTTGATTCAGGAGACACCGATTTGTTAGCTGGTGATACAGTTGAAAAGAGAACTGCATGGACAGAAAATTCTAAAGCCAAAGAAAACAAGAAAACTGAAGCTACATACGAACAATTATTACTCGGTATTACCAAAGTATCTTTGACCACGGACAGCTTCCTCTCCGCCGCTTCCTTCCAGGAAACAGCCAGAGTCCTCATAGACAGCGCCATCCTCGGAAAAGAAGATTACTTAAGAGGTTTGAAGGAGAATGTCATTATTGGAAGACTGATACCCGCCGGAACGGGGTTCGGCAGCGAAATGAACGAATAGTCGCTTCGGAACCAGCCACCTTCAGACACGCCTCCGATAAAACCGCTCCTCCGTGAGCGGTTTTATCTCGGCTATGTGAGCATAGTCGCCTCGGGCTGATGGACTCCGTCCAATATTTTATCAGCCTCTCGGCGCCTACCGTCTCAAATGTCTTCAGGTGGCTGGGTTCCTCCGCTTAATCACTGCGATTAATAAGTGGCGAATATTAATAAATCAATAGTTGTCATATGACAACTATTGATTTATGGGTTTAAGGATGGTATACTTAGGTCATGTTAAGCAAAAACTATATATCCACCAACGAAGTGGCCAAGATTCTTGGGGTTAGCCGTCAAGCTGTTCTCAAGAAAATTGATGCCGGTGAAATAAGAGCCGAAAAAATTGGTCGTAATTTTGTTGTAGCCAAAAAAGATATTCTTGAAATTGCAGGGCACATATTGGGCGAAACTCGAAAACAAGAAATCGAAGCCTCTCTAGAAAAAACTCTCAAAGATTATGGCGAAGCTATTAAAAAACTCGGCGAGGAATAATGAAGATCAAAAAAATAACAATCGTTGATGTTGAGTATGTGGCCTATGGTCTTGCGAAGAAACTCATGGAATGGGATGAGCCTATTCCTGATTTTGGTACTCGTTACCCCAACATTCTGGAGAGTTGTCTAAAAGTTCCATTTCAAACGTTTGACGGAAAAGTCTTATATAAAGGTTTTGTTCAAAAAGCCGCAGTGCTTTTTTATTTGATGATCAAGAACCATCCCTTTCAAAATGGTAATAAGCGCATCGCAGTCACTACACTCCTGCTCTTTCTCGCTGACAATAACTCTTGGATTAAGGTAGACAATCAAGAACTGTATAATTTCGCAAAATGGGTCGCAGGGAGCAGTCCTAAAGTCAGAGCTTCGACAATTCAGGCGATAGAACAATTTATCTCCGTTCACATTGTCTCTGTTCCAGAATAAATTTATGGCAAACAGTAATCTTACAAACGCAAAGAAGGCAAAGAACGATGAGTTTTATACCCAGTATGGCGATATTCAAAAAGAGATTGAAGCGTATTTGGAATATAACCCAGATGTATTTCGCGGCAAAGTGGTGTATTGCAACTGTGATGATCCGTTTGAGAGCAATTTTTTTCGCTATTTCGTACTCAATTTCAACAAGCTTGGATTAAAACAGCTTATCACTACCAGTTACAAACCTTCGCCAGTAGCCAACACGCAACTAGGATTGTTTGGTGACGACAAAACGCTTACAAAATCAAAAGGCCATCCTAAGTTAACTGCCAACAAGTTCATTATCAACGAAGTGCGCGACATAGATGGAGATGGCGAGTTCAACTTGAAGGACATTGCCAGGCAGTTAAAGACAAACAAACACAACGAATGGACGCCTCTAGAAGGCGACGGTGACTTCCGCAGCGATGAGTGTGTGGGGCTACTAAAGCAATCTGACATAGTAGTAACAAATCCGCCATTTAGTCTGTTTCGCGAATATATTAAACAACTTTTTGATTATAACAAAAAGTTCGTCATTATTGGTAATAAAAATGCCGTAACCACTAAAGAGATTTTTCCATTGATTAAAGATAATAAAATGTGGTCCGGAAAAACAGAATGGTCTGGTGGGTTATGGTTTGTAACGATGGACGACAGTGATGTTGATAGGGTTATAGATGGTGTCAACATGAAAAATGTGTCTTCGGTTTGGTTTACAAATCTTGATCACGGAAGACGTCACCAACCATTGCCACTTATGACCATGGAAGAAAATTTGAAATACAGCAAACACAAAGAAATTAAAGGTGAAAAATCTTACAAAAAGTATGATAACTACGATGCCATTGAAGTGCCATTTACTGATGCCATCCCAAGCGATTACGATGGGGTGATGGGTGTGCCAATTAGTTTTTTAGATAAATATAATCCCGATCAGTTTGAAATTATAGGCATTGATAGATATGTCAAAGATAATCCAAATTACGGAAAACGTTTTACGATAGGCGGCCAAGAAATCTATGCTCGAGTTCTGATTAAACATACGAAAGTAAAAAAATAAATTTATGTCAATAAATAACTTTAAAGTTATAAATCAAAAATCAAGAAAATATTTTGATTTGTTGGAAAAAGAAAACAAGCCCTTGAAAGATATAAAAGAAGATAAGGAGAAAGAGAGAATAGGGTTTAATTTTTTTGTTTTGGAAAACTTAACGGGGATTAAAGACTTTTCTGATTTATTAGATATAATAACAGACTCTTATTTTCATGCTAGATTTTTCGGAGAAAATTTTGATGATTTAGGTATTGATGCTGTAAATATTGATGAAGAAAATAATATAATACAGTTATTTAATTTTAAATTTAGAGAAAAATTCGGTGGAAAACAATCAAGAATAAATGAAGCGATAAATTCAACCAAATTTTTAAATGCAATTAAGTCCGGAGACCTAAAAGAATATAAAGGAAAAAAAATAAAAGAAAAAATGGAAATGATTATTAAAATCCTGAATAAAAAACAGCCCTGGGATTTTAAACTTTTTATTGTCAGTAATGAAAATGTTGATTTTGAAAAAAACAAAGATATTAAAAATCTAGAAGAGCAATATAGTTTAGAAGTTGAAAATATTGGCTTAGAACAAATAGCCAATTTTATTTCTATTAGACCAGAGCCCATAAATGTTGATTTAATTATAGACAAAGATTCAATACTGTCTTTTTCAGAGGATTCATTATCTTCTAAAAAATCATATATATTAAAATTACCTCTTTATGAAGTCGTAAGAATTACGTGTAAAGATAAAGAATTAAGAAAAAAATGCGATAATCAAAGATTATCTATTTTAAATAAAGCAAAATTAGATTTTTCAGTTTTATTTGATAATGTTAGAGGATTTGTGAATAAATCAAAATACAATAAAAATATAATTAAAACATTGAAAGAAGAGCCGACCAAATTTTTTATATATAATAATGGTTTAACTTTAGTTGTTGATAATGCGGACACTGAAAATAAAAATCTCGGTAAAGCAATTAAATTATCTTTAAAAAATTTACAAGTCGTAAATGGCGGGCAAACTTTAAGATCAATATATGCTTTTAACGAGGAAGATGGAAAAAATATTAAAAATGGTTTGTCAAAAGCCCAAGTATTAGTAAGAATTTTAAATATTTCAGAAGACGAAAGCCTGGACAATAAAATAGCTGAATATACAAATAGCCAAAATGCTATTTCGGTTGTTGATTTAAAGTCATTAAAAGAAGAACAAATAAATATCGAACAATATTTATCAGGACATAATATTTTGTATGTGAGAAAATCAGGAGATACTGGAGACAATGAGGTTGAATATGAAAAAAGAATAAGTATGGAAAGGTTTGGGCAAATTTTATTTTCCTTAAATGGTTTTCCAGAAAAAGCTTCAAATAAGAAAAAGAGTATTTTTGATGAAGAATATGAAAATCTTTTTGTTAAAAATTTTAATTTAGAAAATAGCATAAATCAAATAAATAGATATTTTGAAATAAGAGAAAAATATAAAAAAATAGATAAAAAGGTTAGCGAGCAAAAAATATTTTATATATTGTATTTAGACAAAAATATTAAAAAATTAGATATCAATCAAACAATTAAACAATTTGAAAAAATGATAAAATATTTTCCAACCGAAAAAGGATTGTCAGATGCAAGAAAATTAATTAGGAACGATTTTAAAGAATTTGTTAATAAAAAATTTAAGTTAAAATAAAAAATAATACTATGAAAACAATTTTAAAAAGCAATATAACTGTTCAAGAAATTTGCGACGGATTTGTCTATAACGAGCTTGAGGGTAGGGGCCTGTTTGGTTTGTCTGGCAAGCTCACCATTCAGCCGGAATATCAGCGCAACTATATCTATGCCTCCGATGGCGGTAAAAGAGAAATGGCTGTCATCGAATCAGTCCTCAAGGGGTATCCAATAGGATTGATTTATTTTAATAAAGTTTCTGAAAATAATCTGGAAGTTTTAGATGGACAACAGCGTATCACCAGTCTCGGACGATTTGTGACTGATAAATTTCCGATTAAAGACGAAAACGATATGGAGCAGTATTTTGGCGGTATGGCAACAGACAAGAAGGCCAAGATTTTAGAGACAAAATTGCTTATTTATGAATGCGAGGGGACAGAAAGCAAGATAAAGGAGTGGTTTAGAACAATCAATATTGCCGGTGTTCCACTTAATCCACAAGAGTTGCTCAATGCCGTGTATTCGGGGCCTTTTGTGACGCTCGGTAAGGAGGAGTTTAGCAATAGCCAAAACGCAAATATTCAGAAATGGAGCGCGTATGTATCGGGTAGCGCCAATAGGCAAGATTTTTTGGAATCCGCTCTTGATTGGGTAAGCAAAGGCAATATTGGCGATTATATGAGCAGGCATCGCAAAGACAAAAATATTGATGAGTTGAAAAAATATTTTAACACTGTCATTGATTGGGCATCTGGTGTATTTGCTGATGTAGAAAGCGAGATGCGCGGGCTTGAATGGGGGCGACTTTACGAGGAGTATCACAAAAAATCGTATAATTCGAAAAAGATTTCAGAAGAAGTGCAAAAATTATATGGCGATCCATATGTCAAAAATCGCAAAGGTGTTTTTGAATATATTCTCGGCGGTTCCGTTGATACAAAATTGTTAGATATCCGAGTTTTTGATGAGGCAACCAAGAGATCTGTCTACGCAAAACAAACAAGTGAGGCGGAAACTAAAAAGAAATCAAATTGTTCTCATTGTGCCATTGGGCATGACGCTAATAAAGAAAAGATTTGGAGTTTTGGTGAAATGGAAGCAGATCATGTATCAGCGTGGAGCAAAGGTGGTTCTACTTCAGCTAAGAACTGTGAGATGTTGTGCAAGACCCACAATCGAGCGAAAGGAAATCGGTAACGTCAGCGTTATGTTTCAGGTTTGTAACATATCGCTTTAAATAGATACTTACCGAATAGTATATGCTAACTAAAAAAGAAATTTTTAAAACTCAAGCTAATTTTATAAAACAAGCTGCAGAACTTATAGAAGAAAGAGCGAAAGCAATAGAAAAAATTGAGAAAGAAGCTAAGTACAATATAGAATTCGAATCTGAGAAAAAAGCAGCCATTGGTATATTTAAAGTTAGATCTATAAGATTATGCAGAGATACTCTCTTATATATAGCAAATGAAGTAATAAGAGACGATCCAAAAATTGGTTTTTTTCTATTGCCACACGCAAGAACCATACTAGACGTCTATGCCAGATTTATTCATTTATTAGAAAATTGTAGTGATGAAGATAAACAGGCATTAGTATGCATAGCGTACCAACTACTTTTACCTAAATACATAGATTCTGAAATTGAATATCAGAAAACATTTAATCTTTATAAAAAATTCTTCAAGCAAACTAATTCTAACTTTCCTACTGATCTCGCCAGTTATAGTAAAACTTGGGTAAAAAATAATAATCTAAACTTTGCAGACATGAGGAGTTTACTAACTACTAATAATATAAAAAAATACTCCTTAAATGTTAATAGTGTCTTCGGGGTGGAAGAAACATATAGAATATATTCTGGTTTTTCTGAATTTCTCCACGGAAACCCCTATTATTATAATGAATCTCCACATAATGAGAGATTCTGGGTGGTTTCAATATGTTTATCAATGACAGCATTTCTCATTGAGTTAATTGATTTACACACATTACACAAGAGGAACCCAAGAGATTTTAGAGTATGGCTAGAAGAGGTAAAGAAAAATAAGGCAGACTTTATTAAACTTTGGAGGAGTAACGTGATTCCTCCACCATAAATAGTCTTATTTGATTGAATGACTGGGGTCAGTGAAAGAGGGCGTGGAATGGTGTCGGGTATTGTTTATTTCTAAATTGACCCAAAACCGCTGAAATCTGGGGCGACGACCGAATGTACGGAAAATGATGTTTTTATAACCCCCCCACATATGACATCCTTACAAACTGGAGTTTGTAAGGATGATGAAACATGATGGGGAAATTAATATAATAAAATTTATGGATTCAAAATCATTAGAGTTGGCAAGAAAATATTTGGGAGTAAAAGTTGAGGTTACGATGGACAGACCTTTGGGCACAAAACATCCTAAACACGATTTTGTGTATGAGGTTAATTACGGTTTCATTGAAGGCGTAAAAGCTCCTGACGGAGAATATTTAGATGCGTATTATCTTGGAGTTGCGGAGCCGTTAGAAAAATCAGAAGGACAAGTCATTGCTATTATTCATAGAAAAAATAATGATGACGACAAGCTCGTGGTTGTTCCCGAAGGAATGGAATTTACAGATGAGGAGATAATGAAACAAGTGCATTTTCAGGAACAATGGTTTGAATCTGAAGTGGTTAGAAAATAAGCCCCCAAAATCTTGGGATTTTTTGACATTAGTTCGATTTAATGTTAAATTAATGCTCGTTTTAAGTTGTTCTTTAGGGAGGGATTGTTGTCAGATAACAATGCTTCGGAAAAAGCCTCAAGAAAGGTTGGAAGTTTTCTCGCGATAATGATTATTGGCGTAGTTAGGATGTATATCGCCGAAGTTGTCCAAGAAGAGCCCCTGATCTTAAAGGTTAAGGAATCCGGTCCTTATTCAAAGTTAAAATTCGAAGACTTTGTTGTTTTTGAAAAGGATTCCTTGAGACTGCAGGGAGATGATCTGACTGCCTCAAATATTCTTCGCGAAGCTGTTCAGCGAGGTAAGCCTTTTGTCTCGGGGCTGGAAAGACTGGGGATTACTGATGGAACTTTGCGTGAAATCCTGCCAGTTGATGTTGCCGGCTAATAGCCGGTTTTTTTTATTGATTGCCTTGAGGGAAGCTTGCTCTGAGTTTTGTTGAAGGGTATAATTAAGGCATGAATAAAACTAATATTATCGTAGTGGTCGTGGCTCTGGTCGCTGTTGTACTTGTGGGCTGGTTCGCCTATAAGCAGGGCTATGAAAAAGGTTTGTCGGAAAACCAGCAAGACATAGAGTTCAACTTGCCAGGGATAAGATAAACAAATTGCCTCAAACTAAAAGTCTCGCACATGCGAGACTTTTAGTTTGAGGTTGACAATGTGTTTAATATTGCTTACAATAATCAAGCTTTAAAAACACAGGAGAAGAGTCGGTGCTAAAACTGTTGTTCCGAACAGGCTTTCCGACAGGGCGACGCATGGGTCAGTACAAGCTTTATGTCTTTGAGATTATGCTCAGTGATGGGACTACCCGCGAGGCGGTTGCTGACACATCAATGTGTGGTGACGTGGAGGACTTGCACTGGAAAGATCCAAAGACAAGAGTGGTAATTCCACAAACCACCGTTCTGGGCTGGAGAGAAACCTACAATTGTGATGCGGCAAGACAAGACATTGATGAGTATTTCAAACGTCCGATCAGTATTGTGGCTAGGGATCATTTGGGTGATGCTTTTACGAGACACATGACCCCAGAATTTTGTTATGACTGTAAGGAATATTTTGATAAGAAATCCAAACCTCCTGTTTCAGAGATTACCGGCTAATAGCCGGTTTTTTATTTTATAAAGCCGAAACATGGGTCAGGTTGACTTGAGGGGAAATTCGTGATATTTTAGCGAAAGTTCGCTTACATTCGAGGGAGCAAATGTGAAGGACAACGTTACGTCTGCCGTAAAACAGGGGCCAAGGCGATATCAAGAAGATAGGCACTATGAAACATATATTCCAGACAGAAAATGGCAACTAATGACCGTCATGGACGGACATGGTGGAGCAGAAGTTTCTGATTTTTGTGCAAAAAATATTTTCAGAATGATGTCGCTTGATGAAGGAAATCCTGAAGACAGATTGGGATCACTAGTTTCTAACCTAAATTCTGTTACTCGTCATCACGAAGCTGGATCAACTTTTTCGGGTGTGATAATTTCCGAAGAATTGAGCACTGTGTCCGTTGCGATTTTGGGTGATTCTCCTGTTGTAATTTATGACAAACAGGGCAGATTACATGTAAGCCCCGAACATAATGTGCGCTCAAATCTTAAGGAAAGAAAAGCGGCTCAAGAACGGGGTGGAATATATGACAACGGCTATATTTATCCTCGTTTTGGAGATATGGGGTTGCAGATGAGCCGAGCTCTTGGTGACTCTGCTCTCAATGGCATTATCTCTAGGGAGCCGGATATTTATACAGTTGCCGAACCAGCATGGGTACTTGTCGCGTCCGATGGAATTTTTGACCCTGGACACTCTGACACCTCTCGTTTACTGCAAGAGGTGGCAAAATATGCCAAGAGAAATGCAACTGCAGGTGAAATTATGGAATGGGCGGAAAAAAGAGGACTTCAAGACAATGCCACAGCCCTTGTCTGGTGTGCCGGCTAATAGCCGGTTTTTTATTTTTAAGAAGAAGTGATATAGTAATTTCATCATGTCTAAAGAAATACCAAAAATTGATGAGGAGTTGGTCAAAGAATTTGATACGTTAATTAAAGAAGAGGGGCGAAAGATAAAACCTGAAGAGCAATTAAAAAAAGCTCTGTGGGGTTTGGATGCATTAAAATTGGAAGGTAGAATAAATTCCGGAACAACGCTTGATGAGCTCGTTCAAATTGTTGAAGAAAGAACGAAAGAGTTGCTGGAAACCAATGCCTATGCAAAAAGCACTACACAAGGATTGGCTGTGGAAGAAATGAGCTCTGAATTACATGATATTGCCGAAAAGGAAGCCGAAACGGCCAAACGACTACTTAGCTACATGGAATCTGCGTTTGCATTATTAAAGCCAATGCAAATGAGTGAATATTATTTGGAAAACACACTGAAAGATGTTGAGTCCAGATTTAGAAGTTCTCTCAAAGTAAGGGAGAATCAGGCCGATTACGATGAAGAAAAAAAGCGAAGCGGAACAGAATATTAGCCTTGCCCAACTCCAAAAACTGTGCTACTATATTGCACAGTTTTTAGTTTCTTGAAAAGGGCAAAATGCAGATTCAAACAGGATTCTTTTGGCACGTGCATCACGAGGTATTGATAGAGTGGTGTCTTGGTTACAATGAACGTCGGAAATATATTCTTAAAGGCAAACCAAAAAGCGAACAAAAGATTCGCCTTCGCCTATTTAAACGAGTTGGGGGTAGCCTGCCCAAGGAGGTAGTTAAGACAGGGCAAGCTCATGTAAAAGCGTGGCAAGCCCTTGGAAAGAAAACGGGGCCAGCCTATAACGAAGCATGGCGAGTTTATTATTCAACACGGAAAGCCTATGATAAGGCATTAAAGGAAAATATGCCCGCAATTGAAGCATTGCATGCCAAAAAGTGCCCCAATTGTCCATGGGATGGGAAGACTATTTTTCCCAACAAACTAAGTTAGATTTTGACAGGTCCATCGGACCTGTTTTTTTAATCGGCTTTTTTGTTAACCACTCAGAGATAAAACCTTTGTATTTTTTTCGGAATTTGGGAGAAAGCATTGAATATGCACCAATTATTTTTCGGCAGGATTTAGCTCCACATTTACACTCCATTCGAAAATCGCTATTTTCAGTCATGGCATAATCCCAAGTTAATTCTTCGCCTTTTTCAATATCTCGCATCGTCACAATTTCAAAGAAATTTTTGATGCCACAGTTTGGGTCGCATGAGTGGGCCAAGCACCTTGCTACGCCTTTTACTTTTCCGTCACGCCATTTAGTTTTATCAAACTGAACCGCATGTCTTCCAGCGCGCACTGGAGGCACATCGGGCAACAGCATTGCCCGTTTGGCTTCGTAATATTTTCCATCAAAGACGCTGATGATTTCACCAGCTTTTATTTTTGCTTTTGCAAAAACGGCTTTGCCATATTTAGTTGTTTCTTTGATGACTGCTTTTGGGTTGTCTTTATTTTTCATAATTAAAGTATAGCTGGCAGTGAGGAAAAATGGAAGTTTACTTACATTTTATCCGAACGAACCAGATATACAAAGCGAAGCGAAGTATAACACCGAAATGAGAATGAAAATAATTTTTTTGATTATTAATCGTGTAAGTGTATGATAGAGGTAGGCTTTTATTTATAAAAACATGATTTTTAAAGCACCAGGACAACCAACCACACTGAAACATGTAGCATATCTTATTACCGCTACTTTTTTTGGATTAATTTTAAGTTTTATTATTCATG
This sequence comes from uncultured Candidatus Saccharibacteria bacterium, assembly GCA_964488565.1. Classification (GTDB taxonomy): domain Bacteria; phylum Patescibacteriota; class Minisyncoccia; order 2-02-FULL-40-12; family GWA2-44-9; genus 2-01-FULL-41-26. Next base: position 7,955 of record CAZAUE010000009.1, on the reverse strand, counting down.
CACTTATTGAGATGGGCTATTTGCGCTGGGCAGATAGTCAGGGCTTACTTGTCCCATTCTATGGCGGTTGTGCTCTTACTCCAACAATTCAAATAGGGATTTGGGTGGTGGGTGCGGTTGGCGGATTTCTTTTGGGCCGTTTTGGATGGAGGAAGGTTTATGTTGAAAGAATTTGGGAAAAATAAATGAAAACATCTGAATTTAAAAAATACTACGAACGGCTGAATCCAAAACAAAAAGAAGCCGTTGATGCTATTGAAGGTCCGGTCATGGTTATTGCTGGTCCGGGTACTGGGAAAACTCAAATTCTCACTCTTCGCATTGCCAATATTTTGGAAAAAACAGACACTCCTCCAGAGGCTCTTTTGGCTTTGACCTACACTGAATCGGGTGTGGCATCCATGAGAGGTCGTTTGTCTGAAATGATAGGCAGTTCGGCTTATCGTGTGACCATCTCAACTTTCCATGGTTTTGCCAACAATATCATTCGCAATTATCCGGAGGAGTTTCCGTACATTATTGGCGCCAACAGTATTACCGAGGTAGAACAGTTCAAGATAATGGAGGGAATAATTACTTCATCGGAATTAACAATTTTGAGGCCTTTTGGTGATACGTTTTATTATCTCCGTGCGGCGCTTGGTACGATAAATAAATTAAAACAGGAAGGAGTTCAGCCAGATGAATTTGAAAAGATAATTAAGGATGAAGAAAAGAAATTTAGCTTGATTGATGATCTCTATCATGACAAGGGTGCGCACAAGGGTAAGATGAAAGGAAAGTATCAGGATATGCAAAAGCATATTTTGAAAAATAAAGAGCTGGCTATTTTGTATCATGCTTATCAAAAAGCCCTCCGTGATCAGAAGTTGTATGACTATAGCGACATGATAATGGAGGTTTGTTCTGCTTTGGAAAAAAATAAAGATTTTCTTCTGACTTTGCAGGAAAAATATTTATATTTCTTGATTGACGAACATCAAGACACAAACAATGCCCAAAATCGCATCATTGAACTCTTGGCTAGTTTTTTTGATAATCCCAACTTGTTTATGGTGGGTGATGAGAAGCAAGCCATCTTTCGTTTTCAGGGGGCTTCATTAGAAAACTTTTTATACTTTAAAAATAGATACAAAGGAGCAAAATTAATTACCCTCGTTCAAAATTATCGCTCAACTCAAACTATTCTTAACTTGGCCACGAGTTTGGCAAAAAAGGGCGAGCTGGAATCTCAGACTAAACATCCAGACAAAAAAATAGATTTGTATAATTTTAGTTCCACTGATGCGGAAACATATTTTATCGCCCGCAGTATTCAGGAAAAAATTAGTGGTGGCCTGCCTGCGCAGGCAGGAAAAGTAAAACCTGAAGATATCGTTGTTCTTTACCGCGAGAATCGCGATGCTTTGCCAATCGCCAGTATGCTTGAAAAGATTGGCGTGCCTTTTGCAATAGAGTCAGAACAGAATGTGCTTCAAGATGAAGATATCAAAAAGCTTTTGCTTATTTTGCGAGCGGTAAAGGGTTTTGGAGATGCGGGGCTACTTTTTACGGTTCTTCATGTTGATTTTTTGGGGGTAAGCCCGTTGGATATTTATAAGCTTATTGAATATTCCCGTAGCAAGCATTTAAATCCGTATGACATTATTCGCTCAGAACAAACTCTCAAGGAAGCTCGCATTGAAGACGCGGAAAGAATGCAGGAATTATACAAACAATTTTCAAACTGGAAACAACTTTCTCAAAACAAGGGTGCCGCTTCGGTATTTGAAATAATTGTTCGTGAGTCAGGATTTTTAGCGCATGTCTTGGCGAACTCGGATCCATTCGGAAAAATTGAAAAAGTGAGAGCGTTGTTTGATCAGATGAAATCTTTGATAGAAAATCACAAGGACTACGCACTTGAGCAATTTCTTGAACACCTGGACACGCTTGAGGAACATAGAATTACTTTAAAGAGCGATAATCTTCAAGTAAGACCTGGTAAGGTTCGTTTGATGACAGCTCACAAATCAAAAGGTCTTGAGTTTGATTATGTTTACATTGTTCATTTGTTTGACGGTCATTGGGGTAACAAGCGCCGAATAGAACATTTCAAAATGCCGGCTTCGGTATTTAAAATAGATTCAGCATTGGAAGAAAGCGAGAATCAGGACGAGCGTAATTTGTTTTATGTTGCTCTAACCCGAGCTAAGAAAGAAATCGTTTTAAGCTACTCAAGACAGGGGATAACGGGACGGGAACAATTGGCCAGCCAGTTTATTGAAGAAATGGATTCGGCCTTTATTGAGAAAGGCGAGGCCGATAAGTATGAAGAAGAATTTTTTGCCAAGCAGGAGATTTTGTTTTCGGAAAATAAGCAGGCAACCGTCGGTATTCAGGATAAAGAATTTCTTAATGAAATGTTTAAAAAATACGGTTTGTCTGTGACGGCGCTTAATAATTATCTTGATTGTCCGTGGAAATATTTTTATTCCAATCTTGTCAGAATCCCAGAAGCGCCAAACAAGCATTTGATGTACGGCAATGCTGTTCACCAAGCATTGAAAGATTTCTTTGATAAGTTTAAGGAAAATGACCTCGGGCCGGAGTACTTAGTTAAGAGATTTGAAGAAGAATTATCACACCAGCCGATTGTAGAGGATGATTACAAAGAAGCACTAGTGAAAGGGCGCAAATATTTGCCTGAATATTACAAAAATTATCACGAGAGTTGGGGTAAGAATTATTTGAGTGAATTTAAAATTGATGGAATTGAGATTGCTCCTGATATAAAAATAAACGGTAAGATAGATAAAATAGAAATACTAGACTCATCAAACAAGGTGAATGTGGTTGATTACAAAACAGGTAAACCCAAAACGCGTAATGTTGTCGCCGGTAAGACCGCCAGCTCTGACGGTAATTACAAACGCCAATTGGTTTTTTATAATTTACTTTTGAATAAATTTAATGACGGTAAATATAAAATGGCTTCGGGGGACATTGATTTTGTGGAACCCGATGACAAGGGGAGATTTAAGAAAGAAAGTTTTGTTATTAACAAAGAAGAGGTGGATGAGCTCGAAGAATTAATAAAGAAAACCGGAGATGAAATAATGGGCTTGGTGTTTTGGAACAAAACTTGCGATGACAAAGATTGTCATTATTGCCCCCTCCGTAAAATGATGCCCTAGAGGTGGGGGTTGACACTTTGGTGTAAAGTGTGCTATTATTATATTTCAGTACGGGCAGTAAGTAGTCCTGTGCAAAGGTTCGTCGGGGCCTAGTGGTTCCGGCGTAAGGCGAGCGTGTCAGGCGCCGTGGCTAAGAGGAAATCACCTCTCATCGCGCCAAAACGCGCTCATAACCCGCCCCCCGACCCCACGAGAGGAATCGGGCGGCCTAACCGAAAAAAGAAACGGAGTAGGATATTGGGTAGTCCGTGAGCGGAGATGGTCCGCTAACATAAATACCTCGGTTCGGGAGCCTGTCCGAGACAGTCCCAGGAGCGCTACGGCGCTCCTTTTTAGTTCTCACAGATTCGCCTCCCACCCCACCCATTTTCTGTTGCGTTTTCCCCATCATTTTTAATCCTGTGCTCCGGGCTAGACAAACAATAGCTTTAAAACCTCCGGAAGGCCTTCCGGAATTCCTTACTGTGTTTTTTAAAGAAAACACAGAGTCAGTTCCGGCTTTCCTGTCGGTTTAAGGTAAAGCTTTGTTTATATCTATCCCTCCGCAATGGTTTAAAAATGATACAGAAAATGCTTAATTAAAATTTAAAAATGCATTGGCTCAGGTTGAGCGAGCCAGTCCACATATTCTTGAAAAATGTTGCGGAAGCGTTTCGGCTTGGTTCTTCGGAACGCTGAGCATGAAGCAGTGGACTCCTCGCTGGAAGGAGGCCAACTGCGGTTTTTCAAGAGTATGTGGCTGGGGAGCGAGGGATTTGATTTATTTGTTTAAACTGCTGTATAATGAGTGATATGGGACGACACAAAAAGAAGGATAAATACGAGGGGAAAGATAAGAAAGACAGGGTGTCCAGATTTGATATCTCTCAAGAAACCAAGAACAGTATCTGGGGTATTGGGAGTTTTATATTGGCCCTTTTGAGTATTTTGAGTTTTGTTGGCAAGGCCGGCGTGGCCGGTGAAGGTTTTGATATGTTTGCACGAGCCCTCTTTGGTTGGGGCTTTTTCATTGTTCCAATAGCGTTTACTGTTTTAGGGGTTTCGTTTATTAAATCAATTTCAAGAAATATTTATCATAGTGCGGTATTTGGCACTTTGCTTTTTGTTGGTTCTGTTTTGGGTATATTTTACATATTTGGAAGTGGGGATTTTGATACAAGATTAGTTCAGGGCGGATATTTGGGCATTGTTCTTGGTGCGCCTCTTTTGTCATCTGTGGGTTTTGGAGCGTCACTATTAATTCTTGTTGCTCTTATTGTTGTTGCTTTACTGGTGTCATTGAACGTTCCGCTTTATGGATTGATATCCAAAAAAGATGAAGAGGAAAAATTGGTTGATAATGTTGTAATCAAAAAAGGCTCAGAGGTTGTTGATCAGAAGAAACAGGAAGCCAAACCAGCTCTTGTTGCCAAGCCTGTAAAAGTTGAAGAAAAAGAATTTGTAATTAAGAATTACAAGAAAGGCAAATGGGTACTTCCACCAACAGATATTTTGCATGAAGACCAAGAAGAGGCCATTACTGGAGATATCAATGCCAGCGCGTCCATAATCAAAAGGACTTTGGGTAACTTCGGGATTGATGTTGAAATGGGAGAGGTTTCTATTGGGCCCACGGTTACACAATTTACATTAAGACCGGCTATTGGCATGAAGCTTTCAAGAATTGCATCACTCCAGCAAGATTTATCCTTAGCCCTCGCTGCTTATCCAATTAGAATTGAAGCTCCTATCCCTGGAAAATCTTTGGTTGGCATAGAGGTTCCAAACAAGAAGGTGGCATTGATAGGTTTGAGAAACATGTTTGATCATGACGACTTTAAGAAATCAAAATATTTCCTACCACTTGCTTTGGGAAGAGACGTCTCAGGTAATCCTATTTTTGCTGGACTTGAAAAAATGCCCCACCTTTTGATTGCGGGAGCGACTGGTACGGGTAAGTCTGTCAGCATTAATACAATTCTTCTTTCAATGCTTTACAAACATTCACCTGAGGTTTTGAAATTAATTTTGATTGACCCGAAGCGTGTTGAATTAACATTGTTTAATGAGATTCCACATTTGATAACTCCGGTTATTACTGATAATAAAAAAGTTCTTGGAGCTTTGAAGTGGTCATTGGGCGAAATGGATAGGAGATACGATGCTCTTTCCAAGAATGGTTCAAAAGATATATTTTCTTACAACACCAAGATGGTTGAAAAGGATCAACCAATAATGCCGGCGATTGTTATTGTTATTGATGAGTTGGCTGATTTGATGGCTTCATATGGACGTGACGTTGAAGGAGCTATCGTAAGATTGGCTCAGATGTCCCGAGCTGTAGGAATACACCTTATCTTGTCCACCCAGAGGCCTTCTGTGGAAGTTATTACTGGTCTTATTAAAGCCAACATTACTTCTCGTGTGGCTCTTCAGGTGGCCAGCCAGATTGATTCTAGGACGATTCTTGATATGGCAGGCGCAGAGAAATTACTAGGTAAGGGAGATATGTTGTTCCTTGCTGGTGATGTCGCCAAGCCCCGACGCTTACAGGGAGCGATGGTAACTGAAAAAGAAGTTAAGGACGTCATGAAGTTTATTAAAGCACAGGCCGAGAACATGGAAGTAAATGAAGAAACTGATTTGAAACTTAATTTTGATGCGAACACCAATTCCACCGGAGGATTTACCGGAGGGGGAGATGATGATGCCGATGATGACATGTATGGCGAAGCCAAGGAAACAGTTGTTTTGGCCGGTAAAGCATCAGCATCACTACTGCAAAGAAGGTTGCGTGTTGGATATGCAAGAGCTGCTCGTCTGCTTGATTTGCTTGAAGAGAAAGGAGTTATTGGGCCAGGAGATGGTGCAAAGCCAAGAGAGGTTTACATCAGACAAGACGGCACAGTAGCTCAAGAGCCTGCTCATTTGGTTCAGGTAAGTGGAATGAACGCAGACACACCTGAAGCGGAAGCAGATGAAACAGAGTCTATTTAAAACTTAAATTTATTGCTAAAAATCGTCCCAATAGGGCGATTTTTAGTTGTTGACTGTGGGCTTGATTTTTAATCAAAACCATGATATGATTATTAGACATTGGTTCGTTAACCCGACAGTACAGAGGAGACAGAGATGCCATCAAAGAAGCAGACGGTGCCTACGGCTTCGCCCCGATACGACGAGCTGAAGCGGATGCTCGTCGAACGTCAGCGCGAAATCTTGGCCGAAGTTCAGGGCAAGATTCGCGATGTCCGAACCGAAGGTTCGGAGAAGGAGCACAAGGCCACTGGCCCTGGCGAGAACTCCGACGTCGACATCCAGGAGGACATCGAATTTGCCCTCATCCAGATGAAGGCGGAGACGCTGGCGAAGATCAACGAGGCACTCTCGCGCCTCGAAGAAGGGACCTACGGTCATTGCTTCGAGTGTGGCGAGGAAATCGCCCAGCCTCGGCTTCGTGCCTTGCCATTCGCGGTCCGTTGCAAGGACTGCGAGGAGGCCCGCGAGATAGTCCAACAGCGCGAACGAATTCAGGCGCGCCGTGCGTCCTCCAATCTTGGCTTCGACTTCCGAAGCTAAACAAACTGCCCCGAAAGGGGAGCCCCGATACGTCGGGGCTTTTAAATTTGTGTTGAAAAGTAATTTGCTTTAATAATTTGCTCTGTTAGAATAACAAGATAAATTTAAAAGTGTGTGAGGGAACACTTCTCAAAAAAATGGCAAAAAAACAAAACGAAAAACAAGCAGAACAAACCACAAGCAACAAGCATGTAGACATGACAATAAAAGAGATTCAGGAGAAATACGGTGAAGGATCTTTGATGCGTTTGGGTGAAGTAAAAAGAGTAAATGTTGATGTTATTCCAACAGGCTCAATTTCTTTGGATTTAGCTTTGGGAATTGGGGGAATACCAAGAGGCAGAGTTATTGAGATATATGGTCCAGAAAGTTCTGGAAAGACAACTCTTTGTTTGCATATAGTTGCTGAAGCTCAGAAAAAAGGAGGAGTCGCTGCTTATATTGATGCTGAACATGCATTGGATCCTGAATATGCTAAAAAGATTGGAGTTAACTTGGGAAATCTTTTGATATCACAGCCAGATACTGGTGAACAAGCATTAGATATTGTTGAATCTTTAGTTAAATCAGGGGGTGTCGATGTTATCGTTATTGACTCTGTGGCAGCTTTAACACCGAGAGCAGAAATAGAAGGTGAGATGGACCAGCAACACATGGGTTTGCAGGCACGATTGATGTCCCATGCCTTAAGAAAACTTACCGCCATTGTCGCTAAATCTAATACATCCATAATCTTCATTAATCAATTGAGAATGAAGATTGGGATTATGTTTGGAAATCCGGAAACAACTCCAGGTGGAATGGCTTTGAAGTTTTATTCTTCCGTCAGAATTGAAATCAGAAAAGCTGCTCAAATTCAGGTGGCCGAAAAGATAGTGGGGAATAGGGTTAAAGTAAAGATTGTTAAAAACAAAATCGCCGCTCCTTTCAGAACATGTGAATTTGATATTCTCTACAATGAAGGTATTTCCAAATACTCGGATGTTGTAAATGCTGGAGTTAAATATGGCATTCTTGCCAAATCTGGTAGCTGGTATAATTATGGTGAACAAAAAATGGGGCAGGGCGTAGAAGGTTCACGCCAGTTCCTCAAAGAGAATCCTAAGTTAGAAAAAGAAATAGTCACTAAAATAAAAGAGGCAGCAATCTTGGAGGCATAGCTTCGGAACCAGCCACCCTCAGACACGCCTCCGATAAAACCGCTCCTCCGTGAGCGGTTTT
>CAZAUE010000008.1:6967-28604 GCA_964488565.1 uncultured Candidatus Saccharibacteria bacterium | reverse complement strand
GCACATCAATTGGAGACGTTAACTTTGTTTCTGACTCTGACAACAATGGTTCTGGTGCAGTAAACTTTGTCACTGCTGCCACTAACCGCATGACCATTCTAAACAACGGCAATGTTGGAATTGGAACTGCAGTACCGACTGCCTTGTTTGAGGTGAATGGAGCTATCAAATTTGGTACTGCTACTGCCTCTAATTCTTTTGCAGGCTCATTAGATATTACTAAAGGTATTCATCAGACAGGAACAAGCACTAACTATTTCACGGGTAATGTGGGTATTGGGACAACAGTGCCATCCAATCTCCTTGATATTTATTCAACTGCCACAGCTTCCATGGACATCTGGTCTGGAGGTACAAGCACTGACAAGAAATTCACTCTTCGTTCTAACTACCAGGGCTCAGGTACTTCTGAGAGATTAAGCTTCTTAAATGGTGCAGGGACTGAACTGATGAATATCGCATCAACTGGTTATGTGGGTATTGGGACGACGGCGCCAAACACAAGATTTTCTGTGGGTGAGCCTCTTACTTCAGTAGTCTACCTTACGGGTGTTTATCTTGAAAAAGCAATTTCTTCTGTAAATACAGGGACAAGTGGTATCGGAGCTCTCCACTTAGAAGGTAATCGTACTGATGCAGGAGCGAATGTTAATGTCATTTCTTTCCGCAATAACCAGTCTACTGACACGGCAAAAGATAAAATAATTGCAACCATATATGCGCAAACTGATAACCCATATGATGCAGAGGGTGGTGTTTTAACTTTTAATACTCATGACACTGGAACAGCACTTACAGAGCGGATGAGAATTAATAGTTCAGGTAACGTCGGCATCGGGACGACGGGGCCGGTTCGTAAATTTGAGGTAATTTCATCTCTTGCTGGTGGTTATATTACAACAGTTAGAAATTCTCAAAATTCTGCGGGTACTGGCGGAATACTTGTGGGGGCTGGTCTAAATTCTTCTGATTCAACCACTGTTCTCATAGGCTTTTATGATTACAGTGAGAGCACTCTGCAAGGAACTATAACCCGCAATGGAGCATCAGCTGTGGCTTATAACACAACATCCGACAGACGACTAAAAGAGAATATTATTACAACTTCCGCAGGGCTGAACACCTTAATGCAAATACCAGTTAGTGACTTTAATTTCATTTCTGAACCAGGTAAAACTATTCAAGGTTTCATTGCCCAAGATCTTTACAATTATTACCCAGAAGCAGTACATGTTGGAGGCGTAGACCCAGCCATAGACCCATGGCAAGTTGATTATGGGAAACTCACCCCGTTGCTTACTGCGAGCATCCAAGAACTCAATGCTCGCACATCATTTATCTCATCAAATACCGCCTCACCTTCAATGCACGTTGATGCAACAGGAAATATTGGTGTTGGCACAACTATTCCTGCATATAAATTGCATGTCATTGGCGACATTGCTGGTACATCATTTGTAAACATTTCAACCAGAGAAGCGAAGAAAGATATTGAATATGTGGATGAAGCAAGCAGGAGTTCAATATTGGATAAATTGGAAGATTTGAGAGTGGCGAAGTATCACTACAACGAAGAAGATTATTCATCGCCATTGCGACTAGGGCTTATCGCCGAAGAAGCGCCAGCCGATGTTTTGGCAATTGGTGGCAAGGGTGTAGATATTTATAAACTCGCCACATTTACTCTGGCTGGAGTGCAGGAATTAGCAGGCAAATTTTCTGCCGTAGAGGCGCAAGTAGCCTCTCAATCAACTGCATTTGAACTTTTGCAGGCAAAAGTAGCATCATTATCACTGACCGTCGACGATCTTTTACATGGTGCCCATGCAAATATTGCCAGCGGAAGCGTGACTGTCAGTTCTTCCGGAACTGGAATCACCGACACGATGGGTACTATTGCAAATACATTAATGACAAAAGTCCAAAATCTCTGGGCGAGCGGGGATATAATCGCCGAAGGAATTAATAAAACATATCATTCAGTTGCGAACGCGTTTAATTGGGAATTTGATTTAGCGATAATGATGGAAAACTGGACATCACGTTCAATATCAATATCTCCAAATGCTGACGCAACAACACAATCATTATTTAGTGGAAACGGTGCACAGGCATCAGGGGAGTCAAAATTAGATCTTAAAGAAAATGGCGCATATCTTGCCACCTATGGAGTAGATTCAGCAAGAGGGGAAATAGTGTTGAGTGGTTCTTCAGATTTGATTGGTGGGGAAGCGCGTGTATTCTTTGATGTGTCATTCAGTTCGGTGATTTCTCCAGATGTTCCATTGAAAGTGCTAACAACTCCAACAACTGTGATGCAGGGTCAGCTTTATGTGTCTGATAAAACGCAATACGGCTTTGTGGTTAAAAACATGAACGGCTCTTTGGATGGTAAATTTGATTGGCTCGTGATTGCCCGAAGAAAAGGTTATGAAGGAAATGACCTGCCTGCGCAGGCAGGCTTTGCACCGTCGGCTTCTGCTTCAGCCACATTTTCTCCGTCGCCAACCCCAGTTGTAGAAACGACCCCGACTCCTACACCTGACACAACTCCAATCCCCACACCAGATGCGACCCCAGCACTGACACCTGTGCCAGATGCCACACCAACTCCAACTCCAGTTCCTGATGTGACACCAGCCCCTACTCCTGAGCCTACCTTGAGTCCAAGCCCAACGCCAGATGTCACACCAGCACCAACGCCAGCACCCACTCCCGAACCAACCCCAGCTCCTTCTGGAACATGAACATTGTAAAGATGCCCATTACATTAAACTGTGCAAGTGTAATGGGCATCTTTACAATTATTGGCAATCTATTAAAATTAAATAATATGAATAATAGGGATTATAAAAAATTTGCCACTGGTGCTTACTACCATATTTATAATAGGGGCAATGGAAAAGAAAATATTTTCCTAGATGACAATGATTTTAGTTTTTTTATTTTGCGTTTAAAACAAAATTTATTTCCAGATAAGGATCAAAGAATGTTTAGATCAACTCCTTTGCCAGAAGATGCTTTTAGTTTGGTTAATTATTGTTTAATGCCGAATCATTACCATTTTTTAATAAAACAAAATAAGGAAATTCCAGTGAGTAAATTAATATCCAGAATCTGTACGAGTTACTCAAAATATTTTAATAAAAAATATGATAGAGTTGGACATGTTTTTCAAGATCAGTTTAAACAAGTCAATGTGGACAATAACGATTATTTACTATGGCTTTCTGCATATATTCACCAAAACCCGAGCGTGGCAGGACTTATTAAGAATTCCATAGACTACAAGTGGAGTAGTTTTAGACTAATGGGGGATGAGGATAAGGGGTCTTTAATAAGAGATTATGAAATAATACTTGAGCAATTTGAAAATTTAAATGATTATTACAAATTTGTTAATTCCAGTTTCAATTTGATAAAAGAAAAAAAAGAAATAGAGAATTTGTTTCTTGATTTGTAGTTTTGGGTAGTCATGTAATGGGCATCTTTACATGCATAGTGTAAAGATGCCCATTACATGAGACTATAAATTGTCCACATTGATAAAGGTGTATTAATTGGATAAAATTAACATAACAAATGAGGTCAGATATCTGACCCAAGTTTAACCAAACACTTAAATCTTTAAATATTTGGCCTGGAATGCCTAAATATTTGAAGGGATTAAGTATTTTAGGAACAAATGGACGCCAATTTTTTGGACGGAGGAGGAGTTGATGTAAGAACAGTTTCTTACGATAATCCCGAGGAAACTACTTTTGAAAGTCACGAGGTTAAAGAAACAACATATCTCAAGGTCAGCCGATGGTTTTTGATGGCCGGTGTTTTGTTGTTGCCATTATTTTTCCTGCCTTGGTCTACTAGTGTATTAGAATTTAATAAGCAGTTACTTTTGTTGGTTGTATCTGGGGGAGCTTTGATTCTTTGGCTTTTGCATGTAGTTGTTTCAGGACAATTATCTTGGAGATATAATCCTCTAGATAAGGGCATAGCTGCATTCCTATTAGCCGTGTCTCTTTCAACAATTTTTTCATTAGCTAGATTTAAGAGTTTGTTTGGTTTAACTGGAAGCTTGAGCGATGCTCTTGTGACAGTGATTGCATTATCTATATTTTATTTCGGCATAGTTAATGTTTTTGACGATAAGGGTAGTAAGGTGCGCATGCTTCTCGGATATTCGTTGTTTGTTGCCCTTCTTTATGGTGTCTTAAATTTGTTCGGAGTATATCTGGTTCGTTTCCCATTTGCGATGTCCAAGGCATTTAATACTGTTGGTTCTGTAAATTCTTTAGGCATGCTTGCAGCGATAGCTCTACCATTGTTCTATAAGAGCAAAATTTCAGTATTTAAGTACTTGGATATTGGCAAAATTGGAACAGTTCTAGCACTGGTTGTACTGGTATTGCTTAATTGGTGGGTAATGTGGGCGGTTGCTATTGTTGGAATGGCCATGATGATAGCTTTAGACAGTTTAAACAAGCCTGGATTTAAAATATCAAAATTCTTATTGCCGATGACAGTAATTGTTCTGGGAGTATTCTTCATGGTAGTTAATTTGAATCTTAACTTCTTAAAGGATGATCTTCCGGTTGAAGTTGCTCCGTCTTTCGGCCTGTCCACTGATGTTGCTACTTCTGTATTAAAAAAGAATATAGCCTTCGGATATGGACCGGAAAATTTCTCTTTAGCCTTTGATCGGTTTGGTGCAGGAAAACTTTCAAATACAACGATTTCCGGTGCCAAGTTCTTTGATGCCACCTCCCAAGTCTTCAATTGGGCGGTTCAAGGTGGATTGGTGGTGCTTGTGGCCTTTGCCTTTTTGCTGTGGCTTTTAATCAGAGGAATGTTTAAGGGGGCATTATCTGAAGAGGACACCGGAGTTATTTCAGGATTATCTGCTTTGATTGTTGGACTATTCTTATATCCGTTCAACCTGACACTTATGTTCGTTGCTTATGTATTGATGGGATTGATGGTTGCCTCACTGTGGGGAGATCAAAAGAAGGTGTTTAATGTAGAAGAAAGAGCCACCACTTCACTAATTTCTTCACTTGGATTTATAGGCGGATTGATTCTTGTTTTGGTCGGTTCTTATTTTGGAGCGACTTTATACATTTCAGATATAAAATATTCCCAAGCTTTAACAAATAAGGACCTAGACAAAACCATAACACTTATGAGCGAAGCTCTTAATTGGAATGGTCAGGACGATAGATATTACAGAGTGTCTTCTCAGGCCGCCCTTGCTTTGCTTTCAAGAGAATTAAACAAGAAAGATGCTGATGCAGATAAGCAGGCAAAAATTCAGAATTATCTAGCATCGGCTATTAATTTAGCAAAGCGTGCTACTGAATTGGCTCCAAGAGAATCAGACAACTGGTCTAACTTGGGAGATGTGTATCAGAATTTAATGGGATTAGTAGATGGGGTAGACAAGCTTGCTGAAGATTCATATTTGAAAGCAGCTGAACTTCGACCCGGAGATTCATCTTTCTTCAACAAAATTGGTGGAATGTACCTATCTAAATCAGATCTTTCCCGTCAGTTAGCTGCTGGTGGAGGTGCAAATGCCACCAAGTTTCAACAGGAAATAGCGCCCAATCTCGTTAAAGCCGAAGAGAATTTCAAAAAAGCAATTGAACTTTCAGACAACTTTGGCTCAGCCATCTATAGTCTAGGAGCCGTTTACGACAGAATGGGTAAGGTGAGAGAAGCTATCGTTCAACTCGAAAAAATAGCACCATACAACAGCAATCAACCAACCCTCGCTTTTGAACTAGGATTGCTCTACTATAGAGATAATCAGAAGGACAAAGCGTTTAGTCAATTACAGAGAGCGGTTCTCTTATCTCCCGACTTTGCTAATGCTCGTTGGTATCTAGGATTGTTATATGAAGAAAGACAGGATTTGCCTAACGCAATAGATCAGATGGAGAAAATATTAAGTAATGAAACAAATAAAGATAATCAGGCAGTATTAACGAAATTAGATGAACTTAAAAATGGCAAAAAGGCCGTTCCTCCAAAGAGAGTATTGGACCAAAAACCTATCTAGTAGAACCCAGATTAGTAATATGTTTCTTCGCGATACTGGTCAATCTTGGACGTTACAAGAAGCGACGACGAAAGTGTGCTTATTGCACTCCGAGGAGGAGCGACGCAGTAATCGGTCGAGATTGACCGTATCCCTTCGGGTTGCGGAGATTTTATCATCCCGCTTTGTTTATCCTCGTCGCAGTAGTGTCAACTACAGCTTCCTCGTCTCGCCTTGCGGGACTGATAAAATCTCTTGCAATGCGTATGAAACATATTTCTAATCTGGGTTCCAGATTCTTCAGGGAACATAAAACACACATAGCCGCTTTAATAGCGGTTAGTGTGTTTTTGGGATGGATGTTGGGAGCTGTTCTTCAATCGCCCTTGAGTGCTCCAAAAGAAATCACGATAAAGGAGGGGCAAGGCGCTTATGCAATAGCCGATATTTTAAAAAAAGAAGGGGTGATAGAAAATAAATTTGTATTTATTGCTTATGCTCTTGTGACTGGAAATGAAAAAAAACTCCAAGCGGGGAGATATTTATTTAAACCAGGGGATACTGTTCCCAGCATTGTTTATTCAATTGCGAGCGGTTTTGCTGAAACAGATGATATCGTGGTCACCATACCCGAAGGGTTTAATGTCTGGGAGATTGATAAAAGGTTGGTTCAGTTCGGCTTAATTGCTGAGGGAGAGTTTGCAAAAAAATATCAGCCACAAGAAGGACAATTTTTCCCTGACACATATCGTTTTGATAAAGAAGGGGAGACCGTAGACACGATTGCAGAGAAAATGAAGAATCATCTTAATTTAAAATTTAAGGAATTTTCTTTAATTTTTAGCTCTCTAGTTCTTAGAGACACACTAACAAGGGCATCTATATTGGAAAAGGAGGCTAGGAGTGAGGAGGATATGCGTTTGGTCGCGGGAATTATAAGAAACCGTCTTGCTAAAAAAATGCCATTACAAATTGACGCCACGGTTTCTTATGGGGCTTGTTTGAGGAGATTTGTTGCTGGAAATTTTAAAAAAGATTGTGATGTAACTCAAATGCCTGTAGGCGCAGAAATTCGCATTGATTCCGAATATAATAGCTACATGCGATCAGGTCTTCCTGTTGGTCCGATTGCTAATCCGGGCATTACAGCTATTCAGGCTGTTTTAAATCCTCAATCCAGTGACTATTTTTACTACCTATCTACCCGAGACGGCAGTCAGATGATTTACTCCAAAACCGCTACTGAACACGCAGCCAATCGCCGAAAATATTTAGGGATCTAATCGCTCTCGCCCCCACCTATTTTCTCACCCCTCGCCAACCATCCTCTCACTACGCTCGCTGAGACCGCACCCACAATCTCAGGGTGCAGGTCTGGCCACCCAGCGTGCTCGCTCCCTGCTATTGCTCACAAGCTCTCTCGTCTAAGACTCGAACCATGCCCGCTTATTTCGCAAAAGCCGCTCAAGAATGCATTGGCTCGGGTTTAATCAAAGCGGAGCCCCACTTCATCTTCTTGCATGTGACGAATAGATAGCAGTCATTGATGAACGACGCGTATTTTCCTGGGAAACCGAGCCGGAGATGGCAGGAACGATCCGAGCCGAAAGGCGAAGGTCGCATGGCCTGACAGAGGTGACTCCGGGCGGTCAGGAAAATTAGGAGTGAATCAAATGACTAGCTCTATGAGGAGCTCTGGCGAGAAGATGGGGTGGGGCGGAGCGACCTTTTGACAAATAGAAAATCTTTTGCTAATATCTTAATACCGTAGACAGGGCGCAAACAACAGAGATTCCATTATCGGCGACGGACTTCGTCCGGCCGATGGAACCTTCTCCGAGCTAAGTCGCCCCGAGGCAACAAGTCATTCTATTTAGAATGGAAAGTGTTAGGTCGAACTACGGAACGGTAGTTTTTTGTTAAATAAATTATGAAACCAAAATCACAGAAGAAAGAGGAATTGAAGAAGCTTAAAGCCAAGCTTCCAAAGTCCAAAATAACGATATTTACCACATTCTCAAGAGCAGGCGAGAAGGGGCTTTCTGTTGCCCAAATGTCGGAATTGAAGAGAGCCTTAAGAGCCATAGATGCAGAGCTTTTGGTAACCAAGAAGACGTTGATAGAAATAGTATTGAAAGATTTAAAAAGTGAAGCAGATGTATATGGCATGGACGGCTCCGTTGGATTGGTTTTAGGTAATGATGATGTTTATGCAGTTTCAAAAAAATTGTATGAATTTTCTAAAAAGAATAAGGCTTTACAGTTTTTCGGAGCGATTTTTGAAAACAATTTTTTAGGCAAGGAAGGATTTTTGGAAATGGCCCAAATGCCAACCAAAGAAGTTCTTGTTGGAAGATTGTTGGGAATGCTGACCTATCCAATGCGTGGATTGGCAGTTGCATTGTCTGAAGTCGCAAAGAAAAAAGGAGCCACCGTCTAAGGTCGAGTAATATTAATTAAAAATAATAAATAAAAAATTATATGGATAAAGCACAATTTGTAGAGCAAGTAGAAAAAATGTCAGTTTCCGAGTTAAATGAACTTGTGAAAGCATTAGAAGAAAAGTTTGGAGTATCAGCTGCCGCAATGGCAGTCGCAGGACCTGCAGCTGGCGCTAGTGCAGAGGCTGGTGAAGAGAAAGATAGCTTCACGGTTGTCTTGAAAGATGCTGGAACAGCAAAAATTCAGGTCATTAAGGTTCTCCGCGAAATGACAGGCTTGGGATTAAAAGAGGTCAAAGATATGACCGACAAAGTCCCTACTAACATCAAAGAAGGTGTTAATAAGGCCGATGCAGAAGAGATAAAGAAGAAACTTGAGGAAGCCGGCGGAATCGTCGAACTCAAATAAGATAATAAGTAAATAAAAACCCCGCCATTGGCGGGGTTTTTATTTACTGGATTTTCCAGACTTTGTTGTCTTTGCTGATGAGATATATAGCTTCGTCTTGGTCGAGATATGCTTGGTCAAATGCTTCTTGGCTCGAAACCTTAAGAGTCTTAAACAAGGTTCCGGTGGCTTTGCTTATTAAATAAATTCTACCCAAGTCTTTGTTTATTAGGTGAAGATATTGAGAGTCTTTGTTTGTGGCTAAAACACTAGATTCATTTGGAAGAACGAGGGTGTTAATTTCACTTTGTTTTTCTCCTTTGTAGTATGTGGTTAGGAGGCCTGATCTATTTAAAACATAGACTTTACCGTCAACTGTTAGTAAAAGTGGTTCTGATGGTAATGTGCCACCCTTGAGCCATTGAACTGCGTCTTTTGGTTTACTGCCCACGTCGGCAATCTTTGAAATTCCATCAATGGCGATAAAGTAAAGATTATCTTCGTAAATATCTAAGCCAGTTGTGCCAGTTTTTTCTTTCTGAGTAGCAATTAACGTGGCCTTGTCGCTAATATTCTTCGGTAGTGTTTCAGTAAGAGTAGGGGAAACTTCCGTGGCGTTATCTAGGGTGTCCAAAAGTTTTACCATCTCGTCTTTTACGTCATTTGCCTTGTTTGATGGTGAGATTGAACCAATGCTTATAATGGAACCAAGGAGAAGTTTTCTTGCACCCAAGTAATCGTTTTGGTTAATTTTTGTTTTTGCCAACTTTACGTTGTCCTTAGCCTCGTTAACTATGTTAGCTGTTTGTCTTTGATCAGGACTAATTATGAAGAATGATTTTATGGCCCAAGCACCAAGTATTACTACAACTCCTAATGAAATGAAAAATATCATTTTGTTCTGGCGTTTTGGTAAAAGCATTTTTATTTTTCCGAGTACAACAGCAAAAGGGTTGTCTTTTTTGCCTAATGAAAACTCGGATCTTATTAGTCTCGGAAGTTCCATATTGGAACTCTCATAATCAGATTGTTTTTGGCCGGTCAAATTTTTTACTGGCTCAGAAGCTAGTACTGGGGTGTTTTGTTTAATTTGTTTTTCTTCAGCAACCTCTGGAACCATTGCCACCGGAGGGGTAATCTTTGTCACCTTAGGAGTTGCTGGTTCTTTGGTTAGGTCTAGGTTGATATGTAGGGCAGCGCAAGCAAAGTCCGCTTTCTCTTCCTTTATGGAGTTTATTTTTTCAATAAATTGTTCAGAGTTGAGCTTGAGAAGGTTTTCTTTGATGGCTTTTTCTCTGGCGGTAATTAGACGGCTTGGATAAAAGGCTAGTATTTTATCTTCTGGCATAATTTTCCCTGAGACAACGTGGGAAAATTCTTTTTCCTCAACCTTTTCTTTTGTGAAGAGGTCAATGTTGTTTAGAATGTCTATGGTCTTATCCTCACGAGCTAGAATGATTTTGAATTTACCTATTTTGGAAATGTTGATATTCTCACCAGCAAGCGCAAAAATCCCCATATTTATTTTGACGTTTTTGTTAGTAAAGAATTCGCTGACAACATCATTTATTTTTTTAAGAGTAGCAGAAAAAGCTTCTTTCGGAGAGAGATCTGGGTTTGAGTAATATTCACGTTTAGCCAAAGAAGCTACAAGGTTGGTTATATAGGCAACATTAGATTCTTCTGTTTCGTTTTCTGAGTCTGGGTTGCTGACAGTCTCAGCACCTTGTTGAGTGTTGCCTACAATGTATAAATTTCCAAGCTTTCTCTTGGATTCATCGGA
Source organism: uncultured Candidatus Saccharibacteria bacterium (assembly GCA_964488565.1). Classification (GTDB taxonomy): domain Bacteria; phylum Patescibacteriota; class Minisyncoccia; order 2-02-FULL-40-12; family GWA2-44-9; genus 2-01-FULL-41-26. The sequence continues at coordinate 17,955 of CAZAUE010000008.1, read as the reverse complement.
ATTGTAATCATAGGAAAAAATGTCTAGGTGACCTTCTTTTGGAGAGCCCTTAATGAGGATTTCTGTCTGGGTTGGTTTTAGAAATATTTTTTCCATGTGTGGTGTGGGGGGATTTACCCCGCCGTTGAAGACAGATGTTTGGTTCTGGCTCTCACGTGGAGTTAATAAATTTTATAAATTATTGCTATTCCCAATTCATCTCAATGTTGTTGTCTGTCTTCAACAGCGGGGTTTACTTCTTAGTTTTTTAGTGTAAAATACAGAGATTCCATTGTGGCCAGCAGATTTCTTTTCAGCAGATGGAACCTTCTCCGAAAACCAAATATAATACTTCTATTCTAATTCACTTTAAGCATAAATGTCAAAAGATATACTTGATAACTTGTTCGGTTCAAAGATAAGGGTTAAGGTCCTAAAATTTTTATTTAGAAATTATCCAGCCGATTTTACTGTGGTGGATTTGGCGAGCCGAATTCAGGAAAGTTATGGAGCCACCAAAAAAGAGATTGAAGCCTTGGGTGACTTGCGTTTGATTAGAAAAAAATAAAATCGGACAATGCTTAAAAATAAAACCAAAAAAGTTAATAAAAAAAACAAGAATCCTCAGCCAAAAGCTAATGGGGGCAATATTAAATATGTTCTTAATTCTAACTTTGAATTTTTTGAAGAACTAAAAAGTTTAATAATGAAATCTTCTCCGGCCGAGAAGAATAAAATGATAAAAAAGATATATGGTTTGGGCAGGATAAAATTAGCGGTAATTTCCGGCGTGTTTTTAAATAGCGAGAAGGAAAATTATGACAATTCAGTTGCCGATCTTTTTATTGTCGGAGAAGATATCCATAAAGAAAAGTTGAGAAAATTTTTAAGAGCACTTGAAGCAGAGGTTGGAAGAGAGGTAAAATTAAGCATAATGGATAAGGAGGAATTTGATTATCGCTATGGCATGTTTGACCGTTTCGTACGCGTACTACTTGAAGGTCCTCACGAAAAAATAATCAATAAGCTGGGCTTGTAGGGCCGTTAGTTCATCGGTAGAACGTCCGATTCACATTCGGAAGGTGGCAGGTCCGATTCCTGCACGGCCCACCAGAATAGAACTCAAAGGTTTTAATTAAGCACTTTTTATGGATGCTCAGGCTAATTTAATAATTTTATTTGCCGTTGTTGTGGTGAGTTTTTTGGTTGTTGATTTGGGTTTTTTAAATAGGAAAAGTCACAGGATTGAATTTAAGCCAGCTCTCTATCAATCGTTATTTTGGGTTGGAACAGCTTTGATTTTTGGATTCTTAACCTATGTTTTCATGGGGAAGGATACGGCCATTGAGTTTTTAAGTGCGTATGTTACAGAAGAGATGCTTTCAATTGATAATCTTTTTGTAATATTATTAATTTTCAGATACTTTAAATTAGAAGAAAAATATTACCACAAGGTTTTGTTTTGGGGGATATTGGGAGCAATAATTTTCCGCGGAATATTCATTGGTGCGGGCGCATATATTATCCATCAATTTTATTGGGTTTTATATGTTTTTGGGGGGGTCTTGTTTTACACGGGTATAAAGTTGTTGCGCGATAAAAAAGAAGAACACATAGACTTTAACAAAAGTAAGGTAATAAAATTTGCTCATAAAATATTTCCTTTTACAAATAGTCATCATGGTGGCAAATTCTTTTTTAGAGAAAATGGTAAGTTCTACTTCACCTCGCTCTTTATGATCGTTTTAGTAGTAGAAGCAACAGATATTATTTTTGCAGTTGATTCTATTCCTGCGGTTTTTGCCATTTCGCAAAATTTATTTGTGGTATTTACTTCAAATATTTTTGCCATTATGGGATTAAGGGCATTGTTCTTCTTGATTGAAAATATATTACACCGATTCCATCACTTACAAAAAGGACTCGCAGTCATCTTGTTGTTTATTGGATTGAAAATGTTGTCGGGAATGTTTGGATTGCATGCGTCTTCATTGATTTCGTTTGGGGTTATAATGTTTGCTCTGATTTCATCTATAGTCTTATCGATTATTTTTCCTAAAAAATTTAACTAAGTAATGTTTTTCCTCAAAAATAAAACCCCAAATGGGGTTTTTAATTTAATCTAGTAAAATTCTGGGCAGATCGGCCACCGAATCAATAATGTGGCTTCTGGGGACTCCAGCAGAAAGGAACTTTTCACGTGTATCCATTCCTCCGGAAAGAACAGCAAAGAATTCAATGTCGACAGCTTGGGCAAGTTTCCAGTCACCCTCCACTGTGTCGCCGACAAAAATAGATGTCTTTGGATTAATGCCGAAATCTCGATACTTTTCAAAAATAGGTTCAATGCTTCTGGGGTCGGGTTTTTTATATGGACCAGAATTACCCGCAACAACCTTACCGAAAAAGTGTAGGACGTTATTGTGTTTCAGTTGAGCGGTGGCCGTCCTGAGGTTTCGACTGGTTAAAATGCTTAAATAAAAATGGTTTGAGTGTAGACCAGAAAGAACGTCGTGTGTTTCCGGAAAAACTGGGAATGGTTGAGTCATATCTAACTCTTCCCATTCTTTATAAAATTGACCAATATCTGCATTTGGCCAGGCCGATTGAATTAGTTTGGCGGGGTGTTGACCCCACATCGCTCTCAATTTTGCCTCAATTTGGGGATTCATTGGAAGGTTTAATTTTTTTACAACTTTGCATAATTGCACAAAACCTCCAGGGCCCGAATCAATCAGTGTTCCATCCAAGTCAAAACATATGCCCCGACTGAACATTGTTGTCCCTTAATTTCAAAAAACTTGTTTCCAAAATATATCACAAGAACTGGACTTGTCAAAGAGAATCTGGTAAACCATGGAGTAGAACTCCGTACGTTAAAAATGAGCAAATTCCATGATTCTTACCTTGACCGGCGCTTCCGGCGCAGGAAAAACGACTATTGCTCGGAGTCTCTTGGGCGAACTTCCTTTGGATGTAATGATGGTTCCAAGCTACACCACACGTAAACCAAGGGATACTGACATAGAAGGGGAATATAAATATGTAAGCGAACTTAGGTTTAGATTTTTAAAAAAAATTAATTCATTTCTTTGGACGGTCTATCCTCATGGAAACAGTTATGGCACCACGACACGTTGGGTGACGAAAGCATTGAGAGATGACAACACTGCTTATATTATGATTCTGACTCCTGATGCTGTAGCAAAACTCATGAGTTTTGCTGAAAAGGTTAGTTGTGCAGATAAGATTTTTTCCTTCTGCGTCCTTTCTCCGACACAGGAAATTTTAAGAAAAAGATTAATGGCGCGTGGCGACAAGGAAGAAGAAATTGAAAGACGATTGGCGGATTGTGTTGAGTGGGATTACAAAGCCAAGACCTCGGGCATCCCATATGAATTTGTGGAAAATAACGATACGGTTGAATCGGTCACCAAGGAGATAGTAGTTCATTTCCTTGAAAGATTTGGAGATGATTGGTTCTAAAATCGGCTTAATATGCCGATTTTTTATTTGAGTTATGCACACTTGCATAGGAAATGGGGGATGCTATACTTATACTATAAGTGGATGAAAGTGTATGGAAGTGGTAATAATTAACAATTCCTGTGGATAAGTATTAACACGGGAATTGAATAAATCCCTTGTTAATAGGCGAATATAAACACAATCTGGATCCCAAAAAACGGCTCGCTATCCCGTCTAAATTTAGGAAAGAGCTTGGGGACGGAGCAGTTTTAACCAAAGGTCTTGATGGTTGTTTGTTTATTTTTCCTTTAAAGAATTGGGCACCATTCGCAGAGATGCTTGGGGGATTATCAATAGGTAAACAGGACACAAGGTCATTTGCCAGATTGTTTCTTTCAGGAGCCGTAGAGGTAGAGTTTGATTCATTAGGAAGAATACTGATACCCGATAATTTAAAAGAATATGCAGATTTTAATAAAGAGGTTGTGATAGCAGGATTGTTTAACAGATTAGAAATATGGGATGAAGCGAAGTGGAATAAATATAAAGATAATTTAGAAAAAAATTCAGATAAAATAGCCGAGAAATTGGGGGAACTCGGATTAATATAACAGACAGAAATCCCTAAGTCGCCGACGCGTGTCCCCAAAGGGGCCCCTCGCGAGCGACCCAGGGAGTCCCATTCCGACCATGATACACGTTCCCGTTTTAGTAAAAGAGGTTGTTGAATATTTAAATATTAAACCAGACAGCAAGATTATTGATGCCACCCTCGATGGAGGGGGTCATACCTTAACAATCCTTGAAAAGTATCCCGAAGCAAGAGTTTTGGGTATAGAATTTGATCCGGTGTTATTTAAAAGCTTGCCGTTTGAAAACGAGAGACTGATAAAAATAAACGACAGTTATATAAATTTAAAAAACATCGTAGAGCAGTACAAATTCGAGCCCGATGGAATTCTGTTTGATCTTGGATTGTCATCATGGCATTACGAGGAGAGCGGAAGAGGATTTTCTTTCAAAAAGAACGAGATACTAGATATGCGGTTTAATCCCGAAGTCGAGCATGAAAGTGCTGCCGATATCGTGAATAAATACAGTGAGGATGATTTGAGGGAATTAATAAGCTCCTTAGGCGAAGAACAGTTTGCTGGAAATATAGCAAAGAACATCATTCGAGCTAGGCGTGAAAAGCCGATTATCATGACCGACGAGTTGGTGAATGTTATTAGCCAATCCGTACAAGAATGGTACAAGCATGGGAAGATACATTTTGCGACCAAGACATTTCAGGCGTTAAGAGTTGTGGTTAACGATGAGCTGGGAAATGTTAGAAAAGGAGTTCTTGCCGCCATAGATGTATTAAAACCCGGGGGAAGATTGGTGGTGATATCGTTTCAAGGATTAGAAGACAAGATTGTAAAGGAGATTTTCAAGGAAAAAACAAGAGAAGGAATTGTTGAATTCGTAATGAAAGGAACAATAAGGCCGTCTTGGGAAGAACAGAAAGCCAATCCAAGATCAAGAAGTGCCAAGATGAAGATTATTCAAAAAAAATAGTTATAAATGGGATGGGAGGGAATGCCCTAACCCCAAAAAAGTGACAGTAACAAAACATGCGCAGGTCAAAGAGTTAAAACATAATCCTATCAGCACAGTTTTTATAGTTAATACGGTAATTTTGTTAATTGCCGGGCTTTTGATGGTTTATTATGTGGTTCAGGCCAATGTAATTGCGGCCAGTAATTATAAAACCAGCTCATTGAATCAAAAACTAGAGTCTTTAAACGAGACTCGTAGTTCTTTGGCTGTGCAAAAAACATCAATGGAGGATTCGGCCAAAGTGCTCAATTTTGCCTTAAGTCAAAACATGGTGGAGGCAAAAAACGTAGTCTATCTTTTTGAGAATGGAGACGTGGCTCTTGGAAAGTAAATCCTAAATTCAAAATCCTAAATTCTAAACATTTAAATTTGATTTAATTTGGAATTTGTTTAGGATTTAGATATTAGCATTTAGAATTTATGAGTAAGCATGATAATTTTCGCATAAACTTATTTTTTGTCCTCGTCTTGATTGTGTCAAGCCTAATTTTTTATAGGCTTTTTGTTTTGTCTTATGTCCGTCATTCAGTTTATTCTAGAACTGCTACGGCTCAAAAAGAAAATATTCTCAATATTTTAGCTAGAGGTAGTATTTATTTAAAAGACCCAACATCAAACAGCCTGTTTCTTGCTGCTGCTAATAAAAAGTTCCCATTGGCTCAAGTTGTTCCCTCTAAGGTTGATTGGGCAACTGACAGTGAAAAAATATCTCAGATTGCCGATATTTTAAAAATAGAAAAAGACTTAATTTTAAAAACAATACAAACAAAACAGAATTCTTCAAAGGTCTTGGTCAGACGACTTGAGGTGGGTCAGGTTGAAGCTATTAAAAGTCTAAACCTTAAAGGGTTGAGTATTTCATACGAAACCGACAGGTTTTACCCAGGACAGAAATTGGCGTCTAACGTCATAGGGTTTTTGGGATATGATCTGAACGGACGTTCGGGCCAATATGGCATTGAGTCTTATTATAATAACGATTTGTTTGGTAAAAAAACTTCAAAAGAGGTGGGGGCTACGGGACTTGTAGACTATGTTAAAAACCTAATTTCGGGAAAAGAGAATGATTCCTCAGCTAATGGGAATAATGCGTTCAATCGTCCTTCGGATATCGTTTTGACTATTGATAAAAACATTCAGACTTACGCTGAGGACAAACTCGAAGGTTTATTGAAAAAGTGGGATGCTCAGAAGGGAACGATTATCATTCAAGACCCTGGTACTGGAAAAATATTGGCTATGGCTGATAGTCCAACTTTTGATCCGAACAAATACAGCGACTATCAGCCCAATTTATATATTAACAAAGGAGTACAAGAGGTTTTTGAGCCCGGTTCTTCGTATAAACCAATAACGATGGCCATGGGATTAGACTTGGGCAAAGTTTCTCCACAAACAACTTTTACGGATGAGGGATTTATTAAGGCAGCAGAATATACTATACGCAATTTTAGCAATAAAGTTTTTGGTCTTCAGACAATGTCTCAAGTTTTGGAGAAATCAATAAATACAGGGGCCATGTTCGTGGAAAATGCTGTGGGTGATGAAAATTTTCTCAATTACACTATAAATATCGGATTTGGACAAAGAACGGGCATAGATTTGCCAGGCGAGGTTAATGGAGATATCACCAATTTATATAGCGGAAGAAAGATTAATTATTTGACCGCATCTTTCGGGCAAGGAATTGCTGTTACACCGGTACAACTCGTTAATGCGTATTCTGCGATTGCAAATGGTGGGAAACTGATGAGACCGTATGTTGTTGAAAAAATAATTAAAGAAGGGGGAGAGGAGGTTGTTACTAAGCCAGAAATTGTAAGTATTCCTTTTTCGGAAAAAACATCAAACAGATTAAGGGCTATGCTAGTCGGAGTAGTAGATAACGGCTTTGATAAAGCCATTATTAAGGGATATGATATAGCCGGTAAGACAGGAACCGCACAAATACCAGACGGAAGGGGTGGTTATGATGAAAAGGAGTTTATTCACAATTTTCTTGGATTTGCTCCGGCAAGTGACCCTAAGTTTGTGATTTTAATAAAAATGGAGAGACCTAAGGGGATTCAGTTTGCTGCCGATAGTTTATCTCCCACATTTAGAGAGGTTGTGCAGTTTTTAATTAATTATTATAAGATTCCACCCACACGAAAATAGAATTTTCTGATATGAAAAACTTAATCAAAAAGATAATTACTTGGAAGCTTGGAATAATCGCCAAGATGTATTTGAGGCGCTACAAACCGCAAATTGTTGCCGTTACTGGAAACGTTGGAAAGACATCAACAAAAGAAGCTATTGCGGTTGTATTGAGTAGAATCAAAAAGGTCAGATCAGGTAAGGGAAATCTTAATAACGAATTTGGTGTCCCACTAACCATTTTGGGAAATTGGGCCGATGATTATTATGAGGCGGGGAATACTTTATTTTTCTGGATTCGTGTTCTGTTTGTTTCTTTTTTCGGATTATTTTTTCAGAGAAATTATCCGGAAGTTTTGGTGTTAGAATTTGGAGCAGATAAGCCGGGTGACATAAAAAGACTGGCCAATAAATTTAAGCCCCATGTCGGAGTGGTGACTGCTGTTGGGGAGGTGCCAGTTCACGTAGAATATTTTTCCGGACCTGAAGGTGTGGCTAAGGAAAAAGGACGACTCGTTGAGGCGCTTTCCGTTTCGGATTTTGCGGTTTTAAACTTTGACGATTTGGCTGTTCTTGAAATGAAAGAAAGAACAAAGGCAAAAGTATTTACCTATGGATTTGGTGAGGGTGAAGTTGAGAGTGAGGGCTTGCCTCTAGCCGGACAGGTCAATCAGGGAGCAATGATTCGGGTTTCCAATTTTGATACTTGGGTAGACAATGGGATTACTGAAGGGGTGAGTTTTAAAATTAATTATGACGATAGTTTTGTACCGTTTAGATTAAGCGGTTCTCTTGGTAAATCTCAGGGTTATGCTGCGGCCGCGGCCACAGCGGTTGGGGTTATTTTTGGAATGAATTTAGTGGATATAAGTGAAGCCCTTTCCGAGTATCACGGACCAAAAGGAAGATTAAAAATATTAAAAGGAATTAAAAATTCTACGATTATAGATGACACATATAACGCATCTCCTTTGTCTACCCACCTTGCTCTGGAAACTCTAAAAGACCTAACAGGGACACGAAAGGTTGCTGTTTTGGGAGATATGCTTGAATTGGGTAAATATTCAATTCAAGCTCATCAAGATGTGGGGAATGTTGCAGGAAGCTTTGTTGATTTATTGATTTGCGTCGGTTCAAAGGCCAAGTTTATTGCTGACTCTGCTTTTAATCAAATGCCCAAGGAAAATATTTATAGATTTGATACATCAGACGAGGCAAAATTAAAAGTCAAAGAATTAATTAAAGAAGGGGACATTATTTTACTGAAAGGTTCGCAAGGAATAAGAATGGAAAAAATAGTGGAAGAAATAATGGCAGAACCGGAAAATAAAAAAGAATTACTCGTCAGACAAGGCAAAAAGTGGGTCTCGCAATCCTAATTATTTTTAAACCTGTGCTCCGGGCCAGACAAACAACAGCTTTAAACCCTCCGTAAGACCTTCCGGAATTCCTTACGGCCTCGCTTACTGCGAGGCCGAGTCAGTTCCGGCTTTCCTGTCAGTTTATAAAGCTTTGTTTGTTACCTATCCCTCCGCAATGGTTTAGAAAATAATTAGGATTGCTCTATAAAATTTTGGGTAAACAAAAAGCCCCGATGTTCTGGGGCTTGGGCAACTTGTGCCCGATTACGGTTCGCACTCACCTAGCGCTTGTTCGGTCGCAGTGCATCTGTCCTGAGTTTTCTCCATCATCTGGTCGACCCAGATAGATCCCGCCCACACAAGGAAGGCGAAGAATAGCATGGCGCCGAGTAACTGCTGTAACCTCAAACTCATTTTCAGCTCCTTTTGTTGACTATGCTTATATTATAACATGTTTTTGAGCATTTTGTCAAACCATAAAGTTATGGTAAAATTATTTTAAATTGGCGCCATCGTCTATCGGTTAGGACACATCCTTCTCAAGGATGGAAGCGGGGTTCGATTCCCCGTGGCGCTGCACGGTTATAAAATAAGACCCACTTAAAATCTAAGCGGGTCTTATTTTATAATTGCGGGAAGCCCGCAGGAATCGAACTAAAGTTCTCCCTAATTTTTTAACGCTCGCTATGCCGAAACGGCAATAGACGCTCACTAAAATTAGTTCGCAAAGTAAAGCAGTTTACTTTGCGAGCCCGTGGCGCTGCTATAATTGACACGAAACCATTTATACAGTATTATCGTGCTACGGTAGTTTTCGTTTCAGGAGGAAAGCAATGGCGCAGTGTGCAACCTGCAAAGGTCAGAAGACCGTGATTCTTTCAAGGGAAAAGTCGCCCCTCGGAGTGGCCGTAGTGGTCGGGTGTCCCGAATGCCAAGGAACTGGCGAAACGGGCAATCCCGATGCTTGCCCTAGTTGCAACGGGAGCAAGACGACAGTTGTGAGTGTGGATGGTTTGAATATTCGGGTTCGTTGCCCCGACTGCTCAAGTCGGACCATCATTTAGGTTTTTGAATACGGATTGATGACGCCACCTCGCAAGAGGTGGCCTATTTTATAATTGCGGGAAGCCCGCAGGAATCGAACTAGGGTTAGTTATCTCTTTGATATTTAAATGAAATATTAGGGTAAGCTTTAATGGCTTTTTCAACTGATTCAAGATCCCCAAGCATCCTTAATACTTCTACAAAGATTTGCTGGTCACACATTTGATCATGATGGTTTTTGACACCCTCAGGCCTAACGTCACTGCGCAAAATTTCATACAATATGATTTTTGGATCAAAAGAATTTTCTGTGTTGTGTAACTCAATTTCTAAGAACCTCGTAATACTCTCAACTTGTTTTATGTGAGCCTTATTTGGTGTGACTGACCCCATGGCCCTGTCTAGAGTATTTTTGTAATCAGCCTCATTAATAATGCCACCCATGTCTAAGTAGTGCTGGTAATTATTTTCCTCGTGAGTGTTGTGTGAATCTACGCGTTTTTCTGGTTGTTCTTTGTGCATGATATAAGGGTATCACCCACAGAATTAACCAGCAAGTTGTTTGTGGATTTAACTTTCGGTTTCAGGCGGGTTTTAATTGACCCTAGTCAAAATTTGTGTTAATATCCTTGAGCTCTAAAAAGAAGGAGGGCAGTTTGGAAATATGGGTAGGAGGAAATAACGGCTGGATAAAGAAACCATTCAAGTCGTTTTCTGCATCAGAGCCATTATTCCCGATTTTAAGAGAACATCAGAAGGAAGATTTAAAAACAGAGCATTGGCTTGTCCTTTCTGTTGAAGAAGAGGAGGAGATTAGAAAAGCAGCCGCTTCTATTTATCCCTCAAGCATGGTCCCAATCCATTTTCTTGAAGCAATTTGTGGATCCTTGAGAGGCATCTTTAGTAATCCGCCATATGTTACCTATGTTTCAAATCATTGGATAGAACCGCCGGACAGTAAAAATCGGCCAAGGCCAAGACTGGCTATTAGGTTTAATCACGACTTTTCAGGTCGATGATTAAACAGTAATCCATACCCGCTTAAAAGCGGGCTTTATTTTTAAAAATTTGATATGCTAAATTAAATTCATGCTGACAACAATATTTTTTATTATGATAGGGGTGCAGTGTGTCGCCTATGTGTGGTTTCAAGGAAAGGGTGGCATGGTTTCGCATCGTAGCTTCATTATTGCTAATGGTTGTCTTATGGTTGGTCAGACAGCCCAAGCATTAGACAGTGTCACAAAGGGCGCTTTTGCTAGTTTTACGGTAGCCACATTCTTCATTTTTGTAACGGGATTTGGCATTATTCGCCGGTATTTGATTATGAAAAAAGAGGGTAAATTAGTTCAAAAATAGAGCCAAAAACCATGGGAAAGCATAGGGGGTTTACAA
>CAZAUE010000008.1:0-6867 GCA_964488565.1 uncultured Candidatus Saccharibacteria bacterium | reverse complement strand
GGAAAACAATACAAAGTCGCCGAGGGCGATACTTTAAGGGTTGAAAAACTTGAGTCCAAGGACGGCAAGGTTGTCTTTGAGGATGTCTTGCTTGTCGTAAATGGTGAGGTTAAGGTTGGTCAGCCAACTGTTTCCGGAGCCAAAGTTTCTGCCAAGATAGTAGAAGAGGGAAAAGGCGACAAAAAAATTGTTTTTAAATATAAATCTAAAACTCGTCAGCACAAGAAAAAGGGTCATCGACAACCATACTCCAAAATAGAAATCACAAAAATCACCGCCTAGTAGCGGTGGTTTTTTGTTTTTATTAAGAAAGTTGATATAATTAACAGAAATAATATGAGATGGCCTATTTTTGAAAAATCAGTAGCAAAACATGACCAACCACCTGCGCCACCAAAAGAGGAGTTGGGCATAAATTTACCAAGTGATAAAAAAAGCACCTCTCGTGTCCACGTTGGTGATGTTTCAAGAGAACAAAAAGAATCCAGTGATCCAAGTATTGATTTTGTTTTTGAAAATCCGGAAGTTGATTCCTATACCAGGATAGGTTTTTCAATTCCCGATTATGAAGGTAGGGAGTTAAGGCCTGGACATAGATTATTGTTTAAAATTCCTGAAGAGTTTAAAAACAGGATAGTTAGAGATGTTATTTTGCGCCACAGAAAGGATTCGAAGTATGCTGTCAATATTGGATCTGATGGATATGATCCCAATGGTGCGTATAGTAGAGTTGAGTTGCATAATAGTGATAGTGGGCAATGGACTGGCTGGAGCGACCCTGCTGGGTATAGGACCGATAAATTCGCAGAACCTAGGTCTGCCGGAAACCCAGAAGAAGAGGTTCTTCATGACTGGATAGCTACAGTTGGTCCAATTTCGGCAGATTCAGTGAGGGTCACCAACGTTGGGGCTAGTCCTGATTTAAGTGTTTCCAATGTCCATGGATTGGAAGTAGTTTTTTATCCAGAATTTAAGGCCTTTGATTTTAAAGAGAGAATCTATACACTGAATACTAAGTTTGTAGATTTAGACAAAGGGGATTTATTGCCATCCTATGGTGCTGGAGAATTTAATGAGGGTAGGTATGAGGGGTCTGTTGCCTTAAATCAGTCGTCCAGATCAGTATTGTTTGAGCTAAACAAAGACCCAGGAGAAGAAGCGAGGGTGGAAAATGGAAGATTGATAATAAAATTAGATTCAGGCAAAGAATTAATGAATGTGGAAGTTGCTATTGGTGACACTGAGCACTTAAGAACCATAAATCCTGAAACACGTCGTAATATGAGGTTGGGATGGGCAAAGCTTTGGGTGGGTATTAGGAGGGCTAAAACTGGTCAAACAGAGTGGTTTGTAAAAAACGCGAATATTCCTCCACAGGGTGTGATTGCGGGTGGTCCTCATTTGGAAAATTCAAAAATAGAGTTGGGTGACGAGTTGATTTTAGAATCTCGCGCAGACACCTCATATGTCATGGGGTGGAGGTTGGCCTATAAATAAATTTATATATGTTTGAAAGATTTACTGAACCAAAAACAACTGAATCAAAAGAAGTAATGGTGAAACGTGTGGCCAGAGAAATTCTAGAAAGATTTCGCGCGAGAATCAGGAAAAGTGAAGGGACTGATTATGTTGAAGAGGAAATGTCGTTACCAGAACCAAACGATATGGTTGCCCCATCTGAATTACAACAAACTGATAATTCTGAAATATCTGAAATAAAACCGGAAACCGAGGATATCATAAAACCACAAAAGAAAGAAATAAGAGCAGAGAAAACGGATAAAGGCCCCTATGAATCCATTGTAACAAACAATTATTTTGAAGGATGGGATGAGTTAGGCCTTGATGGTAATGAGGGTATTAAAGAAAAGATTAAAGAAAACATAAAAAAAGCTGAGAAGAATAATGAAGAAGCATACATAAAAGCTGCTTCAGAATTAGATATTTCCGTTGAGGAGTTCAAGGCAAGACTGCAAGCAAAAGTAGAGGAGATGGTTAGATCTTCAAACTTTTTCAGAGCAACCGAAGTTGGAGTACTTGAAAGGGTGATGAATATTGATGGACGCTGGAAAAGTCAGTTTGAAACAGCTACTAGCAACGGGACCCTTCATCCTGAATATCGGGCCGCACAAGAAATTAAGATGTTTGGTTTTAATGAACCCGATGCCGGAGGGGTAGAAGTGGGCACATACGGTGACGAACTTCCAGAGGAAGTAAAAACTAAAAACAGGACGCAAAGACCTATTTATGGATATTTCTCAGATAATGAACATGGTGGTATTAACGACTTTGATGGTAAAATTCCTCCTCCTACCAGTGTGAACTGGTACGGTAAGGTTAATTTTAAAATAAAAAAAGAAAGGGCTCTGAAAAAAGCAACAATTACTTTTCATGACAGTCTTGGTGTTGGGAATGAATTTCCTCCAACACCCGCCTCAACCCCCCATTTTACGAGTTTCAAGGTTGAAAGATACTATGGTGCTTCTGGTAGGGTTTTAGAAAAATTAAAAAATTCAAGTATTGTAAATTGGGGAGGATCTTATACAGAGGTCCAGTATCATGGCCAACTGACGATGCAAGACGTAGAATCTGTCCATGTTTCTACTCATAACGGTATCCATCCAGACGAACTAGGGGAGATCCGTAGAATTTTCAAAGAATACAAAAAACAACATCCGGAGTCGACCATTCAACTAATTGAATTTTAATTTATGAATGAAATTTATCCGATAGCAAAACTTGGAGACCTGATACTTATTATAAATAAGGACGACTTGCCTTATGTAGGTAAGGATAATGCTTTGGAAATTAAATGTGTAAAGGTGGATTTAAAACATGGATTGATTGACAGTGTTATGGAGCTAGAAAAGCATTTGAAATTTAATCCGTGGGAAGAGCTAAGTGAGACCGAAAGAGACCATGCACTACATGAATTGGGTGACAAGTTTTCTGATAAAGATATTTTAGAAAAAATAATTGAGCCTCTTGTGACTAACCTAGTTAAGCATTAAGTTGGTTCGGCTATTTAATCACAAAAATCACCGCCTAGTAGCGGTGGTTTTTTATTTACTTTAATGTGACTATGTGTAAGAATTATTTGTCATGACAAGTTTTGAAAAAATTGAGGTTTCAGATGTGACGGAAAGTCCAAAGCATTTAGAAATAGAGAGGAAGTGGCTTCTTGATTTTTCGAAATTGCCAATGAGTCTAGACTCTTATCCGAGCAAGAGACTTGTTGCTGGTTATTATCTTGGAGAAGGTAATGAGAAGGTTAGGTTAAGACAGGAAGGGGACAAATATTTTAAAGTCACCAAAGGTCCACGAACCAATGAAGGCATGGTTAGAGATATAGGAGAGGGTGATATTGAAATAACAAAAGAGGAGTTTGAGAGTTTGTGGCCGAAAACAGAAGGCAGAAGATTGTCTAAAACAAGATTCCTGATTCCCGTTAGCGGTTTGACGGCCGAACTGGATGTTTATGATGATTTTAAAAATGCCGGTTTTTATACAGTTGAAGTTGAGTTTTCTAGTATAGACGAAGGCAAAAAATTTATTGCACCCGATTGGTTCGGAAGAGAAGTGACAAATGAAAACGGATACTCCAGCAGAGATTTAGCCTCAAGGGGTTTGCCTATAAGTTTTTAGAAGACTACCTTCTCTGCTCAAGTGCGTTTTGGAGAGTAATCTCGTCAACATATTCTAGGTTGGAACCAGACGATAAACCTCGAGCTAAGCGGGTCAAAATGACCCCTTTTTTATTACTAAAAACCTCCTTGAGGTAATGAGATGTTGTTTCACCAGCAGTGTTAGGGTTTGTAGCAATAATGAGTTCCACATTTGCACCCCCAAGTTTGTTTATACGGTCTTCCAGTTCTCTTAAGCGGAGTGTTTCGGGAGTAAGTCCGTCTAATGGGTTTATCGCACCACCAAGGACATGATAGAGGCCTTTGTAGAGACCTGTTCGTTCAATAGAATCTAGGTCTGTAACCTTTTCCACTACTAATAGTTTTGTTTGATCTCTTTTATTATCAAGGCATACAGCACATAGACCATTATCGCTTATATTAAAACAGGCAGTGCAAAAAGATATGTCTTTGCGGAGGTTAGTTATTGCCGTGCCAAGTTCTCTAAGTTCCTCTTCGGGCTTATCCATTAAAGCAATAACAAATCTGGCCGCTTGTCTTGGACCAACACCAGGAAGTTTTCTGAATAATTGTACTATTTCCTTAAATTTAGTATTCATTACAAATAATTTTCACCCATGCTATCCACAACACCCAAATCTCCATGAACCTTGTCCATCTCCAAGAATCTTAAGCTGTCCGGATTAATCTTGAAATCAATCTCTCCTGTCGGCCCGTTTCTGTGTTTGGCAATAATAAGTTGGGCGGTATTTATTTGATCACTATTTAATTTATCTCTATCTTTGTTTTTATCTTCTCTGTGAATGAACATAACCAAGTCGGCATCCTGTTCGATAGAACCAGAATCTCTCAAATCAGATAGTTTTGGTTTGTGGCCGTCCCTTTGTTCAATGGCACGAGATAGCTGAGAAAGGGCGATTATGGGGATATTTAACTCTTTGGCCAAACCTTTAAGTCCGCGGGATATTTCCGTGACCTGCTGGACGGGACTGCTGTAATTTTTGTTGGCGGACATCAACTGCAGATAGTCAACGATCAAAAGACCCAAACCGTGTTCAGATTGTAATCTTCTTGCCATGGCTCTCATTTGTAAGATGTTTGGTGATGGAGAATCATCTATGAACAGGGGAAGACCTTTTAATTCTTCGCAGGCACGGGTTGTTTCCTGTAAATCATCTCCCAGTTTTCCTGTTCTAAGTTTCCACAAACTAACTCCTGATTGGGCAGCGATAAGACGATCAACGATTTGATCAATGGACATTTCCATACTGAATATTCCAACAGGAACATTGTTTTTGGCTATGTTCAGAGCGAGATTTATGGCAAAAGCCGTTTTACCAACAGAAGGTCTTGCGGCAAGAATTATTAAGTCTGATTTCTGGAGACCACCGAGCTTATCATCCAATCCCGTGAAAGATGTTTTTTGACCCCTAATGTTGCCGTCGCCTTGGCTTAGAATCCTATTCATTGCATCATCCAGAGTGGTTCCAAGTTGTTGGAAATTTTTAGTCAGAGATTTTTGGGAAACTGAAAATAGTTTTTTCTCCGCCTCGTCTAAAAGTTCCTCGACGTCCTTATCTTCATTAGCACTTATTCCAAGAATGTGATGAGCAGCATCAATTAAATCTCTCAACATTTTCTTACGCTGGACAATTTTGGCGTAAGATAGAATATGAGCCGAAGTTCCAACAGAATTGGCAAGAGAGGTGAGATAGGCCATGCCACCAATATCTTCAAGGTGTCCTACCTCCTCTAGTTTGTTGGCCAAACTCAAAAGATCAAGCGGGTCGCGTTTTTCAAAAAGAGATAATATTGCGTTATAAATAACCTGATGACTTCTTTGATAAAAATCCTCAGGCTTTAAAAAATCAACAACTTTATTTATGGATTCCTTGTCAATCAAAAGCGAACCGAGCAGTGTTTTCTCAACTTCTAGTGCTTGCGGTGGTAATTTGTCAGCGGAAATTTTTTTCATAAGAATATTGTATGACACTATTATCGTGGATTGAAAAAAGATAAGCAAGTTTATAACAGTGTATTAACTGTGGAGTAGTGGGCTGGGGTTGCAATTACTTGCCAAAGGTGTATAAATGGGGTAAAGCTCGTTAACAGAGGGAAAAAGGTCATGGATTCCGGAGTATCGCTCTTGGTGATGGCTATTTGCGCCTTTGTTTTGGTGGGGCTTGGTGGAATCGCTCTTCTGAGTGTGCCTACCAAGTTTAGTCAGGCAAAGACAACTGATCAAATTTTAAGAAAAGCGTGTTTCATGGACAGGAAGAGAGAGGCAAGAAAGGAACTTCGTGACTATTTTACTAAGATTGTTGGCAACTTAACCAAAGCCAATTTCTGTTTCAGTGTCGCCTTTGTGATTTTGTCCATGACGGTGAAGGGGTTAAATCCCGACATCTCCATATTTCAAGCCATGGGCAGGGTCCTTCCATTTGTCTTAATCCCAATTTTGATTAGCGCTGTTGCAAAGCACCAAGTGATGAAACTTTACTTTGAGTGTTGGGAAAAACTTAAAGAGAACTAATCAATGGCCCGTAGGCAGTATCCTCGACTTTATAGCCGAGGATTTTTATTTCCTCACGTAGTTTGTCTGAGTTGGTGAAATCTTTGTTTTCTTTGGCCTTTTCGTACTCTTCTTTAAGTGCCACTACTTCTTTGGGTAATTCTTGTGGTGGCAGAACCACTCCTAGTTGAACATCAAATAAGTTGATTATTTTAATAATTTTTTCCATTAAGTTCGCGGGTATGTTTTCAAGATATGGATTTATGTTTCTTATAAAATCAAAAAACGCAGCAAAGGCTTTGGGTGTATCAAAGTCGCCGTCTAGTGCCGATTCTATTTCTTGCATTGCTTCGTCGGTTATTTTTATCAATGAATCGTCGGCTTCTTTTTTGCCATGAAACCAAAGTAGTCTATTCCGGAATTCATTTATTCGATAAACCGCAGCTTCGGCGGTTTTTATGGATTCTTCTGAATAATCAAGGGGGCTTCGGTAGTTATTAGACAGAAGATAAAATCGTAGTGCTTCTTTCGGGTGTTTTTTAAGAAGTTCGTGAGCGGTTTCAAAATTACCTGCTGATTTGGACATTTTGGCTTCCTTGTTTACTAAAAATCCGCTGTGCATCCAGTATTTAACAAATGGTTTTAACCCCGAAGCCGATTCTTGTTGAGCAATCTCGGCTTCGTGGTGGGGGAATATCAAGTCTTGTCCTC
>CAZAUE010000007.1:4084-29185 GCA_964488565.1 uncultured Candidatus Saccharibacteria bacterium | reverse complement strand
AATCTTAGCATTTTAAACCACTTTCGGCAACCTTGACCTTTAGCTCTTGTTTACATATAATATTTTTCAGTACCTGAATAAGAAAGGGGCCTAAAATGAAGACTAGGTATGATTATTTATTCCTATTGTTGTTTTCACTGGGTGCTTCCTTTGTCGTCAGTCCATTTTTGCCTTTTTTCGGACACATTGTAATCGGCATGGTGCTGGGATGTTGGTCATGCTACAGGGCATCAGTTCCAGTTATTTGGACAGTTTTTTTTGGCTGTGTAATCGGTTCCGCTCTCGGTGGCTGGATTATTTTTGACGAATTTATGGCTGTAATTCTTTTTCCGATTGCTAGTATTGTCGGGTTTTGGGGGATGTATTTTTATACCCTAAGACTACCATTTATACGCTAAATAAATTGTGCCCGCCCCTTGCGGGCTTTTTTATTTGAGAAGCTCTAATGCCTTGTCTAGTTGGGCATCTTTGCCCGGAGTACCAATTTCTATTTTACCCTCTTCTCTCATATCCTCTTCGCTGAATTTGACCTCAACATCAGCTTCTATACCCTTTTCTGAGATTGATATTCCGTTCGGGGTAAGCCATTTGGCAATCGTTACTTTCAAAGACGAACCATCACCATAATTCTGAAGTTCTTGAACTGAACCCTTACCGAAACTTTTTTCTCCTACTACTTTTATCTTTCTGTTGTCATGAAGAGCACCGGCTAAAATTTCCGAGGCTGATGCTGATCCACCATTCATTAAAATAATCGTCGGATATTTTTTTAAAGCAGAATTACCATCGCTTCGGAATTCATTTGAGGTGCCATTACCAAACGCTTCGCTAACCACAATCTGATTTTTATCTAAAAACCAACCGGCCAAATTGATAGCGGAATCAAGCAATCCTCCGGGATTATTTCTGAGATCAATAATGAGACTATCTGCACCTGAGCTGAGTATTTCTTCTGAAGCTTTTTTAAATTCTGAATCCACTGTTTGATTAAATGAATATATCTGCATGTATGCAACTTGCTTACCATCCTGTTCAATTAACTTCCAATCTATAGTAGGTATCTTTATGGCGTCTCTAATAAGCTCAACATCTCGAGGAACATTTGTGTCTGTTTGAATGTTCAAAACAACCTTAGTACCCTTTTTGCCCCTTATTAAATTAACGGCCTCTTCAATCGCGAGATTTGCTGAAGGTTTGCCATCTATTTTTAATATTTTATCACCCGACTTAATTCCCGCCTTGAAAGCCGGTGTATCTTTGATTGGAGATATAACAGTAAGAACACCATTTCTTTTTCCAATTTCAATTCCAATACCACCAAAACTGCCCGCTATTTCTTCTTGGAATTTTTTACTCGTGACCGGTTCGAAGAAAACAGTATAGGGGTCGCCGACACTATTCACCAATCCACTTATAGCTCCGTAAAGAATTTTCTGAGCATCTACTTTGCCCTTATCAACATATTTAGCGCTAAGATCATTGTAAACTTTCCAAAAGAGAGAGAAATCTACATTTTCAGGCGCTCCTTGCTCTTTGTTTATCAAGTTCTTTATTGTGACCGTTGAACTTGTGGTGCCTAGGTTCTGCAACCAAAAACCGCCCATAAAACCAAGGGCGAGAGATATTACAATACTTAAGACTAAAATTTGTTTACTCTTCATTTTGTTTTGAAAAAACCGTATTTGCGTAGATATCTTAATCCGTCTTTTATGTGTTGTCTTGATTGTCGATTTATTAACAGATCAATTATCCACGAGTTTCTTTTAGAGACTCGTCTGTGATAATGATAAATCTTAACAAGCGGATAATAAACAACCTTATAACCATTTTCCCAGAAACGCTTCGCCCAGTCAACATCACTGAAGTATAAAAAGAATCCTTCGTCCATTAATCCTGTTTTTTCGACAGCTTTACGTTGAGTTATAAGAGCAGAACCCATGAGCCAATCAACAGGACGTACAACAGACAAGTCTTCGCCCAGCATAAGAAATTTTTTGAGAGCTTTTTTCTTAAAAGGCAAGAAACCCACACGGCGATAAATTATAGAAATTACACTATAAAAACCAAAACAAGATTGTTGGGGCGTGCTATCAAAATTAAGAAGTTGTGGTCCGGCCAAACCAACATCTTGATGCTCTTTCATGTAGTCCAATAGTTTTTCAACAGAGTTTTCAAGAGGAATCGTATCTGGATTTAAAATAAGAAGATAATCCCCAGAGCTTTTTTTTATGCCCTCATTTACTCCTTTAGTGTAGCCAATGTTTTCTCGGAATGGTATGAGTTTAACTTTTGGAAATTCTTCTACTACAACATTTTGAGTTTCAGTTTCTGATGAAACATCAACCACTAAAATTTCATAGTTCAGTTTAGGACTCAAAGTTTTCTCTAGAGATTTTAAGCACAGTCTTAAAAGAGCTGGGTTTTTGAAATTTACTATTATGATGGATAGCATAAACATAATTACTTCAGATTGTCCTGAAATAATTGTTTTATTTGAGAAAAATTATCGCCATTAGGTAAAAGCACATAGGATCCATTGACACGAGAATCGTAAAGAAGGTTACTGGTATCCATCACATACTTTTTAATTTTTCCTGAAGAATCCACATCTCTGGATAATTCCATCAATTCTTTTGTGTTCCATATGTTAATATCCGTTTTTATATTTGAGCGGATACTGTTCAAAATGGACAGGGTTTTAAGTGGGTCAGCCCAAAAATTCATAGTTGTTAGTTTATTTTTTAAAGCAAATATAACCTCTTGCTGGCGTCTTGACCTGTCAAAATCATTAGATGAGAATCTTGAACGAGCGTAATAAAGAGCATTTTTACCGTCTAAATGATTGGGTCCGGCGGGTAGTGTGAACTCATAACCCCACTGTTCTTTTTCTGTGAATGGACTTGCTAACACGATATCTATTCCATCAACCTGATCTATTATTTTTTCAAAAGAAGAAAAATCCAAAAGCACAGCTTTATCTATGTAGACTCCGGTTATTTTTGATAGTAATTCTTTTGCGTAACTAAGTCCGCCATTTTTATGGTAATAACCGTATTCATAGGCGGTATTAATTTTGTCTTTCTTGTTTTTATCTATTTTTACATAAAGGTCACGAGGAACTGACGTGAGGGAAGCTTTTTTTGTAATTTTATCATAGCTTAAAATCATCATTGTATCAGTAAGAAGAGCTCCTCCATCTTTTGCATCAGGATCATCTTCCCCTCTTAATCCCATAACCAAAACATCGAAACGATCCAATTCTTCTTCAGGCATTATGTAGTCAGGATCAATCGGTTCTGGGGCAAGATTAAAAATACTAGCGACTTTTAGCCAAAATGGGGCGGGTTCGTTTTGAACCTCAATAACGTTTGGGGTGGTTCCCAATTTAAAAGCAAAATATCCAATGGTAAGCAAAATAAGCACTGAAACAATAGTGTTGAAACGTTTTCTATTAAATCTAGGCCTTTCATTAAAATCAGGCTGAATAAAATTGTGTTGTCTGTTTAAATAAACCATTTTCTCATTTCTTCTGGGCTGACCACCCTATTGTTTACAATCTGCTTCCGCTTCTTTAATATTTTAGGAAGAAGTCTAAAAAACACTGCCATTTCACCAAGCACTTTGGGTTCGAAAATAAGTAGATAACCCATCATCATCACCTCTCTTTTGAGTATAAAAGGCAGGTCCTTTAAGACATTTATTATATAATCATTTTTGATGACTGTAAAGCGAATATTGCGCCACTCTAATCGACGTTTTCGTAAGGGTATTTGTCTTCGTGTTTTAATAAAATCCGAAAAAGTTTTCCTAAGATTTTTGGTGGTCTGACGATCGTGCCAAGCAATTACGTCAGGTGCAAATACCTGCTTCCATCCGAACACTCTCATTCGCCAAGCAACGTCTAAATCTTCTGCATACCAGAACATGTCATGATCGGCTATCTCGTTCATAACCTTACAGCTTTCAAGAGCTTTTTTTCTAAAAAATGGAACCGCCCCCTCAACTGCAAATATTTCCTTTTCTTGATTAAATTGACCATTATCTATCTCGCCGTGTCCTATGTTTATTATTCTGCGAGATTTAAATGCCTGAAACCCACAAGTATCAATAATTTTTTTAGGCAAATCTCCTTTTCCAACATTTTCCACCTCATATGAATATGTTTTGGACTGGAGAGCTCCGATTTTTGCATCTTTGTCCATTACCCTGACTGCGTTTGAAATAAAATCTTTATCAAGAATTACATCAACCGACAAAAAGACCACGTATTCTCCGGTGGAACTTTTTAATAATTCTTCATGACCTGGCCACATGCCCACATTTTTGTTGCTTTCAATAAAATTAAATTTTAAAAAATCAGAAAATTCACCAGCCAGCTCCCCCACTATTTTTTTAGTAGTATCCGTTGAGTTGTTGTCTAGGATATTAATCTCAATTAATTCATGCGGATATGTTTGGGTCAAAACAGAATCCAAACAGCGGCGAACATACCTTTCTCCGTTAAAAACAACGAGGTTAATTGAGGTGAGTGAGTTTGACATGGGATGCCTAATATTTTAACATAATTTCAGCTTATTACCAATCAAAATAAAGAAGAATGTGTGAATCAAAAAATAAAACTTTTGCTAATGATTGTTTTTATTTTTTTACTACCCAGTCTGTCTTTTGCTCAAAAAACAGAACTATATCCAAGGGTATATTATAGTTTCCCTAGTGTCGGATTTGCTGGATTTGGTGACAATTTTAAGCAGGCGTTAATGGTTTCCGGAGTGCATATAACAATTTTTGAAAGAGGAAGGATTAATTTTCTTGGTTTCGGAGTATCTTATAACTGGATTAAAAATCCTCGTTATCTCAGGAAGGGTGATTTTAAGGAAAGTACCGCCCTGACTATTCCATTTTCAGTTCGTCTTGGCAAAAAAGAAAATGATGCCCCAACCTATTTAACCATAAGTTGTGCCTATAACATGGAAACCGCGGTCAGGGGCTATGGTTTGTTTGCCGGTTTTTCTGTTGGTAGTCCATAGAGAGTTTTTAACCAGTTATGCTGGTTTTTTTGTTCCCAAAATCAACGCTGTTGTTGCTACAAAAAAGAGGAAAGCTCTTTCATCAAAAAGAGCCACATCAGTTAAGCAATAAACTAAAACCCAGGGAATAAAAATCAAGGCCGAACCATTGTAAACTGTGATCATCCAGTCTTTCGACATTACAAAATTGTTGTAGGCTTTTTGGATTAAGACTAGCAGGAACCAGAGTGTAATAATCAGAGCAAGAACTCCCATTTCAGCGGCAATGTGTAAATAAATATTATGTGCCGATGAGCCAGCCCTAGCTAAGGACAAATCCTGGCTTAGGACGATCGGAAAATTACCTATTCCAACTCCCAAGAGTGGGTTTTTCTTTATAGACTCAAAAGACAACTTCCATATGCGTATTCGTTCTTTGTTTGAAGTTTCACCCATGTTTATGATTGAGCCCACTCTTTTGGTTAATAGTCCGGAATCCATTTTGTAGAGTTGAAATTGAGGGGAAGCAGTTATTGGTAAGGCAATACTAAACAACAAAAAGAACAAAACTAAATATGAAAGCATGTATTTAAAAATTATCTTGCGACTTTCCTGAATTTCAGTCTTTTTAAACATGCCAATTATCATAAAGCCCCAAGCAAGTACTCCCAAACTTGCCGCCCAAATCCCCCTAGTACCACTAAGAATTGAGGCAAGAAAAATTATTGGTACCCAAACGATAATTAAACTTGTTCGAGTTCGGTATAATTTTTTTAAATTCAAGCTGACTCCCTCAAACTTATAGAGAGCAACGGCAAATATTGCTGGTAATCCGAGTAAAATAAATTGTGGGAAAGAATGTGAATCTGGAAAGAGAGAAAACATTCTCAACGATATCTGTTCGCCATAATAGGCATACCAAGTGTTTCCAAGATTATAAGCAATATATGACCAGCCAGCTCCAAATTGGTTGAACTGAACTTTTCCAGCCCAAAAACCCATAAACTGGTAAATATCCATCAAGTAGGTTGAGCCTAGTTGAATAAAACCAACCACGGTTACGGCAATTACGGGAATGGTTATGTTTTTGATTAATCTTTTAACAAACTCATCCTTTTGTGCCAAATAATAAATAACGACACCAATCAAACTTAAATTTACAAAATAAATTATTCTTTTTATTGCCAGCATTTTATCTGGAGCGGGAATAATAGATAAAACAGCAAATAAAAGTAGTGATGATAAAATTATAAATGTTTTGGATTTTGGGATTTGAAATTTGAAATTGTTTAGAAATTCGGGTTTAGAAATTAGAAATTTAAGGAATATTATTCCTGATAATATTCTCCATGTATTAAAATTATCAAATGTTGTCGTGAGCGGAATCGCTAAAAAGAATGGTATTGAACGAACAAAAAATACAGTCGCATCTTCAAGAGATGCAAATAAAACATACACCATCAAGGCAATAGCAAAATATGGCACAATCACTCGTGGAAAAACACCTGTTACTATTAAACCGAATAAAATTAGCTGAACCACAAACACAATATCTAACTTATTTTTTAATAAAGAGTTCATTATTTTTTTCCTAAAAATACCGCATATTTAAGGGGGGGCCATTATTCCCCATTTGGTGGTGAAGACCACACTCCAAGTTTAACTGTTTCGGTTAAATATTTAAATATCTTGACAAAAATAGGATTTAATTATATTATTATTCTAAACATGTTATTGGTTGGGGGTGTTGGTGAAGAGGCCACTTCTTCTTCCTGTCCCTTATTTTCAGCAGCCAAATCGGTATACATGTGTTCCGTCTTGCGTAAAAATGCTCTTGGGATATATCGGTTTCCATGTTCCTATTTCTAGAGTCATCTTGGGGTGTGGGACAGATAAAGACGGTACTAGTTCAGAAGATGCAATCCGATTTTTAAGATCTTTGAATTTAAAGCCTGTGCTGGGTGAAAACATGGGTCTTTCAAAAATTACAGATTTAGTTGCGCGTGGTTATCCTGTTATTGTAGATGTCAAAGATCGATTGTTAAACCCATCTAATCCGTTAAAAAACAATGACGAACACGTTGTCGTCATTGTTGGATTTAACACAAAGAGGGTCTACTATTTAGATCCCCTAAGAAAGCGCCGACCTCAATCTCTAACGATAGTCCAGTTTAAAAAAGCATATAATGCCGGTGAAAGAAAATCCATATATATCAGAATTGCGCCTTAGGGGCGCTTTTATTTTGCCAAGATTTTTAAAAAATTATCTGTAAACTTCTGCCAACTATATTTTTTAACAAATTCTGGTCCATCCGTTTTTATTTTTGCAATTTTTTCTGTTTGGGTTAGTGCTTGGCGAATGCTTTCGGCGATATCTTCGGGATAGGCATGAGGTGTATAAAACGCATATTCTCCAAAAAGTTCATGCCCCAACTCGTTATCATAAATTATGGGTGGGACTCCAAACGAGAGTGCTTCCATTGGGGGCAATCCGAATGCCTCTCTGTCGGAAACATAAACCAAGGCCTTAGCTCCAGCATAGAGATCTGAGAGTTCTTCATCTTTAACATAGTCTTTGTGGACAATGGCTTCTCTGTTAAGTCGAGAATTTAATTTCGAAATGAGCGATTTAATTATCGGAGTCTCATATTTGTCCGGTCCAATAGCGATTAGTTTTAAATCTGGAAATTCTGGAACTAATTTTTCAAATGCCAAAACAGTTTCTTTGAAGTGTCGGCGCGGAAATGCCTGTCCGACATACAAAATATATGGTGAATCTCCAGTGTAATTTTTAATACGATCGTATTTAAAATCAACGCCTAAATAATTTACAGCAATGCGTTTTGTGTTGATATCGTAAAGTTCGCCAATGTTTTTCTTTGATGTTTCCGAGATCGCCATTATCTTTGTTGCAAATTTTGCAGTCCACCAACCAAAAATGCCGTAAGCAAGACGGTAACGAAATGGTAACCTACCTTCATGGGCCTCATAAAAAACATCCTCCGTAAGCATTACTAAAGATTTTCCAAAAGCAGTAATTGGTAACATGTAATTAGGCCAGAACATTAAATCAAGTTCTTCAAACCAGAGTTTCATGGGTAAAACATCAAAATAATAAAGAGGAAACAGTCTGTTTTTAAATAAAGGTACAGGAACTGTCTTCTTTTCAAAAATTGGAGCTTTTAAAAACTCAAAGTCAGGGACAGAGTCCTTAAAATATAGAACAAAACGAAAATCCTTTTCCAGTTCAGGGCGGTGAGAAATTTCTTCAAGAAGTTTAATTATCATTCTCCCCACACCCCACATCGGATTTTTCCCCTCAATTGATTCGCACTCGATTCCTATTTTAAGCATATTAACAACTTATTCTACTAAAAAACTGGTATTTATTAAACCCCCGTTATCGTTGACAGAAACGTGTGTTTGTATTACCTTTTCTGAGGTTCTTTTTAGATAAGAGGTTCACATGAAACACTTTTTTCCGATCTCTGCTGTGATTTTTGCATTTGTTTTTCCCGCCATGGTTTTGGCAAGAGCAACCGATCCGCCCTGCGAAATCACATTCAAAACAAAAAATGGTGATGTTTTGTTTCCTCACCAAAAACACGTAGACAAGGTTGAGAAGAAGTGTGACGTGTGCCACGACAAGGTTTTTGCCAAAGATTCAAAGGCGCCTCTCAATTTTAAAGATAAGATGCACAAGACCGCGGAGGCAAGCAAGTCCTCTTGCGCCACTTGTCATGTTGCACAAGGCAAGGCCTTTGAGAGCAAAGGCAATTGCGTCAAATGCCATAAGAAGAAGTAAAATTCTTCTTTTTTTATTGAATTTTTCCCATTTTTCCAGAGTACCAATCCCCAACCCCTTTTAGTATTTCAAGGGATTGCTCCCTATTGTTATTGATAATAATTTTGATAATTTGTTTTAAAATAATAAGCCAACTCCAAGGCCAAACTAGTAATTTTATATACCATGGACCATTTTTTAAATTAAAATACATGGCATTGCGATAATGATACCGCAAAAGCATTGGTGAGCCGAGTTTTTTTGTTGAAGAAGAAACGGCATGCGAAATTTTTATTTCAGGAAGAAAAGAAATCGGGATTCTTGCCTTTCTAGCTCTTTGGCAAAAATCAGCATCTTCAAAATACAAAAAATATTTTTCATTCAAAAGTCCGATTCTGTTGAAAACACTTTCATGGATTAGCATCGCTCCGCCTATGGCGTAAGCCCGCATATCGTCCATCTCTGCTTGATTGTAGTTGTGTCTTAGAGTCGGTTTTAGCCACTGAATCTTGCCACCAAAAGCAGTACCATTCCCCTCATTAAGGGGTAGGCCGATAATCCCCTCCTTACCCTCCAAATCAGCCCTTAGATGCTCAATTAGATGGCTTTCGGGCATAGTGTCATTATTGAGTAAAAGTACCCAGTTTGCCCCGTTTTGAAGGGCTTTTCTTATGCCCACATTATTACCTCCGGAAAAGCCCAAATTACGGTCATTTTTTATGTAAATTATGTTGACTTCCGTGGTCTTATAATCCATCAACTGGTCCACATCTTTTGAATCATTATCTACCACAACGACCTCAAAATCCTTGTCGGTTTGATTTCTTAAGGATTCTAAAAGATTGATGGTGTCTTCAGAGTTGTTGTAGTTGATTGTAATTATTGATAAACGCATGTGGGTAAGATATTTAACTCATTCTATATAAAAAACGGACCGATTCAATCAGTTTTTAATTATTGTCCACTAACCCTAAAATCTCTTTTTTAAATTTTTCTTTTGAAAACTTTTCTGCCCACTTCTGAATATTTTCCGGATCATAATTAGAATAATTTTCATTTAGGCGTCGAACACCATCAGCAATGGCTTCGGGAATTGGATCGTCAAAAAATTCTCCAGTAGTACCCTCAACCACAGTTTCTAGGGCCCCTCCTTTTCGAAGAGCTAATACTGGTTTTCCAAAACTCATTGCTTCTACGGGGGTGAGACCAAAATCTTCTTCCTGCGGCATTATAAATGCTTTGCAGTTGCGGTAATATCCCCTGACTTCTTCATCGTTTCTATATCCAAGAATCTCAACATTTTTACCGGCTACTTGTTTCAGGTTATTTTTTTCTGGACCATCGCCAATAACAACCAACCTAAATCCAAGTTTATTGAAAGCGTCTATGGCAATATCTATATTCTTGTGAGGAAAAAGCCGAGAGATGATGAGATAATATGAAGACGCGACAATGTTTGTCGAGCGGGTTTTGAAATCATTTGGCATGGTCCGACCTTGGGGAGGCAAATGATTGAAATCCTCGGAGACCGTCGCTGGACGGTCGAGAATGAGCGAGGCAAGCATTGTTGTGTCTGACAATATGTTTATTGGCGGATAAATGACCCGCGATTCTTTGCCATAGTATTTTTTGATTCTTGATTGGACGTTTTTAGAAATTGCCACAAACTCATCAACCCTATCCGATGCTTGTCTGTCCCACACTCTCAACAAATGACGCGATAATGTGGCAAAAATACCTCTGTTTTCGTATTCAGAATGTCTGTCCCATAAAAATCTGGTCGGACTATAGCAATAACAAATATGTCTAGTTTTTGGTTTCAATACCAATCCTTTGGAAAATATTACTGACGAAGAAATAACAACATCAAAATCAGACAAATCAAAAGATTCAATTGCAGAGGGCATTAAAAAGAATAAATACCGATAAAGTTTAGTTACAAAAGGAATTTTTTGGAGAGAGCTCGTTCTAATTTCAGCTTTAGGCAAAAATTTTCCGACAAATTTTTTATTATAAAAAAGAGCATAGACAGGTGCCTTTGGAAATATTTTATGGAGTTCTATAAGTACACGCTCGGCTCCTCCCACATTATTTAGCCAATCATGAACAAGGGCGATCTTCATTACTTTTATATATCATTTAAATTTTAGTTTCGTAACTTGACAATTACGTATTTTTTGTGGTATAATTAAGATATCGAGTCGTTTCTGGCTACCATAAAGGAGGTATGCCATGACAATCAAATCAGGATCAGTATTCGAAGATCTGGCTTTCCAGAAAATCAGAAGCCAGATCACCAAGAAGCTCGACGACATCCTCGTGGACATCACCGACGTTGATGGTGCCTCCGAGGGAGAGAAGCGCGATGCCGAGGCGAAGTGCCTCGAGATGTTTCAGAAGGTGGTAGTCGAATACACTACCTCCAAGCAACAGCAACTCCGCTTGAGGTGACAACAACAAGTTCGACGGGCCGCCCAGCGGCCCGTTCTTTTTATCTTTTTGCTAACACGTTTCTCTTGTAGGCATCCAGATTTTCAAGAACTATCCCCGTGCCTCGAGCAACACAAAACAATGGATCGTCAGCAATTGTTGCTGGGACGCCAGTTACTTTGGTAATTAGTTTTTCTATATTTTTAAGCAAAGCTCCTCCCCCTGAAATATGGATGCCTTTATCCATAATGTCAGAACAGAGTTCCGGTGGAGTTACTTCAAGAACACTTTTTATTATTTGAACTATTTCGCGGAGGTGTTCAGTGATGGCTTCAGTGATTTCATTAGTAGTTATTTCTATTGTTTTTGGATAACCAGTGGTAAGATCTCTTCCTCTGATATTTATTTTTTCTTCTTCTGTAACTTTCATAGCGCTTCCGATAGAAATTTTAAGAAGCTCAGCGGTCCTCTCTCCAATAGCGAGACCGTGTTTCTTTTTTACGTATTCAACAATTGCTAAATCGAGTTTGTTGCCTCCGATTCGAACAGATCTCCAAGTTACAATACCACCAAGAGAAATGACTGCTATCTCTGTTGTTCCTCCTCCGATATTTAAAATCATATTTCCAGCAGGACTGTTTATGGATATCTTTGCCCCAATAGCAGCGAGCACTGGTTCCTTAACCAGATAAACAGCCTTGGCTCCAGCATTAAGAGCTGCTTCTATGACAGCTCTTTTTTCTGTGGAATTAATTCCAGCTGGAACAGATATTAAAACCTCCGGTTTAACAAAACTCAAAAACCCACCAGCCTTTTTAATAAAATAGCGGAGCATTGCTCCTGTAACACGATAATCAGCAATAGCACCATCAATTAATGGTTTGGAAACAATAATACTATCAGGTGTTCGGCCTATCATTTCTTTGGCAAGATTGCCCACTGACATTATTTTGTTATCTAAAATTGAAATAGCAACAACAGATGGTTCGTTAATAATAATCCCCTTTTTGGGTATGAACACGACCGTATTGGTTGTTCCTAAATCTATTCCTATTTTCTTCATATTCGTAATTTATATTCAGAACCGAATTATGCTTTAATCTAATCTTATTTTGTGATAAAATCAAATTTATTAGACTCTAACACACAAAACATGACCAAGACAACGAAAAGATGGCTATTTTATTCAGCGGTGGTTATTTTTGCGTTATCTAGCTATGTATTAGTTCTATATGCTCAAGGTTATAAATACAGCTTTTCAGAAGCTAAGTTTTTTAGGACTGGATCTATCTTTGTAAAAATGAACAAAGATGCAGAAGTTTATTTAAACAATAAGTTTCTGAATTCAACTTCTTTTTTTGGAAGTTCGTACACCATAAGCGGTCTTTTGCCGGGACAATACACAGTTCGCCTACAAAGAGATAATTTTAGTTCGTGGCAGAAAAAGATATCAGTAGAAGAAGGATTGGTAAGTGATTACTCCAGAATCCTTCTTTTGCCGACTTCGGGAGACGAAGCTGTTGTTTTAAAAAAAGAAATAACAGATCTTTTGTACCCGACACCAAAACCAACTCCGACCCCGTCACCATCAGCCAAGCCAACTCCTAAACCAAGTCCATCAAAAACTCCGACTCCGTCACCAAAACCCACACCAACAGAACCCTACTTCATAAAAACAGGTGTATTGTTTAAGACTCTAGACAATGTGGAGACAGAAAGACTTGCCTATTCTGTGATTGGATTTGCCATTTCACCAGACGGCAAAAAACTTTCTTGGTGGAATGAAAATGAGCTTTGGGTAATGTGGCTTTCCAATGCTGATTATCAGCCATATCGCAAAGAAGGAGAAAAAGAATTAATAACCAAATTTTCTTCCAAAATAAAAAAGGCAGATTGGTTTAGAGATGGTGACCATATTGTTGTGGACTCCGCTGGCTATAAAATAACAGAAATAGACAAACGAGGAGGACTAAACATCATTGAGATTTAAATTTTTGATAATTAAAAAGCCGAGTAAAACTCGGCTGTCTGTTTAAAATCTTCGACTGGCTCCACCACCACCGAAACCTCCACCTCCAAAACCGGAAGACCGGCTGGAACTTGAGTGGGATGATCTCTGGCTTGCACGAATTCTTGCCTGTCTGGCATCTTCCGCTTCTCTAACATCCATTTTTGCTCGTGCGGTAATTTTTTCAAATTCTTCTATCAGACCGGAAACCCGTTTCAAGAAAGACACCCATTCCTGCTCTTTCTCCGGGCATAACTGCCTGACAGGCTGAATTTTAGCCAATGCTTGGATATAAGTGGTCTTGGTTGAGGTTTTTACGTCGGCTACATCTGTAGCTTTTCCTGCCCTAGCTCTTTCTGTTTCGAGCTTGAAAAGAAGGCTTGGCTTTTCTGCTTGGGCTTTTTCCACTAGGCCGAGGTACTCATCAATTAGGGCATTAATCTGTTTTGCATTTTTGTCGGCTACGTTTAGCTGTTCTGCTAAATAAAGCCAATCGCTATTCCAATCATTATTTGGCCGGTTGTTTTTATCGGCAGGAATGGCGGTTGTAACTCGTGCAACATTTTCAGAAGCTTCTTGAAGTAGCGGAATGATTTTACCTTCAAATTCTTTATCAAGTTTTGAAAGTTCAGAATTAACTCTTAAACTGGTCCTTTTAACCTCTGGAGATATCATCTGTACCGCTACCCTAGTCCAACTTTTCTTCGATAGCAGGAGGTTGGGCAGAGCGATAATTGTGTTGGCTTTTCTTATCATTTCTTCGAGGGCTTTGTTGAGTCGATCAATTATATCCGACACTTTTTCGGCTTGCTTAAGTTCTTCATTCTGAGACTTTAGTGTTGAAATGGTTTCTTGAGAAGTGTCCACCACTGATTTTATTTCTTGCATCATGGCGACGTACTGAGTTTTGACGGAATCAAAATTGACTTTGTCTTTATTTAGTTTGCGCATAACACCTTCTTCAGCAGCGGTGCTTAATAGTTCGAGATGTTTAAATTTTTTAACAACTTCATAAATAGCATTGCTATTTGTCTTTTTAATCTGTTGCAACACTTTTCGGTGTTTATGCCACGCATGGATTACAACAATCAAAATGACAACAAGAACCATGGGTATGGCAACAGTGAAAAACAAAGAAAGTGAAGCATTAAATTCTCTTTGTTTCTGCAGTTGCGTTTGCCGAATCTGTTCCTTCTCGGCAAGTCTGGCCTGATATGTTTGTTGGCCGAGATAAGAAAGAAGTTCGTCGACTGTGGCGTTGATGCCTCCAGACCAATCTTCTTTTTTGAAATAAGGAACGGCTACTTGATCAAGAATCTGTCCCGAACGGCCGTCAGTCAAATCTCCTTCAAGTCCATAGCCGACTTCAATTCTTACTTCGCGTTCTTTTGGAGCCAAAAGAAACACAACTCCATTATCTTTTTCTTTTTGTCCGACTCCCCAGTTTTGGGCAAGTTTGATTGTGAACTGGTCAATTTCATAACCCTGCAGTGAAGGTACGGTGACAACTGCAACTTCAATGCCGGTGGTGTCTTTATAGGACTGTATTTTTCCGTTCAAAGACTTTTCTGTTTCTGGTGATAAGACTTCAGCAAAATCACTTACATAGCCCATTGGTTTCGGAATATCCTGAGCCGATAGCAGTGCACTAAGAAGTAAAAAAGAAATTATTACAGCAGGAACCGCTTTTTTTCTAAACATCCTAACCTTTCTGTTAATGTACCAAACTGGCGAATATTATATAAATAATATTCGCCTTTGTCAATAATAAAAATCCCCGACTTGTGTCGGGGTAAGTTGGCAATTAGCGCCAAATATTTTGTGTATACGGACGTTCTGTCGTCCTTACGGATTTGACCGTCTTTGCCTTATCAATACATGATTCTTCATCGCAGGTATAACCGATGCTTCCGATGGTTGAATCTCCCATATCAATACGGATGAAGTTGAATTCTTTGGTCGCGGGCTTTCCGCAATACCCACACACACGCAATGATTCTTTGATGAATTTTTCTCTTGCTTTGATCATGTGTCGTGTCGGCTCGTTAACAATGGTTGCATAAACAGGACGATTGTTAACGGTCATCTTGGGCCACCAATTTTTATCGTTCGGATTACATGCCAGCACTTCGCCGGAATATTCGCCTTCAGTATACCTGTCACTAAGGTTGGCGCCATGCCAAATTTGATGCTTAACAAAAACTTTTCGTAAAAGAACATCTAAGTAGCGAGAGCCTGACCTGGGGTCTTCCCAGCGGGCCGCAAATACTACAATATCTTCAATCTTGACTGGGGATTCGTGGGCATAATGCTTGGGTCCGGCCGGAAAGCCGAGAATTTCAGCAACTCTGGTCAAGATACAGGTTGCTTCAAGACTGTGGGCTGTCATCTCCCTTAGCCCATCAACACCCGTCCAGCAGTCGATGGTCAAAAATTCTTTGTAGTTTAAAGTTTCTCCATCACGGACACTGCACACATTTACTCCTGGCAGATCATCCGACAGAGATAGAACTTTTAAGTTGCCCCAAGCAACCTCTTTCACTACTTGAATCTTACTCTCCAGACCTTTTTCATTAAGAACTGTTCCTAATGCCTGTTCGGCTTGTTCAAGAGTTATTTTTTGATTCCCCAACAGGCTGAGCTTAACTGATCTTGCATCACCACGTTGAACCCTGACTTGGCCAAAGGATAGACCACGGTCCTCAATTTCCTTATTGGCCCTATCTTGTCTTTCTGAGCTCCAAGATGTTCCATAAAGGTTAGTAACATAACCCCAAATATAGTTTCCCCAATCTGTCGCAATAGCGCCAGCGGGAGTGCTCGGGCCTCCAGGAGGAGGATACTCTTGAGCCAGCTCTTTCCGCCCAATCTTGTCAAAGAGTTGCCACATAGGGCACGACCTTTCTGCACCGGACGTTAAATCGTCAAATGCGGTGCCTGATATTTATACTGCAAAAATCAGTGTTTGTCAATTAAACAAAAACCGGCTATGTTGCCGGTTCAAAAGTTTGCTCACAGATTGGGCATTTCATCTTTTCCAATTTAACTTTGCAAATTGGGCAGTAGTAATAAAAACAAGTGCTTTGCATGTCAGGAACATATCGACATTCGGGACAATACCCCCTTCTATCTAAACGCTCGGTACATGGCGGATCGTCGTGATGCAGAATCAATTCCGCTTTCATTGTGACTCACCCCGTGTTTGTTTTAAAGAACGATTCAGGAAAAGTATCATGAAAAATGTGCTCTGTAAATTAAAAACCGGCGGTTAGCCGGATTAAGTTGTTACTGGAGGGTTCAGGACAACCCGATGAAAGGTGAGAGATTTATGAAGCATTCCATTTATTGCCGTGGAATAAAGACAAAAATGTTGTATCCCAGCCTTTTCTGTTTCAAACATTGCCTTGTAAAAACTTGCCTTCAAACCTTCCTGCCACTTTTCCGTAGATGGTTCTTGATATGTTGGATGATCAGGAATCCAAACCATCTTACCCCATTCTCGATGAATCGAGGTTTCAACTTCAAGAGCGACAAGATCACACTTACCAAGCCAAATCAGATAATCCACCAAGGTTTTTTCAAACGAAACTCCGTTGGCTTGAGCAATCACCTGAAGCGCCATTTCGGTACTAGGTTTACCTAAATTTGCGTGTGATAAATCAATTTCAGTGGGAAGAACTTTCCGCCAATCACTCACACCAATAATGGTTAAATCCAAATTAATTCGCTTCTGTTGCTCTGCCGATGTTAGTCTTGCTGGTGTCGCTAGTGTCATCTAGAGTGTCCTTGTGTTTTAAATGAGCTAAAACATAATATCACATATTTAGAATTTGTAAAGAGTTTGTTTTGCAATTAAAAACCGGCGGTTAGCCGGATTAGTCTGGATAGACAAGCATGGCATCTTCGCCACACTCAAGATAAATGCATTCTTCACCAATATCAGCACAGATTGTTGCAAGAAATTTCTGAAGCTGTAGGACCTTAGTTCGGGCTTCATTTTCTTTAAACGCGACCCTGAATTCCATCAGAACATCATACTCTACAACTGATTTGGACTTATAATAACCGAATATGTTTCCTGAGCCACAAGTGTAACCGCCGAATGTTTTCGTAAGAAAGCGATGGATGACCTTGTCGACATTCTGCTTTCTTTTTGAATATTTTCGGTTATGAAGTTTGTTTGGTGGCAACAGAAATAGTGCGCGTCTTCCTAAGTCTTTGATTCTCATAGGCTACAGTGTCCCCGCATAACAATTCTTCAATTTCCACATTGTGTCAGCACCCTTACCACCAAGACAATCAACCTCAGCTGGTAATCTTCTCAAGGTCTGACAAATACCAATTGGATTAAGCCCTGTTCTGTAGGCAATGTGTCTTGCAATGACCCCCTTCTCAATTCCACCCAATTTCCACATGGCTTTGAGGATTTTCTTCTGACGCTTGTTGAGCGGTTTCATGAACGGATCGCCTGTGTTTTTTGCCATTTCCTTATCCATTCCTTTCACCAAAGAACCAATGTAATCCAATAAAAAGCGCAATCAACAAACCATCTCTAGCTACCAGTGCCAAAATGAACGCAATTAGGAGTAGCATTTGAACCCTTCCCTTGTTAATAATACTTACAATACTATACGATAATTTAGGTTATTGGTCAATTAGTATATCCGTTGGAAGATTGACTTTTCGTAAAAAAATAGTATGGTTCCTATCAGAACTTTCTACAAAGAGAGGTAAGGTTGTGGCAAAAAAAGAATTAATCAGATTGGCGTTAGTACTTATCACGGTATTTACAATTGAGGGGTATGGGGTTGCCCAAACAACGAATGAAGTTTTCATTATTAATGTAAATGGCAATCGCACAACCGAACAAATTCTTTCAGTAAGTAATTTTATCTACACTGATTTTAGGATTAACAACCAAGACCTTCCCATGCGCCCCCAACAGGGCTCACGAGAAATTGTGCTCATTTCGATGAGCGATTCTTTCACCTATCAAGATGCTTTGATCAAACTTAATAAACTGGGCCTTGAACAGCCAGTTTATGAGGACGCATTGTTTTTTGGGGAACAATATCCCGAAAAGTCGTTTAAATTTTCAGTAATGTTTCCACATGAACCAATTTCCGGACCTAATGGTAGACTGGATATAATGAGCCTGATTTGTGATGTTGGGGGTCGCCTGTATGCCCTATATCAAACAGATACTGTGTGGGATTCTGAGACGCTTATTATTGGTGTCCGTAAGTAATAGTTTTGCCGAGGATTTTAACTCCTCGGTTTTTTGTTCTTTATTAAAATTTAACTAATTAAAAAACCCGACTAATCGGGGCTACTCTTCAAAAATATCAATGCCTTTGCAGATGCCACCGGCCCATGCGGGAGGAATAAAAGTTTTTCCCCACCGTTTGTAGGCTAAGGGTGTATCTTTTACGAATTCTACTGGTGTGCCATCTGGTGTGAATACCGCCACAGTTTTTTCTATAGAACCACCCGAAAGTTGTATAAGTTTTTGGCCTCTAAAATTTGGAGACACATGGACAAATTCACTATTATCAAAGACGTCTGGCTCTTCGCCTCGATCTGCCTTATCCAGTGCTTTTGCTAAATGTGAGATATAATCCTTATCACCAACACTGAATAAATAACCATTATCTGCCACTACACACCTACGCGAGTCTACTGTCACAAATTTATTAAATGGGATTTTATCAACCACCTTATTGTCACTATCAAATACTTCGACGTGACCTCGGCTGATTCTGGCACTAAAATGACCGTCCTTACCGTACTTGACCAAGTCTCTGCTCCAACATTCAAGACCGACATGGGCTAGAGATTTAGGTTCAGGAACAGACAGGACAAGAATTCGAATTACTCCACAGAGGGTAATGTATCCTTTAACCACATAAGTACCGGACATGAGCCACTTTATTCCAACCATTTGAGCCTCTCTTTGTTAAGAAATCTTACAATACTCTACAATAATTTTAGGCAAAGGTCAAACTAGTTTGATATAAATAACGAGGAATGCTGAGAGAATAATCACGAGCAATATTCCCAATGTCCAAGCAAGTAAATGAAGAGCCTCTTTCTTTCTTCCATCTAAATACCAAAGAATAGGTCGTCCAAATACCAATGAGCTGGTAAGGCCGGCTGAAAATATGAAAAGAATAAGCATGGCTATGGGGATAAGAATCATGTTGTTTCCATCTGAATTCTGAATAGCCTTTGGTGCATAAAACACGGTGGAGACGAGCGCCCCAACATAAGCAGATGTTAGTACTGCATTAATGACCGCGTTTTTGATGATGTTTTTTGGTATGTTCATATTAAAATCATCCCACTTCCCCACCCAAAAATCAAATAAAAAAACCGGCTAATGAGCCGGATTACTAAGCGAGTTCGGTTTCCTGTTCGGGCAACTGACCTTTCCATGGAACAGTACACTTGAAAGGAAATAGCGCGCGATTTTCAGGATATTCAATTACTGAGCAGTTTTCGGAGCCACCATTTTCCAGCCCATCATTTTTAAGTTTTAAAAACTCTTCCACCGATAGCCCGTACAGTATTTTATGAAGCAATAAACCCCATCTTCCATGTCCAACAATTAGGATTCGTTTCCCAGCAATCATTGGGTCGGACAAGAAGCTTCTGATTCTAAGCTCCACGTCAGGACAGTTTTCTCCTCCTGGGGCTCTGTAGTGATAGTATCCGGAGCGTTTCTTCATTTTGACTTGATCGTGATACGATTCCCGAATATCTCTTTTGGATAATTCATGAAAAATACCATCCCACTTCTCATCAAGACGCGAGTCTGTAAGTACAGGTAAAGACAAACTCATTTCTCCCATCTCTCTCAAAATTGCATCCATTGTCATTTGAGATCTTAGAAAAGTGGACTGGAAACAAAGGTCTGGGCAACCTTCAATCAATCTACTGCGAATATACTTACCCGTTATTTCTGCCTGTCGTTCACCTGTTTGGGTAAGAGGATACGCATGATTGGGGGTTGGATGTTCAGCACGTTCATCTTGGGTCATTGTGTTGCCGATTGATTGAGCATGTCGTACGAAAACAATACTTTTGGGACCCATCGCCTTCCTTGGGTTTTAAAAAATACTTTGGATACTCTACAACAATCTGAGGCGGAGGTCAATTCCCACTTCCCCACCCAATAATCAAATAAAAAACCCCGATTATTCGGGGCTACTCTTCAAAACAATAAAGTTCACAAAGATCCTCTTCGGTAACAAAAATTTTACACCACCGCTTGTAGGATAACGGTGTGCTTTCTTTAAAATCTACTGGTGTGCCGTCGGGCATGAATACTGCTTTGGTTTTTTGACCAGAATCACTTCTTTCGAGTGCTATCAATTTCTTGCCCTTGAGTTTAGTTGATACGCGAACGAATCTGCTGTTGTCCAATATGTCAGGCATCTCGCCACGATCTGCTTGATCCAAAGCTTTTTTGTAGAGAGGAGCGACGTCCATGATGATCTCATCGTGTAAGTAACCGTTATCCAACACAATACACCCATGTGACTCTACTGCCATAAATTTATTGAAGGGAATTTTATCAACCACCCTGCTGTTTTGATTAACAATTTCAACCTTACGCTCGTTAATTCTGGCGCTAAAATCACCCTTACCATACTTAATCAAGCCCTGACTCCAACATTCAAGACCAGTGAAAGCGAGGTACTTACTATCAGGCATGGGAACAGATTGTTCAAGAACCCGAATTACCCCACAGAGTGTAATATATCCTTTAATTACATATGTATCGGACATCAGTTTTTCAATCTCTCTCATGACCGCCCTTTCTTGTTAAGAAATAACTTCCAATACTCTACAATAATTTGAGACGGAGGTCAAACAAAAAAGCCGAGAAAGTCTCGGCAATTACATCGGCGAATTAGCTTCAACATCAAGCCTAGTTAATTCCCGATTCTTTTCGTTTAACAAAAGGCCCATCACTTCCGTCCTAGCTTGAATGTAACCAATCCAGCGACCCCGTTTCGCCACGTCGTCAGGCTCAAACGTCTGAAGCTTATCCAACATCCACAAAAGATAGCAGGCCATTTGAAAATGATTATCAATATAATCTACGTCCAAGTATTCATTTTTGTACTGCTCGGCTTCAGGAAATTTTGCTCTAATTAAATCTTGAAGATTCTTGGTCAGATTCGGGTAGTACATTGCGACCCACTATTTCAAAAAAACAACTCCAGATACCTTACGATAATTTTAACCATGGGTCAATCCAAACCCAAAAATCAAACGTAAAATAAAAATCCGACCACACTGGTCGGATTACGCCATCAATTCACGAGGCTTGAGAGGGTCAATTATTGTTTCCATGGAGGGGTCAGTTTTTACCCAACGATTGGGTCTAAATCTGTCTCCGCCTACCCATCCACTTCGCCAAACTCTTTTTTTGGCAGAACAGTCATCTCGTAGGCACAGACTCAATCCTTTTTGAAAAAAGAACTCTTCAACTCCTTGGTATTTTCCCGTGGAGCGAATGCATCCTTCTTCAACTGCTCCGAATCTGTGGAAGCCCAAGGCGCAAAGAACCTTACCGAACAGTTTGGTCATGCGTCTCCTTCTTGTGACCGATACTACGATCGAATCGATCAAACACCTTAGCCAGACACTTGCGGTAAGCAATGCAGGTAATAATAATCGCGATCAGGAATGGTATTGTCGGTATGTTATCAGCCCCATATATGCGTAAGAAAATCTGACTTTCGATAAATGCAACCGACATCAACACAAGAGGACCAATAAAGAAAATGATAAAGAAGAAGCGACCATTTTTACCCACGCTCACCACCCTTATCCTTAAAACAACTCCCAATACTTTACATTATTTTTAGTCGTGAGTCAATCTCACTTCCCTATCCAAAAATCAAATAAAAAACCGCCGAGAGGCGGTGGTCACTATTTACTGAGTGTTTGGGGTTGAGGTATCAGAATCTTCAGCGAAAAGTCTATCGTACTCAACAGTCCATTCTGGCGTAGACCAATCGAATTGAGTGAGAGCGAATCTGCCCAATTTCTTGAGGATTTTTAATACCTCGGGGTTTTCTTTGTTATTTTTAATCTCTTTTTCAATCTGTCTAACAAAAATCCCAATGGTTCCTTCGGTTGCTGATTCAGAGGCTATGCTCATAACAACCCCATTTCTTTTCAGATTTAAAAAACAACTCCCGATACTTTAATACGATTTTAGTCACGAGTCAATCTCCCCTTCCCCACCTAAAAATCAAACGGAAATGATGCTAGAGTAGCCCTCCCTGGAGGAGCCTAAAGTCTTTGTCGTTTTCCCAGATTTTGACTAGCTCATCAAAATTTTCATCTGGGTTTTGCATTAGTTTGGCAAGACTATCAATCTTTTCAAGTTCTTGGGTTGTGAGAATTTCAAATCTCTTTGGGTTGCCATAAATCGGGTTATGAGTATAAATAATTTCACTATTCATGAGTGAATGAAAATCATAAAACAAAGACCAGAGAACCACAATCAAGCCACGAACACCACTAGCATTATGGAAATGTTGCGGATCAAGTTTGCCCGAACGAATACCAAGCCAAGCATCAGCGGGAAAATCAAACTTGCCATCTGGCATATCGTAAGGGTCAAAATTTTCGTTCAAACTTAAACTCCCATCAACATCAATTGTTATCCAACGATTTTCTTTTTCGTTCCAGTACTGATTTACCCAGTGATCAGTACTTACATTTCCAAGTTCTCCCTCATCAAAATAGGAAGCATTACCAGAACGAACTCTTGCGGGTATCCCTTTTGACTTCAAAATACTTGCCATCATTATGGCAGTAAAACGACAGGTCAAAACTAATTTATTTTGTGCTTCGCGGTCAATTATGAAACCTCTGCTATCTCTACGATAAAGCTCGGCAAGCATGGCGGAAGCAGTAACCAAGACATCGTCTTCCGGTTGTCGCCACCAATGAATCTTGGTCATATCGCCAAATCTTAAATCGGAGTTAGTAAGAGTATTTCCAGTAGCGAGGGTTGTTCGGTGAATAAGACTTTTGCGAACCAAAAGACCGATTTCCCGAATATCATTTGGCAAATCGTTTTTTAACTTTTCCAAATACAACCCTGGAAAAGTATAGGTGCTGAATTCAAGATAGTGGTCTAATACTTTTTTATTCATTTCATTAATTTTCTCACTTCCCTACTCAAAAATCAAATAAAACCAAAAAATCCGGCAAAATTGCCAGATTTTCCGATGGTTTGAGGGGGGGGTTATTTGTTATTGCTACAACGTTTACAGAGGGGCTTATCGTTAAAAGTATAAAATCTTGGAGTGAGTCTTACTGTTGAAGGGTCATTTAAACTAAATAAACCAGACAAACCACTCTCTTCCTGAAAAACATTGCCACACTTACTGCATACTTTCATTAGAGCCAAATCCGCTTCCTTGGTACCACCAAAACCTCCTCCAAAAGTAGTGCCCCCAAAACCACCACTCCTCAAAGTTGAACCTGATCCTGAAATAACCAATTCATCTCTCACTTCTTCCACGGTGTCCTCCATTTGTTTTTTGATGTTCAAAATATCTTTTTCAAACTCGGCAGCAGTCTTCTTTTTCTCCTTTAATTTTTCAACAGCCTCCGAGGCGTTGAGCATTAATTCATCTATTCGCTTCTGACCCGCCTTAGCTAAATTAAGAGCATCCTTTCTTTCTTTTCGGATATTGTTGAACATTAAACGTCCCCATGCAAACAATGCGCCTGCTGCAATTGCCAATGCAGTCAAAATAGCCATCAAGGCAGTCAGGACTATATTGATTGGAGTCCAACGTTGGGTTAAGGCATTGTTTGTTCTCTCGAGAATCTCAATACTTTTCTCAAGCGTAGCTTGGTCTGTTGAAATTATCGACTGGATAGGCATTTTGTCACTACCTCCATTTTGCGATATAAAAGCATAGGCTATTATAGCTACTCCTATTATTAGCGCCCCTGTTATTATTGAATTTTGTTTTAGCCAGGTCATGCTAATTTTTTATCTCTTTAACCTCTGGTGACTTATCTGGTGTAGTGCCATCTAATTTCTGTTCTTGTTTCTGCTTATCTGCTTCTTTTTGAGCCTCATTCATATTCTTTAAAAATTTAATGGTTTTTTCGTAAGGAGCAACTGATGCAATCATGCTAAGACCCGGCAAAGTGCGGTTGGGTGCATATGCAGTAATAACACCAGCTATTTTAGGTCGATTTGTACCGTTATCAATAAAGAAAACTGGTCCACCACTTACACCATTTATTGCCACCCCATCTACTAAATATCCTTCTTCATAATTAATAAAGCAACTAATGTATCCGTGAAAAAAACACAATGTATCATCTCTACCACCTGTTATCTCTCTTACTATTCCAGGAAAACCACACCAACCCACTTCTACACCAGGATAAAGACTGTTGTTTGATGCTAAATGTTCCAAAACCTCGTTTGTTATTGTGAAGTCGTCTGGGATGTTGAATACAATTATCGCCAAATCCGATTTCGGATAAGTGAAAATTACTCGAAATGTCTTGGCGGCCTTAAGTGATATAACCCTTTTTGAATCGGAGTGCAGAAGTTTTATCGGCTCATCCCAGTCTTCAGCCTCAGCAACTACGTGCAAAGCGGTCGCTATGGCACATAGTTTATTGTCTTTTCCAAAATTACCAACATGAAAACCTGTCCCAAAACCTCTTGGAGTTCTAATCTTAAATATCCTATGACTTAAAAGCTTTAATGCGCCTTGCCATGGAAGTCTGGTTTTTATTTCCGAGGAGATAATTTTGGGTTTTCTATTTTTTATTTTTACCATAAGAAAAACCTACTCCTTTCTTCATTGAGACGC
>CAZAUE010000007.1:3839-4074 GCA_964488565.1 uncultured Candidatus Saccharibacteria bacterium | reverse complement strand
GGCCTTGCCTGATTTTCTCACTTATGACGAATAGCTAGCTAGCATTCATTGATGAACGACGCGATTTTCCTGGGAACCGAGCCGAAGGTGGCAGGAACGGGCTCGCTCGAAGAGCGAACCGCAGGGCCTGACGGAAGTAGCTTCGGGCGGTCAGGAAAATTAGGTAAAGCCGAGCCATTCAAAAAGCCCCGAGTGGGGCTTTTTGAATTTATCTCTTTGAGAACTGGCCCATCTT
>CAZAUE010000007.1:0-3829 GCA_964488565.1 uncultured Candidatus Saccharibacteria bacterium | reverse complement strand
TGTTTGGACCGAGTTCAAGGCAAAATTGACACATCAACTAACCCCGCACCAATCTTATCCGCTGACCGCCATTCAGAAAGGGGGCGGGATTGGTACGGGACTACGGAAAATAATTGGGTAATTTTCAAAACTATCGTTTAGAAAATTGACCCATTTTCCTTGCTTTTTTGTGACCATACTTTCTTCGTTCCTTGATTCTTGAGTCGCGGGTTAGGAAACCTGATTTCTTGAGTTTCTTTCTGAAGTTTAAATCAAATTCAACTAATGCTCTGGATATGCCGTGCTTGATGGCGCCAGCCTGTCCGCTCATTCCTCCGCCATGCACAACAACAGTTGCTTTGAAGCGGTTTAATGATTTGAGCTTTCTTAATGGTGATTCAACGATCATTCTTAAGTTAATATCTGAAAAGTATTCGGTATAATCTTTACCATTTACTGTGACTAATGCTTTTTCTTCCTCAACAGTATCGGTAGATTTCTTGGTGAAAAGTCGGACTCTGGCGACAGATTCCTTTCTTCGTCCAACAGCTTCAAAATACTTCTCTTTGCCATTGGCACCGACAGTCTCGGTCTCTTCAACTGGGGTTCCCTCAACCAAAACTTCCTCAGTTTCTAAAACTTCAGGTTTTGAAGTTACCTTCTTAACCGTCTTCTTTGCAGGGGCTTTTTTGGTTGTAGCTTTTTTTACGGTAGCCATATTACTTAGCGAATTTTAAGTTCTTAATTATTTTATCTCGGGTCTTATTCTTTGGAAGCATTCTGTATACACATTCTTTGATGACATGGGTCGGTTTTTCTTCCCAAAGATCAGACAATTTCTTAGCTCTTATACCACCATGGTATCCTGAATAGCTGTAATAAATCTTCTTGTTGAATTTTGAACCTGTAAACTTAACCTTCTCAGCATTCTTTACGGTGACTTCAACCTGAGGTAAAACCTCTGGCTGGAATGAAGGTAAATTCTTTCCGCGCAAAACGAAAGCTATCTTAGATGATAGTCTTCCTAATGTTTGATTTGTTGCGTCTATTTCTACGTGTGTCATGTTATTTTACAAATTCAATTAATACCATTGATGCGGCATCAGAGCGTCTCTGGCCTAATCTGGTTATTCTTGTGTAGCCACCAGTTCTGTCTTTAAGGTCAACGGCAATTTCATCCATCAATTTCTTGGTAGCCTTGTCGCCTATCTGGCCTGCAACTAATCTTCTTGAGGCAACATTCTGCTTCTTGGCTAAGGTAATCAATTTGGCGATATGAGGTGTTAAGGACTTAGCTTTAGCTTCGGTGGTCTTGATTTTTCCATGCTCAATCAAAGCCGTTGCTAACGCTCTATACAAAACAGTTCTCTGTCCTGATACTCTTCCAAATTTTCGTTGTTTACCTCGTCTCATGTTTGTAAATTAAATTACTTAGCTTTTTTAGCTTTAACTGCTTTAGCCTTTTTTGGCTTGGCTTCTTTTTCTTCTACTTTAATATCTGAAACTAATTTAAAGTGATCAACAAGGATTTCAGAAGCTTTCTTTAATGCTTCTTCTGGTTCAACTGAACCATCGGTCTCAACTTCCATGATAACTTTGTTGAAGTCGATTCTCTGTCCTACGCGGACATTCT
The DNA here is from genome assembly GCA_964488565.1 of uncultured Candidatus Saccharibacteria bacterium. GTDB lineage: Bacteria > Patescibacteriota > Minisyncoccia > 2-02-FULL-40-12 > GWA2-44-9 > 2-01-FULL-41-26. The sequence goes on along the minus strand of CAZAUE010000007.1, from coordinate 2,217 downwards.
CTATCTTGAAGTTTACAACTTTAACAGGTGAGAAAATGGCATCAACAGCGATAGTTCCAATGGCGAGCTTTTCTTTCTGTCTTTGCTCAACAGGAACATATCCGATACCTTTTTCTATCTCAAGTTCCATGCTCAATCCGATTTTCTTGTCGGTAATGGTGGCAATGTGCTGATCTTCGTTTATCAATTCAACATCAGATGAAAGTTTGATGTTGGCAGCTGTTACAGCTTGCTCTCCTTTGACATCCAAAGTCAATTTGACCGGACCATCTCCATGCAATTTAAATCTAACTTTCTTTATATTTAAAATTACTTCAATAATATCTTCTAAGACACCGGGGATGCTTGAAAACTCATGGTCAACACCCTTTATTTTAACTGAAGTGACGGCAGTTCCCTCTAAAGACGACAACAACACCCTTCTTAATGGGTTTGCTATAGTTGCGCCATATCCTGGCATCAATGGTGAAATCTCAAAAGTGGTTTTTGAACCCTCCTTCGACAACACCTTAATTTGTTCCGGTATTTGTATCATTTCTTTTTTATGAAATACGCCTTAATAATCGGTCGTATGTCATATGTTAACTATCTTGAATAAAACTCAATAATTGCCTGCAAGTCTCCCACATTGATTCCGCTTTCAAGTATTGTGGGTGAACCCTTAACCTTTGCTGTCATTTTGGTCTTGTCTAACAAAATCCATGCAGGTGCATCGTAATTTTTTAACCAAACTGGCATAAGATTCATAAAGAACGGACTCTTCAAGCTTCCTTCTCTTACTGTAACCACGTCTCCTAATTTAACCTTGGCAGAAGGAACGTTGACCTTCTTTCCGTTAACAAGGATGTGTCCATGGCTTACAAGTTGCTTGGCCTGATCTCTTGATTGACCGAATCCCATTCGGAATACGACATTATCTAATCTGCATTCAAGTTCTTTAAGGATATATTCGTAAGGTTCTTTCTTTGAGCCAATTGCGTCTTTGATATAGCTCTTGAACTGTTTCTCCATCAAGCGGTAGGTGTTCTTTATTTTCTGCTTAGACTTTAACTGTTGAGAAAACTCAGATGCTTTTCTGGAACCCTTCTGTCCATGCATACCAGGTGGGTATGGCTTTTTGGTCATGGCAGATTTCTGGGAATACGAACGTTCGCCTTTCAAATAAAGCTTTTCACCCAGTCTTCGTTCAATTTTTTCTCTTGGTCCTGTATAACGTGCCATATGATTATTTTAGACTCTTCTTGGTTTAGACCTTCGAACACCATTGTGAGCAATAGGGGTCGCATCCTGTATGGATGTAAGGTTCAATCCGGTTCCAGCTAACCCCCTGATAGCTGATTCTCGGCCTGGACCGATTCCTTTTACTACAACTTTGATGTTCATTAAATTATATTTCTTTGCTTTTTCAAATACATCCTTAGCGACCATGTTGGCTGCGTATGGAGTTGATTTTCTTGCGCCCTTAAATCCAAGCAGTCCTGAGGTTGACCATGCAAGTATGTCGCCTTTAAGGTCGCTGATATCAATAATAGTGTTGTTGTATGAAATGTTGATATGAGCAATACCATTAAGAACCTGCTTTTTAGCAGACTTTTTGGAAGCACTAGCAGAAGCCTCTACAGGTTTCGTGTCAGTGTCTGTTTTAGTTATAACTTTTTTCTGTCCCATATTTTTAGATTAATTAGTAATTAGATCAATTAGGTTAATTCTCTATGTTTTGTCCGATGAAGATTTTCTTCCTGAACCCATGGTCTTTCTTACATTTCCTCTCAAGGTTCTGGAATTTGTCTTTGATCGTCCGTGGATTGGTAATCTTCTGGAGTGTCTTAATCCTCTCCAGCTTCCAATTTCTTTCAATCTTTTTATGTTCTGACCAATTTCTTTTCTTAAGTCTCCTTCAAGCTTGTAACTCTTTTCCAAGATTTTTTGAATCTTGTTCATTTCATCAGTAGTAAGGTCTTTGGCCAACTTATTGGAATCTATTCCTGCAGATCGCAAAATAACCACACTTGAAGACTCGCCTATTCCATATAAATAGGTTAGTGCGTAGATTATTTTCTTATTGTCCGGAATGTTTATTCCTAAAATACGTGCCATAGCTTGGAGTGGGCTCCCATATTAGTCGCCCGCGAGGGGCCCCATTGCATTTCTCCCTGTCTTACTGCTCCCGAGAGGAGCAATGGGGACACGCGTCGGCGACTTATATTGGGAACTCTG
>CAZAUE010000006.1:0-31972 GCA_964488565.1 uncultured Candidatus Saccharibacteria bacterium | reverse complement strand
TTAGAACGCAGCTGGCTTGGATGAGTCCGAGGCAAAAGCGAGCATTCGACTGAGACATAGATATCTATGACGAAGGAGAAGCGGAGCTTTTAACGAAGGAATCAACCAAGAGCGTGCTCGCCACAGTAAAGGCGAGAGCGGCCAGCAAGTTGTATATGAAAAAGGCCGATTTATTCTTCAATGTTCTGCGTCTGCCCATGGATTTTTTGATGCTTTTGGTGGCAGGGGCGACTACATATATACTTAGAACCCAAATTTTGCAGACTTTTAGGCCTGTCCTTTTTGAGTTCAATCTCCCTCTTATTGAGTACCTCTATTTGGTTGTTTTTGTGTCGGTCTTGTTTATTGTTTCTTATGCAATTTCTGGGCTCTACTCCATGAGGGTAAGGATTGGAATAGCTGAAGAATTTTCCAAGGTATTCGTTGCTTCTTCTGCGGCAATAATGACAATAATTATATATATATTCTTAAGACAAGAACTATTTAATTCAAGATTTTTAGTTTTGGGTGGTTGGTTTTTCGGCATCCTGTTTGTCTATTTAGGAAGAATACTGATTAGATATCTTCAAGTTTTTTTCGTGACGAAACGTGATTTTGGGGTCCATAGGATAATGATTGTGGGAAATGATCTTGTGGCTACAAGTATTATTGATTATATAACCAAGACACCGTCTTCTGGTTATAGAATAGTAAAGCATCTTTTAAATCCAGAGATTGAGGAAATTAAGTCATTGGTTATAAATCCGGGTGTAGATGAAGTCATTTTGGCTAATCACAACTACCCCGCAGACAAGATAGTTGAGCTTATTGATTTTTGTAATGAAAATCATTTAATTTTTAAATTTGTCCCAAATCTTAATCAGACGATGACCACCAATTATGAGGTGGATGTCATAAATGGGATGCCTTTGATAGAATTAAAAAGAACCGCGCTTGATGGTTGGGGTAAGGTCATAAAAAGAGTTTTAGATGTTTTTTCTGGAGCCCTTGGTTTGATAGTCATGTCTCCGGTCATGGGCATAATTGCTTTTGCCATAAAGTGGGAAACAGAAGGTCCTGTTTTTGCCAGACTGAAACGAGTTAGTAAAAATAAAGAATTTGACCTCTTAAAGTTTAGGGGAATGGTCAAGAATGCTGAAGAGCTAAAACCTTATCTTGAGATGTTTAACGAAAGACAGGATGGTCCTCTTTTCAAAATTAAAAATGACCCAAGAATTACAAGGGTCGGTCGTTTCATAAGAAGGTTTAGGCTTGATGAGATTCCTCAGTTCTGGAATGTTTTAAAAGGTGACATGAGTTTGGTTGGCCCCCGACCTCACCAACCCGACGAGATTGAGAAATATGAAAAACACCACAAAAGAGTTCTGGCCATTAAGGCTGGGGCTACTGGTCTAGCTCAGGTTTCTGGTTCATCGGACTTGTTATTTGATCAAGAGGTAACCTTTGATACTTTTTATATTGAAAAATGGTCTTTATGGTTGGATTTTAAAATTGTCATAAAAACACTGATTAAAGTGTTTACGGACAGATCGGCTACATAATTAGTCATAATGAAAATTGCTTTTGTTCATGAGTACTTAAACCAATTCGGAGGAGCTGAAAGAATGCTTCAGGTTTTATGTGCCTTATACCCAAGAGCGCCTATTTACACACTTCTATACGACAGAGATTCAACTGGGGGCGTGTTTGATGGAAGAGTTATTAAAACATCCTTTCTTCAGAATTTACCATTTACCAAAAAACATCATACCGTTTTTCCTCTCCTAATGCCTTTAGCAATAGAACAGTTTGATTTTTCCGATTACGATTTAGTGATTTCCATATCGGCTTCTTTTGCGAAGGGTATTATTACCAAGCCTGGCACAAAACATATTTGCTATTGCCTGACCCCACCCAGATTTTTGTGGGACAATAGTCAAAAATTTGTTGAGGAGTTTGGTTATCCTCGATTGGTAAAAAAATTTCTCCCTCCTTTTATAACTTATTTAAGGATTTGGGATAAAGAAGCTTCTTTGAGGGTTGATGAGTTTTGGTCCATATCAAATTTTATTCAAAGTCGTGTTAAAAAATACTACTCAAAAGATTCTAAAGTAATCTATCCCCCTGTAAACGTGAGCAAGTTTCACGTATCCAGTGAGGTAGGAGATTACTTTTTTATGGCTGGACGCCTTGTTTCATACAAGAGATTTGATTTGGCCGTTAAGGCATTTAATAAAAACGGGCTACCATTGAAGATTGTGGGTACGGGATCAGAATTGGATAAACTAAAGAAAATCGCCGGGAAAAATATAGAATTTCTTGGCTTGGTTTCCGATGAAAAACTCGCAGAGCTTTATTCTAAAGCTCGTGCCTGTATTTTTCCTCAGGAAGAAGATTTCGGGATTGTTCCGTTGGAATCAATGGCGTCGGGTAGGCCAGTTATTGCCTTTAGGGCAGGAGGAGCAACCGAAACAATAGTGGAAAACAAGACTGGTGTGTTTTTTGATAAACAAACTCCCGAATCTCTTCAGGTTGCGATAGAAAAATTCACCAACATAGACTTTAAATCAAAAGATTGCAGAGAGCAGGCAGAAAAATTTGATATTGAAATTTTCAAAAACAATATCGCCAGCTCTATAAAAGAGATGGAAACTAAAAATAAAAAAACATGATCATTGGCATAGACATCAGGGTTTTGGGATCAGGCACGAAGAGTGGGGTAGAGGAGTATACCGAAAACTTATTAGCCCACATGCTCCCCCTAGACAAGAACGTTAAATTTAAATTATTTCACTCTTCTCTAAGAAATGATTTAAAAAAATATGAATGGATGAAACTGCCAAATGTTGAGGTCTTTAGTTTTCGGTTGCCTAATAAATTACTATTTAGCTCGTCTAGACTATTTAATAGGCCACACATAGATAAGTTTATTGGGGGAGCGGATGTGTTTTTTTCGCCTCATTTTCTTTTGGCTTCTTTGTCACCAGACTGCAAAAGAGTTACCACATTTCATGATTTATCCTACATTCGTTTTAAGGAGTTTTTTTCTTGGCGTAGAAATATTTGGCACAAGTTTCAAATACGAGCTTCAAGCTGGTCTAACTTGTCCGATAAGTTTATTGCAGTATCTCAATCAACAAAAAAAGATTTAATTGAGAGATATGATTTTTCTTCTAATAAAACCAAGGTGATTCATTCTGGAATTTCCAAGTCAATATTTAGACCCAAAGAAAGTGAACTGGATTTATTTAGAAAAGAAAATAATCTCCCCGATGATTTTATTTTGTTTATGGGCAAACTTGAGCCACGGAAAAATATTTCAGGATTGATAAGGTCTTTTAACCTTTTGAAAGGTTTGTGTGAATTTAAAAATTTAAACTTAGTGATTGTCGGTTCGCCAGGGTGGCTATATAAAAACATTTTTCGTGAAGCAAAAAATTCTCCATATAAAAATAATATAATTTTCAAAAATTATATTAAAGATGAAGACAGAAAATTTTATTATTTTCTCGCCTCTCTTTTTATTTACCCATCTTTTTTTGAAGGGTTTGGCTTTCCGCCATTAGAGGCAATGGCCTGTGGAACTCCGGTTGTGACCTCCTTTAACTCATCATTGCCAGAGGTGGTTGGAGACGGGGGAATTCTTGTTGATCCACACAATGTTGTGGATATCTCAGAAACAATAAAAAGCATTCTCGGGGACTCTGGTCTCAGAGAACGACTTATCAAAAACGGACTCAAAAGAGCGGATAATTTTACTTGGGAAAAATGTGCCAAAGAAACTTTAGACTTTCTAAAAAATGTCTAAAATACAGTATACTTTATCAAGGTTTATCAATTTATAAACCATAAATTAACTCAGTTTTTAAGTGTGTTTGGCTTTTTGATCAGTGCGATTTTGGTTTATTTGTTCTTTTAGAATCATATACATGGCCTATTGCTTGAATAATGATCAAAAAGAACACCCAAACAGGACCTCATGTGGACCCATTAGACTATGCCATTCTCTTGGTTTGGGAAGTGCTGTATAATTAGATGGTTACTGGACTTCTCGTGGTTCTCGGGAATCTCGAGGGTTCTGATTTTAAACCTTTTGGTCTTTAAAAAAATTCTGCGCTGAATGGAGCTTTTGTTTGCTCTGTTCATGTACGAAAACAAATCGAAAATAAACAACTCGATAAGTTCAAATGATTCTCCGACCGAGAGAGGGTATTTGTCGCTCCAAAATTTATCTGAAAAATATGGCTATGCCAAAGATTATATAGGATCGCTTGCAAGAGCTGGCCGGCTCGAAGCGGTCCGCTATGGAAAGTATGGACAGTGGTATGTCCTGGAAGAGTCTTTAAAAAAATATCAAGCATTGAAGCTTTCTTCGAAGATCAGTGCTAGATATTTACCTCTTCATGATCTCGCTAACAAGTACGGTTATGCAGAAGATCATCTGGGATGGCTTTCAAGAACCGGCCGGATTGAAGCCATCCGCCATGGAAAGTATGGACAGTGGCACGCCTCAGAAGAATCTCTAGAAAAATATCAATCATCTTTAATACCATCTTTGAGTTCAAGGAACGTTTCGGTCGTTGAATCTAAAATTGTTTTGGAGTCCAAACCCGAAACAGTTTTATCAGTAGGCCCACTTTCAGTAGCGATGTCTGAGTCCGAGCCATTTCCAGTGGCTGGACAAGAATTTTCGTCGGAAGCGGAAACTCTGCCTTTTCGTATTGAACAGTTGCAAGTGGAAACTCTAACGGCAATTTTGCCGTCTGTTCTTTTAATTCCTCCTCAACAGAATTCCTTCATTGAGGAGGAAAATATAGTTCTTTCCAAAAACGACGGTTCCTACAACGCAGATAGCGGAGTTGGTTCACAGCGAGGTGTCTCAAAAGAAGTTTGGGACACCTCAATGCTGGGAAACTCTGTAGGACCAAAAAGGTTTTCGGTGTTAACACACCGGTTCAATGCCACCCTGACATTTTTAGTTGTCTTGGGTGGCATTTTAATTTTCACAAATTTTGTACCAGTTAAAGATTTTAATAAAACGCCGATAGTTAAAAATTATTTAAAACTCCAAACAGCTTCAATTTGGGGTGATTTCTTTGATTGGCTTTTCAGTGACAAAAGAGATGAGGTTAAAACCTACGTAACCATTGAGGAGTTTAATCAACTCAAGCAAACAGTAAATAATCTTTCTATATCGTCTGTAGGCCCACAAGGCCCAACAGGTCCAACCGGTCCATCTGGTTCAGGTGAGACAATCATCAAGGAAACAATCATCAGAGAAATAGTATCAGGACCTTCAGGTCAGAGTGTAGATCTCTCATCTTTTGAATCTAGACTCAGCTTTGCCACTTCTGCAGCCAGTTCTGCTAATCTGTCTATCAAGTCATATAACGATTCATTCACAACCAAAGAGCTTACTGTCACAGAAGGCACAACACTTGGTTCTTTGACCACAACATCAATAATAGCTGATACGGGTTCTGTAACCGGTGACTTCTCAATCGGAGGCACCCTAACTGTGACTGGTAATATCGGCATTGGTACATCATCTGCACCTAACCAGTTAACTGTTGTTGGAAGTGGTTCTTTCACTGGACAACTCAAAGCAACCAGAAATCCAACACTAGCTCATACTGGAACATGGCCATCATTCTCTAATACAAGTGATTCAACATTCTACATTAATCCTTCTTCACCTGTAGCTGATGGAAATGTAATTGCATATGTATCAGGATCAACTCCTAAATTTGTTGTTGATGCAGAAGGAGATATATATGGAAGCAATCTAATCCTTACAGGAAGCACAACTACTGCTACTCAGACAGTGGGTGACTTACTTGTTGAGGGAAGCACTCAACTCGGTGATGCCTCCGGAGATCAGATATATTTTGTCGGCACCATATTACCAAAGACTCTTAGTTCAAACATCTTCTCCGTCCAAGCATCTCCTTCTTGGAGTGGGGATTATTATATCAGGGCATTAGATTCAAGCTCTAATCCGATATTCTATGTTGCTTCGACGAGTGCTGGGTATTTCAGTGGGAATCTAACTGTTGCAGGCACTGCATCTAGTTCTTTTGCAGGAAGCTTGGATGTTACTAAGGGATTAAACGTGAATAGTGGTGCATTGAGAGTTACTCAAGGAGGTAATGTCGGAATCGGGACGACTGGGCCGGGGAAAACATTGGACGTTACGGGTGACATAAGACTTTCAAATGATCTGTTCCGAGGAACTAATCGTGTCATTACCATGGCAGGGGGCAATGATTATTTATACGACAATGGCCAGGCGACAGGTTTGGGGTGGGGAGCAGCTACCACACTTCATATTGGAGCAAATAATGTGGCAACAAAAGTTTATGCAGGATATTTGGGAATAGGCAGTTTTTACGGAACAAACGGTATGTTTAGCGGTAATGTCGGCATTGGGACGACGGCGCCTACCACCAAGCTTGATGTCATTGGCAGTGCTTCAGTGAGTCAAAACTTTGAAGTTGGAGGCACGGCTTCAATTTCTTCAACTCTAACCTTGGGGGGCATTCTTGCCTCAAGCAACACGGGCTCTAACTCATTTGCAGGAAGCTTGGATGTTACTAAGGGATTAAACGTGAATAGTGGTGCATTGAGAGTTACTCAAGGAGGTAATGTCGGAATCGGGACGACTGGGCCGGGGAAAACATTGGACGTTACGGGTGACATAAGACTTTCAAATGATCTGTTCCGAGGAACTAATCGTGTCATTACCATGGCAGGGGGCAATGATTATTTATACGACAATGGCCAGGCGACAGGTTTGGGGTGGGGAGCAGCTACCACACTTCATATTGGAGCAAATAATGTGGCAACAAAAGTTTATGCAGGATATTTGGGAATAGGCAGTTTTTACGGAACAAACGGTATGTTTAGCGGTAATGTCGGCATTGGGACGACGGCGCCTACCACCAAGCTTGATGTCATTGGCAGTGCTTCAGTGAGTCAAAACTTTGAAGTTGGAGGCACGGCTTCAATTTCTTCAACTCTAACCTTGGGGGGCATTCTTGCCTCAAGCAACACGGGCTCTAACTCATTTGCAGGAAGCTTGGATGTGGCTAAGGGATTGAGAGCTTCTAACTTTACTCAGGTTGGTACAGCAACTAATTATTTCAATGGCAACGTGGGCATCGGGACTACGGCGCCAACTTCTGCTTTGCACGTAAGAAGTAGTAGTGGAAACATTACCAGTTTCGTTTCAACTGCAACAAATGGAAGTTATTCGAGTTATTATAAAGACACATCATCGGTTATGTTTTGGGGAAGTGAATTGGCCATACGAGGTGCGGGTTTGGCAGTCAATGGTATTGTTGCTGGTGGCCACACCGGAGACGGCGGTAGTCTAAAAATATATGGAAATTATAACGATGCAAATTCTGGCCTAGGTTTAGATGCTGGTGGATTATATCCGCAAGTAGATAATCAAATTCCAGTCGGCACGGCTAGTAAGCGTTGGACAGTCGTCTACGCCGTCAACGGCACCATTCAAACTTCTGATGCGCGCATGAAGCATGACGTTACTGACACCAATTTAGGCTTAGATTTCATAAACAAATTACGACCAGTAAACTATACATATAATGATATTTCTGGTGTTAGACAGGGCTTAATCGCTCAAGAAGTTTTATCAGCTCTTGGTACAGCTTCCTCATCTTTTGGTGGAGCAATTGACCTAGACCCAAATTCTGGCATGTATGGTTTGAATTATGCATACTTTGTCACCCCACTTATTAAGTCAGTCCAAGAACTCAATTTAAATCTAGAAAGCATTGCTGGTATTACAGCTTCTTCTGGTTTTGAATCAGAATCATTTGCAACTTCATTCTTCAATAACCTGTTTTCAAGAATTACCACATGGCTCGCTGATGCGGGGAATGGGGTAACTGATGTGTTTGCCAAGAAGGCAACATTAGATCAAATTTGTTTGAAAGATGTAAATGGAACATCTTGCTACACAAGAGCTCAACTAGATGCCATTATTAACAATGCAGGAATAATTTTGTCACCAACTCCGACTCCAACTCCGATCTTAACCCCAACTCCTGAACCAGTACCGACTCCAACCTCAGATCCCACACCGACACCGGTTCCCGATCCCACACCAGAAATAACACCGACACCGGTTCCCGAAACAACATCAACCCCAGTTCCCACGCCAACACCTGAAATCATTCCTGACCAAACACCAACTCCGGAAATAGCACCGACACCTGTCCCTGATCCGACACCAGAGCCCGAATCTAGTCCACAGCCATAAATCCGTAGATAATTGTATACTTAATTATAGTGCCTAAATATAAACACAAAGTAATAACTGCAATGTTCGACATCAAACCCATAGATGGCTCTGGGAATATTGATGTTCCAAAAATTTCTAATATTCAGACCGTATTAAATTTAGGAAGAAAATTTAGAAATACCAAAGATGGAGTTAAGCCTCAGAATCAAAAAATTAAGTCTAAAATTAGTTCTAAGATTCAAACAGTAAAATCTGATAAAGTAATAACCGCAGAACCCATAACAGAACCAGAAATAGAGATAGCTCCAAAAGAAGAATTTGAAAATTTTTTGAATCAGGATCTAGATTCAAGAATAGAGTTGGCGTCAATTGGAGTAGAATTTCACGAAGAGAGACAAGTTGGGCCGAGATATGAAGCGACTGTTGTTGCAAAGATTAACGAAAGAGAAGAGATTGTTCCTATTTTGGCGTCTGCAAGTAATTTACCTGAGGAGAATTACAAAACCACTCTTGCTCAGATAAATTTGCGCATACCCTTAAATTCCAAGGACGATTTTGTTGGCGAGCCTAAAAAGATTGATGCTTTTAGTCTGGGAATTCTTACTCAGAAATCATCACAAGAAGAACAAGTATCAAAAGAGTTAAGCTCATGGGTTGGTAATTTTTCTAAAAAAACTCCAAACTTTTATTCAAAAAAAATTGAACTTCCTAAAATAAAAATTCCCAAATTGAACAGAGTTTGGTTTTTGGTGGGCGTATTTGGATTAGCTTCGCTTATTCTTTTTGGCCGTTATGGAATAAACATAAAGAACCAACTTGTTTTAGAGAGTAATTCGGCTGTTGCAAATCTTGAGAGTGCTGGGGAAAATATTAAAAACATGGACTTTGTTTCCGCCTCAGATAATTTTGCTAACGCGTATAAAGAGTTTTCTAAGGCCAGTGATAATTTAAGTTTCTTAGGGGGAAGTATTGGAACATTACTTTCTGATTTACCTGGAGCAGGGAAGTTGAAATCAGCTAAAAACCTAGTTGAAGCTGGAAAATTAATGGCTGACGCCGGACAGGCAATGTCCGATGCCATGGGTGAAGTTGCAAAAACAAACTTAATATTAAATCCACTTGAAACAGCAACTGAAGGCGGGGCATCAATTGGGGAAATATCTGTTTCTTTAAAAAAGTCCCTAACTCTTTCTAAGAAAAATTTAGGAAAAGCCAAACAACTTCTGGCAGATATAGACGACTCAAGCATACCCGAAGATAAAAAAGCGAGTTTTGAAGAATTTGAATCAAAACTACCTGTTTTTGAAAAATTAATTAACGATTCGGTGGATTATTCAAAATTCCTTGAAGATTTCATTGGAACAAGAGGAACTAAAAAATATCTAATTTTATTTCAGAATCCTTCAGAGCTTAGACCTACTGGTGGATTTCCGGGGACCTATGGGGTAGTCACATTCAAAGATGGAAAGCTTCAAGATTTTAAGGTTGATGATGTTTATAATCTCGACGGTCAACTTCAAGAACTAATTATTCCACCGATTCAACTTCAGCATATTACGCCGAATTGGGGCATGAGGGATGCGAATTGGTTTGTTGATTTTCCAACATCAGCAAGGAAAATAACGTCTTTTTTTAAAAAAGAAGCTGGTTATGATGTTGATGGGGTGATTACTTTTAGTCCCAAGATTGTGGCAAATATTCTAGACATTGTCGGTTCTGTTGAAATGCCAGAGTACAATTTAACACTTGATTCAAAGAATTTATTTCCCGCTCTTCAGGAAGAAGTGGAATACAAAGGGGATCGCAAGCAGCCCAAGAAAGTAATTATGGACCTAGCTCCTAAAATGTTGGAAAAACTTTATTCAGCCGAATCTAGCAAGTGGACGGATGTATTTAATTTATTGGTGGCAAGCATGGAACAAAAGGATATTCTGATGTATTTCAGAGACCTTAATTTGGAAAGTTTTTCGGTAGACAAGGGTTTTTCGGGACAGGTTAAAAATACCGATTCTGATTATCTTATGGTCACCTTTACTAATGTAAAAGGATCCAAGACGGACTTGGTTATGGATTCGTCACTGAAGGTGCAAAGCACAAGCAGAGATGGAGATGTAAAACACAAGGTTTCAATAACCCGAACACATAATGGTGGGAATAATAAATACGGATTTTATAACAAGCAAAGCCCTACTTATGTCAGAGTTTTGGTTCCGGAAAATGCTGAATTTGTGGGATTGGCAGGGAACTCAAGGCCTAATTTTAAACCATTAATTGATTACGCCAATTCAGGATTTAAAAAAGATGATGATTTAAATAAATTTGAAGAGGAAGGTTATACAGACAGTGAAACAGGTGTAACTATTTACAAAGAGGCGGGCAAAACCGAATATGGTTTCTGGATGATAATAGATGCTGGTGATACGAAAACTGTGGACTTGGAATATGCAGTACCATCATCCAGTAGTGACTATGAGCTTTATGTTCAAAAACAACCCGGCTTGGACATTAAGGACTTTAAGTTTTATTTGAATGGCAAACCTTATTTTGATGGACGCCTTGATAAGGATATGTTAATTAGTCCAAGATGATATTGACACAGCAATCTAAGACTTTGTTGGGAGCGAGCGCGATGCTCGCTCTTTTGGGTTTACTTTCTCGTGTCCTCGGGGTATTGAGGGACAGAATTTTGGCCTCACATTTTGGGGCCTCAGACCTGTTAGATGTTTATTATGTTTCTTTTAACATCCCTGATTTTGTTTTCAATCTTCTGGTGGTGGGAGCGGTGTCCTCGGCCTTTATTCCTGTTTTTATTGAATATCAGTCAAGAAAAAATGGGGAAGAGTGGAATCTTGTAAATAATTTTTTGAACATTCTCATGGTCACCATGACCACTACTGTTGGAATTTTATTAATAATCACTCCGTGGATTGTTGGACTGATTGCCCCTGGATTTTCTGCAGACAAAAAAGAATTAGCGGTACTTTTTACCAGAGTCATGCTTTTTAGTCCAATAATTTTTTCTATAAGTGTGGTTGTCGGTTCTGTCCTTCAGGTCTTTCACAGATTCTTGGCATACGCCTTTGCTCCAATAATGTACAATCTGGGAATAATTTTGGGAGCCATATTTTTGGTTCCAAAGTTTGGTCCGCTTGGTTTGGCTGAGGGGGTGGTGTTGGGGGCCTTGCTTCATCTTCTTGTTCAGTTGCCAGCTTTGAGGGGTGTTGGCTTTAAATGGAAAAAGATATGGAACTATGGTGATGCTGGAATGATAAAAATACTTAAGCTAATGATCCCAAGAACTATTGGTTTAGCAGCGGTTCAGATTAATTGGATAATATTAAATGCTATGGCAACCACCATATCAACTGGAAGTGTGGTGATTCTAAATTTTGCTAATAATTTTCAGTATCTCCCGATTTCGTTAGTGGGCATATCTGCCGCAGTGGCTTCGTTCCCAACTCTTTCCCGAGAGGCACTTGAGGAAAATAAAACATCTTTTGGAGACAGAATAAACAAAACCTTGCGTCAGGTTTTATTTGTTGTTCTGCCACTTTCATTTCTGATGATTTATTTAAGAACGGACTTAATAAGAATTATTTTGGGTTCAGGACTATTTGCACCTAGAGACATTGAATTAACTGGTAACGTTCTGGGATTTTTCATGTTAGGAGTTTTCGCTCAGAGTGTCATTCCTTTTTTGGCTAGATCATTTTATGCCATGCAGAATACTTTCGTTCCGGTGGTGGCCAGCATGTTCGGAGTTGGGGTAAATATATTATTGGCATGGCACTTCTCTTTAAGTCTCGGGATTTTCGCTCTTCCGTTGGCATTTTCTTTGGCGGGAATCGTAAACGCATTAATCCTCGTCATCTTTTTAAAATTTAGACTTAAAACCATTTCATTAAAAGATCTCGGGGTTTATTTATTAAAAATAATTTATATTTGTGTCATTATGGTTCTTGTCATGTTTTTGGTTGATATCTTCATAAATTTTGACATAAATTTTGTGGGAAGCGTGTATCAAATAATTATTTTGTCATTAATTGGAACCTTGACTTTTGGTGTTTTTTCAAGTATTTTGAAGATAAATGAGGGTATGTTTTTAGTAGGAGCAATAAAAAACTTGATAGGGAAATTTTCGCTCTAATGCGTTTTGATACTATCCCGTCGGCCTAATAAATTGGGTAGTCGGGCTTTTTATTTATAGGGATGAACAATATTCGAAACTTCGTAATCATTGCACACATAGACCATGGCAAGTCCACCTTAGCGGATCGTTTTTTGGAATTGACTAAAACCGTGGAGAAAAGAAAAATGCACGAGCAGTATTTGGATACCATGGAACTTGAACAGGAGAGGGGAATCACAATAAAACTTCAGCCAGTAAAAATGTCTTATGAATTAGGTGGAGAGAAATATGTTTTGAATCTCATTGATACTCCTGGTCATGTAGACTTTTCATATGAAGTGTCTCGTTCTTTGGCTGCTGTTGAAGGGGCGATATTGCTCGTGGATGCTTCTAAGGGGGTTCAGGCTCAAACCCTAGCCAATCTACACTTAGCCCAGCAACAGGGTCTTAAAATAATTCCAGTTTTAAACAAAATTGATTTACCCAATTCAAGGACTGAGCAAGTGAGGGAAGAATTATCGTTCTTGCTGTCATGTGAACCAGAGGAAATTTTGGAAGTCTCTGCTAAAAATGGAACCAATGTTGAGAAAGTTCTTGAGAGGGTAATTAAGGTTGTCCCACCTCCTAAAATTTCTGACGGTGCCAATCTCAAGGCTCTTATTTTTGATTCTACTTTCGATGCATATAAAGGTGTTCTAGCTTTTATAAGAGTTTTTGAGGGTTCAATAAAAAAAGGAGACAAGATTATGGCTTTTGCCACAAAATCAAAAGCTGATGTATTGGAGGCAGGATATTTTTCGCCAAATTTGATTGCTTCAGATGTTGGTATGTTGTCAGGAGAGATTGGTTATATCGCAACTGGACTTAAAGACACAGGCCAAATAAGGGTTGGAGACACTCTTACAAATGAAAAGTTCAAAAATCCAAACGTTAAATTTGAACCGTTGTCTGGATATAAGGAACCGCGTCCGATGGTTTTTGCCAGTTTCTTTCCTGAAAAAAGTGAGGACTATGATTTGTTGAAAGACGCTTTGGGTAAACTTAAATTAACTGACGCTTCTTTGGTTTTTGAGCCTGAGTCATCTGCTGGATTAGGACGAGGATTTCGTCTTGGATTTTTGGGAATGCTTCATGTTGAAATAATATCAGAGCGGTTGAGAAGAGAGTTTGGGCTTTCTCTTATAATTTCTTCCCCATCCGTAGAGTATGCTGTCAAAATGCAGAATGGAGAAGAATTGAGAATACGCTCGGCAGCAATGCTCCCGGATTTTTCCGGAATAAAATCAATTGCCGAGCCAATTGTTTATCTTGAAGTGCTTACTCCAACCACATATTTGGGTAGTGTGATGGAGTTGATGGCTAGTGTTCGAAATGTATATAAGGCAACAGATTATTTGGGTAAGGAAACTGCTTTATTAAAATATGAAATGCCCCTGTCTGAAGTCATTACTGATTTTTATGACAAGCTCAAGAGTGTTTCATCTGGTTATGCATCAATGAGTTATGAACCAAAAGATATGCAAGAAGGGGATTTAGTTCGGCTTGATATTTTGATTGCTAAGGATCTTGTTGAGCCTTTCTCAAGAATAGTTCCCAAAGAAAAAGCCTATCAAGAAGGACGGGCAATGGTTACAAAACTGAAAGAAGTGGTGCCACCTCAAATGTTTGAAGTTTCTATTCAAGCGGCGATTGGTGGCAAAGTAATTGCTTCTGAGTCAATTCGGGCAAAGAAAAAAGATGTTACTCAGCATATGTATGGTGGAGATATAACCCGCAGAATGAAGTTGTGGAAGAAGCAGAAAAGGGGCAAGGATCGCATGAAAGAAACGGGGCGAGTAAATCTTTCCCAAGAAGTATTCCTGAAGATGCTCAAGAGATAAGTTTTCAACGGCGAGTGTAATCAAAGTCAACGGCTCACATATGTGAGCCGTTGAAATAAAATGCTTGTTGGGAGATACTTAGTAAAAGGCAGGAGCGAGAAGAAATCCAACCATAGACAAGACCACCAACAGAGAAATAAGAATCCAAATTACTCTAATTGTTTTTCTGTTTAACATACGCAGATAATAACATGAAATTTCTAAATTCAAAAATATTTACGGCTCTCGCTGGTATTGTTGTTTTGTGGCTCATTCTTTCTTCGATTAATCTTAATTTACAAAAAATAAGGGTTGAAAAAGAGATTGATAACGTTGAGGCCAAGATACAGGAGGTTCAAAAAGACACAGAGTACCTTAATAAATTTTTAGCTTATTTTAAAACTTCTGATTTTCTTGAAAAACAAGCTCGTTTGAAATTAAACTATAAGGCACAGGGAGAAGAGGTGGTTTTTGTTTATAAAGACAAGAGTGTTAAGAAAGAGGTTTACTCAGTAAGTTTTGATGAATTGTTAAGTAAAATGCCAAATCACAAAAAGTGGCTTTTCTATCTACTGGGGTATTAATAATGCGGGATTCGTATAGTGGCAATACGCGACCTTCCCAAGGTTGAGACACGAGTCCGATTCTCGTATCCCGCTCTAGTTAAAATAAAATAGTCCATCTGGACTATTTTATTTTAATCGGGATAAGCAAGCAAACAGTTTTGCTTGCGTCGGGAATCGGATGCCGGAACGATGCAACTTGCGCAATAACATAAATCATGTTTTAATTATATTAAGTTCTTACCGTTGAAGAGAGATAAATATGGACAAAGCACCCAAATCATATCTCAATTGTAAGCGTCCTCCGCTTCAAGAAGCGATGCTACTTGAGGGCGATGTTACTATGGCTGAGGCAATAGAGTCGCTCAAAAGAAAAGGATACTTTACTGCTCGTCCACGACCTTGGAAGCTTGGGTTTAGGGATCGGGGACTTGGTAGAGGAGATTTTGCGGTTCTCGATCGTTTTGGAGATGTCGTAGTTGAGATAGAGAGCCAGGCGGACGCCGAGCTTATTATCTCTTCGGTCAATAAGGCAGAGAAATAATTCCAAGTTGTCGTCACACAAAAAGTCGTCCACTGGACGCACTGAATAAATGTGACGACTTTTTTTATTGAATTTATTTCTAGTTTTTGATATCTTGTTTCCAGTTCGTTTATGTAAACACAGGAAGATGAAATGCGTTTTTCTTTGACCGGAGAGCTTCAGTATGGCTGTGGCCATGATTCCAGTAAGACGAAGTTAATCATAGAATTTTTCGATGCGGAAAACATTGAGACAGCGATTATGATTGCTAAGGCAATGGTGCAAAGCCACAAGTTGGTGGAAGAGAAGTGTCACAATGACGTTGAGAAGTTAAGCGCAATTTTGAAAAATGATGAGGAAAGAGAAGTTTGGAGAACCAACCTTGTTCCTGAAAAAAGACAAATGCAATCTGTTGTGATTGCCCCAGAACATTTTGAAGAGGAAATTTCCTCTCCTTCCTAGGTGTAAACATATCCCAAATTTTATTTAAAAATGCGTTGTAAAAAACGCATTTTTTGATAGAATTGATTAAACGTAAATGCCGGAGTAGCTCAGTGGTAGAGCAATTCTTTCGTAAAGAATAGGCCGTGGGTTCAACTCCCACCTCCGGCTCCATTTAAATTAAAAATCCCGCAAAGCGGGATTATACTAACAGGTTTCTTACCTCTTCTCCTGATATTGTTTCTTTTTCCATTAAAACCTTGGCCATTTCTTCAAGTATCGGCCTTCTTGCGTTAAGAATGTCTGTGGCTCTTGTTTGTGCCTCTGTTATAAAAACTTTCATTTCTTCATCAACCTGTTGGGCGGTGTTTTGAGAATAATCAGAAGCAACTCCGCTTAGTTGTTTTCCCAAGAAAGGGCTTTCACTCTTGGTGCCGAACTTTAGGGGCCCTAATTTTTCCGACATACCCCAAGAGCAAATCATTTCTCGACAAATTTCAGTTGCCCTCTCAATGTCGCTAGATGCTCCCGTGCTGTATTCATTAAACACGAGCTCCTCAGCACATCTACCGGCCATCAAAATTGCTAACTGACTCCTCAGGCGAGTCTTTGAATAATTGTGACGATCAGCTTCGGGAAGTTGCAAGGTTGAGCCCAAGCTTAATCCGCGGGGGATTATTGTGACCTTATGGACTGGGTCAGCTTCGGGAACCAACGTAGCAACTATTGCGTGTCCAGATTCATGAATGGACGTAACCCACTTGTCTTTATCGGAGATTATGAGTGCTCGCTCACTTCCCATCATGACTTTGTCTTTGGCAAATTCAAAATCTTTCATGGAAACTGTTGTTTTGTCATGTCTCCCTGCGTTGAGGGCAGCTTCATTGCAAAGATTTGCCAGATCTGCGCCCGTAAAGCCAGGAGTGCCTTTAGCTATAATTTCAAGATCAACATCTGTATCAATTGGTATTTTTGCACTATGAATTTTTAATATTTCATGACGACCCTTTACGTCGGGTTTGCCCATTACAACTTGTCGGTCAAATCGGCCAGGCCTTAACAGTGCTGGATCCAACACATCAGGCCTGTTGGTGGCGGCGATTAAAATAACTCCGGTATTTGATTCAAATCCATCCATTTCTACTAGAAGCTGATTAAGGGTTTGTTCTCGTTCATTGTGGCCTCCACCCATACCAGTTCCACGATGTCTGCCGACAGCATCAAGCTCATCAATAAAGATAATGCAGGGAGCCCTATCTTTCCCTTGATCAAACAGATCCCTTACTCTTGCAGCCCCGACTCCAACAAACATTTCAACAAAATCTGAACCAGAAATAGAGAAGAATGGCACCTTGGCTTCACCAGCTACAGCTCTGGCGAGTAGCGTTTTTCCAACTCCAGGAGATCCAACAAGTAGAACACCTTTAGGAATTCTTCCACCAAGTTTTGCAAACTTATGCGGATAACCTAGAAAATCAACAATTTCTTTTAGTTCTGCTTTGGCTTCCTCTGCCCCAGCAACATCTTTGAAAAATACCGGCTTTGCATTAGAGTCTAGTTTGGCTTTGGGTTTCATAAAATTTCCCATACCACCTTTCATGCCCCCTCCTTGACCCATTCCTCGCATTACAAATATGAATATTCCAATAAATATAAGTAGCGGTAAAAGTCCGAGAATTGTTCCCCAAAATGTTGGCTCAGCGGGTTGTTTTCTGATTTCCGGAACAGGATTTTGACTTTCCAGTTTTCGGCTCAAGAACGCCGAATCATCTTCGCCAATACTACTCTTAAAGAATAATTTTCCGTCTCGGGGGGATTTAAATTCTCCTTCAACAGTTCCATTTGAGTAAATTGTTATTGTTTTAATCGTTGCCCAGTCTACTTCTTTGACCAGGTCGCTATAAACAAGTGTTTTTACGTTGGAGCTTGGTGATGTTGAAAACAAAAACAAAGCAGTTGAGATAAGCAAAAGGGGCCAAAAAAGGCGACTGACGATATTTTTGGGGTTCATATAGACACCACGCCTGTTTTTAACGTGCTTAATTTATCGAAATTTAACCATAAAGCAGGCCATCCAGCAACCCGCGTAGTGGAGCAGTAACCGTGCGTAGCCGAGCAGTGGCCGCATGGCCATGGTCGTATGACCGCAACAAAGACTATGGACGATGTTTTTGTTCTTGAAAAGGCTTGATAAAAAATATACAATGGAAAGGTGTTAGAGCATGAAAACAACAAGGCTCTTTTATATGTCTATTCAGGAGCCGGAGGTGTAGATGCTCAAGATTGGGCAGCAATGCTTTTGAGAATGTATCAGCGATATGCCCAAAACAAAGGCTGGGGATTTACTGTTCTTAGTCAATCGTTTGGAGAACAAAAGGGGATTAAGAATGCGGTCTGTGAAATAATAGGTGAAAATACATATAACACCCTGAAAGGAGAATCTGGTGTTCATCGCCTTGTGAGAATATCACCATTTTCCTCTAAGGGATTACGACACACCTCGTTTGCCTTAATTGAAGTTCTTCCGGAGATAATTAGTAAGGAATTAAAGATAAACCCCAACGACTTAAGAGTAGACACTTTTCGTTCATCTGGGGCGGGCGGACAGAATGTAAATAAACTTGAGACTGCCGTAAGAATAACTCATATTCCTACTGGAATCGCAGTTGCCGTTCAATCAGAAAGATCTCAGGGCCAGAATAAGGAAAAAGCCATGCAAGTGCTTATTTCCCGTCTCGCTCAGAAAATGGAGGAGGCAAAAATTAAAGAACTTTCCGAACTAAAATCAGAAAAGCGTGAAATAGAGTGGGGAAGTCAAATCAGGTCTTATGTTCTGAATCCTTATCAGATGGTTAAAGACCATAGGACCGGAACCAAATCATCTCAGCCCGATAAAATCTTAGATGGAGACTTGGATAAATTCATTAAAACAGAATCTAAAAAATAAAATGATTGAATTTAAAAACGTTACAACAATTTACGACAACGATGAGACCATTGAAATATTAAATGGAGTAAACTTAAATATTAAAGATGGGGAGTTCATTTCAATTATTGGCCCAGCTGGAGCTGGTAAGTCGACACTGCTCCGTCTTTTAACTAGGGAAATATCTCCACACAAAGGGGAAATTATTTTAGATGGTGTTAACTTGGCTCAGATTCCTTCCAATGCCATTCCTTTGCTTCGCAGGAAAATTGGAACCGTGTATCAGGATTTTAAACTTCTTTCAGCTAAAACTGCTTTTGAAAACGTGGCTTTTGCCATGGAGGTTTGTGGGGCTGATAGAGATGAAATAGAAATTGATGTCCCCAAGATTTTGGGAATTGTGGGTTTGGGAGACAAGCTCAAGAGTTTTCCCCATCAGTTATCAGGAGGAGAAAAACAGCGGTTAGCTATTGCTAGAGCATTGATACATAGACCCAGAATTATATTGGCTGATGAGCCGACAGGAAACTTGGATTTGGTGAATAGCTACGACGTGGTAAAATTATTAATGAAGATAAACGAATTGGGCACAACGGTTATTTTGGCCACCCACAACAGGGAAGTGGTGAATGCTATAGGAAAACGAGTTATAAGCATAGAAAAAGGTAAAGTAGTCCGTGATCAAGTTGAAAACGGTAAATATGTGTTGTAAATAATTAGAATATGGAAAATTTTCAAGAATCAGCAAAAAGAATTTTTAATGTAGGTTGGACCAATTTTAAACGTAATTCCTATTTGAGCATGGGCACCACTGGAGTTATGGTTTTGGTTTTGTTTTTATTTTCCGGATTAATGTCTTTAAATTATCTCGCATCACAAGTTGTGTCGGGTTTGGAAGAAAAGGTTGATGTCAGTGTTTATTTTAAAAATGATGCATCCGAAGAAGAGATAACCATGGTCAAGAGTGATCTTGAATTGCTAGGTACCGTAAAAAACGTTGAGTATGTTTCAAAAGATCAGGCATTGAATGAGTTTAAAGAAAGACATGCTGGGGATACTTTGGTTCAGGATTCATTGGCGGAGCTAGATGAGAATCCCTTACAGGCGTCTTTGAATGTAAAAGCTGGTGATTCTTCTCAGTATGCTTCCATTGTTACTTTTCTTGAGGGAAATAAGTTTAGAAGTTTAGTTGATAAAATAAATTTTTACGAAAATGAACAGGTCATTGCAAGGGTTTTGACTATTTCAGGAGGACTTCAAAATTGGGGATTCTTGCTCACAATGGCTTTGGCATTGATTGCTGTTCTCGTTACATTCAATACAGTCCGACTTACTATTTATAGTCAGAAACAAGAAATAGAGATAATGCGATTGGTGGGCGGTTCTAATTGGCACATCAAAGCACCATATCTTGTTGAGGGTGGAATGTATGGAGCTCTGGCGGCTGTGATTGTGACGGTTATGTTTTACCCAATAGCCTTCTTTATTTCTCCCAAAATTGAATCTTTGATGCCTGGTGTTAGTTTGATAAGCTATTTTGTTTCAAATATTTTCCAATTTGTACCTCTTATCTTCTTTATTGGAATTTTACTCGGGGTTACATCTAGTTTTGTGGCAATTCGAAGGTTTTTGAAGATTTAGTATTAATTTTTACTTAAACAGATAAACAAAAACCGAGGTTGAAAAACCTCGGTTTTTGTTGTAAAATAAAGGAGTTATTTTGCGGGATCGTCTAATGGTAGGACATCGCCCTCTGGAGGCGAGTATCTTGGTTCGAATCCAGGTCCCGCAGCAAAACGACCGAAGAGGAGCTCTGGTTTACAAAAAAAATGAAACTACTGCTTACATCAAATGGGTTTATGGGGAAGTCCATTGAAAAGGACTTTTTGGATTTAGTTGGTAATCGCGAGAATCTCAGGGTCGCTATTATCCCAACCGCCAGCGATCCCATTGAGTGGGTCCCAGAAAAAGAAGGCGACCCAACAAGTGCATATGTTGCAAAATTACTTCCAGTAAAAAGGAAACGGGAACCGGAAGAGAGTGAGGCATATTTGTACTATCAGAATAATGGCCATGATGTAATCATCGCAGATTTAAAAGAAGATCCTGATAAGTTAAGAGAAAAACTCCAGAATGTTGATGTTATAGAGGTTGGAGGTGGCGATGGAAATTGGCTACTTGATTGGGCCAAGAAATCTAAACTAGATACATATCTAAAGGAACTACTCGACAAAGGCGTTGTCTATGTTGGTGGGAGTGCTGGCAGTTGCTTAGTTACGCCAGACATAGGTTTAGGTTGGTGGACACCAGAATGGAAATTAGATCATCTCGGGTTAGGAATAGTTGACTTCTTGATATCTCTCCACAATAAGGAAGCTGAACTGTCTGAAAAAATTGAGAAGACCAAGAAACAAAGAGAGGACATGCAATCACACATGAATTATCCTTGGAAGGTATACTTCCTCCAAGACGGGCAGGCGATAAAAGTAGATGGTGACAAAATTGAACATGTTGGCGAAGGAATAAAAGAATCAATTTAAGCAATACTATTAATGTATTACGTCTATATTTTAGAGTGTAAAGACAAGAGTCTTTACACTGGTATCACTACTGATGTTCAGCGCAGATTTAAAGAGCACGTCTTGGGTAAGGGTGGAGCGTATACCAGATCTCATAAAGTAAAAAAAATTCTGTATATCGAAAAACTTAAAACAAGAAGTAAGGCACTAAAGCGCGAGTTTAAGATTAAGAGTTTGCCGAGAAACAAAAAATTGGCTCTAATTAAAAAATGAAAAAATTCAAAATATTTATTTGGCACCTCGTGGTTTTTGTTATTGGTTCCGGAGGTATTATTCTTTATGTCTTTAATCGTTTGGTCACCCCTTCAAGTGGGGCGGGTTTGGGTGGTGTGGTTGTCATGCCAGTAATCATCCTCGTTTATGTTATTGCTTTCGGAATTCTTTGTAGTATCTCTATGGTTATTTGGTTTTTGGTATCTTATTTTCGCAATCGAATAAGAAAATAGACCCACTCTAAAAACTGGACAGAGTATCAAAACTATCGTATAAGGTAGTTAAATACTTGCTCTTTGACAAGGAGAAAAGGTGATTTTTCATAGACTGATACTCATCTTATTGGCTTCATTAAGTCTTTGGTCATTTTGTTTTACAGTCCTTCAAAGGTTCACTTCCGTCGAAGTAAAAGATAAAACAATTAAAAACAGGGATGTTTTTAAGGGGCTTAAGCGGGTTTTCCTTGAGGTAATACTGCAGTGGCGAGTAATTAAGGATCGTCCGATTGTGGGGATTATGCACGCCTTGGTGATGTGGGGATTCTTCGTTTTTGGTTGGGTTACCATAAAACACGTTATGGTTGGCCTTATTAACCCCCAGGACATAATTCGGATGGAATATGACTGGTATGACACATTTGCTGCCTGTTGGGCAATTGCGGTCCTAATGGGCATTATCAGTCTTTCTTTTAGGCGCTTTGTGCTTCAACCAAAATATCTTGGAAAACTATCACCGACCTCTGCTCTGATTTCCACACTAATCGTGACTTTGATGGTCACCTATTTGTTTGGCTGGTCTGGGTGGACCAGTGATGGTTTGGCTCTTTATGTGAATTGGTGGTTGCACACGATTTCGCTTTTCTTGATACTGGTAGTGATTCCAAAATCAAAACATCTCCATCTCGTTCTGGCCCCGTTGGCGATTTTTCTTAGACCCGAGACCACAAGCAAGATGCGAGCATTAGATATTGAAAATGACGATTTGGGGATGATTAATTTTTCTGACCTTAAGCTAAAAGATGTTTTGGATCTTAACGTTTGCGTTGAGTGCGGACGTTGCACCGAGGTTTGTCCAGCTAATATTGCTGGTGGTTCGTTAAATCCGAAATCAATTATTCTGGGGATGCAGACGGGTTATTTGTCCGGTGGAAATATTATCGCTGGAAACGATGAAGAAGTGGCTCAGCAAAAAGCCTGGGTAAGTGAAAAGGATTTATTTCAATGTCTTTCCTGTGGGGCGTGCGAAGCTGTTTGTCCTGTTGGAATTGAACATGTCGGAGGCAAGATCCTCGATCTTCGTAGGGGATTGGCCAGCGAAGGAAGGATTGAAGACGAAAAGGTGCTAAAGGTTTATTCAGTAATGGAAAAAGCGCCACACAACCCATGGGGGACATCTCAAGACACGCGCCGTAAGTTTGTGGAAAAAGAAAAATTTCCTATTTTTGACGGAAGCCAAGAATGGCTTTTCTGGTTAGGTTGCGGATTGAGCTATGATCCTCATGGCCAAAAAGTTGCCATGGCGATGAAAAAAACCTTAGAGGCAGGAAATGTTTCATGGGGAGTTTTTGAAAATGAAACTTGTTGTGGTGAGCCAGCACGGCGAACTGGCAACGAGGGTTTGTTTTTAGAACTTTCACAAAAGCTTATTGAAAAATTAAAGCAAAATAAAGTTAAGAAAATAATTTCTTGTTGTCCTCATTGTGTAACAATGTTGGATAATGACTATCGTCAAATTCCGGAATATGAATCATTGGGTATTACTGTGATTCATCACTCGGAATTTTTAGAAAAAATTATTCCCAACTTAGATTTAAAACCTGAATTTGAAGAAGTTACTTATCATGACCCATGCTATCTTGCCAGAGGCAGAAATGTGACCTCTGAGCCAAGGTCAGTTCTCAAATCTTGCGGAATGAATATTAAGGAAATGGAACACTCTGGGTCCGATACGTTTTGTTGCGGAGCCGGGGGTGGACAGATATTTATTGCTGACGACAAGAAGGAGACTGGAAAAGAGAGGATAAATCACCTAAGGTTCAAAGAAGTAGGAAAAACGGGGGTTAAAACGGTTGCTGTGGCCTGCCCCTATTGCCCCATAATGCTTCAGGATGCTGCAAATCAAGCAGAAAGAACCGACGTAAGGATATTGGATATAGTCGAGGTTGTGGCATCTAGATTGAAATCGGGACAGAAGCAAGGGGAGGCAGAGATGAGAAACGAAGCGACGGGAAACGAATCAAAAGACATTACGGCCAGAGTCACTTTTGCTGGAGTAAAATTCCGTTATCATGAAAATGGTGGTGGTCTTGTTGCAGAGACTGCTCAGGTTGAGCGAACAGTTCATGTTGGGCCAAGAGCGACAGTCTTTGGTGAAGCCGAGCTTAAGGATTACGTTCAAGTGACCGGCAGAGCTCAAGTGGGAGGTTCAGTAAAAGCTTCAGGCCACGTACTCTTCGGTGGTTCTGTTGTTGTAATCGAAGGCACATATGAAGGCCACAGGATAGTTCACGAAAAGTAGAAATTTTTAAATTAGGCCCTGTACCACAGAGCTCGAGGCTCTATTAGTACAGGGCTTTTTAATTTTAAAGAGTGAGTAATTAGCGGTGGCGATGATAATATTTTTAAAGTTATAATTCGGGGTTATAAACTTGAGTAATTTGTCTCAAAACCTCCTCTTGGAAGGGGGGGATTTCAATATTTGTACATCAATTTTGGACAAACTTTTTCTTATAAAATTAGCATAAGGGCAAAAAGAAGCATAAAAGAGCTAAATAGGGCGAACCCTCTAAAAATGGCTGTGGATAAGGGTATTTTGACGGTCTACTGTACTATGTTAGTATATTAGTAGTAAATAAGTAGCATGGTTCATATCAAAAAAAATAGTCCCAAAGATTTTGCAATTGAACTCCGAAAAGGGGGATATTCGTATTCCGAAATTATGAAATTTTGTCCTGTCCCAAAGTCTACCCTTTCTTACTGGTTTCGGGACCTAAAATTATCAGAACCTCAACTTTTAAGATTGAAAAAAAAGAGAATTGAGTCAGCCCAAAAAGGTTCTAAAACAAAAATTTTAAAAACCGCCAAAGCGATAGAAGAGATACAAAAAAACTCAGCAAAAGATGTTGGTAAAATTTCAAAAAGAGAATTGTGGTTGATGGGGGTGGTCCTTTATTGGAGAGAAAGATTATTAAACAAAAATGATAGTGATTTAAAAAAGGGCGTTAGGTTTACAAGTTCCGATCCGTATCTAATAAAATTATTTATCAGGTGGCTTGTTGATGTTGGGGGAATAAAAAATGAAGAAATTAGCTTTGATATTTTTATGCCGGCCGACAAGAAGAAATCTCTTAATGACTTTGTGGACTATTGGTCTAAAGTGACAGGTTTCTCTAAGGGTAATTTTTCACGTTACTACCTACAAAAAGCCAGAGTGGATAACTCTAAGAAGAAGCCAAAAAGAGTCACCCAAAAATCAAGTTACGGACTATTGAGGGTAAGGGTTAAGGCTAGCTCAATGTTGGCTAGACAAATATCCGGATGGGTAAATGGGGTTATCGAGCACTACTGGGGCTCATAGAGCACCAAAGATTGTTAAACAATTATAAACATTAATAAATAACCTTAATAAAGATTAGATTTGCTTAAGTTAAGGTATTATAAATTAGGGCCGCGATTCATTGCTTAGGGAGGTTTTGTTTGTACTGGATTTATAATTAATTTTTTAGATTGAAATAAGATTTTTTGTGTATTATAATTGTCATATGAATAAATTTAAATGGTCAGTTTTGGGAGTAGTGGTGGTTTTGGTTTTGTATTCGTGGTCTTTATACAATGGTCTTGTTAAGGCAAGCGAAAACATTGATGGTCAATGGGCACAGGTCCAAACCCAGTATCAAAGACGATTTGATTTGATACCAAACTTAGTAAATTCCGTGAAAGGTGTTATGGCACAGGAGCAAAAGATATTTGGCGATTTGGCTGAAGCCAGAACTCGTTATGCCGGTGCTGCTAATGTGGATGATAAGGTTAAGGCCGCTAATGAGGTAGAAAGTTCTCTCGGCAGACTTCTTGTTATTATGGAAAATTATCCTCAACTTGGCTCTTCGGGAACCGTTATGACTTTGATGTCTCAACTTGAAGGAACAGAAAACAGAGTAAGCGTGGAAAGAGGCAGGTTCAATGACGAGGTAAAAAATTACAATACAAAAGTTAAAAGATTTCCGGCAAATGTCCTCTCTTTGCTTTTTGGGTTTGGTGAAAAAGAATATTTTGAATCTCAGCCAGGATCAGACAAAGCTCCCGGAGTTGATCTTTAATCGATCTCAAATCGTCTATGTTCAAGTCCCTTAGGTTGCTAGGTGCTATTTTTCTTTTGGTTCCATCAATTGTTTTTGCTTACCAAAATCCTGGCACACCGTCTGGGTTCGTGAATGATTTTGCCCAGATGCTTACGTCTGAGCAAAAACAGATACTTGAAATTAAAATTAATGATTTTGAAAAAGAGACTAGCAACGAGTTGTCGTTGGTTACGATTGTGAGCCTCGATGGTGATACGATTGAGAATTTTGCAGAAAAACTTTTTAAAGATTGGGGAATTGGGAAGGATAAAAAAGATAATGGAGTTCTTCTTCTTGTTGCTCGTGATGATAGACAGATGAGAATAGAGGTTGGATACGGACTTGAGGGGGCTCTCACAGATGCTCAAAGTTTTTGGTTAATTCAAAACAGTATCAGACCCGCTTTTCAGAAGGGAGATTATTACGGAGGAATTAGTGGTGGGGTGGACGGAATCATTTCAATAACCAAGGGAGAGTTTACCCCGGACACGAATTCAAAAGATAAGGGAACCAATGGTGATCTTGTTATGTTTGTCCTTTGGGTTTTGTGGATTGCCTTTATATGGATGGGAAGTATCTTGGCCCGATCTAAGTCGTGGTGGGGCGGAGGTGTGGTTGGTGGCATCGTGGCTTTAGTTGCTGGTTTTGCCTTTACGGTAGTTTCAGGATTTATTGCAGCAGTAATTTTGATACCACTGGGCCTGTGGTTTGATTATATTGTTTCCAAAAAATACACCTCAGTGAAAGAAACTGGTCAAATATTGCCTTGGTGGATGGGTGGCCGAGGTGGCTCAGGTTCGGGAGGAGGAGGCTTTGGTGGTTTTGGTGGTGGACATTCGGGAGGAGGAGGTTCCTCTGGAAATTGGTAATTTTTGAGAAGCTTTGGGTAAAAGTTTTTATCAACATATTGCTTAATTCGGTTTGATGCTATTATGGGCGGAATGAATAAGGAGAGAATTATTATAGTATTACTTTTGGTATTTAGTATTTTTGGGCTTTATCGCTCAGATTATTGGCATGGTAATGGTGGTGCCAGTATTTGGACCAATGGCGAAAAAGAATTTTCCAAACCGATTGATATTGTTTGGCGTGGAGAAATTATTTCAACCATGGCCGGTGGCTCATGTGTTGGACTGAAGGGTGAATTTGATAAATATGATTTAGCCATGGCCTGTCTTTCTGATGCTAACTCTGATGAGTTGTGGAAACTTGAGGGAATAGTTACTGTCTCAGGAAAGTGGCTCGGCATTACTTGTGCCTATAAAAATACAATTTTCGGAGAGTGTGTCCCTAATGTAGACATAGAATCTATTCAATAAGTGAGGTTTGCCCAATTAAGGTACAGGTGGCTTAGTTGGGTTTTATGTTGACAAAAAATGGTATTCGACTATAATTAATATCCCTCAGTGGGACTTATGCAGATACATGAATTATACAATTTGATAATCCCAGACTTAAATAAAAGGGATATTTCTATCCCGAGTTTTGGTTATAAGAAATACGGTTACAAATTCAGCTTGTTTGACCCAAGCGGGTTTTATTGTCCGTAATTCAGTCCACGGGAGATGTTTATCAAAATACGCTTTGGCCAGACAGGTCAAAGCGTATTTAAGTTTCGCTCCTGTCTGGAGAAAGAGGTGTGTTATTACTTTATCAGAATTGCAGAGTGTAATTATTGATGAAGTTGGTGGTTATAAGTTTATCGTCGCTAAAGTAAGCGAAGGTGAGGCATCAAAGCTTGTTGTGCGAGCTAATGCCAATTGTTCATTTCATAGAGACATTCTGGGTTTGTTGAGACACGAAGCATCGAATCTTAATGCTCGTTGTATTGGTGGAGGAAACATAGAGGTTGATCCTACCAACAAGGTTATTAAGATCTGGGGATCTAGTGGGGACTTTGGTGTCGAGCCCAACAGAGCAGAAACCGTTAAGATGTTGAATGAAGCATTTCTTGAATTCAAGATTGAATCAACAACTCCTAATTGGTAACCACATCAAGCCCCGATTATTCGAGGCTTTTTTCATTTACAAAAACTCCTCTTTCCGTTATAACTTGTCTAAGTTCTTTGTGTTTAAAGGTGTCAGGGGGTAAACATGAACCAAGAGCATCTGCACCGCCTTGTGGCTGAGTTGTATGCTGTTCAAGACTTTCCGGCTCTTGATGAATACGGCTCTGCAATTTTTAGCCGTCCCATTAAGGGGACATGGAAGCTGTTTAGGCACATTGTCAAAACAGCGGTTGCCGATGAATGTTGGCTGTGGTGTTCTGATAAGGAGTCAGCAAACTATCCAGGCAATGTGGTGGTCCCGACCTTTGAAGAGTTTTCAACTTTCATGCTTCACGAAGCGACACATGGTTGGTGTTATTTTCTAAAGGATGATCCATCTTTGCGGAATTATCCGACAGGTGTTGACGAAGAGGGCGTCTGCTGGGACGTTAGTATGCTTGTTTGTGGAGTGCTTAACATTCCTTATCATGAAGAGTTGGCTAGTCTTTCTCACGGATTTTATCTTTTCCATCTTGCTCATGGTGATGATGTGGATGGGATTCAAGAAATTTTTGAAAGAATGCCGAAACATATCCAATCGTAATATTGTGTTTTATATAATATTAAATCCTCCGTTAGGAGGATTTTTCTTTTAAAAACCTTAGGATAGAAATTGAGTCATCAGTCATTATTCCATCAACTTTGAGACTGACAAGATAATCAAAATCTTTTTTGTCATTAGCTATTCCACCAATAACCATTACTCCAGTTTCTTGAGCCCTTCGGATTTGTTTCTTGAGATTTATGATATTTACCAGAAGTTTCTTGAAAAGCCATGTGCTTAATTTTGAACCAGGTAGCCAGCCAATAGACATGATGTCAGGATGATATCGGTGAGCCAATTTGGGCAAAGAAAAGGGGAACATTACAATTAGGTGTGTTTTGATTTTTGGATTTTGTGACCTTGCTCTGGCCATAAGTTTTGCTGAGGCCTCAAGTCTTAATGCATGGATTCTCATCTGAAAAACAGTAATATAAACCCTGTTTTCTAATCCATACTCGGTAATTTTTTTAACTACCACATCCACCAACTTGTCGCTGTCCTCTTTTAACTCAAGAAGACAAAGAAGTGACGAATTAACCTTAAGGAATGCTAAAAAATTATCTAAGGATAAGGTTTTGGGATTTAATTTGGACTTGAGGTACTTCCATTTTATAAAGCTCGGATCACCACAGTCTATGGGATTGGGGTGATGAATTATGGGTTCTTGTGAACCATCTTCATCTGGG
Source organism: uncultured Candidatus Saccharibacteria bacterium (assembly GCA_964488565.1). Taxonomy (GTDB): domain Bacteria; phylum Patescibacteriota; class Minisyncoccia; order 2-02-FULL-40-12; family GWA2-44-9; genus 2-01-FULL-41-26. The sequence continues at coordinate 2,877 of CAZAUE010000006.1, read as the reverse complement.
GCGGTAAAACAAACATCGGTTTCTATCCATTTGATACCTAATTCATATACACCTTGAAAATCTAGAAGTGTATTTCCTGGTAGATTCGGAATCAATCTTCCTCGATGAGCGCATATCCCCAAGCTCATATTGGCCACAAATAGCCTCGTTTTAAGGAACTTGTCGTAATTAAATCACGACGGCTACGTCCTTACAATATCGTGTGCTCATATAGTGTATGTTTGTTTTTGGTTAGTTATGAACAAAAAACTTTGCGCTTAGTCGTTGTTTTTATTAAAATGGAGTTAATGAATAACTTTTTAAACTTGTTAGAAAAACACATTGATTTTCATTTTGCCTTAGCGATTATTGCTATTTTGGGGACAGCGGGTTCCTTGGCCTTACAATTCAATGAAGCTAATTCAGAATTTGAAACTCTTAATGCTTCGGCATATTCAATTTTCCGAACTCAGGGAAGTGATTTGAAAGAAAACATCTCGCTCAATCAGGAACTTGATGAATTAGAAAAATCATTAGACACTTTAAATTTAAACTAAAAATTATCAGTAATTAAATATATGAATAAACTTATCACTTCTTCAGTGTTGGTCGGTGTTTTAGCGGTTAGTTCAATGGCCTTGGCTGAAAACTCTAATGTTCCCTCACCCACACATGTACCTATTTCGTCTTCAGTAAGGAATCAAATGAAGGAACAAAAAGAGCAACTTCTAAAAAATATTAAGAACACAAAAACAGTAGCCAGAGAAAATACCAAAGACGCAAGGAATGTTCTTAAGAGTACCGCACAAATCTCAAAAGAAGATATTAAAAAACAGAGAGAAGAATTTAATGAGACAATCAAAACGCAAAGAGAAAAATTAAAAGATGAAATAGAAACAAAGAGAGAGGAGCTCAAAACTCGATTGGAGAAAATTAAAGACGAACGTAAAAAAGAAACCGTAGAAAGAATTGACGCAAGGATTGATGCTTTGAATGAAAAAATGATGAAACATTTTTCCAGCGTACTAGATAAACTTGGAGAAATGTTGATTAGAATTGGTGAAAGAGCGGATAAGGCGTCTTCAGAAAGAGGCCTTGATGTCTCAGTCGTTCGCTTAGCGATGGAAAAAGCCAACACTGCCATTGCTTCAGCCCGTTCAGCGATAGAAACTCAATCTGGAAAAACATATACAATTAAAATTACTACCGAGGACGCTTTAAGAGCCGATGTTGGCAAGACCCGCAAAGCTTTCGGTGACGATCTAAGTGAGGTAAGAGATGCTGTTAAAGATGCTCATTCAGCCGTAAAAGATGCGGCCGTGGCATTAGCTCAGCTTGTTGTTAAGCCTTCAGTTTCGCCAACACCTTCAGTTTCACCAACAGCAACTCCGGCTGAATAACTAAAATAAAAACAAACATAAACATGGAAAACACACAAAACAATATGGAAGGAAAAACAATGGGAGTAATTTCTATTGTGGCGGGAGTGGTTGTGTTGGGCGCTTTAATATGGTGGATTAAACAACCACAAGTTTCACAACAGGTAAATGTCAGCCCAACTCCTGATGCTGAATCGGCCTCAATCAATCAAAACATAGACAGCATTAATGTTGGAGATTTGAATGCTGAATTTGATGTCATAGATAAGGACTTGTTGGGGTTATAAGTAATTAAAAATAAACAACCACACTCTTGCGAGGGTGGTTCTAGAAATGATGAGGCGCCCCGCTTGCGGGGCGCCTTTGTGTCAGTTGTCAATGTTCAGAGTGTCGCATCTGGAGCAGAATGTCCACTGGCTCCAGAATTTGGGCCGACTGGTGTGGTGGTTGTTGCCACACCCGTGGCACATGGGGTGCATGCGGGTGTCGTAGTAGGCGAAAATCGCCATGAAGGGGGCACACACGAGCGAGAGTTTCAGATAGCCGATGAGCAACATGACAATGAACTCCACCATGGTGTCTCTCCTTGGGGAAAACCGAATTTACTGTAACTTAATTATAGACTAAAAACACCAAAAAGTCAAGTTTAAACTTTCTGGTGTTTTTAGTCTATCTTGTTCCAAACCAATTCGAAGATTGCCCTAAATGAATCGGCAACTTCTTTGTGCTCAATAAGGGTTCCAGAGACTTTGCCCTTGAGAGCGATGATGGCAACTTTATCCTTGAAGATGGTGATGTCTATCCCAAGAGGTAATTTGTCTGGTTCAACATATTTAGATTCTCTTAAGCTGGATTCATCGGATTCTTTTAAGATCGCTCCTTTCTTAGATGTATAAATTGTTTTGGATTGGATTTTTTTGTGGATTCTCTTTTTTATGTATGAATTTTCAAATTCAGGGAACACCTCAAAAACATTATCAATAGAGGTAATTCCGTAAATTGGAGCATCATCTGTTTTTAAAAATTCTTTTTGTAATGCCAAAACCCCTTCTTTGCCTTCAAAGAATTTTACATGGGGTCTTTGTCCTGAAGTGTTAAAAAGATTCAAAAGCTCAGGCAGGAAATTATTAAGCTCATTTTTCTTGTTTTCAACTGTCTTTAGCTCACTATCTATTAATAGTTCTAATTTGTCAGGGGATTCGGCGATAAAAAATTGCTTCTTTCCTTTTGCTTGAGTACTAACAAGACCTTTTTTCTTTAAGGATTCAATTTGAACATATGTAGTTGGTCTGTTGATTTGAGATTTTCTGGAAATTTCCACAACCACAGAAGGGCCCAATTCTAACATGGCCATATATACTTTGGCTTCGTTTTCCGAGAGTCCTAAATGTTTAAGTTTATCGAACATGCAATTGATTTTATTAAAAATTAATCTAACTTACAATAAATATTAAGAAAACGGGCCCCGCCATTTCGGAGTGTACCGTGCTTTAGCCGGTAAAACTCTCTGTCGGCGGGG
>CAZAUE010000005.1:30557-39751 GCA_964488565.1 uncultured Candidatus Saccharibacteria bacterium | reverse complement strand
TGTTTATGGTTGCACCCAGTCTGGTGCTGCCAATTACAACTATCAGGCCACTGTAGATGATGGAAGTTGTAGGTGGTTTGTAAATTTGAATTTTTGGGTTACCAATCAGATAGGTCAGCCAGTTCCCGGTGCGTTTGTTGAGATTTATTCTGATTTTGGGAACGGAAATAATCGTACTACTGATGGTGGTGGTTTTGCCAACTTCGGCGTGTATGATAACGTGACGATTGATTATGCCGTGACTGCTAATAATTGTAGTGGTTCTTACGGTTCAGCATATTCCGGTTGGGGCACTGATGTTTATATTGGGCTTAACTGCGTCCTTCCTGTCTATGGCTGTACCGACCCTGCTGCTACCAATTATAATCCATCTGCTAATGTTAATAATGGAACCTGTTCCTACTGTGCAGCTAACATGGGTAGTGCCTGCTCTTCATCAGCTAATGCCTGCGGACAAACACAAGCAAACGGTACGATTCAGTGTAATGGTTCTTGTTCTTCTACGCCACCAGCCAATCCTGCCGGGTATGGTAACGCTTGCACTTCACCTGCCAATGCGTGTGGACAAACAAGTTCAGGTTCAATTCAGTGCAATGGTTCTTGTTCGGCCGTAACTCCACCTTTAAGTTCTTGTCCCGCTACAGTAGTCAATATTTCCACAAGTCCGACTTCTGTTGCGTATCAAGGTTCGTCAACAATTACATGGTCTAGCTCAAACGCTAACTCTTGTACTGCTTCTGGAGATTGGTCTGGTGCTAAAGCATTGTCTGGTACTCAGGCTACTGGTGTTTTAAATCAAGTCAGAACATATACATACACACTGAGCTGTACTGGTTATAATGGAACTGATATTAAAAGTGCCACCGTCACCGTTAATGCTCCTACCCCCACTACCTCCAGTGTGACCATCACAGAACCAGACTATTGTGCCTCCGGCCCAGCAGTCACCATGTCTTGGGGATATTCTGATCCTGCTGGTAGTGCTCAAACTGCTTATCAAGTTCAGATAGATGACCAAGCATCATTCAATAGTCCAGAAGCTGATTCTGGAAAAGTTTTATCAAACTCTGGTGCTTGGTTCAGTGGCCAAGGAGTACTCGCTTTTAATACCGTATATCACGCTCGAGTAAGAACATGGAGTGGATATGATACTCCATCTGATTGGCAGGGCGCTACTATTTGTAACGGACCAGGTTGTACTGGTGGCGGTGCTGATTCATGGAAGACACCAACAAACGCATATCCTCAAGTTGACTTCAGTTGGACGGCTAATGGAATATTAAACAACCCAAGCCCGCCATTAAACAAATTAGTTACATTTACCGACGCAACAGTGTTCAATGGTAATCCGCTTGGCCGTCGTTGGGACTGGACATTCGGTGATGGAGGAACATCAACTTCCCAGAACCCATCACACACATATTCAGCTGAAGGTTCTTACTATGTAACTCTCACCGCCACTGACAACGCCAATCAGACATGCTTGCGAACCAAAGGCCCACTCATTATTCAAAAACCAATACCTAGATGGAGAGAGGTGGCGCCGAGGTAGGTTGACAAATGATTGCAGGTGTGTCATTTTGGAACTCAGAGGTGGGTCTGCTTAGACCCTGTCTCCTCGAAACCGGAGCATGGTGCTTAATATGCCGACTCAAATGAGCGGTATTCCGGAGTAGAGTAAGCGAGCAGAAAGGAGAGATAAGACCATGGGCGACAAGGGCGGCGGAAAGTATGGCGGCGGCAGTGGCGGCGGAGGTGGGGCTGGTAGCGGTGGCACCAAGACCGGCGGCGGTAAGAACGGCTAGTCGTAAGCTTGGGGGGCGAGACTACAGTTTCGCCCCTATTTATTATTTATATGATACCAAAAACACAATTTCATTATTCTAATATATATCAGAAGCGTTTGGCCCGAGCCAAGAATTTTGTGGCGCCTAAAGATGAAGTTTTTTTTAAAAATACTAGAAAATTGGAATTGAAATGGCGAAAGGTAGAAAAGAAAATATTAAAAGAACTCTCATGTGTAACCGGGTTAAAATGGCAAGAATCACACATATACATATATATAACAAGTGGCGTTGTTTGCTTTTCCTCGCCTTTGACGATGACGATTCTGGACGATATAGATTTTATGCTAGACACGTTAGTTCACGAATTAATCCATAGAATTATTTCCGAGAATGAGAATTGGCAAATTATAGAAAAGAGGTGGAATAAACTCATAGGCAAGCATAAGAGAGAAAGTCTTAATGTCCGTATTCATGTGCCGATTCATGCTATTCACAAACACATTTTTTTAAAGTTTTTTAATCAAAAAAGGTTGGAGACAGAAATAGAAAGAGTGAAAGATGACAAGGATTACGCCCGGGCCTGGGCACTTGTTGAAAAACAGGACCATAAGGAGATTATCAAAGCTCTCAACCCTCGATTTAAGAGTCAGTAAGAATAAGAGATGGAAATTTAAGGATTCCTCAGTGGAGAGAAATAGCGCCTCGTTAAACAAAACCACCAATTGGTGGTTTTGTTTAACGAGGAATTTCTAATTTCTACAGAGATTCCCGGGCTAAAGCACCGTGAACCTTATCTGAGCAAATCCTAATTTCTAAACAATATCTAAATTCAAAACCTACCGAAGAGATGGATTGTTTGACTAATAAGGTTAATTTTAGTAATTTTTGAGTACGATCCTTTAAATAAAGGAACAATATGGCATTAAAATTTTTAAAAAAGAAATCTCTATTGGCTATAGTAACTAATTCCATAAAAGGTGGAGATAATTATTTGTTTAAAAATTTGTACGCTAAGAATGAGCAAGGAGAAGAGATTGATATTTTGGAAGATGGAAAAAATTCTTGTGCCGTGTTTGTGTCGTGGATATTACTTGCCTTGGAAATGATAAAAAGACCACACGCAACGGTCGGAGGAGTTGAAAAAGATTTGTTAGATAGTGGCTGGTTTGAAACAAATGAATTAAGACCAGGAGCTGTTCTTTTGTGGGAATCTAAGGTTGGTCAATATGATGGGTTGTTGCACAGACACTCAGGGTTTTATATTGGCAATGATGAAGCCATTAGTAATAGTTCAAACAATTCTGGTTTTCCGACAAAGCATCATTGTACTTATAACGACTCAAGGCGAATAGAAAAAATTTACTGGCACCCTGACCTAGACGAATAATTAAAGAGCGAACGCTCTTTTTTGTTTTCCCCGCCCTTGAAATTCTTTTCAAGGGCGGGGTTTCTTGTTATAACTACCAAGTGTTCTTTTATATTGGAGAGCTTTCATGAAAGAAAAAAAGAAGTCTCGAGTTCTTGAGAGTATGTTTAATGGGGCAACTTTTGATGATTTTATGTTTAGGCCCCAGCATAGTTCGATTGATACTCGCAGAGTGGTCGGTTTGGCGATGCCACTGACAAGAAATATTACTATCAAAGTTCCAATTATTGGAGCTAACATGGATACGGTTACCAGAGAAAAGATGATGAAGACTTTAGCATTAGAAGGATGCTTTGGTTTCATTGATCGTAATTGCTCCATTCAGGAACAGGCAAACCGGGCTCAATTCATAAAGCGTCAGCACTCATATATCATTGAGAAACCGTCCGTACTATCTCGTCGACACACTATCGCTCAAGCAAAACACGCCATGAGAGTCCATGGCGTGAGTGGACTCTTGATTGAAAGTATTCTTGGATCCAGAGTCCTTGTTGGTATACTTACTAATCGAGATATTTTGGCAGCAGGAGATGATGATTCTGCACTGATAGAAAAATATATGACTCGTTTGTCGAATGTGGTCACAGCACAGCCGGACATTTCCATGGAAGAGGCCGAGAGATTAATGCTCGAGAAAAGAGTAGAGAAGTTGCCCTTAGTTTCAAGACAAGGAAGAAATATATGTGGCCTCATCACTTTGAAGGATTTAAGTATGGCCAAGCAAAAGCCATATTCGACCAAAGACAAAAAAGGCCGGCTAATGGTCGGCGCTGCTATCGGTGCTCGAGGCGACTACATGGAAAGAGCTGAAGCTCTTATTACTGCCGGAACAGATTGTATTCTCATGGATATTGCTCATGCTGACTCTAATGTCATTGGTAAAGCTGTAAAGAATTTTCGAGCCAAATTCAAAGACATCGATTTGGTCTGTGGCAATGTCGCGACCAGGGAGGGCGCAGAGTTCCTTTCCTGTTTGGGAGTTGATGCTATTAAAGTCGGTGTCGGGCCGGGGCGTGGTTGCAGGACCAGATTAGAAACAGGAGCCGGTGTACCACAACTACAGGCCATTCGTGAGGCATTCTTGGAAGTTGGTCGAGAGATACCAATTATTGCAGATGGAGGCATAAAGAATGACAAAGATATTGCCTTGGCAATATTCTGCGGAGCATCGACGGTTATGCTTGGAAGCATGTTTTCTGGAACCGACGAGGCGCCTGGGGAACTCATTGAAGATCCGGCTTCAAAAAAGAAGGTAAAGATATACCGGGGCATGACCTCGCCGGAAGCTGTTTTCGATGGACCGGATGTTCAAGATAGTTTGGAAGAAAGATTCAACACCCCAGCAGAAGGACAGGCGATAAAGGTTGATTATATCGGCAGTGTGGTTGACATTGTTAGAAGAATGAAAGGTCATCTTCAGTCAGCTGTGAGCTATGCCGGAGAGTCTAATCTTTGGAACGCTCACGATAAGATAAGTAATTTGCCCGAAAATTATCTAGTACGCTTGAGCGAGGCATCAAAAAGAGAATCATTTGAAAGGTAAAGCCCCTCATAGAGGGGCTTTTTTAACACCTAAAAATTTGATAAAATTAAGTAGAAATCTGTGCCAATTCATAAAACTAAAAACGAGAATTTTTTCAAAAAATGGTCGCCGGAAATGGCATATGTTTTAGGATTTTTTGCGGCGGATGGGAATATGAGCCCACACTCTAATGGTGGACGATATATTGAATTTACCAGTTGTGATAGGGAATTAATTTATAAAACTAGAAATTTACTGAATTCAAATCACAAAATAAGCAGTCGGGTTAGATCTATTAATCACAAAAATGCCTACAGAATCCAAATAGGGAGCGTAGCCTTGTACAGAGATTTGGTTTCATTGGGTTTAACACCAAACAAAAGCTTAACCATTAAGTTTCCTAAGATTCCCGCAAATTATTTAAGTGATTTTGTAAGAGGTTATTTTGATGGTGATGGGTGTGTATATTTAAGAAAAAACTGGGCAAAAGATAGAGGAAAATTAAGATGGGTTTTTCAAACAAGATTTACTTCAGGAAGCGGGGATTTTCTAGAGAGTCTACATGAGGCCTTGCAGAAGAATAAGATTTGCAAAGGTGGGTATTTATACAATAAAAAAGGTAGCTGTGAGTTGGTTTTTTCACACAATGATGGGCTTGCACTTTCTCGATTTATGTATGATAATGTATCGGCAGAAATGTATTTAGAAAGGAAATACAATACCTTTCAAAAAGCTTTTAAGATTTTAAATTTGGGGCCGTAGCTTAGTTGGAAAAGCGTCTCCCTGTCACGGAGAAGGTCGCGGGTTCGAGTCCCGTCGGCCCCGCCATGAAATGGTATATTCTGGTTATTTTTTTTGTGACAGGACTATCCATTGCGGGACTTTTGGTCATTTCTTTTAATTTGGATCCTTATAAAGTAGCTAATCAAATTAAGTATTTATTCTTTTCTTCACTTTTCATAGCTCTTTGGGGGTTAAGTACATTAATACTAAACAAGTTTAAGATTAGAATAGATTGGCCAGATTTTTATAAGTCGTTTAAAATTGGTTTTGCCACCTCCTTGGTTATTTGTGTAGTAATTTTTATTATTAGATATGTCAGATATTAAAATAAAATCAGAAGAAGAAATAAATCTCAGACAACATTTAGAAAATCGTCATGATGTCGAGAGTGAACGCATGAAGCGTTTTTTGGCCATGCCTGATTTATCGCGCACCACCAGTAGTCCTATTTGGGAAATGGTTCAGAGAATTTTAGCCATACCAGACTATAAAAATTTTGATGTGATTGAGGTGCCAGAAATTGTTCCCGCAGATGTAAGTTTTGATCTTTTCGATTTTCCAAAGGATCATCCCGCACGTTCAAAGTCAGACACTTATTATGTGGATGATAATAATATTTTACGAACCCATACGACTGTAATGTGGAATTATTATCTCGCTCGAGAAGATGTTAAAAAACGAATGGCCAAAAATGAACCAGTCGGTTCTTTTTCATACGGAAAAGTTTATCGCAAAGACGAGATAGATCGCAATCACATGAACGTGTTCCACCAGATGGATGGTTGGTTTCTCATACCTAAAGATAAGGAATTAATTGGAATTCCGGAACTTGAAAAAGTCCTTTCAGAAATAGCAAAAGCTGTTTTTGGACCCGACGTTAAATATCGTTTTAATCCCGATACTTTTCCTTATACGCATCCGTCACTTGAGATGGAAATAGACAAGGGTGATGGTCAGTGGGTTGAGGTTCTTGGTTCGGGTGTGGTGAAGGGGAGTGTGCTTGAAAATCATGGTGTTGATTCATCAAAATGGAATGGTTGGGCATTTGGTTTTGGGCTTGAGCGATTAGCGATTATTAGCATGGAATTGCCCGATATCAGATTGTTGTGGTCTGAAGACGAGAGAGTAAAGAAGCAACTAAAACTTGGAAATAAATTTAAAGAAGTTTCTAAATATCCGCAGATTACTCGCGATATTTCATTTATTGTTTCCAAAGACTTCATTCCTAATAATTATTTTGATTTGATAAGAGATTTGGGGGGAGACTTGGTGGAGCAGGTTGAGTTGTTGGATAAATATGAAAATGCTGAAAAATTTGGGGTAGATAAGATTAGCTACACTTACCGCATCGTTTATCGTTCTAATGAAAGAACTTTAACCACTGAAGAAATAGACCCAATTCAGACTAAAATCTACAATCAAACAGCGGAGCAATTCGGAGCAGAATTAAGGTGATTTTTTGCCTTGCCTTTGACTCATAGAAATGTTAAAATTAAAGAGTAATTAATAGCCCCGCGAAAGCGGGATACTCGTTTGAAATATGCCCAAAGATGAGCAGGTAAAACAATCGTATACAGCCAAAGATATCCAAGTTTTGGAAGGTCTTGAGCCTGTTCGAAAAAGGCCGGGAATGTACATTGGTTCTACCGGAATTGATGGACTGCACCATTTGATATGGGAGGTTTTTGATAATTCTCTGGACGAAGCCATGGCCGGCCACGCTCATGTTATTGAGGTGGTGTTGATGCCAGACAACAAAGTTCGTGTTTCTGATGATGGCCGAGGTATTCCAACAGATTTACATCCTAAGTTAAAAAAATCAGCCCTTGAATTAGCAGCTACCACCTTGCATGCCGGAGGTAAGTTTGATAGCGGTGCTTACAAGGTTTCGGGTGGTCTCCACGGTGTCGGTTTGTCTGTGGTAAACGCTCTTTCAACTTGGATGAGAGCAGAAGTTAATCGTAAGCCGGATGTTTTTGCTCAAGAGTATAAAATGGGCAAACCAACCGGACCCGTTAAGAAAGTTGGTAAAACTCAAAAAACCGGAACGATAATTACATTTCAGCCAGATCCGACAATTTTTCAAGAGACCACCAGTTTTGATATTACAACAATCCTAAACCATCTTCGTCAGCAGGCATATCTGACAAAAGGTATTAAAGTTATTGTTAAGGATGAAAGATTAGAACTCGCTCGCGACTATACTTTTTACTTTGAGGGCGGAATTGTTTCATATGTAGAATATTTGAATCGCAATGAGGAAGCAAAACACAAAACAGTATTTTATGTTGCCAAAGAACAGGACGACATTTTTGTTGAAGTTGCTATGCAATATGTGGACGAAATATCGGGCAAGGAGTTAAGTTTTGCAAACAACGTTCACACCACAGAAGGTGGTATGCACTTAACTGGTTTTAAATCAGCTATTACCAGAACTTTAAATGATTACGCACGCAAAAATGGTTTTATTAAAGAAAAGGACGATAATCTTTCAGGAGATGATGTTAGAGAAGGTTTAACTTCAATTATTTCAGTTAAGTTGAAAGATCCACAGTTTGAAGGACAGACAAAAGCCAAACTTGGAACTCCTGATGCTAGGACCGCTGTTGAGAATGTCGTTAATACAGAATTGGCGGATTGGTTAGAAAGAAATCCTTTAGATGCCAGACAAATTTTAGAAAAAGTACTCTTGGCCTCAAAAGCTCGTCTTGCCGCTAAAGCTGCCAGAGAAACAGTACTCAGGAAAGGTGCGATGGAAGGCTTAACTCTTCCAGGCAAACTAGCTGATTGTTCAAGTCGTGACCCATCTGAATCGGAGTTGTTTATTGTTGAGGGAGATTCAGCCGGCGGTTCATCTAAAATGGGACGCAACAGAAGAACTCAAGCAATTTTACCTCTAAAGGGAAAGATTTTGAACGTAGAAAAAGCTCGACTTGATAAAATGCTTACCTCACAGGAGATAAGAGCATTAATTATAGCCCTAGGTACCGCAATTGCGGAAGAATTTGATTTGGATAAACTTCGATATCATAAAATAATTATCATGACCGATGCTGATACCGATGGTTCGCACATTAGAACCTTGCTTTTAACAATGTTTTACAGATATTTCCCTCAGATAATAGATAAAGGACATTTGTATATTGCTCAGCCACCCTTATACAGAATTCAAAAGGGTAGCAAAATAGAATATGCATACAATGAACAAGAAAAGGAAAAAATTCTTGAGGGATTAAGAAAGACTATGGTTGAGGGACAAATAGAAAAGAATAAAACTAAACCTAAGAAAGAAAAAAATGGAGATTGGGAAGTCACACCCGTTGAAGGTGGTGAAGAAGCAGAAAACGGTGAGGAAATATTAGTTGAGACTACTGAAAAAATAGCCGGAGTTTCCATTCAGCGCTACAAAGGTTTGGGAGAAATGAATCCGGAACAATTATGGGAAACCACCCTTGATCCCGAAAATCGTATCTTGCTTCAGGTGATGGTTAAAGATGCTCAAGAAGCGGATAGGGTGTTCGATGTCCTCATGGGTTCAGAAGTTATGCCTCGCAAAAAATTCATTCAAACTCACGCCAAGTCAGTTGAAAACTTGGATATTTAAAATGTCTGAAGGTCATCAATTAGAAATTCCCCCAAAGTCTCATGAACCTCAAAGCGCGGAGGCTCTTTTGGA
>CAZAUE010000005.1:24269-30547 GCA_964488565.1 uncultured Candidatus Saccharibacteria bacterium | reverse complement strand
AGGAGAGATTTCTGAAATGCGTGCGTTGGAAGGATACGGTGACTATGAGGTGGTCAAAATTAAAGATGATGGCGAGGCTCTTTTTAGATCAAGTTCGAATGAACCCGAAACAGATCCTTTTGTGCCAGACAGGAAACTTCTTAGGAATGATCTGGAGATTTTAGCTGCAAAAGTTGATGGCGTCTTAGGGTTTAATCTCGTGCCCACGGTAGTTGAGAGGACATTAAAAGACAAAAAAGGAACTCTTCAGCGGTTTGTGAATGATGCCAAGGTTGCTGCAAATTTCAGAGGAGAGAATTTGTCCGACATGGTCGATCATTCAGAGATAATCAAGGCGGCTGTGTTTGATTATCTTATAGAAGCAAAAGACAGAAGTTGGCATAATTTTTTAATTGATAAAAACGCAAAGAAAATCTGGTTGATTGATCATGACTATCCGATGTGGGTCAGTTGGGACAGTGGCTCAGTTATTTTAGGAACAGCAATTGGTGAGGGAATAGTTGTGTTGTCGGACGAAATTAAACAATCTATTCAAAATCTTTTAATGAATATAGATGTCATTGTTAGTCAGGATGCTAAGCCGGAAATTAGAACAATTGCAGAGGGAATAAAAAAGAGAGCAGAGAAATTGGTTGCGACAGGAATTTTAGTATGATGCTACTTTATTTTGTGGAATTGTTTGAATTAGACCATGATGCCAATCAAAAAAAGATTGCGACATTTAAATTGATAGAAGAAAGTGGTGTCGTTGAGATAGATGGTGACCACGAGCACGCAATTATTAAGGGTATTCAGTGGGAGGGTATTTTTGACTATAAGTATGCCCGCCCAGGAAAACTGCATCTTTATGATGGAATGAAATTTCTTGAAAACTTAAAATATCACTTTAGGTCAGGGTATTTATTGGCAACAGATGTTGAAAAGAAGGTCGTTGACAATTAGGCTTTGTTTTGCTAATATATCCCTATCAGTACTGCCCTCGGGCGGTTTTTAAATCCAATTAAACACTAACTACATGGATAAAATCATCACTTTTTTGAAAGAAGTAAGAGTCGAACTGGCAAAAGTAAGCTGGCCAACAAGGAGCCAGACGGTTTTGTATACGCTGGTTGTTATCGGAATTAGCTTATTTGTGGCCGTATTTTTAGGATTATTAGACTTTGGATACAAAACCATAATTGATAAGTTTTTACTTAAATAAAATATGCCAAAACAAGCCACAACAGAAGAAAGACACTGGTATGCTATTCATACCTATTCTGGTTATGAAGATAATGTCGCACGTAATTTGAAACAAAGAGTTGAATCTCTTGGTTTTGAAAACAAAATTTTCAGTGTTTTGGTGCCAAAAGAAAGAAAGATTAGAATTAGAGGCGGAAAGAGAGAAACGATTGAAGAAAAGTTATATGCTGGTTACGTTCTTGTAGAAATGATTGTCGATGACGCTTCTTGGTATGTAGTTAGAAACACACCCAATGTTACTGGGTTTATAGGTGCAGGAACAATTCCAACACCTTTGGCGGCTGCTGAAATAGAAATTTTAATGAAGAGAATGGGTGTTCAGGAGCCTAAGTATAAGATTGACATAGCAGTAGAAGATAGAGTAAAAATAACAGACGGACCTTTCAAGGACTTTGATGGTAAGGTTTCAGAGGTTGATCCTGAAAAGGGAAGAGTTAAGGTTTTGGTCACCATCTTTGGAAGAGAAACCCCTGTAGAATTAGATTTTTTGCAAATTAAGAAACTTTAATTATTTAATACTATATTATGGCTAAAAAAATTAAGACAATTGTAAAGTTACAGGTCGAAGGCGCAAAAGCAACTCCAGCTCCTCCGGTCGGAACAGCCTTGGGTCCTCATGGAATAAATCTCCAGCAGTTTGTGATGCAGTTTAACGAAGCCACTAAGGATAAGCCGGGCCAAGTTACTCCTGTTGAGATTACTATTTTTGAAGACAGAACTTTTGAATTTAAACTCAAAACTCCTCCTGCGGCATATCTATTAAGAGTTGCTGCTGGTTTAGAAAAAGGTTCAGGTGTTCCTAATAAGACTAAGGTTGGAAAAGTATCCAAAGCTCAGGTTAAGGAAATTGCCGAACAAAAAATGCTAGACTTGAATGCTAATGACATAGAAGCTGCAATGAAAATTATAGAAGGCACCGCCCGCTCAATGGGAATAGACGTTAAATAATACTAACCAACAAAAAACCGCCTCTTGAGGCGGTTTTTTGTTATCCACATTGGTCATGCGACCATGGCCATAAAGGCCATTGCTCGACTTCGTTCGGTTATCGCTCCGCTTTGCGGGTTATTGCCAGGCTAAAATTTAAGAGTTAAAATGAACCACACCAATAGAACTTTTAAAAAATGAGGTAGATGTGACTCCCAATCCCTACGCCGGAAGATTGATTCATTTTGAAGGTATTGATGCATCAGGCAAGAGCCGAAATTTTATAAGAGTAAAGAATTTTATTAGCGCCTTTCATAAGGAACAATATCAGAAAACTTTTTTCACCAAAGAGCCGGATGTTGACCATCCTTCAGGTAAAGAAATTTATGACCTCCTTCAGGGCAAACATCCAACAGTTAATATAGCTAATCTTCATCCTTTTGAAATACAGAGTATGTATTTCCGAAATCGTATTTGGCATTATCGAACGAAGGTTATTTCAAATCTGGCCAAAGAGTTCAACGTTGTTTCGGATAGAGGCGTCGCATCTATTTGTTTCGGTGTTTCTTCTCCAGTAGAATTTAAACCACTTATGGGAATTCAGGAACAGGCTTTTTTGGGGGCTGACGTTCCTTTCATTTGGCCAGATGCCATCTTTATTTATGATGTTCCGGCTGAAGTAGCCAGAGAACGCATGCTGAAAGAAGGAAAAGTGCGGGATGCCTTTGAAAAAGATCTTGATTTTCAGATGAGAGTTCGTGAAAATTACCTAGCATTCGCAAAGGTATATCCTAATTGTTATGTTATTGACGGTTCCGGTCAGCCGGAAGATATTTTTGTAAAAACCAAAGAAATTCTCGCTCCAATTTTGGGGTTAAGTACGTAGAGGCTCGCGCCTCTTTTTTTATTTAAAAATTTTTGCTACTATTTCTAAACTATTAGAACGTTAACAAGGGAAACAAGAGATGGGTAAGTTTGTCGAACCACAGGTTTACTGGGTTGGTCATCAGGTCATGAATGATTCTGAGGTTCAGCGATACCTTAGGGATAGTGGCAATGAAGAATTTCTTAAATCTATTGAGCAGGCTAGGCGCGAAGGGTTAACTGATGCTGAAATAATCTGTAGCATGTTTGCTAAGCTGTGTTATAAGAGTTTGACTGTTGGTCACAATCAAAACATTTCTAAGGTTAGGGATATTGAAGATAATCTCCGAAATTGTTTTGATGTCGGACACGGTTCTGTATTTGAACATGTTAATTTTAATTTCATAGTCGCTAACTGTAGTAGGATTTTTACTCACGAACAGGTAAGACACAGGCCTGGTGCTGCTTATTCACAAAATTCAGGGCGCTATATTAGACTCGACGAAATAGACATGGTTTTTGATCCGATTCTGGAGCCGATTAGGGACTTGTGTGAAGAGAAACAAAGACATGATGAGGAGTGGTACCATAAGGCCGTTGATATGATTGGTCTCAAGGACATGAAGAGTTTCAGTCAGAAAAAAATGATTACATCTGCCTTGAGACGTTTTGCGCCCAATGGACAGGCTAATGAGATTGCCATTTCTCTTAATCTGCGGAGTATTCGTCACGTTGTAATGATTAGAACCTCACGACACACTGAATGGGAAATTAGAAAGATTTATGAGCAGGTTTATCTCCTCTTAAAAGATCGCCACAAGACAATGTTCCATGGCGCAAAGGAGGAAACCGTAAAAGGAATTATTGAGGTAACGGGCATGAAATTACAGCCCTATGAAAAAAATGGTGAAGAATTGCTGAGCGAACTTACTGATGAACAGCTTGAAACAGAATTAGAGCGCAGACGCTTTTCAATCCAGCCTTCTTAATTTAAAGCCCCAAAGAGGGCTTTTTTTATTGCTAAAATCATGATAAATTTAGTCTTATGTATAAGCCCGTAATCGGATTAGAAATTCACGCAGAGCTGAAAACAAAGACTAAAATGTTCTGTGACTCTCTTAATGATCCGGATGAAAAACATCCCAATATTAATGTTTGTCCGATATGTATGGGCCACCCCGGAACTCTACCGGTCATCAATTATGAAGCGGTCAAAAAGGTAATCATGGCCGGCTTGGCCTTAAACTGTAAAATAGCCGAAGATACTTTTTTTGAAAGGAAGAACTATTTTTATCCAGATTTGCCCAAAGGGTATCAGATAACCCAATACCAGAAACCTCTTTGCGAAGGAGGGTATTTGGATATTGATGGAAAAAAAATAAGAATAACCAGAATTCATCTTGAAGAAGATGCTGGACGACTCCAACACCTACCAGGAAAAGATTACTCGTTGGTGGATTATAATCGAGCAGGAATGCCATTAATGGAACTTGTGACCGAGCCAGATTTTGAGACAGGATTAGAGGTTAAAAAATTTGCAGAAGAACTTCAGTTGATTTTTAGATATCTTGGTGTGTCGGATGCTGATATGGAAAAGGGTTTAATGAGGGTGGAAGTTAATATTTCTTTAACAGGTGATGATGGCAAATGGGGAACAAAGGTAGAGATAAAAAATCTTAACTCAATAAAAGCTGCTTCCGATGGGGTGGACTATGAAATTAAAAGACAAACTGAGGTTCTTGAGGCAGGGGAAAAGGTAGCCCAAGAAACTAGAGGTTGGGATGATTCAAAAAAGGCAACTGTCAGTCAGCGCTCAAAAGAAGAGGCTCATGATTACAGATATTTTCCGGAACCGGATTTGCCACCTCTCAAATTCACCCCAGCTCAAATACAAGAGATTAGGGATGGGTTGTTGGAGTTACCATCGCAAAGACGTGTTAGATTCGCTCAATATGGCCTCACAGAAGCTCAGATTGAGATATTTACAGTAGCTCGACATCTCGGAGACTATTATGAACATGTGGCGTCAGAGCTCGATTCCTGCGCAAAAGATTTTCACATTAAAAAGGGCTTGGAGGGTGATTATCCCAGTGAGCCACATTTGGGAGGTCGTCTCCATGAACTTTCGGCCAATTATATTATTACCGAATTTCCATCACTAATGAATGTGAAAGGGTTAGAAATTGATGACATGGAAGGCTTCAAGATTTCACCCGAAGCATTTGCGGAATTGATGGTTTTGATATTTCACAAAGAACTTTCTTCAACTGGCGCAAAAGCGGTACTTAAAGAAATGGCGGAAACTGGTTTGCATCCCGAGCAGGTAATAAAAGAAAAAAATTTAGGACAGGTTTCTGATGAAGGTGAGATAGGAACAGTGGTGGACAAGGTGATTGCAAATAATAGCCAAGCAGTAGAAGATTACAAAAAGGGGAAAGAGGCATCCTTTAAATTCCTAATAGGCATGGTTATGAGGGAATCAAAGGGCAAGGCCAACCCCCAAGTGGTCGAAGAAATATTAAATAAAAAATTAAAATAAATTAATACAAATCAGCATGATTAAAAAAATATTTGCAAAATTAGTAGGTAGTTTTGAAAGGCCTAATAAATCTTGGGAAAGGGATAGGTTGGAGTCGGATTTAGCGGAAGAGCGCCGTCAGCAAATAAGAGCAAACCAGGGAATACCAAAACCTGGTCAGTTTTCTGAGCGAACAACTCCAACAGAGGAGGAAATCCTTGGACCAAGTGACTCAAGCATTAAGGAAGAGGGCGAATAAATTTCCTAACTAATTTTTCAGCTTCCCTTTCGTTTTTTATCCAGTGAATCTCTTTGTTTTTTTTAAACCAGGTCATCTGGCGTTTTGAATATTTAATAATATCTCTTAATAGCCCTACTTCCATTTCTTGACGGGTTATTTTGTTATTAAGATAATTTCCAACCCAACGATATTCCAACCCAAAGTCATGGAGACGTTTTTTTGTCACTCCTGAGTTTAATAAATCTTTGACCTCTTTTATCATTCCCTGTTTTATTCTGCTTTTAAGGCGTAAGGTGATTTTTTTCTCTAAAATTTCTTTTGGTGGATTGATACCAACGTAGAGCACAGTATACTTAGATGATTCTTTGATTGCTGGAACCGGTTTTCCTGTTGCTCTTATTATTTCTAGGGCCCTGATAAGGCGTCGTTTGTTGTATTTGTCTATTGTCTTGGCTCTTTTGGGATCTACTTTTTTCAATTCTTTGT
>CAZAUE010000005.1:0-24259 GCA_964488565.1 uncultured Candidatus Saccharibacteria bacterium | reverse complement strand
ATTTTGATAGTCTTTTGGTTATTAAAATACCAAAATTCTTTGTATAAGTTTTCTGCTGATATTTTTTCTAAACTTGAGCGGAGTTTTTTGTTAGGAGGAACTTCTGGAAGAGAGGAGTCTTTAACCAAGGCATCAATATAAAACCCAGTACCGCCCACAATGAAAGGCGTTTTTTGTTTTTTAAGAATATCTTGAATTGATTTTTCTCCCAATTTTTTAAAATCTGAAACCGTGAATATTTTTTTTGGATTAGCCACATCAAGGAGGTGATGCTTGGCCACTCGTTGTTCTTTTCGAGTAACCTTACCGGTTCCAATGTCCATCCTCCTATAAACTTGTCTGGAATCAGCTGAGATTATTTCACCACCAAATCTTCTTGCCAAAATAATCCCAAGACCGGATTTCCCAGAGGCAGTGGGGCCTAAAATTACTATCATTTTTTGTCTTTGATTTATTGGCATTTTCGTGGTATAGTATACAACATCTTCCTTTGATTGGAAAGGATGTGGTCTTTGACAGAGGAACCTGAGTGGGCAGAAGAAAAGAAGCGTCTTTGGGGTAATATTTGGCCATTTTTTGGCGCCATGTTGTTGTTTGTTTGCAATGTTGACTGGATAGTGGCCCCATTTCTCAATTCGTACTCTTTGTCGTTTTGGAACAAGTTTTTTATCTTGGCACCCCTCGCCAATCTTGAGTTAGTGGGGTGGTATAGTTTTTGGAGATGGTTTTTCGTATCGTTTCTCCCAAGAAGAAAAAAGATTAAAGAGACCATCAATTTCACCAAAGAGGTGGCCCAAGAATTAAAGACTCGGGGGTATGTGGATAGAGTTGCTGAACACTTTGAGAACACATTCGAGTGGGCTGTTAACCCAAACCAGCATCTTTTTAAAATAGTTAAAGCGTGGGGACACCTCGGCATGTTGTTTTTGGGATTTGAGCCCTTTGTGGCCGGTGGTAGAGTGGTTGGTGTAATTTTTTGCGCCACAACTAGATGGAAAAATGGTTTGATTTCTCTTATCATAGGAAACTCAATCCATGTAATAATCACCATCAGTTCTTGGGATTTGTTATTCTATCTTTGGAACGCCCACAGGGTTGAACTATTTGGCGGCTCTGTCGCCGTAGTGTTGTTGGGGTTGTTGTATAGAAGTTTGAGGGGTGGCAAAGTACCACCCAAAAGCCCGTAAGGGCTTTTTTGATAGCTAAATTATTATTGGTTGACCTTATGGGCCAAATAATGTACGTTGACTTAAATCTCTCACTAGTAAGATTAGGAGATTGATTGAAAGAACTTTTAAAATTACTTCCCATATTTGCCACTTTGATTGGCGCTCAGCTTATTTTCAATTTTATTAACTACACCCTTATTTATCCAAAAATAAAATCGGGAGTTTACCACGTTCCCTTGTTTGGAGATTTCACATCATTAACGGGATTTGCTGCTGCGTCCTGGTTGATTGGCACCCCAGGCTTCCTTGTCGGAACCATTTTGGTCGCATGGTCGGTTAGGCTTTCTTTTTTCAATTTTGGGGTTATGTACACCTCGGTTATTATCAGTCAGATTATTACAACGATTTCAACCTTGTTTTTTATGTGGTATAGAATGGGGGAATTGCCGACAAGGAATGGCTGGATAGCACTAGTCCTTGTTTTCCTGGCCTCCTTGTTTGCCGCAAACTCAGGAAGAAGTGTTTAGCAAAAGACCCCCTAAGGGGTCTTTTTTAATTTATGATTTAGAAATTATTTCATCTTTTATTTTTTCTAGGAATTTATCAATCTTCATTGGACCCAGATCACCATCGCTTCTTTTTCTGACAGCCACAGATTCGGCTTCAATTTCTTTGTCACCGATTACTAACAAGTAGGGAATTTTTTGCATTTCAGCTGCTCTGATTTTTTTCCCCAAGGTTTCGTTGTTTTTATTTATCTCTACTCTGATTCCTTCAGATTTTAATTCGGCATAGACTTTGTCAGCCCATTCATTTTGTTTTTCTGATATCGGCAAAATTGAAACCTGAACAGGTGAGAGCCAAATAGGGAATGCTCCGGCATAGTGCTCAATAAGAACACCAAGGAAACGTTCGAAGGAACCAAAAATAGCTCTATGAATCATGACTGGGCGTTGGACACCATCTTCAGTGTCGTGATATTCAAGCTTAAATCTTTCGGGCATTTGAAAATCTAACTGAATTGTCGCAACTTGGTGTTCGCGACCAATACTGTCTTTGGCGTGAATATCTATTTTGGGTCCGTAAAAGGCACCATCTTTTGGTTTTATTTCGTATTTAATATTTAACTTATTTAAAACACTTTCCAACGACTCCTCAGCTTTTTGCCAGAGAGCAGAATCACCCATAGCCTTATCGGGCTTGGTTGCGAAACGGAAGCTTATTGGTAGACCGAATGTTTCGTAAACTTCTTTAGTATATTTAAGCAGTGATGAAACCTCTTCATCAATTTGATCTGGTCTGCAAAAAACATGGGCGTCATCTTGAGTGAATTGGCGGACACGGAATAATCCACCCAAAACACCCTTAAGTTCATTTCTGTGAAGTTTGCCAGTTGGCTCAGATAATCGTATGGGTAAGTCTCGGTATGATCGTAATGTGTTTGAGTATATAAGTGTCGCTTCAGGACAATTCATTGGTTTAAGGACATATGTTTCTTTGCTAACATCAAACCAAAATCCATCCTCACGATAGTGGTCCCAGTGACCTGATGTTTCGTAAAGTTCTTTTTTTACCATGATTGGTGTTGAAACTTCACCATAACCATACTCATCATTTTTATTTCGAATGAATTTTTCTAATTCTTTCCATAGAATCATTCCTTTTGGATGCCAAAATATAGCACCAGGAGCAATGCTGTGTTGAGAAAAAAGATCTAGTTGCTGAGCAAGTATTCT
Source organism: uncultured Candidatus Saccharibacteria bacterium (assembly GCA_964488565.1). Lineage (GTDB taxonomy): Bacteria > Patescibacteriota > Minisyncoccia > 2-02-FULL-40-12 > GWA2-44-9 > 2-01-FULL-41-26. The sequence goes on along the minus strand of CAZAUE010000005.1, from coordinate 21,354 downwards.
GTGGTCGCGCTTCTTGGCTTCCTCAAGCATTGCCAAGTGTTTTTGAAGTTCATCTTTTGTTGCGAAGGCTAGGCCGTAGATGCGGGTTAGCTGAGGATTTTTTTCATCACCACGCCAGTAGGCACCAGCAACACGGGATAGTTTGAATGCATTGGGTTTTATGTCCTTGGCGTTTTCAACATGACCGCCACGGCAGAGGTCTGTAAAATTGCCCGATGTGTATAAAGTAATTTTTTCTCCTTTTTCAGAAAGCTCGTTGATGATTTCTTGTTTATAGGGATTATCAGGAAAAATTTCTTTTGCTTCAGTGGCGGAAACCTCGCGTCCTTCAAAGGTTTTCCATGTCTTAAGGATTTCTTGCATCTTCTTTTCTATTTTTGGCAAATCATTATCAGAAATTACTCCCTGAACATCAATATCGTAATAAAAACCATCATCAATGGCGGGACCTATGGCTAATTTTGAACTGGGATACAATTCTAAAACCGCAGCACCTAAAAGGTGGGCAAGTGAGTGGCGAATATGTTCTAAGGGGGAATTACTCATGATTTAAATACAATAACAAAATCAGAGCTTAAATAAAAGCTCTTTTGCACAGGTCTTTACGCCGATGATGCAAGAGCTCTTGCATCATCGCAGAGAAATTTGAGAGAGCCGTCGCGGTCGTTTATTTTTCCGCGAGCTATAACAATTGAGTTTTCTTTCCAAACCTCAGGGTTAGCTTCAAGGACATTTGGAAAAACTACAACTTCGATTTTGGAACCAAGATCTTCAATTATTGAGAAAATCATCGGCCGGCCGGTCTTTGTTACTATTTTTTGAACGCGAGTAATCATTCCGCCTATTTTAATCGTACCAGACATGCCGACCACAAGATTTTTTATTGGAACAACACTTTCTTGTTTTAATTCGTTTCTATATATGTTTAGGGGGTGATCAGAGACAAATAATCCCAAAAGTTCCTTCTCCCAAATCAACTTTTCCCACGACTTGGCTGGTTCAGCTGAAGCAAGACGAAGAGAGGGGAGATCTGCCTTTTCAATATTACCAAACAAACTATCTTGTCCTCTGGAAGATTGATTTTGTTTTTCTTTTGCATACAAAAGAAGATTTTCAGTATTTACCAATAAAACATTTCTGTCACCGAATTCATCAAGTGCTCCACAGCGAATGAGAGATTCTACTGATTTTTTATTTAGGTCTTTGTTGTGAACTCTAACCACAAAGTCTTCAATGTCTTTGTATGGGCCACCAGCTTCTCGTTCGGCGATAATTGCATCAGCAATATTTTCGCCTAAGTTCTTGATAGTTAAAAGACCAAAACGGATTTGATCTTTCTCGCTCTTAATGACTGTGAAATCTTTAAAAGAGCTATTTATGTTTGGCGGTAAAACAGCAATTCCCATTCGTTGGCTTTCGGAAATAATTTCGGATATTTTTTCTGTATCTCCTGCTTCTGCTGTGAGAACAGCGCACATATATTCTGCTGGGAAATTAGCCTTCATATAGGCAGTTTGATAGGCGACACGACCATAACAGGCAGCATGGGCTTTTCCGAAACCATATCCCTGAAATGGTTCAAATAAATTCCAAATCTGTTCTGCTTCTACTTTTGTCATTCCGCTGTGGGTTTGGCAACCTTGAACGAAAATTTCATGTTGCTTTGCCATTTCAGCTGGGATTTTTTTACCAACGGCTTTTCTGAATTTATCTACTGATTCCCAATTGTATCCAGCCAGTTCCATGGCGGTAAACAACAAATCTTCCTGATAAACTAAAATTCCGAATGTCCTGTCAAGGAATTTTTCTGCTTTCGGGTGGAAATATTTAATCTTACTTCTGCCTTGTTTGCGGGCGATATATTCGGGGATGTTATTTATTGGACCTGGTCGATATAGTGCGACCATGGCGTTGATATCGTGAATGGTGGTCGGCTTTAGTTCCATTAGGTACTTAGTCATACCCGATCCGTTTAATTGGAAAAGTCCTTCAGTTTCGCCTTTGGCAAGCATTGCAAAGGTCGTCTTGTCATCAAAAGGAATTTTTTCAATATCTATTTCTATGTTTCGATGCCTTTGAACCAAGGAAACAGCATTCTCTAAGATGGCCAAGTTTCTAATACCCAAAAAATCAAGCTTTGTAAGACCAACACCATCTTCACCAACAGTGTACATATCATATTGAGTGATTAGGTTGTCCTCTCCCTTGGGGTCAAACTGAAGGGGTACATATTCAATTAAAGGCTTTGGAGAAATTACAACACCAGCAGCGTGAACAGAAACATGACGGACAGTGCCTTCAAGTTTTTTTGCGATATCAATAATTTGACGGGCCTCTAAGTCTCGGTCGTACAGCTCTTTCAGCCCAGGTTCTATTTCCAGAGCTCTTTTTATGGTCATTGGAAAACCTTGAGAACCCATGGGTATGAGCTTGGCAATCCTGTCACCAATTTCATACGATTTTCCTGTGGCTCGTGCCACATCACGGACCGCTCCGCGAGCCAGCATTGTTCCGAAAGTTCCAATCTGAGCAACCTTATCAGCACCATACTTTCTTTTTGCGTACTCAATGATTTCGTGTCTTCTGTTATCAGCAAAATCCATGTCTATATCAGGGGCTGATGGTCGGAATGGGTTTAGAAATCTTTCAAAGGGGAGTTGGAATTCTATGGGATTAACATTAACTATGCCAGATAGAAAAGCTACAATTGAACCAGCAACCGAACCGCGGACGGTTGTGTATATCTTTGATTCTCGAGCGAATCTAATTAAATCGGCGACAACAAGAAAATAAGGAGCATAATTTTTGTTTTTAATAATTTCAAGCTCATATTTTCGTCGCTCTTCTGTTTCGGGATTATTTTCTAAGCCATGTTTTCGCAATCCTTCCTGGGTTAGTTCATCAAGCATTTGATCGGCTGTTTTTCCGGGCTCAAGGACAAAGTTTGGGAAGATGAATTTTCCCAAAGTTAAATTAACATTGCATCTCTCAGCAATTTTTTCGGTATTTTCAACCGCTTCCGGTATGTCTTTGAACCACTCCATGGCTTCTTCTGTTGAGATGAAGTGATAATGACCCTTACCGGCAAAAATAGCCGTGTCGTTGACGTCTGTATTGGTTGAAATGGCAACTAAAGTTTTGTGAGCTAGGGCGTCATCTGGATGGAGGTAGTGTGAATCCTGAGTGGCAACTAATGGAATGTTCAGCTTTCGAGAAAATTCAATAAGAGTATTTTTCCACTCTTGGAAAAATTCCACATCAGGGTGATGCATAATCTCTAGATAGTAGTTTTCTGCGCCAAAAATAGATTGATATTCCTTGATGATTTCTTCGGCCTTTTCTTTGTTTCCGGATTGAATAGCCCGACCAAGTTCGCTGCCTGGGCAACCAGATAGGGCAATCAATCCCTCAGCATGGGTACGAAGCAGGTCTTTATCTACGCGTGGTTTGTAGTAGTAACCCTCAAGATGGGCAGCGGTGGTGAGTTTTATTAAGTTTTGATAACCGGCATTGTCTTTGGCTAAAAGAGTGAGATGGTATCTTTTGTTATCTACGTGAGATTCTTTTTGAAATCTGGAACGGTTGGCAACATATGTTTCAACTCCGATAATTGGTTTAATTCCATTTTTTACGCACGCAGTATAAAAATCAATCGCACCGTACATGACTCCATGATCGGTTAATCCGATTGCGGTCATGCCATGTTCTTTTGCCAGCTTCACCATATCATCGATGTTGGACATGCCATCAAGAAGGGAGTAGTGGGAATGTGTGTGAAGATGGACGAAATTCATGATTTAATCTTAGTGCTTAATGTATTAATGAGCAATTAGGAAAAGTTGTTGATAACCTCGAGCCATTTGACAAATAGGCATGTTTCGTGATATAATAGAAAAATAGGAGGTTGAGTTATGAAGAACTTTTCGTGGACCAAGTTCTGGGAGGCGCTTCGAAACGCTTTCCGGATTCCCCACGCGTAGTGGGAAGAGCCGACCCTGAGGTCGGCTTTAAATTTGCAAAATAAAAGTTTCCATGCTATTATAATTTAGCTAATAAAGCTCAATATATGGCAGTACCAAGACACCACATGTCAAAAGGCAAGCAGGGGCGACGCAGGAGTCACCTCGCATTGAAGCCAAAAAATTTGGCCAAGTGTTCGCATTGCTCAAAAATGATCATGCCTCACGCAGTTTGTAAATTTTGCGGTTTCTATAAAGGCGCCGAAGTTGTAAATGTTCTCGCTAAGGAATTAAAGAAGCGCGATAAAAAAATGCAGGCTCAAAAATAGTTTTTAGAGGGGGAGGGTAATAGTTTATTTAAATAATGGCATCAAGACACTTATCACGTTCAGTAGCGATGCAATCACTCTACGAGTGGGATTTTAGAGGTAGAAAGCAAGAAGAGCTTCCTACCGTAGTAGAGAGAAACATAAAAGAATTTGCATCAGGATTGGAGGATACGGCGTTTATTTTTCAATTGATTGATGGGGTAATGAAGCACCTTCCTGAACTGGATCAAATAATTGAGAAAGCAGCGCCTCAGTGGCCACTTGAACAGATAGCCGTCGTAGACAGAAACGTTCTTCGTCTTGGACTTTTTGAACTGCTTTTTGGTAATAGAGATGAGGTTCCACCGAAGGTGGCTATAAATGAATCTATTGAATTGGCCAAGTCTTTCGGAGGAGATTCTTCTGGCAAGTTTGTAAACGGTGTCTTGGGAACCGTCTATAGAGAAATAGGAGAGCCCGGAAAGGATGATGTGCCTAAGAAAAAAGAAGAAAAAGAAGAATCTATAGAGCCCGTAGAATCAGTAGAATCAGAGATTCAATAAAATTAACCAGTATTAAGTATTTGGTATTAAGTATTATGGTTATATTCCCTGATGCTTAATACTTGATACCTAGTATCATCTTTTGATGGCAGAAGATAAATTAACTCAGTTAGAAAATAAAATAGAAAACAAATTTGAGGATAGAGATATCCTTCTTCAGGCTTTGACTCATCGCTCGTATCTCAATGAGAATCCTAAGTGGGGTAAGGATCACAATGAACGATTAGAGTTTCTTGGAGATGCTGTTTTGGAATTAGTTGTTACTGAATATTTATATAAAAACTATCCTAATCCAGAAGGCGAGATGACCAACTGGCGCGCTTCTTTGGTGAATGCGGTTATGCTTGCTAGGATTGCTACTGAACTTGACATCAATGACTACATACTTCTCTCAAAAGGCGAAGCCAAGGACACTGGACGTGCTCGTCAGTATATTTTAGCGAATGCAATGGAGTCACTTATTGGAGCGATCTATCTTGATGGAGGATACGATGCCTCTAAAAAGTTCATAGAAAAATTTATTTTGAAAGAGTTGTCGGGAATTATAGAGAATCAGCTTTATAGGGATGCCAAAAGCTTATTTCAGGAAAAAGCACAAGAAAAAGCAGGCATCACTCCCACCTATGAGGTTTTGAAAGAGTGGGGCCCTGATCATGCTCGTAATTTTCAGATTGGTGTTTTCTTGGAAAAGGAGATGATTGGTGTGGGTGACGGGCCTTCTAAACAAGAGGCTCAACAGGTGGCAGCATCTGATGCATTGAAGAAGAAGGGGTGGTAGGGTTGATTTTTAAATGTATTTTTGATATTATCTACAAACATGTTAATTGTCCGTCTACAACGAATAGGAAAGCGGGGACAGGCCTATTTTAGGGTCATTGTTACCGAGCATACAAAAAAGCCAAAAGGGGAATACTTGGAGCTTTTAGGTACCTATAATCCACACGAAAAAGTCCTTAAAGTTAAGAAAGACAGGATAGAATATTGGGTGTCAAAGGGAGCTCAAACATCTGCAACAGTAAACAACCTGCTCGTAAATTATAAAATATGGGACAAGGAAAAAGTTCAAAGCTGGAGACCAAAAGTTAAGCCAAAAGTTGAAACCCCTGTTGCAAAAGCAGCGGCTCCAAAAGTTGAAGAACCTAAAGAAGAACCTAAAGAAGAACCGGCCCCAGCAGAGGCACAGCCAGAAGCAGTCGCAAGTTAAAAAGATCCCGATGAAAGGGATCTTTTTTGTGCTTGCCAAACTCGATATAGTCCAATAGGATAATTGAGTGAAGATTATCCAGGTTGATCTAAATAAGGACTACTCCGATGTTATCCGCGAGGCGGTTAATATTTTAAGTTATGGCGGAACCGTTGTTTACCCCACGGATACTTTGTATGGCCTAGGAGCCAATGCCCTAAATGACATAGCTGTTAGAAAGATTTTTAGAATCAAAAACAGAAGTTTTTCAAAACCATTACCAATGATTGTGAGAAATTATTCTTGGGCAAAAGAATTGGTTGAAATTAAAAATAAAGACGAAGAGGTGGTTAATAAGGTTTGGCCTGGTAAGGTTACACTAGTTTTGCACAAAAAAGATATTGTTCCAGGTGCGTTAACGGCGGATTTTAATTCTGTTGGGATAAGAATTCCCGACTTTATGTTCACCGATGAACTTTTAGCAAAATTTGGTTATCCCATAACTTCAACTTCAGCCAACATTTCTGGTCAGGAATCCACGAATGATATTAACAAAATTATTGAAATTTTTTCTAAATCAACACTGAAGCCAGACTTAGTAATTGATGCTGGAATTTTACCCAAGTCTGAACCGTCTATGATAATTGATTTAACTGGAAACAAGCCTAAAGTTTTACGCATAAGCCCCACTAGGCCCGAAAAACTTTTGGAACTACTTGAATTAGGTAGTAAATAATTTATAATTTAATCTATGCGCCCCGTAACTCTTTGTTTTTTAGTAAAAGACAATAAAATTCTTTTGGCAAAAAAGAAAAGAAGTTTGAGTGGTTTTAATGTTGCTATTGATAAGTGGAATGGTGTTGGCGGAAAGGTGGATGTGGGTGAGAGCATCGAGGAGGCTGCAATTAGAGAGATGGGCGAGGAGATAGGTGTCAAAACAACCGAACAGCATCTTGAAAGGGTTGGTAATATAGAGTTTCACTTTAAAGATAAGCCAGAGTGGAATCAGCACATGCATATTTTCTTAGTTAGAAACTGGGATGGAGAGCCCAAAGAATCCGAAGAGATGTTGCCGAAATGGTATACACACAATGAAATTCCTTTTGATGAAATGTGGGCTGATGACAAGTATTGGTTGCCCGCTGTTCTTACTGGAAAAAAAGTTGAAGGTAAATTTTGTTTTGATAATGAAGGTAAAAACATAGACGAACATGATATTAGAGAAATTTAATCTTGAGGGTTTTAGGTTTATAAACAACTTGGCTGGGCATAATGTTTGGTTGGATAAGTTTATGATTTTTGCGGCCGATCAAATGGGCTATGTTTTAATTATTTCAGTACTTATTTTGTTTTGGAAGAAGGATTATTTTAAAAATGTCGTCCTTGTCTCTTGGGGCTCTGCTATTATTGCCAGATTGGTATTTGTTGGTTTGATGCGATATTTAATATATTCACCCCGACCGTTCTTGGTCCTAGAGAATGTTAATAGGTTGATGAACCATCAATTTGAATCTTCATTTCCGTCTGGGCATACAACCTTTTATTTCGCATTAGCCACAGGAGTTTATTTGTATAACAAAAAAGTTGGTAGGATTTACTTAGTCTTAGCAGGACTTGTTGGATTTGCTCGCGTCTTCGTAAGTGTCCATTGGCCGTTGGACATATTGGCGGGAGCGGTATTGGGTGTTATTACTGCGATAGGTTTTAATTACTTGGTTAATTATCTAAAACAAAAAATGTCCCGAAGGACATTTGAGGGCTAATCCGCCCAATTTCTTTTCCCCCAATCATCGAGGAGTTCAGCCAAACGTTTTTTGGCTTGTTCATCTGTTCTGTCTGTAAATGCATCTACTAGTTTTGTTTCGATGGCGCTATGAATTTGATTTTCTTGATATCTTCTCTTTACCTCTTCTCTGAGTATGAGTACTTCTTTTGTGGGCAAGGTTCCTAATAGGAACTTGTAAATCCAAACGTTGAGTCTTTCCTGACTAAACCTGACGGCCACATATCCTCCAAAGAGTCAAAAAGCTGTGGTGATAGTACCATAGTTTTTTGACTTAGGCAAGAATGAATTGAAAATATAATTTAAAATGGTAGAATGTTATAACAATTGGCAATATGCCCGAGTGGCGGAATTGGCATACGCATACGACTCAAAATCGTACGTCCTTACGGACTTGTGGGTTCAACTCCCACCTCGGGCACATTATAAAACAAGATTAGCATTAGCTAATCTTGTTTTAGTGTCCGAGGAAGAAGTGAACTGCTTCACTTCTGTTGAGAGTTGAAAGCCGGAGTCTGTCGCCAAGGGCGACACGAGGCGGGGTCGCGACCTCGCGAAGCGAGAGTTGTGACCAACTCCCACCTCGGGCACAATAAAACCCTCATTTTGAGGGTTTTTCTTCTTTTAACCAGGCAAATTGTCGGGCCAAATCGAGGAGCTTTTTGGCGGTATCATCGGAGCGACCAACCAATCTGGGGTTGCGTTGGGCTTGTTCAACAGCAGAGGTTAGCCACTTGCAAGCAGTTTCAACCAAAAGTTGTGGAGACAATGAAGGGTGGTTTAGTTCAAACGGTTCCTCTTCGTTTAGATAATCCAATAGTTCCTGAATTTCTTTTGGTAGGGCCACTTTCACTCCCATATTTGTCGAAAAAACTTCTGAAATAATAAAATAATGCCCGGTGCTTGTCAATTAAGTTGAAATCTTTTAAATAACCACTATAATAAGTCTATATGGCTCGCATTATTAGTATTTGTAATCAAAAGGGTGGAGTAGGTAAAACTACAACCTCGACTAATCTGTCGGCCTATTTAGCTTCTATGGGGAAGTATGTACTCTTGGTTGATTTGGATTCACAAGCAAATGCTACTGTTGGATTGGGTGTGCACGTTTCTGAAAATGGTTCTAATGTTTACCACTCATTAATTAGTGATCTTAATCCAAGCTTAGTAATAAAAAAAACTTCTTTATTTGGATTTGATATTTTGCCGGCGGCGCAAAGCTTGGCCGGAGCAACAGTAGAACTCGTCTCAATGGATCAAAGAGAATCTAGACTCAAAAAAGTTTTGGATTCTTTAAGAACAAATTATGATTACATTATTATTGATTGCCCGCCTTCACTCGGACTCTTAACCGTAAACGCCCTTGCCGCTTCGGAGCGGGTTATTATCCCTGTTCAATGCGAATATTATGCCCTTGAGGGATTGGGCCAGCTTCTAAAAACTGTTGAATTAGTAAGAGGTGGACTTAATTCCGATTTGCAAGTGTTGGGAGTGTTGCTTACAATGTATGATAGAAGGAACCAATTATCTAACCAGGTCTTGAATGAAGTTTCAAAGAATTTTCCTGGCAGAGTATTTAACGCCGTAATACCGAGAACTGTTTCACTGGCAGAATCACCAAGTTTTGGAAAAACTATTTTACAATTTGACCCTGACTCAAAAGCTGCCAGAGCATATAGGCAATTAGCAGAAGAAGTTATAAGATTAAATTAATATTATGAAGAAGCTGTTTGGACTAGGAAAAGGGCTAGGCTCCCTAATTCCGCAAAATGCGGAGATTAGACCAGAAAATCGAAAAGAGAATGTTTTTTATGTTGAAATAAATAAAATAAAAACCAACCCTGACCAACCCCGCCAAGATTTTGATCCAGAAGGAATAAACGAATTATCAAAATCCGTAAGAAAATACGGAGTTCTTCAGCCATTGCTTGTCACCAAGGTTGAAACAGAAACTCCAAGGGGACTAGAGGTTTCTTATCAGCTTATTGCTGGAGAAAGAAGATTGAGAGCTTCTCAGATGGCCGGACTACCTCACGTACCAGTTATAATAAGAGATGAGTTTGAGAACAAGAAAGACAGACTTGAAGTTGCTTTAATAGAAAACGTTCAAAGAAAAGATTTGAATCCTGTTGAGGAGGCAGAGGCTTATGATAGATTGGCTAAAGAATTCGGCTTAACTCAGAAGGAGATTGCTGAAAAAGTTTCAAAATCCAGAGAGGTGGTTGCCAATGCTGTTCGGCTACTTAATCTACCCAAAGACATTAGAGATGCGTTAAGGGCTGAAAAGTTGTCACGTGCACACGCAAAAGCATTACTTGCCTTTAATGACGAGTCCAAGCAAAGAGAAGTCTATAATCAGATTTTAGGGGGTGGAGTTTCCTCAAAAGACGTTGAGGGTATGGCGTCATTATCTAAGCCAAACAAAAGAATTATTAAGAAAGAAAATAAGTTTATAGAGCTTGAAAAGAATCTTGGGGAAACATTAAGTGCTCCAGTTCTTATTCAAAGTGCTGAGAAAGGCGGAAAAATCATCATCAAATTTGCAACTCTCGAAGACCTCAACAAAATCGCCAAGTCGATTATAGATTAATTTTTCTTGCGGACATCTGACCACGAAGCATTTAGCAAACGGACACCAGATCCGTTTTTTGCTTTTAAGTTTGAGCAAGTGGCAATATGAATTGAAACTCCGCGATTAACGGTCATATATCCTTTGATTTTATGTTCAGTGGTGGGATTACAGCACTTAGCTATTTTATACAGAAGATCTTTTTGGCCTTGAATGATTGGTTCTCCAGCTTTGGGAACTACTATTTCAACTCTTTTTACCTGCTTAATTTTTGGCACTTCAATCTTTGGGGAATCTTTTTCCTCCAGTTCTTTAAAGAATGATTTTATTTTTTTCTTTGCCTCGACTGTTTTAACTATTTTCAACCAATCAAAAGAAGGTTTTTTCTCTTTTCCTTTTATAATTTCAACCACATCTCCGTTTTTGAGTTCGTAATCAAGGGTGGTGATTTTTCCGTTTATTTTAGCACCTCTGGTCATGTGGCCGAGGTCAGTGTGAATAGCATAAGCAAAATCTATTGGAGTAGCTCCGTCTGGAAGATCTTCAACTTCACCCTTTGGTGTAAAAGCAAATATTCTGTGTTTGAAGAAATCTATTTTTAAATTTAATAATCCTTCGCCAGGGGTTACTTCCTTGAGAAAGTTTTTGAGTTTGTTGACCCATTCAACTTCTTTAATATTTGCCATGATGCCTTTTTTCTTACCCCCCTCACTGTAAGCCCAGTGAGAAGCAATACCATTTTCGGCATATTCATGCATGGCTTCGGTTCTTATTTGTATTTCAACAACTCGGCCTTTCTCACAAAAAATAGTTGTGTGAAGAGATTGGTAACCATTGGGCTTGGGTAGTGCTATATAGTCTTTGATTAAGCCTGGGAGGGGTTTATAAAATTTATGAATAACTCCGAGTGCTTCATAGCAGGAATTAATATCTGGAACGATGATGCGCATTGCCACCAAATCAAATATTTTATCCGCATCCATTTCGTTTCGTAGCATTTTGCCATACAAACTGTAGTGATGTTTAGCTCTAGAGTTCATTTCTAGAATTTTTATTCCGGCATCTGTTATGTGTCTTTTTATGATCGGCTTGGTCCTGTCTATGTATTTTAATCTATCCGAATATTTTTCCTTAACTCCTTTTATGAGCTGGGAATATTCAAGGGGATATACATAGGGGAAAGACATATCTTCAAGTTGGCCTTTTAGTTTACCCATTCCAAGTCGAGCGGCGATGGGGGCGTATATTTCTAAAGTCTCAAGTGCAATTTTTCTTTGTTTAGTTTTATCTTTAAAACGCAGGGTTTCCATGTTGTGATATCGGTCGGCTAATTTGATTAGAATTACCCTAATATCTTCGGCCATGGCGAAAATCATTTTCTTTAGAGAGTTTAGGTGGTCAGCGCTACTTTTCTTCTCGTTAGGATTGCCATCATATTCAATTTTGCTTAGTTTGGTCACACCCTCAACAAGGAAGGCGATGTCTTTCCCAAATTCTTTTTCCAGCTCTTTGTAGGTAATTGAAGTATCTTCTAATGTGTCATGTAAAATTCCGGCAACAATTGTGGGTGCGTCTAACCCAAGCTCAGATAAAAAACAGGCGACATGAAGAGGGTGATTTAAATATTCTTCTCCAGACAAGCGCTTTTGTCCTGCGTGAGCTATTTTTGCCACCTCAAAAGCCTTCTCGATGAGTTTCTTGTCCGATTCCGTATATGCTGGATTTTCCAGTATTTTTTCTAATAAATGGGTCATACAACTGAAAACTACTCCTTTTTGGAGTAGTTTTCAATCTTATTTTTTTGTTTTTATTCTTTCTTTTTTCTTCCTCTTCGTCCGACTTTTTTCTCTTCTTTGAATATTTCAAGGGCGCGGGGAAGTTCAATTGTGTGAACATCATCGCCCGAATCTTTTTTGAGCGAACGGAAGTCGCCGTCATGCATGACATATGGGCCAAAGCGTCCAATGTTGGCAATAATATCTTTTCCAGTTTCAGGATGTGTGCCAAGTGTTCTTGGTAGGCTTAAGTATTTGAGTGCATCTTCCAATGTAACCGATGATGGTTCTTTTTCTTTCGGAATGCTCGAGCGGCGCGGTTTTGGATTTTCTTTTGTTTTCTCTCCAAGCTGAACATATGGCCCAAAACGACCATCCATAACAAATATTGGTAGACCTGTTTCCTTATCTGTTCCAATTGGTTTGTTTGGCTCAACCACTGAACCGTCTATTCGGCGTGCACCATCGCAGTCTGGATAGCGTTCGCAACTCATAAACTTTCCGGCACGGCCAAGCTTGATAATCATGGGCCCGTTGCAAACAGGGCATTTCCACTCTTTTGGTGCTGGACCTAAATTTGTAATCTTATCTATTTTTTCCTTAGATTTAACATCTTTATGGAACGGCGTATAAAAATCCTGAAGAGTTTTTAAGTACTCTCTTTTTCCTGTTGAGATATCATCAAGCTCATCTTCCATCTCAGCGGTAAAGGTATCATTAATATAGCTCATGAAGTTTTCTTCAAGGAACGAACTGACAACCTCACCGGTGTCGGTTGGCTTAAGTGCTCGACCTTCTTTATCAACATATTTTCGATCGTAGAGTGTTTTTATGATAGATGCATACGTAGACGGTCTTCCTATGCCACGTTTTTCTAATTCTTTGATAAGACCAGCTTCTGAATAACGAGAAAGGGGTTCTGTGTGTTTTTCCTCGCTAAGAATTTCTTCGAGGACCAATGTTTCGTTGGTATTTAATTTCGGTAGTTCTACATCTTCGCCTCTGGCACGAGAATCACAAGCGAGCCAGCCGTCAAAAATAACTCGTGAGCCATTGGCAGAAAAATCGGGGATGCCACCTTCTTTGGTGGTGGTAGTAATTTTTGTGCGCATGAGTTTTGCGTCGGTCATTTGTGAGGCAATAGTTCTTTCTCGGATGAGGCGATACAGTTTTTTCTGGTCTTCGTTGTTTCCGGCCGTTTCTTTTGTGAAATCTGTTGGGCGGATTGCTTCGTGGGCTTCTTGGGCATTTTTACTTTTAGTTTTGTAAGTTCTTAATTCTGCGTATTCTTTGCCATAAGTTTTTTCGACAAGACTCTTGATTTGCTCTTGAGCGGAAACAGCAAGATTAAGACTATCAGTGCGCATATATGTAATTAAACCTTGCTCATAAAGTTTTTGGGCAATTCCCATTGTTCGAGAGGGTGTAAACCCAAGACGCGAACTCGCAGCTTGCTGGAGGGTCGATGTTGTAAATGGCGAACGAGGTGAGCGCTTAACTTCACTTTCAGTTATGTCCTTAATAAACCATGAACCAGCTTTGCCTTTTTCAAGAATTTTTTCAGCAGTTTTAAGATCTTTAGGTTCTTCTTCGCAAGTGACCTTGAAAATAGTTTTGTTATTTCCGAATACATCCGCAGTAATAACACAGTAGGTTTCACTTTTGAATAATCTAATCTCACGTTCGCGCTCCATTATGATACGAAGTGCTGGTGACTGAACTCGTCCTGCAGATAATCCATAGCGAACCTTTTTCCAGATTAAACCGGAAAGGTCGTAACCCACAAGTCGATCAAGCACTCTTCGTGCTTCCTGAGCTTTTACGAGCTTAAGATCCAATTTTCGTGGATGTTCTAATGCTTCTTTTATGGCATCTTTGGTAATTTCATGAAACACAATTCGTTTAGGATTTTTCAATCCGAGGACTTCGGACACATGCCACGCAATTGCTTCTCCTTCTCGATCAGGGTCAGTAGCAAGATAAATTTCGTCAGATTTTTCCGCAATATTTTTTAAGTCATCCAAAATTTCCATCTTGTCCTTATCTATCTCATAGTGCGGAATAAAACCACCCTTGATATCGATGGCCTTTTTATTGCTTTTTGGGAGATCTCTAACATGGCCGACAGAGGCGCGTACAGAAAAACCACTCCCTAAAAATTTGGAGATGGTTTTTGATTTGGTTGGAGACTCAACAATGACTAGATTCATATTTTTCGGTATTTTCCGTTACCTGTGTTTTTGATTAATCCTTTAATTTCTAAAATTGATATTGCCGCAATAATTTTCGATGTTTCTTTTTTAGATTCTCTTATAATATCGTCTATAAATACTGTTCCATTATTATCCAGTATAGCAAGAATAATTTTTTGGACAGGATCTTTTGTGGATATAGCTATTTTTTCTTCTTCAAATAATTTTAGATTTGAACCATATTCATCTAAAATATCCTGAGCAGAGGTCACGACTTTTGCACCATTTTTTATTAAAGAGTTGGGGCCAAAAGAATTTGTAGAAAAAATATTTCCTGGTACCGCAAAAACGTCGCGGTTTTGATCTAGAGCACATCGAGCAGTAATCAGTGCCCCGCTTTTTTCGGGAGCTTCTACAACCAAAACTCCTTTTGAAAGACCACTGATCAACCTATCTCTTAATGCAAAATTTACTCTAAGTCCTGGATAGCCAGAGGGGTATTCAGAAATAATTAAGCCTTCATTGTCTAAGATGGATTGAGCCAATTTGGAATTTTCTGGTGGGTAGATTTGATCAGCTGGCGTTCCCAATACTGCGATTGTTTTTCCACCAGCATCAAGAGTTGTTTGATGGGCTATTGTATCAATTCCAAGAGCAAGACCACTCACAATAACAAACCCTGATTGCACCAATCCTCTCACAATGTTTTGCGCAACCTCTTTGCCATAAGATGTAAGCTTGCGGGTACCGACTACAGCGAAACAGGTCTTTGTAAGAAGGCTTAGGTTGCCACGGCAATATAAAGTCTTTGGGAAATCGTGAATTTGTCTTAATAATTCAGGATATTGCTTATCGCCGTATTGTAGTGTGATTGTTTGGAATTTTTGCAATTAAGCGCCACAATAACCTCAAAGATTAATTATGTCAATTTTAACTTATTAATAATCAGTGTATAATTTAAGGAGGTAATTTTATTAAATGACCTTAAATTTACCATGCATTTATCGGTA
This sequence comes from uncultured Candidatus Saccharibacteria bacterium, assembly GCA_964488565.1. Classification (GTDB taxonomy): domain Bacteria; phylum Patescibacteriota; class Minisyncoccia; order 2-02-FULL-40-12; family GWA2-44-9; genus 2-01-FULL-41-26. The sequence goes on along the minus strand of CAZAUE010000005.1, from coordinate 6,012 downwards.
ATAATTCCAGCCTACAACGAGGAGAAACACATAAAAAACACTATCCAATCTATATATGGATATCTTTCTAATAAAAACACTGAACATGAGATAATTGTGGTTACAGATGGTTCTAGGGACAAGACGAATGATATTGTTCGATCAATGCTTTCTGAAATTCCAACACTTCAACTGTTGGACTACGCAAAGAATAGGGGAAAGGGATTTGGGGTCCGCCATGGCATGCTTAAAGCGTCAGGTGACTACAGATTATTCACTGACGCAGATAATGCAACAAGCATAGACCATATTGAAAAAATGATGCCATTTTTTGAACAAGGTTATGGTGTCGTCATTGGCTCCATTGCAGTAAGGGGTAGCACCGTCGCTAGTGGCTCAGAACCAATTTGGAGAAGATTGTTTGGAAAAATGGGTAATTTATTTATTCAAATAATGGCTGTGCCAGGAATCATGGATACTCAAAGAGGTTTCAAGATGGTTACCGCCGAAGCTGCCAATAAAATTTTCCCCAAGATGACTATTGATCGTTGGGGGTTTGATATTGAGATGTTGGCATTAGCAAGAAAGTTCGGATTTAAAATAAAAGAAATTCCTGTTGTTTGGAAAAATGATCCCAATTCTCATGTTAAGCTAAGTGCTTACTTTGAAGTTTTGATGGAAACGGTTAAAATAAGATGGAATTTAATAAGTAAAAAGTATAATTAAAATTAAAATTTATGTCAGAATTTAGACAAGACTTGGTTTCGGGGGAATGGGTTTTAATTGCCCCAGAAAGAGCCAAAAACCCGTCCAATCTTAAAAAGATTGATTTGTATCAACCTAAAGATGGCTGCCCCTTTGAGGATTTGTCTAAAAATGGCAATGAAGTCATATGGACTTATCCGGAGGGTGATAATTGGGAAATAGCTGTTGCCAAAAATAAATACCCAGCAGTTAAACAGGGAGCTTGTGGGCCTGTTTTGAAATTAGGACCCCATAGCATATCGGAAGGCGTTGGAGAACACGACTTATTTGTCCTAAGAGAACACGACAAAATGCTTGGAGATTTAAATTCCGAGGAGATGCTTTCTTTGGTCAGAACATATTTAAAAAGATACCGAGAAGTTTCTAAAAATGAATGCACAGAATATGTAATGATTTTTCATAACCATGGACACGAGGCTGGTGCAAGTGTTTATCATCCCCATAGTCAACTTATTTCAACACCAATATTACCGCCTTTTATTTCCAGAAATTTTAATGGGGCTTACGAGTTTTATAAAAAGAACAATAAGTATGTTTTTGGATTAATGATTGATTGGGAAAAAGAACAAAACAAGAGAATTGTGTTTGAAAACGAGTTTTTTATTGCCTTATGCCCATTTGCCTCACTTTTTCCTTACCAGGTATTAATTCTACCCAAAAACAGAGAAGCGCATTTTGATCAGCTTAATGAAGAGGCGGAACTTCCTTTTGCTGAAGCTCTTTCAACTGTTTTTAAAAAAATTAAGGTCGGTCTTGGTAATCCTTCTTTTAATTATTTTATACACTCGGCGCCTGTCGGAGGATCCATGAAAGATTTACATGAATTTTATACTTGGCATGTTGAGATTGTACCTAAATTTTCAACTGCGGCTGGTTTTGAGTTAGCTACCGGGATAGACATAAATGTAATTGATCCTGATAATGCCGCTGAAAAACTAAGGTGTGCCCAAATTTAAATTAAATGTTTGAAATTATTTCTTATATAAGCAAGTGGGCATTGGACATTATTGATTCTACTGGATATCTGGGTATTTTTGTTTTGTCAGCATTAGAAAGCGCTGCTATTCCGATTCCATCTGAAGTAGTTGTTCCGTTTTCTGGGTTTTTGGCCGCTGGTGGAGGATTAAGTCTTTTTGGGGTAATTTTGGTGGCGACTGTTGCTAATCTGGTTGGTTCCATAATTTTATTTTTAATTGGCAAAAGTGGTGGAAGGTGGATATTGGAGCGTTATGGTAAATATGTTTTGATACACAAGCGAGACATGGATAAGGGTGATTTGTGGTTTGCAAAATATGGAAGCAAGGCGGTTTTTTGGTCAAGAATGCTTCCTGTGGTGCGTACGTTTATTTCTTTACCAGCCGGAATTTCTGGGATGAAGTTTTTTAAATTTTGTTCCCTCACCTTTTGGGGGTCTTTACCTTGGAATGCCGGGTTAGCTTTTATTGGCTATAAAACCGGCGAGAACTGGAACATGTTGCATGATTATTTCAGGAGTGCCAGTGTTGTTATTCTGACCCTGATAATTATTTTTATTTGCTGGTATATTTGGAGCCATTTTAAAAACAGACATGTCTAAAAAATACATTATTGCTAATTGGAAAATGTTGCCCGCCTCTTGGGCTGAAGCCGAACAGATTTTGGATTTTGTTAATGATCACCTTGAATCAAGAAACGAAAAAGAGTTTAGTTTGGTTTTTTGTCCGCCATTTATTTTTTTAGATGAAGTGAGCAATGTTTTAAAGACTTCTCACTTTGAGCATGGATCTTCGCTTGGCGCACAAGACGTGTTCTGGGAGGATACCGGTGCCGATACTGGAGAGGTGTCTGGGCCAATGCTGAACAAACTCGGGGTCCAATATGTTATAGTCGGTCATTCTGAGAGAAGGTGGAAGTTGGGCGAGTCAGACGAGATCGTTAATAAAAAACTTAAAGCAGTGTTAAGAAACGAAATGACCCCAATAGTATGTTTGGGTGAAAAAATTAGAGACGATAATTTTAGAGAGTTTTTGAGAGAACAAGCAAAAAAAACTTTTTCCGGATTGAATCATGATGAAATAGGAAAGTGTATGATTGCCTATGAACCAGTTTGGGCTATCTCTACCAATCCTGATGCCCGCCCTGATACGCCAGAATCTGCCATGGAGTCAATTAAAATAATCCAGAATTTTTTAATTGAAAATTGGGAACTTAAAACTGAAGATTTACCAAAGATATTATATGGCGGTTCCGTAACTTCCAAAAACATTGTAGATTTTATTGAGAAAAAAGAAATAGAAGGAGTTTTGGTGGGTGGGGCAAGTGTAAACAAGGAGGAGTTTGTTAAAATGTTGTCTTTGGTAAAATGAAAAATATTAAACAAGTGGATTTAAAGGGCAAGAAGGTTTTATTAAGGGTTGATTTTGACGTTCCTGTTTCAGATGGTGGTCAAATAGAAGAATCGTTTCGAATCAAGAAACAAAAAGAAACTCTTGATTATCTGGTTAGTCAGGAAGCCCAAGTTGTAATGGTGGCTCATATTTCGGCCGTGTCGTCATTTGCGGATTTGATTCCCCAAATGCACATATTGCTGGGTTATGAAATTGGTTTTATAAAAACAGTACCAGAGGTCGGTGTATATTTTGAGAATTACGCAGGACCGGCCTTATTAGATAACATTCGCCAGAATTCAGGTGAAGAAAAAAACGATTTAGAATTTGCAAAGCAACTAGCAGTTGGTTTTGATTTGTACGTTAATAATGCCTTTGCTGTTTGCCATCGTAATCATGCCTCGGTTTCAGCAATCGCTACTGTTTTGCCGAGTTATGCAGGGTTTTTGATTGAGGAAGAAATAGCTAGACTTCAGGAGGTGATTGATTCTCCAAAAGACGAGAAGCTTCTAATTATGGGTGGAGCCAAAGCATCAACAAAAATTCCTGTAATTAAAAACTTTTTAGATAAAGCCGACAAGATATTAATAGGAGGGGTAATTGCTAATGATATCTTAAAAGCAAAAGGGCAAGATGTGGGGGATTCTGTTGTTGATGAAAATGCTTCGGAATTGCTAGTGGGATTAAATTTAGATAGCCCACAACTAATTATGCCTAAGGATTATAATATCTTTGAAAACAAGAGATTAGATATTGGACCAGAAGCAATCAGTGAATTTTCAGAAATAATTAAGAATTATAAAATGATAATTTGGAATGGACCGATGGGTTTATTTGAAAACGATGACTTTGCTCAGGGTACTCGAGCCATCGCCCAAGCCATTGCTGAATCTTCGGCCAGAAAAATTATTGGTGGCGGAGATACTATTTCTGCGATTGATAAATTTGGTCTTAATGGTAGATTTGATTTCGTCTCAACTGGTGGAGGGGCAATGCTCGCGTTTCTTTCGGGAAATAAATTACCAGGACTGGAGGCATTAAATTAACTAGGATAATAAATATTTTTTTATGAAAGACATTGTTGTTATTTATCATGGAGATTGTCCTGATGGTTTTGGAGGTGCTTGGGCGGCTTGGAAAAAATTTGGAGATAATGCTGATTATTTCGCCATCCTTCATGATGATGAACCCTTGGCCGACCTTAAAGATAAGGACATATATTTTATAGACATTGTTTATAAAAAACCTGTCCTAGTGGAGCTTAAAAAAATAAATAAAAAAATAGTAATAATAGATCATCATCACAAAACATCTGAACTGCTAGATTTGGCTGACGATAGTTTGTTTACTAATGAACATTCAGGAGCGGTTTTGTCGTGGCAATATTTTCACTCGGACAAAACAACCCCACGCCTTCTCAGTTATTTAGAGGAGAGAGATTTGTGGCGGTGGGTTACAGATGAATCTAGGGCAATATTGGCTTATGTTGGCACCTTTGGATATGATTTTGAGGTTTGGGATGATATTGTAAATAAACTGGAAAGCGATGTGGTTGCTAGGGAAGAATTTAAAAAAAATGGTCAACTTCTTTTGAGTCAGTGGTTCTCAATTTGCGACGATCTATTAAAACACGATTCTTTTTTGGCCGAATTTGAGGGACACACGGTGCATGTTATAAATGCCCCATCAATGTTTGCTGACGACTTGGGGAACAGATTGATTAAAAAGTCTTTATCTGTGGCATTGATATGGCACCAAAACAAAGAAGGTGTTGTCAGTGTCTCATTGAGGTCAGATGAATCTGTTGATGTCTCGGAACTAGCAAGGAAACACGGCGGGGGTGGACACAAGAGATCTTCTGCATTTAGAATCTTGGCGGGTCAGCCATTTCCTTGGAAGATGATTAATTAAAATAAAAAATGATGAAAAACAAAATAACAATTCATACAGATGGAGGATCAAGGGGTAATCCGGGACCGGCAGCTGTTGGTGTGGTTATCGAAGGTCTTACAGGTACCCATGAATATGGTGAATATATTGGCGAGACAACCAACAACGAAGCTGAGTACCGAGCGGTAATATTTGCCCTTAAGAAATTGAAATCATTGATTGGTTCGGATAAATCAAAAGAAAGCTTGGTTGAGTTTGCTTTGGATAGCGAACTTGTAGTGAAACAACTAAATAAAGAATATAAACTCAAAGACAAAAATATTCAGAATTTTTTTATTGAAATCTGGAATTTAACTTTTGATTTTGGCGATGTTACCTTTCGCCATATTCCAAGAGAAGAAAATACAGAAGCAGATAGAATAGTTAATCAGGTGCTTGATAGAGAGGGGAACAAGCTTTTTTAGGTGTTGAAATAGTATAAAATTTGTGTTATACTTATATTGCTTTGTAAACAAGGTAATCGCTCTATCGCAAGATAGGGAGGAAAGTCCGAGCACTTACTTCACGAAAGTGATTTAAAACGGTAGCGGGTAATTCCCGTCTGCAGTGATGCAAGAGGTGCGAGCAGAGACGTCTTTGTCCGAAAGGACAGGAAAGCTAAACCCAAAATTCTTGATTATATCAGGAGTTAAAGCTTAATCCCGATCGGGGTAAAAGATCGGGGGTGAAACGGCTAAATCCTTACTGGGGCGCAAGGTCAAACTCAGCGACGAAAGTTGCTGAAGACAAGTAGACCGCTACAGACCAATGGCAACATTGGCCGCAGATAAATGATTGCCTCAACACGAAAGTGTTCAGACAGAACTCGGCTTATTGTTTACAGAGCAATTAAGAACCCCTCTCCCGAGGGATTTTTAATTGAAAAATAACCCTATTTATGCTATTTTTCTGCCATTATTAGAACGCAGCTGGCTTGGATGAGTCCGAGGCAAAAGCGAGCATTCGACTGAGA
>CAZAUE010000004.1:0-46649 GCA_964488565.1 uncultured Candidatus Saccharibacteria bacterium | reverse complement strand
CTTCAATTTGTATGGTCACCTTGGAGGATTCGCCGCTGTTAAGAATGTTTCTCCTACAACAAGAGATGCTTTCGTAACTTCCGGTTTGTTCCGAGTTGATGGAACTGAAAAAGTTTACGGAATTGAATCAGTTTCAGAAGACGTCGCTGTTTTACACTGGGTTAATACCTCAGGTGCACAGGCCGTCCTCGATGATCCTAACTTCTTCAAAAAAGTTTTCATCATCAACCAAGCTGAATTCAACTTGTACACAGTTGGTTCCACCTACACTTCTGTAAATCAGGTTCCGAGCTACGCTCGTGTCCCTGGTGCAACCCCAACCCCAACTGGCCCATTGTCAGCAATGTTGGCTTCCGATAACCCAGTTTCAGGAACTTTGATGGAAACCCAGTCCATGGCGGATTTGGCCCATTTCCAAATCAACGGTTCTGGTACTGTCACCAATCTTGAATTAAAGAGATTAGGTGTTTCCGGAGACACAACAATCAGCGATGTTTACTTATTTGTAAACGGAGCACGTGTTTCTGATTCCGGAAATGTTTCTAGTGGCTTGATTACTTTTGCCAATGGAAGCGGTTTGTTTACTGCTCCTGCTAATGTCTCTGTAAGAGCATATGTCGCAGACAGCACTTCAGGTCAGACAATTGGAGTTCAATTGACCAAGGTCAACACTACAGTTGTTTCTGCTCTTGGAAACATACACACTATTGCTGCAAACCCTGCAACATTAGCTACTGTTTCAATCGGTGCATCTACTGGTCCTGGAGACTTTAATCCTCAGAATGATATAAATGTTTGGCAATCAAACCTTACTGTCAGCAACGAGGATGTTTACTTCAAGAGATTTACCATCAGAGAAATTGGTTCTGTTGATAGCAAAGATATAAAGAACCTCCGACTCTATGTTGATGGAACTCAAGTTGCTACCGATGCTGATCTTGATGCAGACGGATACGCAACATTCTTGATGAATCACAGAATGTTGACAGGAACAAGAGTTGTCAAAGTTCTCGCTGATGTAATCGGCGGTTCTACAAGAACAATGCAGTTCTCATTCAGAGGATTCTATGACATTGATGTCATGGACGAGAGCTACAATGTTAATGTTAAAGTCACCGCAGGAGTTGCCTTCCCAGAAGATCCAAACGCTTCAACTATTGGTACTCCAAGTGTTACCGGAGTCAAAGCTTCTGATTCTCCATCCGGAGATTTAGTTGATGATTCCAGTGATGTAGTTTTGGGAAGATTCACATTGACTGCTTATGGCGATAGCATCAAGGTTGAAACCTTGAAGTTCATGGCCTCAACCTCTAATTCCGATGTTGATTCATTGAGAAACGGTAGAGTGTTGATTAATGGTACTCAATACGGAAGCACTACCACATTAGGTGTGTTTAGCGATGACACTTCTTCAACATCATTTACAGTTAATTACACATTAGTTCCGGGTTCACCCGCAACTGTTGAAGTAAGAGCTGACCTCCATGAGGCTTCAGGAGATACAGATTCAGTTTCTGCTAACGACGTTGTTTCTGTATTCATGGCCGGAGGAGACTACAATAATGGTATAGGAGTTGTTTCCGCAAGCGTATTAGATGTTCCTGGTTCTACTGCAATTGAGAGCAATAACCAGACCGTAAAAGCAGGAAGCATGACAGTGGCTAAATACACTGCATATGCCAGCCAAAATGTAATTGTTCCGAATTCCTTAATGCTTCTCGGTAAATACGTTTTGACCGGAGGTTCTGCTGAAGCTGTAAACATCAACACGATGAATGCAGGATTCACTGTTGCTAATGAATGGACCATCGGTACATTGAGCAATGTCTACATAAAGATATTGAACACAACCGGAGGAACAGTCTTAACGACTTCTCCAAAATCTTCAGTAACAGGAGCTGATGCAGACAATGCATACTCAGTAAACTTTACTTTGCCACAGAGCACATCATACTATGCTGAAATCTGGGGTACTGTAGGTTCCTTCGTTGTTGCTGGTGCTAATGACACCTTGATAACGAGCTTAGACACAAGTGGTACATCTGCCCTTTCAGGCGGAGCCGTCACTGGTGCTCAAGCATCTGGTCAGACTTTGACTGCCAATACTGGTTCCATAGCGGAAGCATTGTCAGGCTCTGCTCCTTCTGACAAGATTGTTGCTGCAAACACTACATCAACCGTTCATGCAGTTGATTTCACCGCAACCAACGATGCCTTTACTATCTATGAGATGGTATTAGACATGGATGGTGGTGCAACTCCTTCTGCAACAGTTGCAAATGTAATTGTTAAAAATGGTAGCACAGTAGTTGCCAGCGCTCCGTTAAACGGCGCATCTGTCAGCTTTACTGGATTGAATATCTTGGTAGCTAACAACGACACCACAACATTGACCTTTGACTTACAGTTCGGAAATGTCGGTGTTGGTGCAGCATCAACAGCTGCAAATGCTAAATTGAACCTCGAGTCCTACAAGGCAAGAGATTCAGTTGGTACTGTCACCACTGACACTACCGAGGTACAAGGAAACGATATCTATGTACACAAGTCTTACCCATCAATTGCTGCAGCCGCTTTACCTTCATCGGTATTAGTTGCTGGAGAAGTAACAATGTCTAAATTCAACATGACTGCAAATGGTGCAACTGTTGGATTGGCATCTATGAGCTGGGACTTCACGAAGACCAGCACTGTAGTACTTGCATCTGCATCATCTGCTAAATTGTTTATCGATGGTAACGATGTCACTTCATTGGGTACATTCTATCTTGAAGGTGGAGTCACAGGTCTTTCAACTGGTGTAATCGACTTCAGATTTACCAGTGAATACCAGATTCCTACCGGAGCTCCTAAAGTATTCGAGTTGAAGCATACCGTAACATCGGTTCCTGCAACTGGAAGCTTGTTGACCCAATTCAAGATGAACGACACCGCATATGCATTACCGCAAACAGCTGTAAATGCAGGTGAAGGTGCAAATCTTGCTTGGACCGACAGATCAGCAACCAGCCATGGCTTAACTAGCGGTGACTGGATGAACGACAACTTGATCAAGGACTCTACTTCACAGGCCTTGAGTCTCTAATGTCGCTCGAGTTTCACAATAACTAACAATTGTACTAAAAACCGCCCTTCGGGGCGGTTTTTAGTTTGCATAAACTATAGTAGAATTAAATTTATGTTTGAATGGAAGAAAAATTCCGGATGGATCTTGGTTTTATTTTTCATTGGACTCATTGTCTTCTCTTTTAATTTGGGTAACCCATTATTCTGGGATGATGATGATTGGATAGTTAACAATTCATTTGTCCATTCTTTATCGGGACAGAACATTAAAAGCATCTTCACCACAGACATTCTTCATGGATTTGGTTTAAATAGTAATTATTACCGGCCACTTCTTTTGTTGAGCTTTGCATTTAATTGGGTTCTGCATGGTTCAAGTCCGATTGGATATCACCTAATTAGTAATCTATTTCACATTGCCAATGCGATACTAGTATTTAGTATCTCGTATCTCGTATTTAGAAGGCAGAGGCCGGCTTTTATTGCTGCGCTAATTTGGTTGGTGCACCCGCTGAACGTAGAGGCGGTTGCGTACATATCAGGCAGGGGAGATCCAATGTCAGTTTTCTTTATACTCGGAGGGCTCACTTTGTTTGCTGGAGGAAAGAGGTGGTGGGCGGTTTTGTCCATGGTTTTGGCAGTTTTATCCAGAGAAACTGCAATTCTTTTTCCGGCTTTGGCGATGATTCTTTACATCTCTTTTGTTGCTAAAGATAAATTTTGGCCAGCATTTAAACAAAGTGTTTGGCAAACTTTGCCATATTGGGGCGTTTCAGTCATCTATATGATTTTGCGTCTTACTGTTTTAAATTTTCAAAACACTCTCAATTTTTATGCTCAATCCAATGTTTACACCGAACATTTGAGTTATCGTCTTTATACATTCGGACATGCACTTGTTGAGTATTTTAAATTGATATTTGTTCCTCTTGGTCTACACATGGAACGGGAATTATCGGTGAATACCTCTTTATTCCAGTGGCCCGTCTGGCTCGGGTTTTTGATGATTTTACTTATTGTCGCGGTTGGAGTTATTTTGTACAAAAAAGCCATTGGTCATTCGTCATTGAAAATTAGTCATTACCGAATATGGTTATTCGGTTTCGGTTGGTTTTTCATTGCCATGAGTCCAGTGTCGGGGATTATTCCTATCAATGCCATCATGTACGAACATTGGCTCTATTTGCCCCTGATTGGTCTCTTTGTGTTGGTGGGCTACTACTTAGACATTCTGCTTACTTACGCTGGGCCCAGGGCTTATATTTATCGCTTGGTGCTTGTTGTCGCGGTTGGATATGTGGCATTTTTCTCAGTGGCCTCGGCCAATCGAAATTTGGCCTGGGGAAATATTATTGGATTCTATGAAGATATCCTTAAATATAATCCCGACACTATTAGGATTATAAACAATCTCGGCAATGCTTATGCCTCTAAGGGTGATTTGCCAAAAGCAGCCGGAATGTATGAAAGGGCAATTCAACTTCCCGATGGACAGGAATTTGCTCAGCCATTTTACAACTTGGCCAACACCTACAGGGACCAAGGAAAACCTGAGGAGGCAGCTAGGATGTATATAAAAGCAATTGAAGTTGATCCTAAATTCCCATTTGCCTATAAAAATTTGGCAGTATTATATGCCAAGTTTGGTTTTTTTGCCGAATCAATAAGGGTCTTACAAGAATTGAAAAAAATTGTACCCAATGACCCAGTTATTGACGAGGCGATTAGGCGTTTAGAAGAAGATGCTAAGAATAATTAATCTAAGCGCCATTATTATCTAATTGATCTAGGGTTGGAGTTTGGAATCCATTTAGAATAATTAGGTTAATTAGAAATTAGAAATTCTTGATGAATATGACAGCATATTCATCAAGATACACTCTCTCCCATTTTTTATCCTGTGATATTCTGGCAAGAAAAGTTCTTGCCCAAGGAGTTATGTCACGGTGATCAAAAAAGACATGGTTAATACCATACTCTTTAGAATATTTTTCCCATATTTTCTGATCCATCTGCATGGGTTTATAGATATTTTCAAAAAATTCCTGACTATATGCCTCTGGTCTCCCATCAACAAAAACTTTTTGGTCGGGGTACATTTTCCATATTAAAAAACTTCCAACATCAAAGTTATTAAAAACCGGGCCTTTAATATTGTTGTTCCTAACGAATTCAACGGCCTTTTCTGCCCCTGTGGGGATGGCAAGAGAGACTTTGTTTTTGATGTTGTAAGAGGTGGTAGAAATCAAAATAACACATACAGAGATAAGCACGGCCATCTCTTTTTTTGTGCTTAATTTAATCCCAAACAAATTGAGGGTTGTGAGGGGTATAAATACTAAGCCGTACGGACCGAAATTTCTTAGCATTTTCATGGCCATTATGGAAAAGAAAATTCCTGATAGTAATTCAAATATGGCGATACGCTTTCTGAATATAAAGCTTAAAATAAGCACAGCCAAAGAGAGTTGAAACAACTGAATATTTCTTATTAATATTCCGTAATCAGTAAGAAAAAATATGTTCTGATTTTCAACGATTGAATACCCATAATTTTTTAGCACAACGAGGGGATACAGAGCCCCAGAAATGAAATTGGGGTTAATAAGCGTAGCTAAAATAACTAACAGCCAAATCCTAAATTCTAATCTCGAATTTCTAAACAAATCCCAAATCCAAAATCCGAAACTTTCTTTATTTGAATTTTGATATTGTTTAGGATTTAGTATTTCGTGCTTAGGATTTAACATTTTTTCTAGTAAGAAAAATGTTAAAAGTATTGGCCCCAAAGCAAAATATATATGCATGTTTGTCCAAAATATTTGAACAATCGGTAAAAAATAAAGCCATCGAGCCTGACCTTGATATTTAGCCCGCAATATCGCAAAAATAAAGAATGATAAAAATAAATAACTAAATATTTCCGGTCTGACATCAGTGCGTTCTGTCCATATCATTATTCCAGCCATGGCAGAAATCAAAAATATCCAAAGGTCGGCCTTATTTTTGACAGCCAGAAACAAGAGCCACAAAGACAACAATAAAATTACAGTTTTGAACAGAATTAGACCCTTCAGTCCGATGACATTGTTTAAGCCGTAAAAAGAAACCTCACTTAACCAGTGGTGGTTTATGAATGAGTGTTCGGGTTCGGTAAATGAGAATAAGTTTGTTTTATAGACGCTTTTTGTCTGCCAAATTATCTCACCTGATTTTAAATGTCGCCCGATGTCTTGATTAATAGAGTAGAGAGGATGGATTAAAAAAGATGCAAAAAAGACAAACAAAAGCACCAAAGATAAAATACGAAGTATTTTCATAAATCCTAAATCCTAATATCTAAATTCTAAACAAATTCAAAATAATAAATCCAAAACTACTGAGATTTTCCCAGTATTGCTCCAAAAATTTTCATTAGCTCTGTAGCTTCTTGAATTAAATCGTCAGCCCCACTGTTTAAAAGTTTTAACCAATAAATAGTTTCCTTAGCTTCTTTTCGACTGATTCTTATGTGTAGAATAAAATCTTTTTTACCCAGAGATTCGTTAGCTTCTATGTAGTTTGCCCCGACAGAACCAGATGAGCGCATTAATTGCTTGGCTATCTCATTGTTGCTTATCGTTTTTGGCAACTTATTGATAAATTCAATAGTTTTCTTGGTAAATTCAAATGTCCGTTCCTCGAGGTCATATTTTTTAGTTTTTATTTCGGTCATTAGATATTGTTTAGGATTTCGGATTTAGTGCTTAGGGCTTATAACAAATCTTCAATCTGCTTTACCATTTTATCAAGTTCAAATTTGAAGAGTACGGTTTGGTGAGCTTGAATTCCCAGTTCGTTTTTGAGGAGGTCTTTTCCTAAAATTTCTTTAATTCCATCTGCTAATCCCATGGAATCTCTTGGTTCTACAAGTAAGCCATTTTTATGGTCATTGATTATTTCAGGCACAGCTCCAACATTGGTGGCAATAACAGGTAATTTGGCCGACATTGCCTCAACTAAACTCCACGGAAAACCTTCTTTTACGGATGAAAGAACAAAAACATCAAAGGCTGGTAAAAATCGATACGCATCGGGAATTTGTCCCAAAAGGAAAATCTTTTTTTCTAACCCTTTTTCTATTATTGTTTTTTGGATTTCAGGTCGTAATTCTCCGTCGCCAATAATAAAGAAAATCGTGTTGTCATCATCTTTAAAATAATCGGCAGCCCCAATGAGATACTCCAGACCCTTGGTTGGGTAAAAATTTGCGATAGTGCCGATTATGTTTTTTGCCGAAATATTTTTACCAGATAATTTTTCAACTTTTTCAATTAATCTTGCTCGCGCTTCTTCTTTTTGCAGGAAGTCTAATTTATAAACCTCAATACCATTATGAACTAATGCTACTTGTCTTCGTGGTTTAATTTTAAGTTTTTTAGCTTGATCTAAGTCGTGTTGGTTGTTAACAATGATGACGTCTTTCCATTTTGCGCTAATCCATTCTAAAATTACCCAAAAACATTTTTTCCATTTTGGCCACGGGTCGTTAAATGACCAGCCACCAATTCTGTAAACCACTTTTAATGCATTTATTCTTGTTGGAAAAACAGTCGCCAAGGAACCAATAAATCCTGCCTTGGAGCTGTTTAAGAATAAAATATCAGGACGATAGTTTTTGATTAAACTGCGGATTTCAAAAACAGCTTTGATGTCGCTTAGAGCAGGTTCTCGTTTTAGAAATTTTAAGGTCTTGTGTGAGATTCCTCCGGCTTTTAAAACTCTCAAAAAATCACCATTTCCACTTGAGCCAACCGCAACCAAGATCTCATAAAGTTCTTTATCGAGATGAGAGGTGAGAGTAGAAAGAAATCTTTGTGCGCCTCCCAGTTCTGATTGTGTAATTACAAACAAAACCTTTTTTTTGAGGCTCCCAGTCGTATTTATATAAGCATTATTTGGGGTTGATTCCATGGGTATTATGTGGCAAAATTAACACAAAATGACGCAAAAATCCAGAGTTTTAATCCTTACTACGGCATACTTGCCCCAAGTGGGCGGTTCTGAACTCGCCATAAAAAACATAACGGACAGGTTACCCGAGATTAGTTTTGATTTGATTACTTCTCGTCCTTCAAAAAATATTCCTGAATACGAAAAAATGGGGGACGTAAATGTGTATCGTGTCGGCAACTCAATTGGCCTCTTTTCTTTTTTGTTGCCCAAGAATTTTCTACCATTGGCGGTTTTTTTTAAAGCACGCCACTTAATTAGGAAAAATGGTTCATATGATATTGTTCACGCATACCAAGCTTCGCAGGCAGCCGGAGGCGGATGGCTATTAAAATGGATATATCCCAAAACTCCATTCTTGGTTACGGTACAAGAAGGAAAAGATTTAAATCGGCAACCATGGTTGATGAAACTTTTTAGACACTTTATTTTTAGAAAGGCAGATTCTGCTACTGTGATTAGTAATTATCTTGCTCAATATGTTAAGTCTCAAAATTCTAAAATACCAATTGAAATAATTCCAAACGGAGTAGATTTAAGTAAATTTAAACCGAGCGAAAATCATATTGATTCTAAAACAATCATAACCTCGTCTCGTTTGGTTGAAAAAAATGGTGTCGGGGATTTAATTGAAGCGATGGCTATGGTTAGCGCCAAAATTCCTGATGCAAGATTAAAAATAATTGGGGATGGTAATTTGATGGAAAGTTTAAAATTAAAAGTTGAAAACAACCGTGCGAAGCCGAGCAGTGGCCTTTATGGCCATTTGGGTTTAGAAAATAAGGTTGAGTTTTTGGGAGAAATTTCTAATGAATCATTACCTAAATATTTATCCATGGCAGATGTTTTTGTTCGACCGTCACTTTCAGAGGGATTAGGTATATCATTTTTGGAAGCGATGGCTTCTGGGTTGCCAATTATCGGAACTCCAGTGGGAGGAATTCCTGATTTTCTTAAGGATGGAGAAACAGGATTATTTTGTAAGGTGGGAGACCCTACAGATATTGCTGATAAAATAATTAAACTTCTTGAAGATGGTGAGTTGAGAAAAAAATTGTCCGAAAATGGCAGAAAACTTGTTGAGGAAAAATATGATTGGAACAAAATAGCCGAACAATTTAGGCGCCTTTATTTAGTAATTAGGTAATTAGAAATTATGTTTAAGAAGCTTAGCATTATTGTTCCCGTATTTAATGAAAGGAAAACCATTCCGCTTCTTTTGTCTGCTATTAGAAAGGTGGAATTGCCATATGAAAAAGAAGTTATATTGATTGATGATGGTTCCACAGATGGCTCCAGAGAGATTTTAAAAGCCCTAGAAAGCGAATACAAGGTTATATTGTCAGACAAGAACAGGGGTAAGGGTTCGGCCATCAGAAAAGGATTTGGGGCCGCTACAGGCGATATGGTGATAATCCAAGACGCAGACATGGAATATGACCCGGCTGAGTATGAGATTGTCTTAAAACCAATCTTAAATGGTCGCGCAGATGTTGTATATGGCTCAAGATTTGTTACTGTTTATCCAAGAAGAATTCTTTATTTCCCTCACTATCTTGCCAATCAATTTGTGACTTTTTTGTCCAATATTTTTACTGGTTTGAATTTGTCGGATATGGAAACAGGATTTAAGGCCTTTACGGGAAAAGCGTTAAAAGAAATATTGCCATGCCTTTCTTCAGATAAATTTGGAATAGAACCAGAAATTACTGCCCAAGTTGCAAAACATGGTTTACGAGTATATGAAGTAGGGATATCATATCATGGACGAACATATTCTGAGGGAAAAAAGATTGGCTGGAAAGATGGTCTTGCGGCAATTTGGCACATAATTAGATTTAATGTTTTTACAAGAAAATAATGAAAGATAAACAAGAAAAGAGAGTTTTAATAGCAACAGGTATTTTCCCGCCAGAAATAGGCGGTCCAGCTTCATATGCTTCCAGTTTAGCAGAGAGACTTTCAAAAGAGGGCTTGAAGGTCACAGTTATTACCTATTCAAGTGCCTCTAAGAAGGGCGATAAATTTTTAGCGTATAAGGTTGTCCGAATTTGGAAAAATTTGCCTCGTTTTTTTAAACATCTAGTGTTTCTCTTGAGAATATTGATTGAAGCAAAAAACTCTGATGTTATATATTCACTTAACATTGTAAGTGTCGGGGTTCCAGCAGCTATAGTGTCTAGGTTTTTTAGAAAAAAATTAGTGGTAAGGGTTGTTGGAGATTATGCATGGGACATGGCTATTGTAAATAAAAAAACCGGCTTGCTTATAAATGATTTTCAGTCTTCAGATAAAAAGGGTTGGACAAAAATTCTTCACAAGAGTCAGGTCTGGGTGTGTAAAAAGGCATCACATGTGATTGTTCCTTCTGAGTGTATGGCAAAAATAGTTCAAGGATGGGGAATTAAACAGGATAAAATCAAAATAATTTATACCGGTTCAAGTCTCAAAATAAGCGAGTTAACAAAAGAAGATGCAAGAAAAAAAATAGGAATTCCTGGAAATATTATTATTTCGTCAGGACGGCTTATTCCACTAAAAGGTTTTAGAATGCTAATCAAGATAATGCCCCAACTGCTTAATATAAGTCAATTTTTCCGTTTGGTAATTGTTGGTGAGGGGCCCGATAAAAAGATGCTGGAAGCAATGGTTAGAAATTTAGGATTAGATCGTAAGGTTTACTTGGTGGGCAAGAAATCTCGAGATGAATTAGCGGTATATTTGGCAGCTTCCGATATTTACATTCTCGGAAGTGGTTTTGAGGCCTTTCCCCAGTCTATTTTAGAGGCAATGTCGGCAGGTGTGCCAGTTATCGCAACAGCGGTTGGTGGCAACAAGGAGATAATCAAACAGGGTGAAAATGGTTTTCTTGTCCGATATAATGATGAGTTTAATATTGTAGAAGCCATAAAAACATTATGGGAAAGTCAGGAGTTGAGAGATGAGTTTGTTGAGAATGGTAAAAAGACAACAGAACGTTTCAGTGTTGAAAAAATGTATGATGAAACATTAAAACTATTGAACTCATGAAAGTATTAACTATTGGTTTAGATAAAAATGCGTTGAATTTTGATAGCCCAACAGGGAAGCGTTTATTTGAGTATGCCGGTCTTGTTGAAAAACTAGACATAATAGTACTGGGCTCTGCCGGTGAAAACAAACACGACAAAAATTTATCTGTTTTTACAACTTCAAAAAATAAGATAAAAAGCCTACTTAGGGCATATAAATTAGGCAAGGATATTTTGGGTTCGGGTAGTGGTGAATATCTAATATCTACTCAGGATCCATTTTTTACGGGATTGATAGGGTATCTTTTAAAAATAAAACTTAAAAAACCTATCCAGATGCAAATCCATATAGATCTTTTTGGGCCTTATTTTAAAAACGAATCGCTACTTAATTGGATATCAGTTTTTATTGCCAAGAAAATTTTGCCAAAAGCCGATGGTATCAGGGTTGTTTCAGAAAAGATAAAAGATGATCTTGTTAGCTTTGGAATTTCTGAAAATAAAATTTTCGTTCTTCCTGTTTTTACTGACGTGGAAAAGATAATTAATTATCCCGTTAAAACGAATCTGCATCAAAAATATCCCCAATTCAACTTCTTGATGTTAATTGCTTCTCGACTGGTTAAGCAAAAAAATATAGATCTGGCCATCTTGTCTACGAAGGAAATAGTTTCCAGATACCCAAAGACGGGACTGTTGATAGTCGGTTCTGGCCCTGAAGAGAAAAAATTTAAAAAAATGTCACAGAATAACCCTAGTATTATTTTTGAATCATGGAGTGATGATTTGGTGTCTTACTTTAAAACATCCGACATTCTTTTATTGCCTTCTTTTTATGAAGGCTTTGTTAGAACTGCCGTTGAGGCAATGGCGGCAGGTTGCCCGGTACTTATGAGTAATATGATTTTATCTGGCGATATATTTTCAGCAGGATACACTTGTCTTTCTTTTAACACAAACAGTCAGATTGAATTTATTGAAAAAATTATCTATGCAATTGAAAACAAAGAATCTATGGAAGAAATTAAAAAACACGCCCTTGATTCCGTAAAAGCTTTACCCACAAAGGAAGAGTATTTATCTAATTATCTTAAATCATGGCAAAACTGCTTTTCATAACACAAAAAGTTGATCAACAAGACCATGTGCTTGGTTTTGTTTGCGATTGGATTAGGGAGTTCTCCCTTAATTTTGACTCTGTTGTTGTTGTGTGTCTTCAGCGTGGTCAATATAGCCAACCATCTAATGTGAGGGTGATATCTCTTGGAAAAGAAAAAGGCGGTTCTCGTTTGGGTTATCTTGCTCATTTTTATTCAATTATCTGGAAAGAAAGAAATAACTATGATGGGGTATTTATTCACATGAACCCTATTTATGGTATCCTGGGTTCTGTTTTTTGGAGATTAAGCAAAAAGAAGATTGTTCTGTGGTATACACACATTTCCGATACTTTTAAACTTAGGGTGGCCGAACTAATGGTAGATAGAATCGTTACTGCTGATAAATCTTCTTTCCCACTTCTGTCTGAAAAAGTTCTTGCCACTGGGCACGGAATTGATACTCGATTTTTTAAAAAAGAAGAAGCCGTCCATTCTAGGGCAAACTCTATTCTTTTTTTGGGACGAATATCGCCCGTGAAAAGGCATCTACTGTTGATTGAGTCATTAAAAATATTGAATGAGAGGGGATTAGATTTTTACTGTAATATTATGGGTGATTATGCGTTATCGCATCGTTCGTATTTTTTAGAATTAAAAAAAATGATTACGGATTATAACTTAAACGGTAAAATTGAAATAACCAACCCTGTTGATTATCAAATGTTGCCCGAAGTATTTAATAGTTACAGTCTTTTGGCAAGTTTCACTAAGGCGGGGTCGTATGATAAAGCGGTTTTGAGTGCAATGGCGTGTGAGGTGCCTGTTGTAACAACAAACAGGGCCTTTGAGGATGCTGGTGGCATGCGGATTGTCAGTGATAATCCAATAGAGATAGCAGATTCTCTAGAGGTTGTTTTTAACATGTCTGAAACTGATCGAGAGTCTTTAGGTAAAGAGGAGAGGGTTTTTGTTGAAAAAAAACACAATTTAACAGGATTGGTTAAAAAAATAAGAAGTCTCTATGGTTAAAATTGCATTAATAACTCCTGTAAAAAAAATAGATTATCTTACGGAAACCCTTATTGATGGTCTTGTTTCTTTAAAAAAAGAAGGCCAAGTGGAATTCTTATCTTCTTCAGCGAAGTATCCCTCAAGAATACACAACTTTAAAGACTCCTTATTAGACAGGAAAAGTTTTTTAGATTTTGCTCGTACCGCTGATTTTATTTTCCTAAGCTGGGGTAAGGATGACACGGATTTTGCTTTGGCCAATAAAATTAACCTCTGGGGAAAGACCATTTTTATTGATGGTTCGGAACTGGGAAAAAACAGAAGATACGATAAAGATGTTTTGAAATCTGTGAGCGAGGGTGAGTGGTTAGATAATGGAAAAATTAACGAAGAGATGCTTAAAAGATGTCTTTTGTATTTTAGACGAGAGAAGCCGTATGTTGAAGGAGTGATTCCACTGCCCTATGGGATTGAATCTAGATACCATAAGAATTATTCATTGGAAGCAAACAAAGATGTTGACTTTGTTTGCATTTTTGGGCAGGAAGACTTCCCACCCTTAAGGCGGGATGTTCGGGAATATTTGGAAGAATATTGTCTCAGGAATGGTTTTAAATGCATAACCAAAAAAACTAAAACCCAAGATGAATTTTATGAACTTTTGGCTCGAGCAAAGGTGGGTGTCTCTGTTGGGGGTGGGGGATATGACACGGCTCGTTTTTGGGAAATTTTGGGAAATAATTGTCTATTGATGACGGAAGCAATTGATATTTTTACGAATCCGGAGCAGGCACTGCCATATAAGCGGATTATTGAGTTTAGCGACCTTGAGGGTTTTAAAACAAAATTGGCTGAAGTCGGAGATATGCTGAGAACTTCTTATGCTGAATCTGAACTTGGAGGAGAATATGAAACAATACTTCGTGACCATTCCGCTGTTGCTAGGGTTAAAACAATAATTTCATCAGCGGAAAGTAGGTTGGCTGAAATATCCAATTCATGTTCCGTTGTTGTTTCGTCATGTGATGGTTTTGAAGATGCATGGCAACCGTTTTTTAGATTATTCTTTAAATATTGGCCCGATTGCCCGTTTCCTGTTTACTTGATTACAAATGGGAAGAGATATGATGATGAAAGAGTTAGAACAATTGCCATCAGCCCTGACCGTAAATGGTCTTCAAATCTTAAGGAAACATTAAGACAAATTGATACCCAATATGTTATATATTTTCAGGAGGATTATTTTCTTAACAAGAAGATTGATACCGCTACAATTATTTCTTTGGTGAGTTATGCTCAAAAAACAAATCTTGCTTGTTTGCGCTTATTTCCTTCACCAGGCCCAAATACTTCATATTCCGAATTTCCAAACCTGGGAAAAATAAGTGATGATGCTCCATACAGAATCTCCACACAAACAGCATTGTGGAATAAGGAATATTTAGATGGGATTCTTGTTGACGGAGAGACCGGATGGGATTTTGAGCTTAAAACACATTCTGATCAGAATAGGAGATTGTTTTTGAGTGTAAAAAAACCCGTTATTCAATATGTAAAATCAACAGGAATTAAAAAAGGCAGATGGACATTCGATGCGATTCAATTATTTAAGAAGGAGGGTATTGATATAAGCACGAGTCAGCGCTTATCTGAAAGAAGATTTGAATATACAAAACGACGGATACGTTCAGTGCCTATTTTGGGTAAATTTATAAAATATCTATGGAAATAAAAAAAGTTTGTTTTTTTGGAATTTATGACCCCGAATATAGTCGGAACAGGGTATTGATAAAAGGGTTTAAGGCCAATGGGGTTGAGATTATTGAATGTAATAGTCGACTTTCTGGCGTAAAAAAGTATTTTGATCTGATAAAAAAACACTGGCACTTGAGAGGAAAATATGACGTATTATTGGTTGCATATCCAGGGTTTCAGTCCATGATACTTGCTCGATTTATTACCAGTAAACCGATTGTTTATGATTCATTTTATTCGATTTATAATCAGGCAACAGAAGACAGAAAGACCCTAGGCAAGTTTTCAATTCAGGCAAGTTATTACTGGTTGCTTGATTGGTTGGCGTGTACTCTTGCCGATAAAATTTTATTGGATACCAACACTCACATTGAGTACTTTGTAAAAAAATTCGGATTAAAAAGAGGTAAGTTTTTAAGGGTTTTTGTGGGCACAGATTCGGAGGTTTTTTATCCCAGAGAATTTATAAAGAATAATGGTTTTTTAGTACATTTTCACGGACACTTCATTCCTTTACAGGGAGTAGAATATATAATCAGGGCGGCACATATTTTAAAAAACAAAGGAATTACTTTCCAAATAATAGGAAGTGGTCAGGAGTATTTAAGAGTGCGAAAAATTGCTGAAAATTTGGAATTGGACAACATAAACTGGATAACTAAGGTTCCCTATGCAAACTTGCCCGAGCATATTTCAAGAGCAGATGTTTGTCTAGGAATTTTCGGAGACACAATAAAGGCGGATATGGTTATTCCAAATAAAATCTTTGAATCGATTGCCATGGCTAAACCAACGATAACGGCCAACACCTTGGCTATTCGAGAAATGTTTGAAGATGGGAAGAATGTGTTATTGTGCGTCAGGTCTAATTCTGAAGATCTGGCGAATAAAATATTGGAGATAAAAAATAACCACGAACTTAGAAAAATAATAGCTCAAAATGGACACGAACTGTTTTTAGAGAAGTGTACTCCAAAAGCAATAGTTTCTGATTTGTTGCATAAAATTAATGAGTAAAGATTTTATAAAAATAAAACCTTGTAAAAAAGTAGATACTCGATCTTTAGACCAGAAATCGGTTAATGGCTGGCTCCTTGAGATTATGAGCGATAAGGATGGGTTCACAAAGAACATTAATGGCCAAGTCTATATGACAACAATTGATCCTGGTGTTGAGAAGGGCTACCATATTCATGCTGGAGCCCAATACTTCATTACGTGCATTAGTGGAAAGATTAAAACAATTGTCTATCTTGACCAGAACACAAAGCAGGAATTTGAGTCTGGAGATGGTGACTTCAAAACCTATGAAATCCCTCTTGGTTCGGCTCATTATATGGCTAATGTTGGTACTGAGCAGGCATGCATCCTTTGCTATAGGTTTCCTTCGTGGGACCCCGAGTTTAAAGAACAGCTCGATATTCCCGTAGAAGAAATAGAAACCAAAGAGTCGTGGAAGAAAATCGAGGAATTTGTTGAGTCATTTAAAAACGGAAGAGATTCTTAATGGGGCGTTTAATAAAGCTTGGCAACATTTCCTGAAGAGATTTAAAAAGATATTCAAAATTACTGTTAAACTCAGAACTAAACCCAACTTTCTCTAGCAACACGATTGATTTGGTGATAGCTTTTTCATACTTATCATAAACCATTCTTTGGAGATTGTGGTTTTGGTTAACAAAAAGATAGTGACTTTTTATCTTGATTTTTCCAAGAATTTTGTAAATGTTGGTTCTGTGGAAATGATAGAAAATTAGAGGAAATTCTTTTTTTATTCCATTGTCGCTGATCCAAACGTTGCCTCCTTTTAGGTGAAAATTATATCGATTATCGTTCCATGGAGCTACTCCGCCACCAAGATGTTGAAGTTCGTGAACACCCGAAAACCTTTCTAGCCAATCATCTAGATATTTTTGATCACCAAATTTGCCATCTTCGAGTCTGACATAGCACCACTCAATGCATCTATCTCGCCACCAAATTAGAGCTGTCATGCCATCCGTATTGTTTTTAAATGTGTTGAATTGTACACAGTATTTTCCATACTTTAGAGCTTTGTCATGACCTGGTCCATATCCGTGACTTACTATAAGTATTGAATTATCGCCAAGTTCGTCTAATAACGCCTGAGGAGGGCCAAAAAAGAACAAATCGGCATCTATGTAGGTACACTCGCTTAAGTTGTATTTTTCAATTGAATATTTGATTACAGAGGGTGTGCATGTCCAATAATATTCAGCACTACTTCTTTTGGATTTGACGCTCAAGAGCTGTTCATCCTCAAATTCGTTCCGAGGTATTATCGTTGTTGATGGTAGATTGAGCTTGCTTAGGACACGGTGACTGTTGTCATCAAAGGTGAAGATGTATAAATGAAAATTAGGACAATTTTCTGTCAGAGAATAATACATTGCTACACATCTTGAAAGATAGTTTGAATCCAAAAGTGTACAAAAATTTAAAGTTTTATTGTTCATTTTTTTTTACCAAAAAGATAGTAGTTATTTTTTAGGTTATTTATCTTGTTGTGGGCCATGATTGTATAACCATTCAAATTGTCCATTATTTTTGTCGTTACTGAGGATATTTTCTCATTATCCGCAACATGAGCAAGTAGTAGGTAATTTGAATTGAAGTAGGATTTTGATTTAACATAATCTAGGGCATATGTGGAAGATTCCGTTAGTGCCCATGTGCTCATGAATAGATCTGCGTTTACTAGGTTTAATGAATTTATCAATTCTTTTGATAGGGGTACTATGTTTATTTTACCATTCTTAATTTTATTTTCCGCACTAACGACATTGATGGAATCTTCCCCTAATATTGTGGACAGATAAATTCCTTGCAAGGCGGAAAATACGGGAACGTCAATAATAATATAGGTCCCATGGGGGATAAGCTTTCTGCATATTCTAGCCATGTTTCCATAGCCACCACCCCACTCTATGATAGTATTCATTTTATCCAACTCCACATTGGAAGAGATAGAAAAATTGGTTAGGTGGGATAGGTGGTGAATTGTGTTGTGGGAGGTTAAATTACCCCAATCTTCTATCAAGGGATTACCGATGGGCTCCTCCTTGAGAGTATTTTTTAAAAATTTTTTCGAATAAACACCTCTCAAAAAGTCCAGCTGACTATTTCGTAGGTCTGGTTTGTTGGTAATGAACATGGTTTTTCTTATGAGGGGTTGATTTAAAAAAGAGTAATCAATATTATTCAATATTTTTTCCATTTCCATTGAGGCTTCTTTCCAAAAAGGAACCACAAAATCATCAATCTCGTTTGCGAGATTTATTTTGTTGTAAAATTCTTGATATTTTTTAGAAAAAACATAAAAACTCCGACGCATTTTTGTGTCGGTGATATTCGTTACAAGATAGTAAAACTTATTAATCAGATTATTTATTTTAAGCAACATGTAGGAAATTAATTAAATGTTTGAAATTTTTTTGGCAAAAACAACATTGTCGGCGTAGAGATCATTGTCTTTGGGGGTTACCTTGTGAAGTAAGCTTCCTAAAATGTTTAACAATCCGAATACAATAATATAGGCTAGAAGTTTTAATTTTTTGTTTCTGAATTTTAGTTTTTTTCTTGCATAGCAATTTGTAAGCTGGAATAGAATCCTTATGTCATTTAGGGTTTTGATCTGTTCAATAACCGAGAACCCGCTTCTTTCTAATAGACTTTTAATACCAAAAGAAGAGTAGCGTCCGAAATCATAAGGCTGTTCATGCTCCCCCCAGATGAAAGGAACTGTTAGAAGCAAGTGTCCATCGATTTTGGTTATTCTGTTTATTTCTTTTAAAAATTCAACAGGGTTAAAAACATGCTCTAATACTTCGCTAGAAATCACCGAATCAAATTCATCGTCAGGAAAGGGGAATGTTTTACCGTCATAAAAGAAGTCTGCGCTTTTATTTGCCCTGGCGATTGGTGTGTCAATTTCAAGACCTACATACTTAGCGTTTGAAAACAGTTCTTTATATGGTTTTGTTCCACAGCCCACATCAAGAGTTTTTCCTGTAATTTTGCTACTGAAATGTCTGATATTTTTTAATAATTCTTTGCGTGTGAAATATACCGGATTGGTAAATAGGCCAATAAAGCCCGGAAAAAACTCCTGTCTCCTTAGAATGGTAGCTAATTTGCTCATTTGTTTATGTGTTCAAGTAAGAATCCCTCCCAGCTTACGGGAACATTATTTATGCTGAATATGTCTTTTGAGTAATGGCTTAAATTTGTTCTTAGATTATAATCATGTTTATTAAAAAAAGAAATAAATTTATTAAAATCAAAAACCCAACTCGGATAACTGGCGTTATAGATATGAGATGGGACCTTTTGGACAGTAATGATGTCATTACCAGATTTTGTGAAGGGTGTTTTGTC
Source organism: uncultured Candidatus Saccharibacteria bacterium (assembly GCA_964488565.1). Lineage (GTDB taxonomy): Bacteria > Patescibacteriota > Minisyncoccia > 2-02-FULL-40-12 > GWA2-44-9 > 2-01-FULL-41-26. The sequence goes on along the minus strand of CAZAUE010000004.1, from coordinate 27,316 downwards.
AAAAATTATAAATTTCGGATTTAATTTTAGTACATCCTCCATTTGTTCGTATGGATTTTCTAAATATTGAATAACGCTGGACATGATTACCACATCTGGTTCTTGGTCTTTTCCATATTCTTCGGTTGAGAAATAAAATTTTAAATTTTGGTCTTCAAATAATTTTTTTCCGTAATCTACAAACTTTGTTTGCTCAATGATTGACCATTTAAAATTGTTAAGATGATTGAGAAATCCCCGGTTCTGATAGTAGCTTGTTCCCAGAGCACCTCCAAAATCAAGAACATTGAGTGAGTTATTGTTTTTCGATGCTATCCAAAGAAGGGGAGCTAAAACATGCCAAGAGGGCTCAATCTCTTTAAAAACCATGGAATCTCTTTCATACGCAACTTCTCCATTTTTTACTTTTAGGGCAGAATCTTTAACTTTCTCTATTATAAGATCACTGTCATATCCGGTGGAATTTTTTTTGGCTTCTTCCCAGTTATTGTAAACTCCAAAATAGCCATATTTTCTATTAGCGTTTCTGTATGAATCTAAAAGCACAGGAGGGATTAATCTGGTAATTCTTTTTTTTATTTTTTTAAACTGCATAATATTTTATTAAATTTGTTTAAAACCCTCCGAGCTATTCGTGGCTTGGTTGATTTGAAAAACTTAACAAATTCTTTTCTGGCTGATTTATTTTCAATGGCAACAATTTTTTCTATTGAAATTGGAGTTTTTGTCAGTTCTTGATCAAAAACGTGTGTTTTTCCTGAATGCCTGCCACTATTGTCCATTCCAATGTTTTTAACCAAAGAGCGTCCTGGATAGAGTGTGAGTTTCTTTTTAAGAAATGCGGAGGCGTACCATCGGACTGCCCATGAATTATTCTTGCCCTTTGTTTGACCATCGAGCATACCTGCATAGTCATAAGAATTATCAAAATTAAAACTTTTTTCAAGACCAGTTGCCCTTATCTGGTTTAAGAGTTTTAGGCCATTTTGTTCAAATAAATCCCAACCTCTTTTCCATGTTGCCCATCCCCAGCAATCTGCCCCTTTTATGAAAAAAGTTTCCGGTAAATTATTCTTTATGGGATATACATACCCATGTATACTTATTACTTCTTCTGAATCCTCGTAAAGACTAAGAGTCTCATTCATGTATTTAAGAAAGTAGGGTGAGGTTACGATGTCGTCTTCAAGGACAATAACTTTTCCATATTTGTTGACCAACTCCGTGACCCCTGAAATTATAGAGTCAGCTAGTCCAAGATTTTTTTCTCTTTCGATTATATTAATACTTTTAAACCCAGTTACTGTTTTTATATAATTTCTAACCTCCTCAACTTTAATTTTGTCTGATTCATCCTTGAATCCATCGGAAAAGATAAAAAGATCGCTTTCTTGTGCAAGCAGGTTTTGCTTAAGCGCCTCAACTGTTTGTTGAGTGTGCCATATGCGATTATACACGAATAAAACTATGGGAGCGTGATTCATGATCTTATTAAGTTTAACAGATTTTCTTTAATTTTTGCCATGTTTGTTTCCATGTAGGGGACATCTTCTTTAAAATTAAAATTTGATTTATTTTTTTGCAAAACTTCCAGTATTTTGTCATCAGTTTCGGCGTAACTGAAAAGTCCTTTGTCTATATAATTATGAAATTTTTCCTTGCCATCGGCGTGGGTAATAGTGGGGTGAACTTTAAAGAGTAATGCTTCATAGGCAACCGTAGAGCATGGAGTTATTATAAAATCAACGTTTCTGAATGACTCAAATACGAGAGTGGATTTATCCATTGTAAATCTTTCTGCTACTTGTTTGAATTTATCAATTTCATTTGGCATTGCTGGGTGAGGTCTAAGTATCCAATTGATGTTGTTGGGGGAATTTTTTATTGCTAAAACAATATTTTCTACTGGATAAGCCACATTGGTAAGAGCCACCAATACATTTATTTTTGATTTATTTGTTTCCGTATTTTTGACGCTGTTATTAATGAATCGGGAAATCCAAGGATTGCCACCTACGAACGCTTTGTGGTTCGGATGAGCAGGAATTGACCAGTTGTTTATCTCATCAGCAGATCCCTTGCCCCAACACCACCAAGAGGAGGGTAGGAGTTGATAGCCTTCTTTGGGTAATTTGGTCCAGTTTCTATACATGCCATAGTGGTCACCATGCTGAATATCAACGCTTTTGATTCCAAGTTTGTAGCAAGCTTTAATATAACCCATTGCTGCGGGATGATAGTAGCAAACAAGGAAAGCAACTTTGGGCTCTATTTTTTTAAGAATTCTGGTGAAAATATTTTCATATCTGATAACATTTTCACAATATTTTATTATGGCAGTTTTGTTGGGGGTGTGTTTGGGGTGATGAGTTTCCATGTAGGATGTTAATTTATCCCATTCGGAAATATTATTTTTGGTTGCGATAAAATATTTTTTTAGGTGTTTAAATATTTTAGATAAGACAGGATGGTCAATGGTCTCTTGATCTATAAAGTAGGTATCCCCATAGACAGGTAATCTTCTTTTGCCCAAATCTAAAACAGAAGAGGGTATCCTCGCTTCTTTTAGAATGTCATTTAAACTATTTGAAAAAGGGCTGTAATATTTATCTTCAACAAGAACTTTTCTTTCGCTTGGTGCGATTAGAAACACAGTTTCAGTTTTTCTGTAAATATTATTTTTCAAGAAAAACACTTTGCTTAAGAACCTAATCAATCTTTTGGAGATTGATTTTTTAGGTGTTGATTGCTTGGGTTCAGATGGTCCATCAAAGATACTTTGCCAGATAGCCAGCCTTATAATGGGCCATATTCTTATGTTTTTATAGACTAGATTATTTACTGGAAAATTATTTTCAATGTTGGTTATTATGTCTACTTGGTCTTGATATTTCATGGTCTGAATTTAAAAAGGCTCACCTCTTGAACCGCTATTAAGGAAACCACCATCAACCACAATTACTTGTCCAGAAATATAATCACTTTCTTTTGAAACTAACCATTTAACAAGGTTTCCTATTTCCTCGGGCTGACCTAATCTTTGGGAAGGGATTTTTTTAGATAGAAATTTATTTCTTTTCCCCCCACGTCCTCCCGTTGGAGATGTTTTGTCTATATCAATAAAGCCCGGGGCTACACAATTAACCCTAATACCATCTTTGGCGTATTCATCAGCAAGGCTCATCGCTAGTCCATTTAAGGCAAACTTACTCATTGTGTAGACTGCTCTTCGGCGGGTTCCAATACTACCCCAAACACTTGTTATAAAAATTATCCGACCCCATTTGTTTTTTACCATGTGGGGAATTGCTTTTTTTGTGAGTTCAAAATGGCAGGCAACGTTCGTATTCATTACGAGGTCGTAGTCTTTTTTTGTGGTTTCTGTGAAGTCGCCATTTCTCTCAATTCCCAGGCAGTTAATCAAAATGACCGGCTTTTCTTTATTGATGAGGTTAGAAATTTTTGATACGCCTGTTGCTGTAGAAAGGTCGGCTTGAACATATCTAATTCGAGGATCGAGAAACTTGGCCTGCTTGTCTTTTCCGATAGAGATGACCTCATAGCCGGCCCCCTGAAGAGAATCAGCAATGCCAAGACCAATACCCCTGCTTCCGCCGGTAATGAGAGCTTTTAGTGGCTTATGTTTGGGTTGCATAATACCTTATTTTTTACCATATTTTGACCAATAATTCAAGGATTTATCTAACTATAGACCTTATTGTTAAATTGTGCTTTAATCTTTAATAAGTTCATTGAAATTGGAGTAAAACCATGCCACTGCCATTGCCTAATCTTGTCATTGAGCAACTCAACATGGAGATTGCCGGATCATGTAATTTCCAATGCGTGACGTGTCCGCAGGCAAAAATAAACGGAGGCCGGGAAAAAGAATTTAGAGCCACGATGACGTTGGAGGAGTTTAGAAAAGTGGTCGATGATGCATATCAGTATCGTGACCCAAACAAGACATTTTACGTCTCACTACATGGCTCAGGTGAGCCGACTCTTAATCGACACCTTCCCGAAATCATCAGATATGCAAAATCAAAAGGCAATACTTATGTGTCGTTCTTAACACACGGCAATCGTCTTTCGCCAGAATTATCTTTACGAGTTATTGAAAGTGGAATTAATGAGGTAACCGTATCAATGATTGGTTATGACAGAGAAGCTTATAACAAATCAATGCTTGGTGGTAATTTTGAAGTTGTGATGGGGCATGTCCTTGCCTTTCAAGACATTCTCCGAACCGGAAAATATCCGAATACAAAAATAAATACCCGCCATTTGGTTCTCGATTCGTCTAAGAAAGATTGGGAAGTTGAACAGTATTTAAAAAACATAATCAATCCGTTGGGTGTTGAAGCCGAGATTTGGTTACCTCACAATTGGGCCGGTAGCTATGCTCCGATTGTTTCACGTTCGGAAATGGCAAAGCAAAAATCACTTGGCTTAAAATCTTGTGGTCGTCCTCGTGCAAACTATCTTGAAGTGCGTGCGGGAGGAATTAATGGGCACAAGTTGGCAGTGGTTGCTTGCCCTATTGTTTTGGGACGAGATTCTCAAGGAACATTAGGTCACTTGGATACACAGACAATTGCGGAAGTTGTTTCAAGTTCTCTGTTTGAGAATTTGCGTCGTTTTCATGATGAAGGATTGTTTGGTGGAACTTTCTGTGAGGGTTGTGATTATCTCTACCCGGATCTAAAAGAGGTGTTGGCGTGGACCAACAAGTCCGGACGAAAAGTCGGACAAAGTATGACCGCAACGGAATTGATCTATTCTGATGCGGCGAAGTCTTAAGGTTTAGTAAGCCCGGTTGCTTGAATGCTCCGGGTTTTTTTTAATACTTCTTTTAGTATCCCTTTACTGTCTGGTCAATTTTTTTGAGAAGTTTTAATGCTTCAAATAATTCACTAAGCAGAAATGAGTGTGGGCCATCCACTGGAGCCAGTTCTGGCTTATCATAAACCTCCATGAAAATAGCAGCAACACCAACAGCTACTCCGGCCTTAGCCAATGGAAGACTAAACTTTCGTTCACCGCCAGACACACCATTGTCGGCTGAAGGTTTTTGACAAGTATGCGAGACATCTAGACAAATTGGGTAGCCAAGATTCTTGTGAGCCTCAAGTAGGCGCATGTCCACAACAATATCATCGTGACCAAAGACACTGCCACGCTCCGTTATGACGATGTTTTTGTTTCCTGTGGATGTGATTTTTCCGATTGCTCCAGGGAGACCTTTTGGTGACTCGCCATGTGAGCGCTTGAGGTTTACCGATTTACCATAACGACCGGCAGCCACTAAAATATCGGTTTGGCGGTATAGTCGTGCCTGTACTTGTAATAAATCTACTACTTTGCTCATTTTTTTAGCCTCCTCTGTGGTTGAGAAATCAGATGTTATTGGCACACCATACTCTTTTTTTAAACGGCGATAGACTGGGAGTGCTTTATCTAAGCCAAGTCCACGCCAACCATCAATGGATGTGCGTTGAGATTTATCAAAACAAGCTTTCATTATCCATGGAATTCCCAATTCTTTAGTGTATTTGTTTATCTTGGAAACTATAGAATTGGTCCTTTCATATGATTCTAAAGAGTCTGGCCCAGCAATTAAAACAAAAGGTAGGTCGTTGCCTAGAGTTATGTTTCCTATTTTTATATGTATATTTTTATTGTTTTTCATTTTTCTGTTTTTTAATGATAGCTCTGGCCACCTCTAGGTCTTCATGGGTATCCACACTGACCTCACGAAAATCACCAACAGCTAACTTGATTTTATAACCATTTTCTAATACTCGTAATTGTTCCAAACTTTCTGCGACTTCTAGTGGTGTCTGTTTCATTTTTACATATTTCATCAGGAAATCTCTTTTGAATCCGAATATTCCGACATGTTTCAAATAATTAGAATAACTATTTCTTTCAAAGGGGATAGGGTGTCTGGAAAAGTAAATTGCGTCATTATTTTTATCCAATATTACTTTAACAAAGTTTGGTTTAATTGACGCACCCTTGTCTTTCATGGGAATAGCTGCAGAAGCCATTTTTACCCCATTATTTTTTAGGAGAATTTTTGCTACCGCATCAACCACACTCGGGTCAAGTAACGGCTCGTCTCCTTGGATGTTGATGATTATTTCGGGTTTAAATTTTTTAAACTTCTTTGCAGCTTCTGCAACTCTGTCGCTTCCACACTTGTGTTTTGCGGAGGTCATTATTACTTGTATACCCGTATCTTTAACTGCTCTTTTTATTTCTTCGGAATCCGTAGCCAAAACAAGATCATCCAAGAGTTTGGATTTTTTTGCCTGCTGAATGGTATAAAAGATAAGCGGTTTTCCGCAGATATCAGCAAGCATTTTACCCGGTAGTCTTGTTGAATTCAATCGGGCTGGTATTATTCCTAAAACTTTTTTCATAATATTCCAATTTTATTTAAGTCCTCGTTGCTTTCTAGGAATCCCGAGATTGGCATATCCAAGAAATCACCCTTTTTGTTTTGGGAATTTAGAAATATATAACAGGACATGTTGGCACTTATGGCTGCCTGTGCGCCCACAACAGAATCTTCAACGGCGATACAGTTAAGGGGGTCTACTCCAAGAATTTTAGCTGTTTTGAGGTAAATGTCAGGATGGGGTTTTGGATGTTCAACTTTTTCATTGGAGACTATGGCTGATAATTTTTCATAGATTCCAAATTTTTTTGTAAGTGTTTCGTTAACATTTTGAAAACCGTTAGAAGCTATTGCTAGTTTTTTAGGACCACTATAGTTTTTTATGAAATTAATTGTGGTATTGATGGGGGAAACATGTTCGGTTATTTTGTCCAAATACTCTTTTTGAAACATATCGAGAAGGACCGCTTTTTTATCAGGATTAATTTCTGTTTGAGATAGAAAATTTTTGAATGTTACCCCGATAATTTTTGGAAACAAAGTATCGTCTAATGTTAATCCTACTTTTTCATAACTTTTCTTCAGAAAATCAAACCTAGCCGTATCACCGGTTACGATTACTCCATCTACATCAAATATTATTGCTTTATCCATGCTTGTTTTAACTTCTTAAAAAATCTTCAATTTGTCTCAGCTCCCGACCATAAGGCGAAGTTTGAACAATGTTTTTGTTTAAACTGTTTTGTTTGTGATTTTTTGCAAATAGATATATTTTTTTTCCAATTTTCTTAAACACGTTATTTTTGTTAATAAAACGGGAGCGCCTTATAATAAAAGACTGGCTGTGATCCGATTTTCTTATTGAATGGTCAGATATCATATTCTTGCCTAAAAAGTAAGCAAGAAATATTTGTAGAGATTTATTGTAAGAAACATTCTTGGCAATATCATCACGTGTAGCTAATTCGTTTGAGATTATATTTATTATACCCAAAAAATACTCAGACCAATTTTCTGATGCCATCCATTCAATCGGGTCACGTTTTGAAAGGGTTAAGCCTAATCCATCAACTGGTTCTTGATGAAGCATGTGAAGCTTATCTGTCCTGTGGGTTTTCCCCGAAAGAACGATAATGGCATTTAAAAGATATTCAGCCAAAACAATGTCATTGATGCCAGATTCATGAAAGTGTGTAAAGGCTTTCTGTATATTTATTGTACGATTAATATCATGCCACAGTGAGCCAGGCTTTTTTGAATATGCCTCAAGTCTTTCAAGTCCAGTGTTGGCAGTATTGGCTGGGTTGAAGTAGGTTTTATGGAAATCTTTAATTTTTTTATCTTGAATTGAGATATCATAAATTTCTCCACGGACCGAAGCAAAATCAGGATGAGATTTCAAAAATTCAAGCGACTCCTTAATTGAATCTATAAAATAAAAGTCGTGATTACTGGCAAGTAAAACAAATGAAGTTTTTATTAATTTGGAAGAGTTTGCTAGTTTTAGAAAATATGTCGCAATGTCTTTGTCGTGGGGATATCGAATATAATCATAATTTACATTGGGAAATTGCTTTTTGTCGGCCAATTTATTTTCTAAAGAAAAATCTTCACCACCATCAGCGATAATAACTTTGTAAGGTAATTTAATGGTGTTTGCATGGTGTAACCAGCGCCAAGTGAAGGGCGTTCGATCTTTAAGAATAAGTAATATGGTTAAATCTTCCGGCATAGTTAGCTTTTAATGCGCTTTAGGTAGCCATTGGCATTACAGCTGATTAGGATTTTGTTTTTTATAACTTCATCAACGGCAAATTTTTTATTTTCTTTCAGGAATTGTCTGCGAGCCGTTTCGGGATTATTGCCGGGACCCCATGGACGATTTTCGTTTATTTTAGATTTTCTGTTTCCAATGTCCTCAACGAAGGTGTCATCACAGATTAAATAGTACCCCTTGCCAATAAGAGGTGAATAAGCACGGAGTTCATTAAGAACGTGTTCGTGGGTGTGATTTGAATCTAATATAACTAATAATTTTTTGTTTTTGCCTATAATTTTTTTAACCTTATTCAATGTGTCCTTTTCTGTTGAGGGCCCGTTAATAAAAACTAGTCGTTTGGACAGTCTTTTGTTGGCCTTAAGTCTTTTAATTAAATCTGGGGGCATAAATATATCTATGCCTATAATTTTTTTACCACCGATTATCTCCATTAGTGTTGAGTAAAACAGCAAAGAACCTCCCCAGGCTACGCCGAGCTCAATAATATAATCTGGCTTGGTTTTAAAAATTATTTCTTGCCGAGCAAACATGTCTTGAGCGGGATTTAATACGGGTTCACCAAGCCATTCGGTTTGATGAATCCAATGATATTCTGCTGCGTCTATGAGCAAATCAACCCCTTTTCTGTTCAGGGCTTTGTCGTTTGCCATTCGCTCTGCTTCTTTTTTGAGCATTTTTTGAAACTGTTCCTTTGTAAATAATTTTTTAGACATCGTTAGATTTGCGCAGGATTTTGATTGTATCCTGCACGTTATTTGAAATACTACCGGAAAATTTAAATCCTAAATTTATAAACTTGGCGGGGGAAACTTCATAGGAGAGCTGATTCATAATTGGCGAATCAACAAGCTCAACCTTAACACTCGGGATATGTTTTTTTACCAAGCTGACAATGTTGTGTACGGATAAATTGTCGGTTACCACATTATAAATATTTCGGTCAAACTGATCATTTTTTATAATAAACTGGATTGCTCTAGAGGCATCGTCTAGTGTTAAGTAGGGTCTTTTTTGATGGAGAGCTGTTTTCCATACTGAAAGTGGGTGACCAATAACGGCCTGCCAACAGAACTTATTAACTGCGGTGTGGAATCTCATACCATGAGAAATTCCGCATATGGTTCCAAATCTACAAATTACGAATTTTAATTTGTTCTTCTTCCCTGTTTTTATTAGATATTCTTCGCTTTTAAGCTTGCTTTCCGCATATGGACTTTGTGGTTTAAGTTCAGATTTTGGACAACTTTCATCAACCAGATTTTTTTGTGTCCCATACACACTTGTTGTGGATAGAAAAATCAATTTACAACCCACCTTAGCACAAGCATCAGCGAGTTTTGTTGTGCCAACAAAGTTTACTCGCTCCACCTCCTTTAGGTTGGTAAAACTTCCCGCAGCATCTGTGATTGCGGCCAGGTGAAGGACAACATCTTTGGGCTGAAGAACTTTTTTTAAATCAAGCTCAAAAAGATCGTTGCTCATAAATTTATACTTACCTTTTGTGGGTAACTTAAAAAGCGAGCCATATCGCTGGGTCAGAAGATTATCAATCATGACTATTGTGGTTTTGGGAAAGGCTTTCGTGAAGTCACGAATTACCTTTGAACCGATATGCCCCAATGCTCCCGTGACGACTATTCTTTTTGGTTCTGATTGTTTTTTAATATTTTTCATAAGAGTGCTTTTTTAATTGCTTTACAATATCTTATTATGTCATTTTCATCCAGATTGAATGCTGCCGGAAGTATGATACCTCTTTCGGAAACATCATAAGAGACGGGATTTTTTGTCTTACCTCCTGTTTTAAATTTGGAATATCCAGGCATGGAGGATAGGGGATAAAAAAATGGTCTTGCGGGGAGGTTCTGTTTTTCTATTGAGGCCATTACTGCTTTCTTGTTCGGGCCATATGACTTGCCGAATACCAATGCGGTTATCCAAGCTCCGTTTTTAATGTCTTTAGTTTCTTGATTGAGCTGGATGTCTTTTAAGTTCGCAAGATGTTTTTTGTACCACTTCAGTATTTGTCTTTTTTTTCCGACCAGCTCATTGATTCTTTGAAATTGAGCATAACCTATGGCGGCTTGAATATTGAAAGGTGTATATTTTGGCGCAGCCTCTTCAATCCAGTAGGGGATAGTTTTACTTCTGCCGTGGTCCCTCAAAAACATAGCCCTCTCATAAAGTTTCTTGTCATCCAATAGTAACATTCCTCCCTCACCCGTAGTTATTGTTTTGGTGCGATGAAAACTGAAGACCGAACCGATTCCGAATTTACCAGCCTTAATGTTTTTATATGTGGAACCAAGCGCTTCTGCCGCGTCTTCAATTAAATATATTTTGTGTTTTTTTGCAATCTTGGTGAGAGCTTTCATGTCAGGCATGTTTCCATAAAGATCGATTGCGATAATGGCCTTTGTTTTTTTTGTGATGTTTTTATCTACTGATATTGGGTCAAGGCACCAATTTGTTTCATCTATGTCACAAAAAACCGGCTTTGCCCCAACATAGGTTATTGGAGCTGAGCTTCCTGTCCATGTACACTCAGGTACAATAACCTCATCATTATTTTTAATACCTAAGGCCAATAATAATAAATGCATGGCCGAGGTGCAATTTGGCGTCATGATTCCATATTTGCGACCATGATAAGTTGCAAATTCTTTCTGAAATTTTTCAACATATTCAAAATTAGTCCATCCGGTTTTCATGGCTTTGGTTACTGTGTCTATTTCATGTTTTGTTATCCAAGGATCGGCTAATCGTATTTTTTTCATGGGTTAGTTATTTTTATTGAAAAATAAGATATTGTAGGAATTCTTTACTCTATATTTGGTAGGTAGATTTGACTGGGGGAAATCGCTTAACTTACAAAAAAATGTGCTTGGGAAAGGTGCTTTATATAAAACCTCAAACCCGTTTTTCTTCATTTCCTTAATAACATCATTAATGTTCAGAAATTGACAAGGAATTTTTTTGCCGTAGTAGTTTTGTAAGGTTACATATGTCGGTACGTTTCCAGCAAAGAGATCAATAAACAGGAAAAAACTTGGTTTATACTCAACCAGCTTCGCCAGAACATTTTTCCAATCCTCCATATACTGAAGGGAGGAACGCAGGTGTATTAAATCAATCTTTTTAATTTTAGGCAAAGAATTCAAAAAAATTACCTGTTTGTTGTTTTTGAAAAATTTGGAGCCGGCCTTGCAGACAGCTTCTTTTTCTACAATAAAAAACTTAACATTTTCTGCTTTTCCAACACTTTTTAATATCTGTGCGTAGCTAATCCCTAATCCTCCCCCAAAATCCAGTACCGTGGGTTTTTTATTTGTAGATAGAATAGAAGCTGTTAATAGGGGAAGCAGGGCGTCTTGGTTTAAGTTCTCACTATAATTTCCGCTTCTGTCTCGGACTATTTTTTCTAATTTTTTTAAAGAATTAGAAACCCAAGCCTCTTCATTAAAAACATCATTTTTAACACCCGTTTCTTTGAAGTTTTTATACACACCCTCCCAGATTTTTATCTCTTTTTGCCCAGTTTTCATAATAAGTTCATGGTATCAAAAAGTGTCAAAAGGTGTCAATAAGGTTTTGTTAATAATAAAAAAGCCCCGTTTGAGCGGGGCATTAAAATCATGATTGTTTCTTATAAAATTTTGCAGGGAATCCAATCCATATTTCTCCGCTGGGGATATTTTTAGTTACCACAGCTCCTGTCCCAATCATTACATCATCTCCGATGGATAGCCATGGCTGAATTGTCACATTAGCACCCATGCAAACATTAATACCTATCGTTACATTTCCACATATGGTTGTGTGGACACTGGTGTCGCATGCATCCCCAATAATATCATCATGAGAAATATTGGTGTTGGGTCCGATATTACAATGTTTTCCAACTTTTGCTTTTGCCATTACAATAGACTGAACATCAACAAAAGTTCCATCTCCGATTTCAGCATCGTCTGCAACAAATGCGGTTGGATGAACAACTGTAACGGGTTTCAGGCCCAAACTTTCCATATAGGAGGCTTTTAGTAGTTTTTTACGACCATTCATTCCCGCTATCGTTATGTGATATCCTAAACTCGTTTTGTTTTGGCTTTGTAGCCAGTCAGATAAATTAGAACTATCCAAGATTTTGGAGTGGGGGAAACAATCAGAAAGTTTTATTAATCTTTCTTCTGACAGGTTGTCTTCAATGATGGCTGTGATTTTTGAACCATAAGTTTCTATGGTCTGTCGCAACATAACAGCCAAACCACTTCCACCCCACAACACAATGTTTGGGGGTATGTTTCCGAAACGTTCTTTGTTCATGTTGGTCTCCCATGTTATCAAAAAACAATGTACAAATAGTACCACATTTTTTTAAATATGCAACATGAAAGATAGAAACAACGATTAAGGTATCAAAATATTATGATACGATTATTAGTATAATTGGTCGATATTATAAAATATAAATAATTAACAAAAAATAAATTATGAAAAAATTAAAAATTTTTCTTTCGGTTTTAGTAATGCTTTTGGTGTCTGGCGGAGTTGCCTGGGCAGTGGTACAAACTCTTAATGGTCAGACAGGTGCCACCCAGACATTTTCAAATGATAACAATGTGACCATTAGTTCAGCCAGCGACATTCATTCGTTGGGTTGGTCGGGACTCTTGTCGGTCTCAAGAGGGGGGACGGGCAATGGTTCGTTTACAAATGGATCATTGCTGTTTTATTCTGGAGCATCAATATCTCAAGATAATTCAAATCTATTCTGGGACAACACCAACAAAAGATTAGGTGTCGGCACAAACAGTCCCACACAGAGTATTGATGTTAATGGCACAGTTAAGGCCACACAGATCATAGCTAACACGGTATCAGCGACTGGTACCAATCAATCACTATTTTTAAATCCGACTGGTACAGGAGAACTTGTTGTTGGTGGAGATTCAATTGTCGTTGCATCTAAATCTGCCGCGCCTTCTAATCCTCGAACTGGCCAGATATATTTTGACACGACTTTAAATAAATTCAGGGGGTATAATGGGGTTGGTTGGACAACTTTTACAACAGCACAAGCGCCTGTCAGTGTTCTTGTGGTGGGCGGCGGCGGTAGTGGAGGTAACGGTGGTGGCGGTGGTGGCGGAGCCGGTGGTTATCAATATGACTCAGCTTATACTGTCTCAATTCAGACATATTCAGTTACGGTTGGTTTGGGTGGAGCAGGACAGGGCACTGCAAATGCTGTGGGTAATGATGGTGGTAATAGCATCTTTGGCACCATAACTGTCACTGGTGGCGGTGGTGGCGGAGCTTTAGTTAGTGGAGTTGCAACGGCGGGACGCAACGGAGGTTCTGGTGGTGGAGGTGGAGCTACAACTTCTTCTTCAGGTAATGGTGCAGCCGGAGGAACAGGAAGTCAGGGTGGTAATGGTGGATTTGGTGGTAATTCTGCTTCTTCAAGATATGCTGGTGGCGGTGGTGGCGGAGCAAATGCTGCTGGTGCAGATGCCTTAACGCCTCCTGGGAACGGAGGTGCTGGTATTTCTAACTCAATTAGTGGTACAGCAGTTACTTATGCGGGTGGTGGTGGAGGAGGAAACGACCAAACAAGTGGTTTCTCTGGAACAGGCGGAGCTGGTGGCGGCGGAAATGGTGGTTATAGTGGAACTGGTCCAACCGCAGGCACAAATGGTTTGGGTGGGGGTTCTGGTGGTGTTAGGGATTCTGGTACGGAACAAAAAGGGGGAGATGGTGTTGTTATAATAGCTTATCCGACAGGTTCATTGACTGCTACTGGTGGGACAATTACGACTTCTGGGGGAAATACAATCCATACTTTTACAAGTAGTGGAACATTTACAGTTACATCAATATAGAGCAAATTTTAAAACTGTAACTATTTCAAAACCGCCTTAGGCGGTTTTGAAATAGTTACCTATAGATGACCCTAAAGTATTTTAACCGGAGCGGGGGCGAAGGTAATCCATTTACCACCTTGCTTCGTGAAGTCTTTTTCGTTTGCCATGATTTCTTTGCCGTGATTCCATGCAAAAAGTATTGCGTAATCTGGGTAATTATTTTTGAAATTTTCATAGGGTTTCACGGGAATATGTGTTCCTGGACTAAATTTGCCATGCTTAATTGGGGTTGTGTCGCTTATGAATTCCACCAAGTCAGAAGTGATTCCGCAATAGTTAGTGATTGTTGTGCTTTTTGAGGTGGCAGCATATCCGACCACTCGTTTGTTTTGTTTTTTTAGCTTTGTGAGTATGGACACTAAATCTTTTCTGGATTTTTCTATATTTTTTCTAAGAGTGTCATATGTCTTTGCTTTGCTTAATCCTAATTCTTTTTCCTTCTTAAGCCATTTTGAAACAGCAATTTTTATTTTATGCGCACCTTGATGTCCAATTACGTAGCGCATTGATCCGCCATGAGTTTCTTGGGGAACCACATCAATAATCTCAAGGCCATGCATTTTCATTAAATTGCCTACAGATGTTACTGAAAAGTAAAAAGCATGTTCATCATATATTTGGTCGTAGGATGTTTTTTGAACTATGTCGCCAAGATATGGGTCCTCAAACATGAGAAGTCCTTTGGGTTTCAAGAGTTTTTTAATTCCCGCCACCACAGAATGAATATAGGGAATATGGCACATTACATTTGCCCCTAAAAAGAAATCAGCTTGGCCGTATTCGGATATTATTTTTTCGGCCGACTTTTCATCAAAAAACTCTGTTGTTGTATTTATGCCTTCTGAAATGGCCACTCGAGCCACGTTAGCGGAGGGTTCTATTCCAAGATGTTTTATTCCCTTTTTTGAAAAATTCCTAAGCATTATTCCATCATTGCTTCCCACCTCAACCACAAATATTTTTTTGCTTTTGTTTCTTGTCATCACATCTTCTGCAAATTCTTTGAAGTGTTGTGCCATTCGTGAGGAGGTGGAAGAATAGAAGGCGTAGTTTTCATGAAACATTTTTTCTCGGTCCACAAATTCAGTTAATTGAACCATGGCGCATTTGGAACAGAAAGCCGTGCCTAAATTGAAGAAGTATTCTTTTTTGAAGTTTTTCGGTAAAAGAAAACCGTTAGCGATAGGCATTTTTCCAAAATCAATAAATTGGTATAAGGGAGATGAGCAAATTAGGCACGAAATATTTTTTTTCATGAGTTTATTTTAAGATGTTATAGATTTGATAAAAATGAGAGTCTTTATCTGCAAGAAGTTTGTCAGGAGTACCTTCTTCAATTATCTTTCCGTTATCAAGAACAAGGAGTCTGTCCGAATTGGTTATAGTTGATAATCGATGGGCGATAACCAAAATCGTCGTCTTTCCTCTCAAGTGCTCAATGGTATTTTGTATCATTAATTCAGACTGATTGTCTAGTGCACTTGTTGCTTCATCAAGTATTAATATTTTTGGATTACGGGCAAGAGCTCTTGCTAGGGCGATTCGTTGTCGTTGTCCAGCGGAAATTTTAATTCCCCTTTCTCCGATATGTGTTTTTAGTCCGGCGGGAGATTCTTTTATGAAGTCATAGATATTTGCCATTTTGGCCGCCTCAACAACCTCACTTTCCGTCATGGATTTGTTGTAAAATTTAATATTATTTTCTATGGTGTCATTCAACAAGAATGCATCTTGTGGCATGTATCCTATGTTTTTTCTCCAGCTTTGAAGTTTTGTTTCGGCTATGTTTTTACCGTCCACATAAATTTCTCCAGCTTCAGGGTTAAAGAGTCTCATCAATAAGTCGGCTATCGTTGTTTTGCCAGAGCCAGATGGACCAATGAGTCCAATCATTTCGCCTTTATTAATGACGAAATTTATATCAGACAAAACACTTTTTTCTTTATTGTAGGCAAATTTCAGATTTTTAAATTCAATTTTATTGTTAAACACAAAATTCGTTCCATCCTTTGATTCCTGATTCAATGCAACTTCTTTTCTGTAGCGAGAAATAGATTGAAGATATGGAATGGTTGAAACAATGTCTTGAATTAGGTTTTGTCCCGATTGAATGAATGAAAATATTTTTTGAATTAAATATATTATTACCGCGAATGAGGCAATTTCAAATGACGGAGAACGATAATAAAAGAACATTAGAGAGGCAATAAAGGCAAAACTAATTGGTTCAAATGCTGAGCCGATAGAGGTTTGATAGAATGCTATCTTTAGGCGATCGTCTCTATATTTTTGGAAGTATGTTTGACCCTGTTTTATGACTTTTTCTTCCACGGCGGATGTCTTAATCATCTTTGAGCCGAGAATGTTTTCATTTAGGAAGTGGGCCATTTGTTTTTCGGAATCTGCAATATTTTGAGATAATCTTTTTATCTTATTTAAAAATGGTCGGAATGTAATCAGTAATACTACTCCAAATAGAGAAGTCGTAAGTGTGATTGGGGCGGATATCTTAAAGGCAACTAGTGCATAGGTAATAAAGCTTGTGGAAATGAGAAATAAATTACTGATTTGGTTTATGACACCAGACACAACATAGGTATCTTTTATCAAAACTCTTTCTAAGAATCCGATTTTGTGTTCAATAAGATATGGCCAGGATGCCATTAATGTTTTTTTAAACAATTTGGTTCGTATGGTATTTTCGTAATCTGCAGAGATTTTCTGATTCAGATATTTTGCCAGAAATTGTATTACGCCCTTTGCTATGAATAGAACTATGGCAAGTAAAATCAAGAAGGGGAGAGTGAACGGTATGTTAAAAAGTTCTAATACTGTTTTTAATGTCCGTGTTATAAAATCAAGACCTTCCGGTTCTTGACCAGTTAGAAGATAAAAAAGAGGAATCAATGTTCCCACACCAAAAGCTCCAGATAATCCTGCCAAAAAACCTAAAATAATGATTAGGGAAAATTTTAGTTTGTAGCGCTTAAAAGTTCCAAACAGTCTTCTCCCAACTCTGAATATTTTTTTTATGTTTATCATGGTTACCAAGTTTTTACTTTATTTTTAACTTTTTTTCTAATTTTTTGATAAAGATTAACAGCCTTTCGTTCTGCTGTGGGAGAGATAACTCGCAAAATTTCTTTACCCATAATTCTGTATTGCCCGCCAACTTTGTTGGCCCTAAGAATTCCGCCTTTTAAGAGTCGTTTGATAGTACTATTGCTTACCTTAAGCAAAGACTGGGCTTCGTTGGTGGTATAGACTTCATTTGGTTTTATTTCGCTCATTACATTAAAAGTATCAAAAAGTGTCAAAAGGTGTCAATGGTAAAGTGGATAAACTCTCGTTGTTTGGCACAGAAGCTCACAAGGATTCTGTTGTTGACACATTGCCAATATTGATGTATGTTATTAAGCAGTTTTTTACTTTTTAAATATTGGGAGTTACAAATGAGTAGGCCAATGCTTGGTCAGATGAGGATTAGTCCTGAAGCAGAGAAGGTTCTCCAGCGGGTTCTTAAGGCAGAAGATGCCAAGAAGGGTTTGAAGCTTTTAGCTGGACTGGTTGGCAAAGAGGTTGTTCAGTGGTTTAGGGGCGGACGATGGGTGCCCTTCGAAAATGGTTGGGATGGTCGAGTTTGGTTGAAAAGTTTTTCATGTTCGGATGAGGTTGCCATTAAACCATCGACCCCTATTTGCAAGGCCATAAAGAAAGCAATGCGACCTAAAACCATGATGCGTTTTGGTCGTGTCGTTGTGGAGCGTGTGTCGGCACGTGACGAGGGTGGGTTTGGTTCCACCATGGCTGATCAGGGAGGAACTACCCCAGAACACCTTCGATTTATGAAGTTGTCATGAAAGAGGTGAGCGGGCCAGTTATTTGACTGGCCTTTTTTTATTTTATAAATAAAAAACCCGCATTAGCGGGTTTGATTCTTTAAATACCAATCGATTGTTTTCTTTAGGCCGTCTTCGAAACTTGTTTTGGCTTTAAAACCAAATTCTTTCTGTGCGCGACTTGTGTCCAGCATGCGCCTAGGCTGGCCATCTGGTTTTGATGTGTCCCAACGAACTTCACCCGTAAAATCCATAAGTCGGCAAATTGTGTTCACAAGTTCTTTGATGGTAATTTCAAATCCGGCACCAATGTTGACAGGCTCGGCTCCATCATAATATTCAGTCGCCATAACTATCGCTTCGGCAGCATCTTCTACGTACAGAAATTCCCTCGAAGCGTTGCCAGTGCCCCAGATTTCCATAAAGTTTTGATTTGCACTCTTGGCATCTGCAACTTTTTTAATCAAAGCAGGAATGACGTGACTTTTCTCTGGTTCAAAGTGGTCTTTTGGACCGTATAAATTTACTGGTAGGAGATGGATTACATTCGTACCAAATTCTAATCGGGCAGCATTACCTCCAACCAAGAGTGAGCGTTTCGCATACCCATAGGGAGCATTTGTTTCTTCTGGATAACCGTTGTGAAGATCGTTTTCGCAAAATGGTACAGGTGTAAATTTTGGATATTCACAAATGGTGCCTATTACTACAATTTTTGGGACACCGTTTTTTATGGCAGCATCCATAACATTCATGCCCATACGTAAATTATCATGCCATAATGTGTATGGTTTTTCTTTGTTTAATCCTATGCCTCCCACATGTCCGGCGAGGTGGATCAAGAAATCTGGCCTTACTGATCTGAGTAATTCATTACAAACGACCTGTTTCCTTAAATCGATTATCCTGGAGCGAGGAACTGTAATTTGTTCAGATCTTACTCCGCGATCAATGAGTTTTTGCCAAACATGATTTCCCAAAAATCCTGATCCGCCGGTTAGTAGTACTCTTCGCCCAGCCAGATTCATGGAAAACTCCTTGTTTTTAATTGTGCTAAAAAATTTTTATCATTAAATTTAATGATTGACAAGGTTCAATTCTATTCATACAGTTAAGGTTGTAAGAGTCAGATTACTATGAGAATAATTTATATAACCAACACAAGACTGCCAACCGAAAAAGCCAGAGGGGTTCAAATAATGAAATCGTGTGAAGCTTTTGTTCAGGCCGGAGTTTCAGTTGAGCTTGTTGCTCCTCTTCAGAAAAACCCAATTAAGGGAGACCCCTTCTCTTATTATGGAGTTGAAAGAGTTTTTAATATTAAAAAGGTATATAGTGGGGATTTCTTAAGTAGGATGGTTTCTAAAATATCTGACAGGACTGCTTTTTATTTACGTTCTTCAGTGTTTGCTCTTTTTTCCACAGCATGCTTTTTATTATCAAAACACAAAAAACCTGACCATTTTTTTTACTCCAGAGACTATGCAGTGTTATTCCTTCTTGGATTATTCAACTTTAATTTTTTAGCTGAAATACACGATTTACGTCCGTCGAGAACTAGAATTCTTTTGAAATATGTTTTTAAAAAAGCTAAGAAAATAATTGTAAACTCTGAGGGAACGCGAGATGAGGTGTTAAAATTTGGCACCCCACATTCAAAGATACTGGTTGCACACAATGGTGTTGATATTGAATTCTTCAACATTAAGGAATCAAAAGAAGAGGCAAGGAAAAAATTATCTATTCCCTCCGATAAAAAAATTATTGCTTATGTTGGACGTCTTGAATCAATTGGTCTAGAAAAAGGGGTTGGTGACCTGATCGAAGCTTTTAAAATGGTTCATTCAGAAATCTCAGACATGATGCTGTATATTGTAGGGGGGCCCAGTAGTTATATTGAAAAGTATAATAAATTTGCTGAGGATTACTCGAACATTGTTTTTACTGGCCAAGTTGATTATCAGATTATACCCAGCTATTTGAGAGCTTTTGACGTGGTTGTAATTCCATCTCCCGCGAAACAGCAGTTTCTTACAGCATCTCCCATAAAGTTATTTGAGTTTTTGGCGGCAGGTAAAACCGTAATTACATCAGACTTACCGTCTTTAAGGAGAGTTCTCAATGAAAAAAATTCTTTGTTTTTTAAACCCGAAAATGTAGATGATTTGGCTCAAAAAATTAAATTTGTTTTTGAAAATCCGGATATAGCTGATAAACTTGCAAAAGAGGCTTTTAATGATTCTCAAAAATATTCATGGGTTTCTAGGGCAAAATTAATTTTGGATTTTATAAGATGAAGATTGTATTTTTAATTGAAGCATTTCCTGTTGTTTCCGAGCCTTTTATTATTGATCAGGTCACAGGTCTTATTGATCGTGGGATAGAGGTGAAAATATTCTCTTTCAGGCACGGCGGTAACAAAGAAATATCGGATAAGTTTTATGAATATGAATTGGCAAAAATAACTAAATATATCAACGTACCTAAAAATAAATTTGCCAGAATAATGATGGCCATTCCAAAAGGAGTTTCTTTATTATGTAAAAATCCGAAAGCGTTTGTTGGGGCGCTTGATTTTAAAGCTTATGGCCGTGAGGTTTTCTCGCTGAATCTTATTTATTGGGCAGAAGCTTTGGTTGGTGAGAGTTTTGATTTGGCTCATTGCCATTTTGGGCCGGTGGGAAATAAATATCTTAAAATTAAAGATGTTTTGAATTTGCCACAAAAATTTATCACCACTTTTTATGGTTACGACATTAGTCGTACAATTATTAAAAGTGGGCCGGGTGTTTATGAGAGATTAAAAAAAGAATGCTCTCTTTTTTTAGTGATGTCGGAAAATGCCAAAGAGAGGGTTGTTGATTACGGTTTTAGTACAGAAAAGGTGATTGTCCATCCCATTGGTATAAATATTGAGGAATATCCTTTTAAGGAAAGGACGGTTTCTGTAGATGAACCCATCAGAATTTTTTCCGTGGGTCGTTTTGTAGAAAAGAAGGGATTTGACGATTTGTTGCGAGCCTTGAACATCGTTCGAGAAAAAACAAAAAGACAATTTATTTGCACAATTGTCGGCGATGGTCCCATGAAAAAAACAATTTTGGATATGACTGAAAAATTTAAGCTGAACGACGTATTGGATTTTAAAGGCTACATGAATATTAAAAAAATAATTTCACTGATGGGCGATATGCATTTTTTTGTTCAGCCATCTAAAACAGCTAAAGACGGTAATATGGAATAATCGCTATGAATGTAATAATTTCACAATCATTGGCAACAGGATTGCCCGTAATAACGACGAGGCATAGTGGTTTGCCCGAACAGGTTAAAGATGGAGAAAGTGGTTTTTTGGTGAATGAAGGCGATTGGAAAGATTTGGCGGAGAAAATTGTGTATATGTTAGAACATCCAGAAGTTTGGCCAGAAATGGGTCGTAAGGGGAGAGAGCATGTTATCAAAAATTATAATTCAGAAATACTCATGGATAAACAGATTGATTTATATAAAAAACTTGTGAATTTAAAATGATTCCAAAAATAAAAGTAAAAAATTCAGGAGTGATTACTGTTCAGTCTATCCATGATCGTCCAGACGGAACACTAACTGTTGCTCAAGTTGGACAACACATCCCCTTTGAGATTAAAAGGATTTATTACATCACTAGTTTAGCCGATCAGAAATCTGTTCGCGGTAAACACGCACATAAAAAATTGGAGCAGATAATATTTTGCATTAATGGCTCGTTTGACCTTTTGCTTGATGACGGCAATAAAAAACAAAAAATAAAAATGACCAATCCGTCATTTGGCATAAGATTGGGAAAACTATTGTGGCACGAGATGGAAAATTTTTCCGACAACTGTGCAATCTTGGTATTGGCTGATGATTGGTATGATGAGAGCGATTATTTAAGGAATTATAAAGATTTTTTAAATTATATTAAATGATAAGATTTATTGATTTTAAAAGAAGGTATCGTCTTCATGGTAAGGAGATTAACAAAAAAATCTTTTCTGTTTTTAAGAGGGGATGGTTTGTTGGTGGTCCAGAACGAATTGGATTTGAAAAAAAGTTTGCTGATTATTCCGGGGCTAAGTTTGCTGTTGGGGTAAATTCTGGAACCGATTCAATAGCAATTGCCTTGAGGTCTTTGGGTGTTGGTGTTGGTGACGAAGTAATAACTGTTTCTCATACCGCCACACCTACGATTGCGGCAATAAGAATGACTGGAGCAATCCCAGTTTTTGTTGATGTCGATGAAAAGACTATGGTTATGAATCTTGATCTTGTTAAGAATAAAATCACCAAGAATACAAAGGTCATACTTCCTGTACATTTATATGGTTATCCAGTAGACATGAAAAAGATTGTGCGGATAGCAAGAAAACACAATTTATTTGTGGTTGAAGATTCTTGTCAGGCGCATGGTGCAAGATATTCGAATAAAATGGTCGGAACCATGGGTGATATTGGTTGTTTTAGTTTTTACCCAACTAAAAATTTAGGAGCATTTGGAGATGCGGGAATGATGATTACGAATAATAAAAAATTATTTGACAGAGCAAGAGAATTAAGGAATTTCGGAGAAGTAGATAAATACCTCAATAGAATAGAAGGGGTTAATAGTGGGTTAGATGAGATACAAGCGGCAGTTTTGAATTGGGGCATTGATTATTTGGATAGATGGAATAATACTAGAGAGGATTTGGCCCTCGTCTATTTAAGAGAGCTTGGTGATTTACCCATAACCTTACCTTTTGTGGGTCATGATGAAACAAAAAGAGTTTGGCATCTTTTCGTTATTAGAACCAAAGAGAGAGATAGGCTTAGGGATTTTTTAAAAAAGAATAACATAGAATCTGCTATTCATTATCCGATACCAGTGTTTAGACAAGAAGCTTACAGGTTTCTTGGATACTCTGATGCTGATTTGCCAGTAACATCCAAGTTGTCTCAAGAAATACTGTCCCTTCCTTTGTACCCAGAACTAAAGGAGTCTGAGGTCCTTAAGATTTGCAAGGTAATCAAGTCTTTTTATAAAAAATGATAAATCTCTTAAGTCAATTATGGCAAAAGGATTTTATCCGAAATGTGGCCACTTTGCAGGTAGGGAGTTTTGGTGGAACAGTTGTTCAGGCGATAGTTGGGATATTAATAGCTCGGATTTTACAACCGGAGCTTTTGGGTATTTATTCACTTGCTTTTGGGTTGGCCGCTACTACCTCACTGGTAATAGGTATGGGGATTCAGGAGGCGGTATCAAGCATGTTGGGGAGGGCATATGCACAAAAAGATAAGGTTGAGGTGGAAAACATTCTTGGTTTTATGTTCAAGATAACTTTCTTGGCCACATTAGCTGTGTTGGTTTTTAGTTTCTTTCTGCCAAGTATCGCGAATAAGCTCTATGGAAATTCTGTTATTGGTATTTATGCTTCAATTATTGTTGTTGCCGTAGTTCTATCATCATTCTTTTTTACTCTCGCATACTCAGTTTTTCAAGTTACCGGAAGAATTAAATCTCTTACATATTTAATTGTTACAGACCAGTCATTGAGATCAGGTCTGTCTTTGGTTTTAGTTATTGCCGGCTTTGGAGTTTTGGGTGCGGTCAGCGGGCACTTGGTTGGTGCTTTGATAATATTTATTTCTTCAGCATGGTTGTTCGGAAACCTGAGAACTGGCGATTCTATTTTCCCCTCTTTGTGCCAGTTGGTTGTTGGCGCGAAGAGGGTGAGTTTTAAAAAATATTTCGGATTTACTTTTTGGGTCGCATTGGATAGGAATATGGGTAATTTATTTATGGCCCTGCCAGTCATTCTTACCGGTATCTATGTTACTACCTCCGAGGTTTCATTTTTTAGATTAGCTTTTGGATATGTCAATCTTGCTTTAAGCTTACTTGGACCAATATCAGTGCTTTTAAATGTAGAGTTTCCTAAATTACAGATTGAGAACAAGGAAAAATTAGTTAAAAACTTTAAAAAGGTTTCCTTGTATGGTCTCGGTATTTCAACATTATTAACAGTTGTAGCAGTTATTGTTTCCCCGATTGCGTTTAAGATTCTTTATGGAGAAAATTTCTTGCCGAGCGTACCTTATGTTATTGGTTTGATTGTCTATGGTGCGCTGTATGGGATAGGAGTCGGCTTGGGACCCATGTGGCGGGCGATTAATGGCGTTAAGGTTTCTATAATTATAAATCTGGTTATTTTGGGAGCGGGAATTCCTTTGGGGCTTTGGCTTATTAAAAATTATGGTCTTTGGGGATCGGTGATGATGGTGACAGTGTGGTTTACAGCCTCTCATTTAACCTCTTTTGTTTACCTTGCTAAAAAACTTAAAAAACTCTAATATTATTTTCATATGTCTGAACAAAAAATTGTTACAGTGCTAAGGTGGTTATTGTACGGTGTTACAATTGTTCCACTTATTATTTTCTCGCAATACATCTCTCCTTTTCATTTTGGAAAGGTTGTTGTCTTTAGGAGCTTGATTGAATTGGCTGTGGTGTTTTATCTTTTGTTGGTTTGGCAGGATCGTTCCTATTTGCCCAAGAGGGATTTGGTTTTTTGGGGTTTCCTGATTTTTACTGGAGCTTTTACTTTGACAACGATAACCAGTATTCAGGTTTATGAAAGTTTTTGGGGGACACTTGAAAGAATGGGAGGATTATGGACATTTTGGCACTACTTTATTTATTTTGTAATTCTGGTTTCGGTGATGAGAACGGAAAAAGATTGGTTTGGTTTATTAAGATTTATGGTTTTTGTGGGCGTACTCTCGGCGTTTTATGGGTTTCTTCAGAAAACAGACATTTCTTGGATTGTTGGCTCTGGAAATAGGACGAGAATATTTGGAACAATTGGTAATGCGGCGCTATTTGCCGGATACCAGATAGTAAATATGTTTTTGGCAATTACTTTGTATTTCCGTTCGCAGAATTCAAAGAATGAAAATTACTTTTTTGTTGCGGTGGCAGGGATAAATTTGATAGCTATTTTGATGACCGCAGTAAGAGGGTCAATCTTGGGTATTGGTTTTGGGTTTTTGGTGTTTGCTTTTTTGTATGCATGGACATTTGATTCTGTAAAAGCAAAAAAGACTTTAATTGGCCTGCTCATTTTGGCTGGTTTATTTGTGGTTTTTGCACAAACGATGAGGGGTTCGGATTTTGTAAAAGGTTCTGGCTATCTAACACGATTAACTGATTTTTCTTTAAAAACATTTACTGTTCAGACTCGTTTTTGGGCATGGCAAGCAGGAATTGATGGTTGGAACGATAGTGTTAAAACGATTTTGATTGGCTGGGGGCCGGAAAATTTTAATATTCCATTTTCCATTCATTTCAACCCCAAGTTTTTTAAAGGTCCTGGATCAGAAACTCTTTTTGATCGGGGACACAACATGTTTGTCGAGGTTCTTGTTACGATGGGACTCGTGGGTCTGTTGGCATATTTAGCAATGTTTGCTTCGATTTTATGGAAAATTGGAAAGATAATTAAAGTTGGCAATAGTACGCAAAAGAAAATGGCAATTAGTCTGATATCTTTGGTTTTGGCATATCTCATTCACAATTTCTTTATTTTTGACACCTCAGCCAACTTTGTTGCATTCTTTACGATTGTTGGTTTTGTATCATATCTCGGCAAGCCTCAGGATTCACAAACCATTAAGCCAATCAAGCATAAAAAAACATTAAATAATTCAATTGGATTTATTCTCATCATTGCTTCTATTGTTTTGATTTATAAAACTAATATTATACAAACAAAGGCCAATTATGCTTCAACTCGGGGGATAGTTGCTGGTTGGACAAATGATTTTGATACAGCTTCAGCTAAATTTAGAGAAGCAATAGGATATAATGTTTTTGGTAAATACGAAATAAGACATAGATACGCCCAATACTTGTTTGAATATTCGGCAAATAAAGAAAAAATAACACCGGACATAACAAAGGAAGTAGAGTTTACTATTGAAAAAGTTGAAGAATTGGCCAAAGAAAGGCCCATGGATTATCTACCCAGATTATATGCCTCTCGAATGCATATAATTCTTGGAAAAGAAAGCTCTAAATCTCCTCATAACGATGAAGCTCTTAAGAATTCACTAGAAGCTTTGAAAATTTCACCCACGTTTATGAGGACCTATTATGAAGTTGCTCAAGGATATTTAAATAAGGAGGATTATAAAACCGCAATTGAATATTTTAAAAAGGCGACAGAGTTAAATCCAGACGTGGGTTTGTCTTATTGGTATTGGGGCATAACAGAAATGCAGATTGGGAATACACAAAGAGGTCTTGAATTGATAGAAATAGCTCAGAATAAAGGCTACGGTCCTGATGAGTCAGATTTGCTCAAGTTGACTAATGTGTATATAAAACTTAATGATTATAAAAAATTAGCGGAAATTCACGAGAAACTTGTGGCCATAGCTCCACAAAAAGTTCAGTATCATGTTTCACTCGCTGTTGTATATTCCAGAATTGGAAAGATTAACGAAGCTGTTAGAGAGGCAAAAATAGCGGCTCAACTTGACCCTTCATTTACTGAAGACGCGAAAGCTTTTGTGCAATCTATTGGTGGGGTTTGGTAGGTTTGAGGTTGTTAATGTGGCAATAAAAAATATGCCTTAAATCGGCATATTTTATTTTAGATAAGTATTGACCATATCTATTCTGAAAAGATAATCATTTCTTATTGCGATGTACGTGCTATAAGAAAAAGGAAATGCATACATCAGTAATTTATTATCCTCATAAAGATTATCATACTCGTTCAACATTCTGACTAGTTTTTTTAGCATAATTTTTTTGCTTGTGAGTCTTGCTCCCATAACATCAATTTCCCAGTGACTTGGGTACTCATTTTGTATGTGGGTTCTGGTGTGAGCTAGCTCATGACTCAATATGCCAGCCAGCTCTTCGGGGGTGAAGTTCTGGATGACAGACTCTGAAACTATCACTTTTTCGGTGCCAAGCGACCATGCGTTGTAGCATTGTGTTGATTTTACGTAGTATTCGGGCTCAGGAAAGTCTAGGGGTTTTGTGAATAATTTTCGTGCCGTTTTTATTTTTTCAGCATAAACACCAGAAGCGATAGCTTCAGATCCAGCGCAATCAAACAGGTGAGCGTAAACGAACGTATCAGATACGATGTATATAAATAGTGAGAATAGGATGAGCGGTAAGAGGAGTAGTGATTTTAAACGAACCAATCTGCACCTCTGGGGTTTGCAGAAAACTAATTCTCACAATTTAGCACTTTGGGTGGTTCTGTCAAAAGGCGCTCAACCCCACCCCCTCTTCTTGCCGGAGCTCCTCATAGAGCCAGTCATTTGATTCACTCCTAATTTTCCTGACCGC
>CAZAUE010000003.1:0-57038 GCA_964488565.1 uncultured Candidatus Saccharibacteria bacterium | reverse complement strand
TGCTCCCGAGAGGAGCAATGGGGACACGCGTCGGCGACTTATATTGGGAACTCTGTTATTTTAATTTAAATTAATTTATTTTAATTCTTTATCAATCAAAGCCTTAAATACTGCAAATGGCTGAGCACCAACTATTGGATAACCGTTCACAAACAATGTCGGTGTTCCAGAAACTCCATAAGACGAACCATCGGCCAAATCTTTTTCTACCTCTGATTTGTATTTTCCAGAATCGAGACATTGATTAAATTTAGTTGAATTTAATCCTAATTGAGAGGCCCATTTTTTCAATTCAGTAGCTCCGTACGTCACAGTTCCAGTTCCCTGTTTGCCCTGCTCACTAAATATCTTGTCATGCATTTCCCAGAATTTTCCTTGGTCCTCTGCACACTCAGCAGCTTCAGCTGAAATCTGGGCAGCCTGATGGAATGGTAATGGATAATCCCTGAAAACAAACTTAATTTTACCAGTATCAATATATTCACTCTTTATTTGCTGGTAGGCACCACTCCAGAACGAACGACAGAATGGGCACTGAAAGTCGCTAAACTCAATTACTGTTACTTTGGCATTTTCGTTGCCAATAAAAGCGTCATCGTCAACCGAAACCTTAACCTTCTCTCCTGGTGTTAGTCCAGCAGCTTGTTTTATATTTGCTCCAGTCTTACCAGTATTTAATGAGTAAAAAACAACCGAACCACTTATCATTAACGCTGCGATTAAAATTGCTCCTGGCAAGATAAGTTTTGTTTTATCAAAAATCATTTCCGATTTATTTTTTACTTGTGCCAACTCTACTTCAAAATTTTCATTTATATTGTTTTCCATCATTCAATATTACCGTAAACGAATTCCACAATCAAGAAAATCAACACACCCGAAGGTAAACAGGTTAAAAAAATAAAAAACAACCCAATCGGGGTTGTTTACGCGAACAACTCACAAATGAATCCTAACCCCGTCAACCCTGTCTCCGTTTTGAGAGTTTCTGAAAAGAGGCTCGGACACAAAGCCCCATTCTGTGACTAAGGGCGCAATCGTTTCCATGGCCTCGAGCGAACTCTCTTCCTTGGGATGACCCTTGTCTAAGGTGGAAAATATATAAACCCTATCCCAACAAATCTCAAAATCCAAGTCTGAATATGTATTTCCTGATGCTATTTCAATGAGCAAAAAGGCAAGAAGTGGATGTTGTACTAACAGTTCGTTGTTAATGGGCTTGGCCACATGTTTCTCCAGCAGACTACCTAAATGCGTTTCAAAGATACTACCATTCTATTGACCTTAGTCAAGTAGATTGCCCAACCACCTTTTCCCTCATAAAGTTTGCTATTTGGCTTAAATTGATATATGCTTGTATCTATATAAGGTCGAATACCTATAATAAACAAATTAACAAATTCACAACAATATGCCCGGAAAAACAAATTCTGCGTTCATGAAGCCAATGAACATCAGCTCAGATTTAGCTGAAGTTGTCGGTAAAGGTCCTATGCCAAGATCCGAAGTTGTCAAAAAACTTTGGGTTTACATAAAGAGCAAGAATCTTCAGGATCCAGCCAACAAGAGAAACATCAATGCCGATGAAGCCTTGAAAAAGGTATTCGGAGGAAAAGAAGTTGTTAACATGTTTGAAATGACAAAGCTCGTTTCTAAACATTTATCCTAGTCCCTAAACAGGGCAAACTAAAAACCCACCTCTTTGGTGGGTTTTTAGTTTAATCGATTCCACATTTACCTTTCAAAGCCCTAAGATCATCTGATGTTAATTTTTCATTCATACCCTCATTGAGGTAATACATTATAGCTTTAGGGTTGTCCAAATGCCCAAGCCCAAGCGCGTGACCCAACTCATGAGCAAGGACTCTCAAAAGCTTATTTTCACTATCAAACTGGTAAATATTGATTGAGATTCCACTCGCGCTACTTATGTATTCACCTTCGTTAAATTCCTTACCGGTTGATGCGCCAACAGTATTATAAGCATTAACCTGAAGATTAAGTTCGGTAATAAGCTTATTAAGAATTATTGCTGTTGAATTTATAGTATCACCCAAGTTGTTTAAGGAGTCTTGGACTTGGTTGATTATGGTAACTTGATTGTTTAAATCACTCCTTCTTTGTTGCAAATCATCATATTCACTCTTTGGTGCCCCACCACGACCATTCCAATACTTAACATCCTTTTCAAAAGAATCTTTATCACGATTATAAGTATCGACCAAGGTCGCTAAACGTGCTTTTTCTTTATCATACAAGACAACAAGCGAATCGTACTTGGCTTTTACCGTATCATAAGAAGCCCTGTCATCACTAATAACTATTCCCAATTTGTGCAACTCATCAGTAGCTTTCTGTCGATAATCATAAATGAGACTAATTTTTAAATCCCCTGTTGGTGAATAATCAAATAGCGGTTTGTTAATCGATGACTCCCATATTTTTTCAGCTCGCCCCATACTGTTCAGTAACTCTTCTTTTGTTATTCCAAATTGAGGATCAATGCGTTCAATTGAATATGTTATTGGTCGCTGGCAAGGTCGAAACCTGTTGAGAAGATTACGAAAAACACTGCCAATATTATCTCTATGATAATAACCAAAACCCAAAAGCAAAAAGACGACACATAGACCGCCAAACAATTTAATTAAATAAGACCTCATGCGTGAAGTAATTATAACACATAGAGGCCATTTTAATCCCCAAAAAAAGCCGACAAACATGTCGGCCTTACAAAAAGATAGAGAGCAGGCGTTCACCCATAAAGAAAAATCCGGCCCAAATTAAGACGCTTATGATTATTCCGACACTCAAGTAACGAACATAAACCTTGGACCCCCTAAGCAACTGGCGCATACACACCTCTGTGGTTAATTAGGAACCAAAAGCAAAATACCACTCTCGTGGTATTTTGTAAATTACTGTTCTGAGATTTATCTATTTCTCTTCTTTTTTAACGCCGCCAATCTAACTCTTTTTATTTCTAATCTTTTTTTGGTTTTGCGAGAACTTGTTTTTTGAAACTTTCCCACTCCAGTTCGTCTTTTTCCCATATGTGTATTAATTAATTTATTACCCACTGATTATAGCAGAAAACGGCAATAATGGAAACCATTCCTAGTCACCAAGATCCAATGTTTCATCGATTCTTATTTGACTCACAAATTCAGGAACATGACTAACAAGAATCATGGCACCCTGATATTGATCCAGAGCTTTGGCAATAATTGGCAAGTGTCGGAAATTTATGTGATTGGTTGGCTCATCAAGAATTAACAACCCTGGCTTTTGCATTACCAATCGGGCAAATGCAACTAAACCTTTTTGCCCTTCGGATAAATTTCCTATTTTTGTTTTAATAACATCACTCGTAATTAAAAATCCGGCCGCAATTGAACGAATCTCCTCCTCATCCAAGTTTCTTGTAACCTCATGAAGAGATTCGTATACTGTGTCTTCAAAATTTAAGGTTGAAAAATCCTGACGATAATAACCCACAGTAACACCAGAAGTTATGGTGGCTCCCTTTGCTTTTCCTGAAGCAAGTGCCTCAAGAAGTGTGCTCTTGCCAATACCATTTGGGCCTGACAGCAAAAGGTGGCGATTTTTGTTGAGTGTGATATCTACTTTTTTCTGAACGGGCTTGTGTTTCTTGAAAATTCCTACAGAAGACAAAACAACAATGTTACCAATTAAATCTTTCTGTGCTGGAATAGTAAAGCTACGAATAGTTTTGTCTTCCTTGCGAACTTCAACCTTAGACTCTTCCATCTCTTCAGCATCTTCACGCATTCTTTTTGCGAGTACGCGTAATCGTCCACCTTTCATAGCAAAAAAATTAGCTTTTTCTTTTTTATCTATCGCCTCTTTGGCCAAACGAGCATTAGCACTATTTTCCTTTTCAATACGAGCAGTTATCTGTTGCACCACATTTGCATAGTTTCCTTGATACTGTTCGACTTTTAAGGTTCGCACATCTAAATACAAAACGCCCTGAGTAAAAGCGTTTAGGAAATCTGCATCATGAGAAATAACCAAACACGTCTTTTTGTAATCAATCAAAAACTGACGAAGATGAGTGATGCCGGCCTTATCAAGGTTATTTGTTGGCTCATCTAAAAGCAGAACATCTGAGTCTTGTATTAATGCCGATGCCAAAAGCAATCGCGCCTGCTGACCACCCGAAAAAGAACGTACAATTCTATCGTGGGGCGCATTTAAATTAACCACCTCCAAAACAGCATCAATCTTAGGATCAATATCGTACACCTTATCTCTGAAACACGCTTGGAAAAAATCTCTTATAGTTAAATCGAGCTGGTCTCGGGGAATTACCTGACGAGCAATCGCAATTGTAAGGTTGGGTGCCAAATGAACCGCCCCAGATTCTGGTTTAAGTCCACGAGTAATAAGTTGAAAAATAGTACTCTTTCCTGCTCCATTCTGACCCATAATAGTCATCTTCATTCCTCGTCTAACCGAAAAATCCACCTCCTTTAGAATGGGCTTGTTGTGTCCGAATTCAAATGAAACTTTCTCAAACCTGATTATTGTTTCTCCTTGTGCCATGTTGTGTAATGTCTATACGGTTATAGCCCAATACTATACCATGTTTCTCCAATTCAGTAAATATGCTATACTGTTATCCACCATGAAATCGGTCTTAATTTCTAAAAAACCTTGGGATGTTGTAGTTATTGGAGGGGGTCCTTCGGGAATGATGGCGGCTGGAACAGCTGCATCTTTGGGTGCGCGTGTTCTTCTTTTAGAGAAAAACGCCACCCTTGGCAAAAAGCTTCTAATTACCGGTGGGGGGCGTTGTAATGTAACTAACGCCGAAACGGATAATAAAAAGCTTTTGGCTAAGTTTGGTAAATCAGGCAAATTCCTCTTCTCTGCTTTTTCTCAATGGGATGTTAAGGACACATTAAAATTCTTTCATGATCATGGCATGGAAACAAAGATTGAAAACGAATTGCGAGTTTTTCCGACAAGCAACAAAGCTCAATCCGTCTGGAATGTTTTAAGTGAATACATGAATGATGGAAAAGTGAGTGTTCTAACCAGCTCGCCGGTAATAGGTTTTGTTAATTCTAATAAAAAAATAATCTCAGGTGTTAAATTGGCGAATGGAGACATTGTTCATGGGAAAAAATTTATTCTTGCCACAGGCGGAAAATCTCATCCCGAAACAGGTTCCACTGGAGACGGATTTGAATGGCTTCGCTCGTTGGGTCACAAAGTCACAGACACAGCACCATCACTTGTTCCAATTAAACTTAGTGACCCGTGGATAAAAAAACTACAAGGAGTAACAATCTCCAAGGTTCGCTTTAGTGTATTACAAAACGACAAAAGACAGGCCGTTCACAAGGGAAAAATTTTATTTACCCACTTCGGTGTCAGTGGTCCAACAATCCTGAACATGAGCAATCAGGTTCGAGAACTTTTAGAATATGGTACCGTTGTCATAACGGCCGATTTTGTTCCTAATCTAGATCACAAGAGAACAGACACAGCAATTCAAAACATATTTAAGCTCAATAGAAATAAAATATTTAAAAACGTCGTCACACATTTTTTGCCCGCATCCATAATACTGGTTCTTGGTGGACTTGCTGGTATAGACGAGAAAACTCCTTGTCACACCATCAGTCGTGAAGCACGACTTCGCCTTGTTCAATTTCTTAAAGCTCTTCCTCTTCACGTTTCCGGTGTTCTTGGTGTAGAAAAAGCTATTGTAACAAGCGGTGGTATCGCCCTTGAAGAAGTAGACTTTAAAACCATGCGCTCAAGAAAAATCACCAACCTATATCTTACTGGCGATATCCTAAACATTGTTCGTCCATCAGGTGGGTACAGTCTCCAACTTTGCTGGACCACTGGTGCGGTAGCCGGAAAACATGCAATAAAATAAATCCCCACACTCATGTATGAGCGCGGGGATAAAAACCGACCCAAAGTCGGTTCGTCCTTTCTCCTATACCACCTTGATTACTGAACAAGGATGTTTTTCAAAAAAATCTTTTCTTAACTTGGCCCACCTATCACGCCCCTCATAGTCCATGTGTGGTTGTCGAACGATTGTCGCTTCATTGCATCCCTCACTATGACAAGTGTACCTTGCTCTATTGCCGTTGAATCCGGCATAGTCAAAACGAACGTCATGTTCCTGCTTTGGCATTTACTCTTTTTCACAAGACAAAAACCTAAAAACAAAATACCACACTGCAACCCTTTTTGTCTATTTAAATTATTTTCTTAAAAAGGTAATATTTATAGACATCAATACTTTTATGGAACAATCAAAACTAAATACTCATATTGAGAACAAGTCACATGCTCCACTATACAAAACACTAGGCGAAGTCGCCGCGTTGTGGACGGTTGCCAATGTTGGGTACTACACCATCCTTCCCCTATTCGGCCTCCGGCTTAGCTATAATTCTGCGCCAATAGTCATTGCTGTCTATTTTCTTTTGTGGGCAATAGTGAGCACACTGTTTTTTTGGGACTTGTTTAAAAAAAATGTAACAAAAAAACAAAACATCTGGTTATATGGAACACTAAGTCTTGGTTCTGCGGGATTAATATGGGGAATGTTGTATTTCTTTTCATTCTTACCGGCATTAGAAGTGCCAATTTTATCATTTAATACCGACATCCTTTTTTCTACTCCTTGGTATTTTCTTCCTAAGTCCATAGAAATTCTTGTACAACAAATTTTAATAGCTGTTTTGGTTTTAGAATTTTATTCCAGATTTAACTCACTAAAAGAAACCGTCATTAGTTATGCGATATGCTTCGGATTAGCGCACGTACTTCTTTTTTCTATTAATGGAGCCCCTACCACATATGCACTAATGATGATTGCTGGGTCCGTATTATCAGCTCTCATATTCCCCTACTTAATACTACGCATTCGAGGAGGGTTTATATATGCCTACGTAATTCACTTAGTGTTTTATATTATTCTCGCCACCATATTGAGAACCTTGCCACTCTACGGCTATGTCTTTTAGTTGGACATACAAAACTTACCGATTTAAATATGTAATCGTAATCTGGAGACAGGTTGCAAATGAAACCCAAAGAAGATATGGGATATTGGCATAAGCAATCCATGAAGTATAAGGGTAAATAGCAACAAGCATCCAAACAAGAGTTCCTAAAACAAAAACAATATCTACGGATGCAAGGAGATTATTTTTAAGTCCAAACTGAAACCATGTAAAAGAAAAGTTAAAAACTAGATTTAAAATAAACGGAAGGGCAATAATCCATGAAATCTTTTTTGTGTAAACTTTGTAAAATACCACGCCAAAAGAAATGGCAATAATTATATAGAGAACCGACCATACCGGACCGAAAATCCAAGCAGGAGGCGACCAAAATGGTTTAATTAATTCTAGATATTGTTGTGATTCGTTCATATTGTTTTTAAATTTTAATAATTTTTAAATCAACTCACTTAGTAATTATAACTCATTCTCTCGCAAATAAAAAAGCCGACTGCTAGTCGGCTGATTTTGTCCACCCATTCAAGGCCTTCTCGGTTTCTTCAACAGACCAACTGTTATCTTGTAGGTTCCTGAGACGATCCTGACATCCTTTGAGACTTAAAATTAAATCTGGGCCCCCTTGAGGATCACTAAACACTGCGTACGATCTATCGCGCAAATCCAAGTATTCCCTAAAGCAGCAAGTATCTCCTAGAGCAGACTAGTGGTTGCATTGTCAGCCTTTCAACAATGGCAGGCCCAACCACATCCCTAATCATGTCGGGTTCCCCTCCCAATACGTCAATAATCCTCTTCCACAAATCACCCTCATGCTTTGATAAGGACAAACAACCGACTGGTCGCCCAGCCGATTTGGAACCATTAACCTCCGCCCCATACGACAAATGAAGAGCAAGTTCTCTAAGCAATAATTCGGCGGTATCTTTTGGCACAGCAATCACCTTCACTTTGTTAAATTAGAACTCAAAATAAAATACCACAATGTGGTATTTTGTCAATCTTGCTCTGCGACCAGGACGTCTTCCTCGGCTTCAAGTTTGCCGTCGCAAACTTGAGCACTCGGACGGGACTCGCGGTGTCTGTCTACTGACAGCTACATCGCTCCGTCTTTCTCGTCCTGACGGAAGTGAGGTAGTTCACTTCCTGCCGCAAGAAAATATCGGGAGGGAGTAGTCCGTCCAGCATTACTCGATTTGGGCAGCATCTCTGAGAACTGCCATTATTTCAGCATTTATCAATTTTGAATTAAGAATTTTACGAACGTTATTTATTTGTTTTGGTAATATTTGTTGACCACAAAGCAACTGGACCCTTTCGACAACTTTTTTTCTATCCTTAAATGAAATTACCATGTTGCCTAATCCGGCAATTTTTAAAATTTCTGCACAACCCATATTGTCACTAACAAGAACAGGAATTCCCATGCAAACCGCCTCCATCGGCACATTTCCAAACGTTTCAAACAATGATGGACAAATAATAAGACCCTGGGAGGAATAGAAATTTAACAGTTCTTCGTGTGTCATTGTCGCTAATCTGTTTATGCTCTTAGGCATATCTTTTATTTTTGAATCACTAGTCACAAATGAGGCTTCATGCTCCCAACCATTTTTTTTCAACATCTTGTGAATCTCAAAAAATTCCTTAAAATTCTTTATTCTATCCCATCTACCGACGGCAGCAATTCTTCTTTCTGCTGTTCTAAAAACAGTAGTGTCTTCTTTGGTGTTAAAAGAATTTGAAATTACAAAAGCATTATCAATACTTTTTTTGTAAATTTCTTTCTCAACCAAATCTCTACATAAATGTGATGGAAATATAAAATGGCCGACTCTTTTTTTAAAAGATTTCTCCATTTCATTGAAAAATTTTTTAAACTTTGGAGTAAAATTTTCTGTTTCTTTGGTATAGACACCAGCATACCTTAAAACTATTGGAATCTTTAATTCATGAGCAGCAATAGATATAAGCCATGGGATATAATATGTCCCGTTCAAGAAAATTACGTCTGGTTTATCTTTAATTAATATAGTTTTAATTATTTTTATTATTGGTTTATATTTTTTTTCTAAATCTTTTATAGATTTAGACCTCTTAATTGCCGTAAAAATAGATAGGTCATGAATGTTTATAATATGGTGACTAAACCAATCTAGATCATAATGTCTAAATATCGATGGCGCCTGCATATATCTTCTACTGTTTAATTCTATCCCAACAACACCACCGTGTTTACCGTGAATTGAATCTAAGAAATTTATATTTGATCGAGTAATACCTCCGAGATATTCTCTGGTTATATTAGTTGCGATTCTCATGTCCTAATATTGTACCACATTTTTACTAACTAGTAAACAACTTGGCTTCCCCATGGTCTGGGGTGTTAGATTCTGCTCCGTTTTGCCCAAGACATTAGAGCCTAGGATTTCTTTTTTCTAATCAAAATCCAAAATCTTTCATGAAGATAATAGGCAATAGTCAGTATTATTTCGGCTACCATAAGTATCTCCCCGGTCTCTTTTAGTTTCCCTGTATAGACGAACACTATAGTCCCAGTGATAGTTGCAGCTATTATTCGCCAGGTTATGGCTTTTGAAATTGACCTAGCCTGAGAATTATTAATAAGTCCGTCAATCGGATGAATGTTCATGCAATAATAATAGCAAAAATCCTTAAATCAGAATACGTCGCACTATTAAACGACAAGACGACACACTTTCGTGTCGTCTTGTCCTGTTCTGTTCTGCTCGCTGAAGCGGACAACCTTAGAACAATGGACTAGTGCCTTTAAATCTTATGATTGGAAGACTGCGTTCCCAGTTCCAGAGTTAGATTTAAGACAAATTCAACACCTTATATCCTTGGCTGGATAGTTTTATGTGTCCCCATTTCGGTCTGGACAATCAGAATATTTGTTACATTGCCCTGTCCCAAAAATTGAGTTTGAGTTATCAACTAAACACTGTGTACAGGATTTAAGGCGGACTAAATTAATGCTCAACGCTTGATTTGTAATGATGCATTATCGTTGAATGGTCTCTTCTGAGTAGTAGACCTATCTCTGGAAAAGAAAAAGGGAATTCACTTCTTAATCTTCTGATAATATTAACCCGCTCATTAACAATCGTTTTATTTCTTTTTCTATAAGTAGATAGGTAATCAACCTGTTTCTTTAAATCAGGTGGTAAAATGTTCATGATTCTTTTTCTATGTTCTTCCTTGTATATATTCTTCTTTGTTGATTCTATCCTAATAATTTCTTTCTCAGAAACGGCAAAAGCTTTGCTAATCATATCATCTGTCCAATTACTGACCTTCAGTATTCTAAGGGCTTCTCTTTTATAGTCCTTATCCATTTAGATATGTTTATCTCAAAAACCCTAAAAAATCAAATAAAAGAAACATCGCACCTTTAGGGTTTTTGATTATTAGATAGTCCAAGTTTATCACGACGTTTTGCCAAAGCAATCTTACCTCCTTCTAATATTTCTATTATCTCCCGACTAATTTTTTTATCTTCGATAGCACCTGAAGAATATTCAAAGATAGGTGTTTTGCCACCTTTTTTTTCTGATACGATGACTTCCTCACTATCTCCGCATACAACCATGTTTGCATTGTGCGATACTATTATGACCTGTCTTTTACCCTTCTCTTCTTTGATAAAATCTACAATATGTTTTGATATTGCCCTAGAATCAAGGTCATCTTCAGGTTGGTCTATTAATACAGGATAGTTATAGTTATCAAACTTAAAAATAAACTCCAAGAGTGCGAGGGCTTTTTCCCCATCTGACATATCCTCGAATTCATTTCCACTCTTGTTTTTTATACTTTTTAAAAAATTAATTTTAAACCGATTTTTGAACAATTCTATGATAACACTTTCCTCATCCCTCCCTGATTTTAATAGCAAATCTCCAGACAAAATTCCCAGCATAATTTGTTTCAATAGTATAGAGAAATCCTTCTTATCATAGGCCCACTGACCCATATCGCTAAGAAATTTGTTTGCCGACACATATTTTTTATCCTGGTCTTTTCTGAAAGAAATCGAATTGTGATAATTAATATTATTTTCAATAAAATTTTTGAATAAATCATCATCGAAGTCTGTGGTTATATCTACTGCTGAAAATTTTAGTGAACCAATATTAATACTGAGGCTTTTATATTGAGTGTCAAAGAACATATATTTGTTGATGATGTCAAGCAATTTATCACCGTATACTACTCTTAGGTCAGAGATGTCTTTTTTAAGAGAATTTATCAGTACGAGGTCCTCTTTTTTGTCTTGAAGAGATTTGGTTAGTTCCGCTAGCGCCTTGTGTTTATCTATTTTAATCTTTAGTGGTTTTATTTTTCCTTCAAACTCTAAAATTTCCTTTTCAATCTTCTTTTTGTTTTTAACAAGTTTATTTATTTCCAGTACTATAAAATCTTTTTTAAAGGCATCGTCAGACTCTTTTAATTTCTTCTCGATTTTCTCCATGAATTCTTTAGAAAAATCAAACTCAGAAATCCTATCTGCTGTTATAATCTCTTCTTCTTTTAATAACTCCAGAGAGGAGATGTCCCCCTCAATCAGCTTGAGCTCTTTCTCTTTTTTAGACCTATTCGAGTTTAAATTTTTATAACTTTCTATCTCCTCTAATGTAATGTTTTTCTCGACATCATTTACTTCTTTAATTTTTGTATCAATTTTTTTTATGTCTATTTCTATGTCTTCTCTTTTCCCAAGTTTCTTGACCTTGTTTTGTTTTTCTCTACCATTTTCTCTCATAGCCAAAAGTTCTCTTGTTAAGGATGTAATTTCCAAAATATTACCGTCTTCAAAGTTTCTGTAGCTCTGCAAAGCTTGGCTGAATTCTTCTTTATTCTCAAATAATTCTGATAAGAAATCATCAAATTGGCGATTTTTGTTGTATACTATTTCCCCCAAGTATCCTTGGGGTATAAACAACACACCTTTTTCTTTGGTTTCTGGGTCTAAGATATTGCTCTTACCATCTTTCCAAAATAATTTAAAATCTTTAAGTTTAAATAGATCTGTGTGGCTAATGTTTTTTAATCTGCACTGGTCTGGGTCAATTGACAAAGCTATATTTTTTAGCAGATTTGATTTTCCTGAAGCACGACTTCCAATAACGGAACACAGATTTGGAT
This sequence comes from uncultured Candidatus Saccharibacteria bacterium, assembly GCA_964488565.1. Lineage (GTDB taxonomy): Bacteria > Patescibacteriota > Minisyncoccia > 2-02-FULL-40-12 > GWA2-44-9 > 2-01-FULL-41-26. The sequence continues at coordinate 44,850 of CAZAUE010000003.1, read as the reverse complement.
TAAAATATATAACCCTGTTATCGGTTTCGGATGGATTTTTATATTCCACCCTATCGATAATATTATAATTGGATTTATCTTCTGGCTTAAGCTCTTGAATTTTTATTCTATCTTTCGGTTCATATAAAATCTGTCTCAAGCCTTCAAAGGTCAGGTCTGCTTTTATCCAGCAAGATTGTTTCAGTTTATATTTCTTAATATTGTGATTGTCGGAACATATTACCATGGGACGGTCACCAATTTTAGGAAAAACTTTTTTTATATAGCTGTCTTGGTCTCCCTCTTGTCCCAATTCAAAGATATCAATGTGTTTTACAATATCTTCTTTTTCCGCCATATTAACAGGAAGAGAATTGGTAATAGTTTCCAAAGAATTTGATTTCTTACCAGCATGGACAGAAATCAGGCCACCTAGACCTTTTATTATCTTCGATGTTGTTTCTATGTTGCAGTATATCTCAGAATCAGATTTGCCATCTTTTTTTTGTTTTGCTATTTCAGCTTTTGCGTTTATCTCGTTCCAGACATACTCAACATCCGAGTTTTCTGGAAATATTCCAATAAAATGAATGGGCTCCTTTCCTCTGGAATTAGAGCAGAATTCTATGCCTGGGAGAAAGGTTATATCACCCCCAGCTAATTCTTTTAAGTTTTTAATTCTCTGGACATCAATAAAATGGTGGTCTGTAATTGCCACAACCTTAATATTGGCACGCTTTAGAATGCTAACGATTTCTAAATTAGTTACGGATTTATTCTGATAATCATACGAACTTGGGGTATGGAAATGTAAATCCCATTTTCCCCATTCAGAGCCTCTTAAACTTGATTTATCGGACATAATTGCATTGAAATTAATTTATACTGAACCAATCTAACAAAACATGGCAGGAATTGCCAGTCTTTGTTTAATATAAACCACAGAATTTAACCACGGAGCATGTTTTTAGTATTAATCCATACCCGAATTGTTGCGTAATAATTGCTTTAATTCCGAATAAGCCTCAAAGGCTCCAAATCCCAGATAAAACATTACTGGGAGTGTAAATGTATAAAAGAGATAACTTAATGAAATAATTTCGCTCATATTTAGAATAGAAAAAACAAATACAGATTCAAAAAAAATAAGAACGGGATACTTAAAGAGATATGGCATCCAAGGAGAAACTCTCCCGTTTCGTGAAAATTTAAATGCTCGTAGGGAAATGCCCAACAACCCACACCAAAAGGAAAACCAAATCCGTCCGAACATTAGATAAGGATTATTAATAGGACTTACGTTGAAAAATATCTTTTCTCCAAAATGTAAAAATGTATACACTCCAGAAACAACTACGCCTAGATAAACCACGCCAAGCCAAAACCGTCTCTTGTCTTGTGTTTGCATATAATTTACCAGAATTTAAATATACCCCAACCACTTTTATTACTTTTCGGAGAAGTATCAGTTATCGGAAATGAGTTTAAGGAAGGACTTGTTAAAACACAAAAATTACCTTTTTCCACATAGCCATCATTACAAAGCCAAACATTTTTGCCATCATTGGCAGGATGAGCATTGTTTGGAATTTTGACACATCGTTTTTTATCTAAAGATATTGAATAATCACCCTTACAACTAATGCTTACTGGTGTCGAAGACGGTATTGGTTCTTGGAACTTTTTTAAGCTAATCTTTGCTTGATTAGAGATGCTCTGAAAATTAGGTGTCGGGATTGGCGTTGGTATTGGAGTTGGAATAAAAATGGGAACAAAAGTGCACTGCTTGTTTGCGTCAAATTTATAGCCACTTACACAGGTACAATAACCAGGCTTACTCGTACTAGCCAAAGAGTAGTTTCCAAAGCTTCTTCTGCACGATGCGTCTGGGTCAATCGGAGTTGGTGTAGGTGTTGGACTTTTGGTACATGTCCCATATTTTAATTCATATCCATAATCACACTCACAGTTTTTATTAAGATAACTATAGCTGGAATTGTAGCCATATTTAGACCAACAATAACTCAGACCACTCGTACAGCTACCTCCATCAGCTACATACCCCGAATAACACTCACAAGAACCACTTAAAGAGTTATAGCTAGACATGGATGGACAAGAGGGGGTAGGTGTCGGGGTCGAATAGTAATTATAATAACTTCCCCCAGAAGAGCCACCTGACGAACCTCCGTAATAGTTCTTTAGATAAGTATCGGGGTTTCCTGGGGCTACCTTGCCAGTATAAGGGTTGGTATTTCCTGGATAGCTGTAATTGTTATATGGATTACTGTCGGGAGAACTCCTGTAATATCCATTTACATAAGTTCCGTTACTACGATAATAACCATTTACATAAACATCGGCACTACTGTAATTGCTAAACATAGAGAGAACAGAAATAACAATTATTACTACGAGAATAGCCCGAAACCAGTTCTTTTTTAGGTAAGTCACAATAGTCATATCTTGCGCTGTTTTTAAGTGTTTGTCTATAGCATGCTTTTTGATGTAATTTAGGGTCTTTTAAGTGTCTTTTGGATGCTCCTCAGGGTAATTTTAGGTCAATTTAACCACTCAATAACCCCTTATAAACTCCCTATGAATACTCTGGATTTGGGCTTTATTCACCCTTGAGCTTGCAGAAAATCTTTTCTCTAACCTTGGTGCACGATTCAGCATCTTGCATCCATGCTGGAGCATTCGGGTCATATTTAAGTATTTCTTTGGGGTTTATAGATAATGATTCTGATGTATCAGCCCCCATCTCCTGAGACTCAACAACTTCTTGATTGTTGGTTTGGATAAAGTAAAAATAGCCAGCCAAGACGAGAATAACAACACCCGTAATAACATAGATGTGTTTATTTATGTTCATTTTTATCAGAGTGAAAAATCACATAAGCTTCCTCCTCTTGCCCTTCGGATGGCTGAACTTCCTCTAGTTGGTCAAAAATATTTTCTTCTTTTTGGGTGATAGGAACCGAAGTTCCGTTTATATCTTTTTTCAATCCTTTGATTATAGATTTCCTAATTTCTTCCCAAATACCTCTGAAAAAACAATAAAATAATAGAAAAGTTAGCAACAATAAAACCACACCCGAAATTATGCCCACTATTACTCTTAAACCATATATTTGAAATATTGAAGCCATATTTTCTAGATTTATAATGCCCATAAGTTTTGAAATTAAAAGCAGTGTGGGAATACCTAAAAATACGCCCCACATCAAATAGTAGTATTTAAAATCTTTTTTAGTCCACTCTCTCTTACTCCCCAAGGGGACTAAAACAAACACAAATAAATCCAACACTAGAAGAACTATTATTGTTTTCATAAAAACATAAAACCCACCACAGGAGCCACCTTTCGGTGACCTACAAACCTTTCGGTCTGCAACGTAGCGTACGCCCTATGATGGGGTCTATATACGCTACGATTTTGTGCCATGCCCTGCTGATAAATCAGCCGAGTTTAGGCTCCTGTTTAGTTTTGATTAAATTATACCCTTTTTATTTGCCCTGTCTACTGATAATTTATGAAGACTAGAAAATATTTTTAATACCAGAACGTGCACCACCCCGATGTAGAATTTTTCTCGGAAAGGTTATTATTACAAGCCCCATATTAACAAAGACCCAATCATTGATGATGAGCCTTGAATTTAATACTAAAAACACAAGTAAAATCAAGAAAATAGCTCTGAATGAACAAACTTTTAGACAAACAAAATGCGAGGAATTTGGCTAATCCACATTTTATTACACCAGTTACCAAGTGTAGGCTTAGTGTATGGTCGAAAAAGAGTTTGTGAGTGAACTACGACAAATAATTAAAGAGGACTATGGCAAAGATTTTTCTTTCCAGGAAGTTTCAAGATTTGCTTATGATTGGTTAGGCTATTTCGACTTACTGGCAAAAGTTAGCCATAGGACACAAAAAGACACACAAAATGGATAAAGATAATACAATTGATGGAGAAATAGAGACGGTAAGAGATTATATTCCAGGATATGATATGCCACCAGGAATGCCTGCATGGGCGCCATTAGTTACCAGGGACTTAACAAAAAGAGTGGTAGTGGTTCCTTATTCATTCTTTTTAAGGGGTAGTCGCCTTAGCGGTTCGACGTGGAGAGTGTTGGGCTGTATATTATCTTATGACTGGAAACATATTAAGTCAGAGTATAACAGGGGTAAAATAACCCTATCAAGAAAAGAGAAAGTTTGGTGTAGCCAGAAAACAATATCAAAAGACCTTAATATTCCGATAAGAACAGTGAGGTCGGCTATATCAAGACTCAAGGAAGAAAAATTTATAACAACAAAAAGACGGTTTAATAACAGTAACGAGATTTCTATTAAGTATCAGGAACCGTCACAACTTTGCCTACCGTCTGTGCAAAAACCTGCCTTTATTACAGGCACGAAATAGCACATTAAATAAGATGAATAGAAACAAGAAAAAGGAAATAAATTAAAGAATAAAGAATTTTCTCTCTTTTTTCCTTAAAACCAATAAAGAATTCTGTGTTTAGAAAATTTATTTGTCTGGCAAATAAATAGTTAGGCAACCTGGACAATTTACTAATCAATTAAAAAGAGGTATAATTTAGATGGACATAACATAATCTTGTGGGGATAAATGGGATAATTTGCCTATAGTCTCGCAAGAGGTTATGTCCAGCAAGTTATCCCTTTTATCTTAGAAATGAAAATTAAATGCGTAATTTATGCCCGCGTTAGTAGTAAAGAGCAGGAAGATACTGGCTATTCTTTAGATGCCCAGCTTTCTCTCCTTAAAGAATATGCCGAACGAAAAGGATTCGATGTTGTAAAAGAGTATCGTATTGCTGAGTCAGCAAGCGGTAAGCAGATTAGAAAAATATTTACCGAGATGCTGGAATATACTGCTAAGCATAAGATTTCAGTTATTCTCTGCGAGAAAATAGACAGACTGACCAGAACTCCCAAAGATGCCAGTATTGTTGACGAGTGGGTTAAGGGCGATTTGAAGCGTGAGGTTCACTTTATCAAAGAATCTTTTATTCTTAATCAGAACACTAAAGCCCATGAAAATTTGGTTTGGGATATGAAAGTTGCAATAGCCAGATTTTACATTAATAACCTCTCAGAAGAGGTTAAGAAGGGTCAGGCACAGAAACTTAAAATGGGCGGTTATCCAAGCAGGGCTAAAATTGGCTATAAAACTATCGGTGAAAAAGGTCACAAGCATCATGTTGTAAATCCGCCAATGGACGGACTGATGCGAGAAGCTTTTGAGAAATATAATTCAGGAAACTACTCGTTATCGAGACTCGTTGAAGCAATATACGACAAAGGTTTACGAAATGAGAAGGGTGGCAAAGTATTAAAGAGCAGGCTCCATGAATTATTATCAGACCCGTTCTACTGCGGTAAAATGGTTTGGAATGATAAGGCTCAAAATGGTTCTCATGAAGCTATCATATCACCAGAGTTATTCGACTCTGTGCAGACTAGATTAAACGCCAAACATGGCGGTAAATATCAGAAACACCTTCCCCTGTATAAAGGGAAGGTTAGATGCGAGGAGTGCAAAGGCGTAATAAGCTGGTATCTCAGTAAGGGTAAGTGGCGTGGAAATTGCAATCACTACAAAAACTGTTCTCAGGCTGGAACTATACTCGAGACAGAATTTGAAAATCGACTTTTACCATTCTTCAATGCAGTAGTTATGAAAAATCCAAGAATAGTTGAAAAACTTACCAAGGCGTTAAAAGACAGCCATAAAGAAGAGATTACTGAGCATACTCGTCAGAAAGAAAACCTCCAAAGAATCATTAAGTCCTCTGATAAAATCATCGAAGGAGCATATCGAGGCAAACTGCTAGAAGAGCTTCCCTTGGAAATTTGTGAAAAAATGATAAAGGATGCCACCGATGAAAAAAACTCCGCCATAAAGGCCTTGGAGAGCCTTAGCGAGACTCGTACGGCCTACTATGAGGCTGGGCTGGCCATTCATGAGCTAGCTTTACATGTTAAGGATATATATAAATGCAAGCATATAACAAAAGATGAACAGAGGTTGTTGTTGAGTTATGTTTTCTCCAACATTAATTTATTGGCAGGTAAGGTAAGTGCCGAATACACTCCTGGTTTCAAATTCTTAGCTGATTGGGCACCAAAACTCAATAATAATTTCGAACCAACCAAAAACCCCAGTATTAATGGGGCTTCTGGCGTTCTTAGTGTTCAACCAATAGAATCAATGACTCCCGAAGTTAAAAAGAATTTCGAACTTCAAAAAACACTGATTCTTCGCCACGATTCTGATGTTTTAAACCAAAATCATGACAAGTGCTCCGCGGCCAGGACTCGAACCTGGAACCATCTCCTTACACATGATCCATAACTTTCGTAATGGGGTGGACTATCTCATATCCCTAACGGGATCCGGGTATATAGTCTCTACACATTTATCACTTGCGTGAATTTAGCTCGGGATTGCCAGTTAAAAGGTTTCCCCGAATTAGCCCAGTTTTTCATCTCGCATTTCTGCGTGAAGCTGCCTTATTTGACAGGGAGCCGCTCTACCATTGAGCTACCGCGGAATATATTAAACAACGTGATTATATTAACATAAAAATGAAAGATTTCAAATTAATCGATATAAGGTTTTACGTCTTAACACTAAGTGTTATACTTAATACAATGATAATTGAATGTTCAAAACACGGAAAAACAAAACACTTAAAACGAGGCGATAACACTTATCGTTGTGGTAAATGTGCCTCCGAGTGGGTCATAGATAGTCGCAGAAACAAGAAGGAAAAATTGGTAAAAATATTTGGCGGTAAATGTATTATTTGTGGTTATAAAAAATATAGTGGCGCTCTTGATTTTCATCATATTAACCCTAAAACTAAATCCTTTGCGCTAAGTGTTAAGGGATTATGTTATTCATGGGCAACTGTTATGAAGGAAGCTCAAAAATGTATTTTATTGTGTAAAAACTGTCATACAGAGGTTGAGAACGGCAGGGCAAAATTATAAATTCGAGTCCTGGCCGCAGAGCAGTTTCAAAAAGCCCCGCCTTGGCGTGGCTTTTTGGGTTAGACCCAATGTGGGCGGTAGAGCTTTTTGAGAAAATAAAAAGACGAGCATTAGCTCGCCTGCTGAAGGTAAGATTCAAATCTTTCACGAAGAAGCTCATATCGCTTTTTAGTTTCTTCGTTCTTGAGTAAATATTCTCTGTCTATGGGCTTGCCGTCGCTTTTCGTAAGTTTTCCTTTTAGCTGTAACTCGGTTCTGCCAAACTGTACTTTTGTAAAATCATATTCTGTTCCGTCAGGAAGAACATTCCAATAATGAGATCCGACATCGGCAAATGGAGTGCCGTCTAAAAATGCTCTAACAAATCCACCTCCAAAAAAATCATTCGCTAACAAAGATACTACCGCGCAATGGCCCCATAATGGATTTTCAGGAATCCATCTGTCGGGGTCAAAACTTGTTTCTTTTGTGCAAATATCAGGTAAAAGTTTTTGGAACTGGCCCAATGTTAATTGCACTGAATATTCTCCTTCAAAGAACCTTACGGCTAATGATAGCATCTCAAATCTGGTGTGTAAATATACCTCTCTTGCCTCTGAATTATAGTTCTAATATTGTTCACAGTGCGGAGCAGATTAGTGGAAAATCAAAAACCCAGTTAACTGGGTTTTTGATTTTCCACTACTGTTATTATTTTTCCTTGGAAATTTTGCCGAGAATCTTTTTGACTACAGTAATAGAATCTAAATCATGAATTGAAAGAATAGAAACATTCTTGTTCAACTTTTTTAGTTTTGCTAATTTCTTTTTTACTGTTGCGGAATCAACCATGTCGGTCTTGCCCAAGAAAAGATATTCATCTTTTTCTAACATTGCCTTACTGTAAGCACCAAGCTCTTTGCGAATGGATTTATAATCTTTAACAGGATCTTCAGATTCAGCGGAAACAATGTGGAAGAGAACGCGAGTTCGTTCAATGTGACGTAAAAACTTAACACCTAATCCCTTACCCTCTGAAGCGCCTTCAATAAGACCGGGGATGTCGGCAAGAATAAGGTCGTAGTAGGCACCTAAATGGGGCTCCAGCGTCGTGAAGTGGTAGTTGGCGACCTTGCTCTGGGCCTTAGTAAGCTCGTTTAAGAGACTTGATTTACCGACATTTGGAAGTCCAATAATACCGATATCGGCAATCATTTTAAGTTCAAGAAAAACATTATACTGCTCACCAGGCAAACCCTCCTGAAATCTTTTCGGACTAGTGCTGTGTGGTCCACGGAAAAGAAAATTGCCCTTACCACCATGCCCACCTTTGGCAACTAAAATTTGCTCCCCAACCTTAACAATCTCCTGATCAATACCAGTAGTTAAATTATGAATAACTGTTCCAATTGGAACTCTTATAAAAAGGTCTTCTCCTGCAGTGCCATCATTCAATTGATGCCTGCCATTCTTTCCATCTTCAGCCTTAAAAACCTTCGAATTACGAAGAGCATTAAGTGCGCCAAGGTCGGAAACTCCCACAAGATAAATATTGCCCCCATTGCCTCCCCTGCCACCTGTTGGGCCCTGAGAACCCTTGTTTTTATTGAAAGCAACGATACCATCGCCACCCTTTCCGGCCTGTATCCTGATTGTTAGATTGTCTATTATCATAGAGTCGGATTACCTTTTATCCGACCATACTATACCACAAATTCCCGTTTCTTGCATTATTACCTAGATTAGCGTATAATAGGTAATAGTTAAGAGACGGAAGTCCGGAGGTCGAGTTTCTTTATAGCTGTTAGCGAGAATGAGCATAAGTTCACTTATGATTCATTCGAGTGAAGCAGTTATGCAAAGTATAATTTAAACTAAAAAACAAACATGACTGGAACAATAAAAAAGAAGATTGAGGATAGAGCTTTCGGATTCATCGCCAGAGAAGGTGAATCAAAAGATCTTTTCTTCCACAAAGACGACTTGAATGGTGTGACATTTGAGGAGTTGAGAGAAGGAGATTCTGTTTCTTTCGACGTAGTTGATGGACCTAAGGGCCCAGCTGCCAAGAACGTACAGCGAGCTTAATAGACTCGATTTTATAAAAACCACTCCCCAAGGGAGTGGTTTTTATTTGTTTGACATTTATTTATTAGGGGACTATATTTATTGAGGCTTATTTACATATCCAAGGAATCTCAAATGAAACTCATTAGTCGCTTAGCCTTATTTGTTGTTTTTGCTACGTTTGCAACTTGTGCATCTGCTCAACCCTCCATGCCCGACTTTTCTAAATGGAACAAGGCAGTGGATCACGCAACTTCATATGTTTTAAAGGGCAAGCCCGTTCAAGTGCGAGACGTGCACTATGAATTTATTAATAAGGAACAAACGGAAGCGTTTCAGGTGATTGTTTTTTACAACCCCGACACTTCCAAGGCATGGTTTTCTGTCCTTATTCATCATTCTCTGAATAAAGATTCGGAGGCAAATTTGTATGAAACTGACAAAAACGGAACATGGGTTTTTGTTGAAGACATTTCCAATGGTAATCCAGAATCAGTTCTGAGCAAATACGGCCTTGTTGAGGTCGTAAAATAGGCAAACCACGCATTTGGCGTGGTTTTTTAATTAAAAAAATCAAGACCCCTAATTTAATATAAACTCTCGGCGCGTTGATAGCTAAAATTGCCCGAATTGAAGTTGCTACGATGTGGGCATAGACTCTATGGCAAATCGGAGCAACAAAGAGTCGGGCAATTTTAGCAACAACCCGGAGGGATGCGGTTATTTTTAATTTATTCTTTGGAATTCTGTCTCGGAGTAGAGTCTACACCTTCACCAGAATGCCTTTGCCTAAATTAAAAATCTCCAGCATCGCGCCAGAGATTTGTGTTAATTTAGGGGTCTACATGCGGATTTAACCTTTAAGTATTCGTGGATATTTTTCAACCTCAGCCAACAATTCCTCGTCAGAACAAAGATGCCTGTTGATACGACGCCAGCCATAGTCCCCAACCAAACCAGCAGCACAAACAGAACGAACAGTAATATATCTTGAATTATCAAAATCAAGCGTTTTATTGTCACATCTAGAATACCAAAGAATCTGGCAATTAAGTATTCTGTCGGCAGGTTCTTTGGATGCATTAAGCCTTACAAAATCATCATGCCCAAGTCCTTCCAGATTTATCTGTATTGCCCTCATTGTGTGACCATGACAAACCACTATCACTCTTTCATGCCCCTGACATTCTTTTTCTAATTTGGCCAAAATTCCGATTCTTGCTCTAAGGCAAAGTGTAGCAATAGATTCACCACCACCAGCCGGATAAGAAAGAAACGGATCAAAAGGATATCTGTATTGTTCTAATTCTGATGGATAATTGTGCCCAAAACCCGGAGAATTATTCACGAAAGATTGATCGCGCTCTCTGAGCTCATAATCAACCCTCCAATTTGCACCAGGAAGCTGAAGGTGAGCTGCGGTCTCTTTGGCTCGAATAAAGTCCGACACAAAAAAGCGATCAAATGGCATTGGAACATTTTGCCGCAACCATCTTCCAGCAATTTGGGATTGTAAAATTCCCGTATCCGTAAGCCGATATTCACGACTATGTCTACCTCCAAACTCAGGAGTAAAAAAACTTCTATCACCCCTTCTACTCATTGTATCAGCCAAATTTTCTTCCGATTGTCCGTGTCTGACTAAAACCAAATCAAGTGGAAGCACTTTCGCCACCTCTTTCAAGGAACAGATGCATAGAAAGTAGCAAAAATGGACTGATTTTTCAATAACCCGCAAAGCGGAGCAGCAACCGTGCAAAGCCGAGCAGTGGCCGCATGGCCATCGTCGCATGACGGCTTCCCAAATGATTGATATACTTGGGTAAGATAACAAATTTATATGAAAAGATTTTTAAGGTTCATTCCTGCTGGAAGTATCATTTTGGGAGCCACAACTTTAGCATCCTATGGGATGGGGCTTTTGCGTGACAGAATTTTTGCCCAGACATTTGGTGCATCTCGAACGCTTGATGCATATAACGCCGCCTTCCTACTACCCGATCTTTTGTTTAACATTTTAATCGCCAGTGGTATCGCCGCAGCATTCGTTCCAATACTAACCGAACTTTTAAAATCTGATAGAGAGAGGGCCTCCGAATATACCAACACCATGATAGCTGGAGCAATGGGCACCATGACTTTGGCAGCCGGAATGATAATGATTTTTGCTGGAAAAATAAGTTCCTTAATTGCTCCTGGATTCCAACCTCAAGACCAAATTCTTGTAGCCCACCTTTTACGATATCTAGCACTGTCGCCAATAATATTTGGCGCCTCAAACACACTTGGCGCCCTACTTGTTGTAAAACGAAGATTTCTTTACTACGGATTATCGCCTGTTCTTTACAACCTCGGCATAATTTTAGGCACAATATTTCTCACTCCGCATTTTGGAATAGTGGGTGTTGCTATCGGAACCATTATAGGAGCTTTACTGCACCTTCTTATCAGGGTTGTTGATGTGATGCGTTCAGGTTTCAGATTTAAATTTAATTTTAATCCGACTACACCCGAATTTAAAAAAACAATCTCTCTTATGGTTCCTAAAATGTTCGGCCATCCAGTTGAGTTGGCGACCTTTTGGGTTTTTACAATTTTCGCTTCCGCATTAAAACCTGGCTCTGTCGCAATTTTAAGTTTCGCACGCAATTTCCAAAGCGTACCAGTAAGCCTAATAGGCATAACAATCGCCACAACAACCTTTCCGCTCCTAGCTCAATCAATCACAAACCACTCCATAGAACGATTCAACAAGATACTGAAGACATCTTTTTGGGTAATATTTTCAGGAAGTGTTTTGGCTGGGGGAATTGTTTTTCTCATACGAGAACCCCTAATAAGAATAGTGCTCGGTGGTGGATCTTTTGATAACGAAAGTGTTTTACGCACAGCATTAACCTTGGGAATATTTACCTTGGCAATTCCAACTGAATCATTAGTACAATTGATGGCGAGAGCGTTTTATGCAACCAAAAACACAACCATTCCGGTCGTGTTTAGTATTATTGGATTTATTATTTCAACAACAGCAGCTTTTTATTTAGTTCCTCGTTTTGATATTATCGCTCTGCCTTTTTCTTTCTTCCTGGCCAGTGCCACAGAATTAATTTTGCTTCTTCTTTTCATTCCCAACCGTTTAAAAAAGATGGCCAAAGAAGCCATCAAAGATTCCCCATTACCTCATCTGGAAGGCCTTTAGCCGACAATAACAATTACTTTTGCCCCCTTATTCATATCAACACTGTTCCAATCATGGAGAGCGTTCATGATTACTTCTGGAGAATAAATATAATTTTCTCCATTACGAGTACCCGGGTCGTTGGTTATAAAATCACCGTCTTTTGTATATCCTTTTATAACAAGCATGTGATAAATAGGACCAGGCGATTGAAAGTAAGGATTGCCAAGCATGCGACCAGCCACTGGAATCAAGATCGCCTTATTTTCTGATAATGCTTTTTTCATAATCTGAACAGTTGGTTCATAGACAACTTTAACCTTATCTAATTTATAAAACTCCCTTAAGATAACAGCGGTTTCTTCGGCGGTAGTATCTTTATAATAGCCAAATCTTTTATCTTCAAATGCTTTTATTTCAAGCATTTTTTGTTCAGCAAATTCAATTGTTGGGATAGTCCACCCGTTTATATAGCTTGCGACCATAAGAGCCGATGCTTCTTCGCAAAATTCAGAAAATGGAAGTCCCCAGTTCTTAGAAGGCGCTTGAGATGTGAACGGAACTTTTAAATTAATTCCACTAGCCAAAACGGCTGTGCTTACGACAGGTTTTGGAATAGATGTATTGATGGGGGTTGCGACAGGGGTTCCGTTGTAAGGGATGGCGGATGGAAGAGGTGTCTCAAAAACCCTAGAAAGAAAATCAACCTTTTTAAACACCAAAACCGCGGTTAAGCCACCGGCTAAAATTACTAGAGATATTATTAATGTTTTCTTTGTCATTAATAACAGTATAGCACACTTTTGAGTATTTTATTCGTATCCTTTGAGTTTGCCGAGTTTGTGGTGTTGGCGAATTTTTTCAAGTGCCTTGGCCTCAATCTGTCGGATGCGTTCTCTGGTGACAGCAAAAACCTTACCCACCTCTTCAAGAGTGTGAGTCACGCCATCAGCTAAACCAAACCTCATATCAAGAATTTTCTGTTCTCTTGGAGTAAGGTCGGCAATTATTTCATCAATATAACTTTTAAGAATTTTTCGAGCAGCAGATGTTGATGGCGATATTGAATCATCATCAGGAATAAAGCTTTCAAGCGAGCTATCTTCATCATCTTCTCCCACTGGTGCTTCAAGAGATATCGTTTCCTGAGAAATTTTTTGAATATGTCTTACCTTGTCTACTTCCATTCCCATTTCTGAAGCAATTTCTTCAGGCATTGGATCACGGCCCAAATCTTGGACTAAACGCCTTACAACCTGCTGATATTTATTAATAGTTTCTACCATGTGAACCGGAATACGAATAGTTCTTCCTTGGTCAGCCAAGGCACGAGTGATTGCTTGTCTTATCCACCAAGTAGCATAAGTAGAGAACTTATATCCTTTTTTATAATCAAATTTTTCTACAGCCTTAAACAAACCAATATTACCTTCCTGTATCAAATCGAGTAGGGTTAAATTGGCCGAACGACCAACATATTTTTTGGCAATTGAAACAACCAAGCGGAGGTTGGAAACAGCTAATTTGTGTCGTGCTGATTCGTCATTTTTCTCAATCTTTTTAGCAAGATCCACCTCTTCATCTCCAGTGAGTAATGGATATCGTCCAATTTCTTTCAAATACATCTGAACAGAGTCGGATGCGACATCCCCAAATTCAGTTTCTATTTTCTTTTTCTCATCATATTCTTTAACCTTTTCTTCCTCAAAAACTCTTCCTGATTCAATTATGTTTATATTTGCTGATTCTAATCTTTCATAAAGAGCTTCTAGGCCCTTGATGTCTTTTTCTATGCTTGGAAAAGCATTTAGAACCTCAGCTTGAGTGACAAAACCTCTTGATCGGCCTTTTTCAACTAAAGCTAAAACCCCGCTCTCCGAAATCGGGCTCTTCTTTGCTGTTGATGGCTTTGACTTAACCTTTTTGCCAGCTTTTTTTGGATGAGGTCGAGCAGGTTTTTTAATCTTTTTCTTTGCTGGTTTTTTGACTGACTTCTTTGCCGGTTTTTTTGCTTTTTTGAGTTTTAGCTTTTTTTTCATATTGTTATTTAAATTTTTTGTATTTCTCCTAATCTGTTTAAAATTTTATTTGCCTCTACCGCCAGAGCCGTCCTTTTATCTTTGTCATCTCCGGCCCTCATTTCAAATCCTATTTTTTCCAATTTAGTTCTAAGGTGGCGTTCTTCAAGTTTATTTATCAAATTATTAAATTCTATCCTTAATTCTTCTTCTTTGGAGTCTTTCCAAAATTCCTGAGACTTAAGATAGGCAAACTCTAATTTATAACTTTGGTTTTTCTCTCTGAAATCTTTCAGCAAATCGGTCAGATTATCTGATTCAATTGCTGACAACTTAACAACCGCTTCTGCAGTATAAGAGTCCAACAGTTCGGGACTTATTTTTTTAATATCGTTTTTAAAAAATATTGGATCTTTCATTATTAACGACAATAAGGTTTCGCTAAGAGTATCGGTTGTTGCGGTCACCTCTTTCATTGCTGTCTTGACCATTACTGGTTCACGATCATAGGCCTCAAGATCATCTTTTGCTGAATCTATATCAGCCTCTATCGCTTCTTCTTTAACCCTGAGGAAAAAGGCCAACTGAGCCAACCAATGCTCTCTCTCCACCTGACTAGTCAATCTCTTTAAAAATGGAGCCAAGGCGGAAATTACTAATTTTTTACTATCAGCTGAATCAGGATTAAATCCAGCCTTAGCTTTGTCAAAATAAAACTGCATTACAGGCTTGGCTTCACTCACAACTTTTGACCAATTTTCGGAATTTTTTCTTACAACATCCGCAGGATCTTTGCATTCTTTGTCACTTATCTCAACAACTTTAATGTTGAAATTTTGACCGAGGGCTAATCCTATTCCTCTTTTGGTGGCCATCGCTCCCGCTTGATCAGTATCAAAACAAAAACCAAGATTAGTCGTATATCTGTGGAGTAATGTTAAGTGACTGGGAGTTAAAGCTGTTCCGGATGAAGCTACAACGTTTTTTACTCCTGCTTGATAGGACATCAAGGCATCCATATTACCCTCCACCAAGATACACTGGTCAGCCTGCTTAATTTCCATCTTCGCCTTGTTGAGTCCATAAAGGATTCTTCCTTTGTCATAAATTCTTGTCTGGGGAGTGTTAATGTATTTAGCGGGCTCCTTATCATCAGATCCAAAAATTCTTCCAGTGAACCCGACAACCTGTCCATTTAGGTCAAAAATGGGGAAAGTTATTCTAGAACGAAAGCGATCGTAAGATCCTGACCCATCGTTTCTTTTGATTGCTAATCCGGCTTCAATTATTTCATTTTCAGAATAACCACAATTTTTTAGAAAAGTCCCCAAGGCACTCCAATCATTAGGAGCAAAACCTAAACGAAATTCCTGAATTGTGGAATCTAAAACTCCCCTCTCTTTTAAATATTCCAAAGCAAGTTTTCCAGTATTGGAATGGAATTGTTTTTCAAAAAACTTAGTCGCTGCTTCACACACCTCAAACAATCTTGCCTTATCGTCTTTAACGGCGGGGTTAAAAGAATCTAGTTCTACTCCAGCCTTGGCAGCAAGAATTCTTAAGGCTTCCGGAAAATCAACACCTTCTATGTCTTGTATGAAACTGAAAATATCACCACCCTTAGAACACCCGAAACAATGCCATACTTGGCGTTCTGGAGAAATAACAAAGGATGGTGTTTTCTCGTTATGAAAAGGACAGCGAGCTTTGTAGTTTATGCCTGCTTTTTGGACTTTTAAATAACCAGAAAGAACATCAACAACATCAAGTCTGTCCTTAATTTTGGAGACGTTATCTTCCATCAAAAAATGAGAATTTAATTAGTCTAATATAGGCACAGAATACAACAAAAATTTTTGATTATAAAGGGTTTTTAAACCCCGTGAGAACTTATCTATTCAAATGTGTATCCAATTTATCATCTTTGGGATGTTTTGTCAATTAATAAAAAAACCATCTTTTTGATGGTTTTTGACTATTTTACAACAATCTCTCTGAGCCAAGCATTATACTTTTGAGTCATTGTGTTTTTTACATAAACACTGACCCGATAACTGCCGGCCGGAATTTTAGCCACCTCATCCTCGGTCAAGAGAACAACAGTGTTCTGACCAAGAGGGTCCAACATGATCGATTCTTTCTTGTCGGTGAAAGAAACATTTTTTTCAAAAACCAACGAAGGAATTTGATTCTTATTGTCTTCAACCATCACCCTTACCTTTAACTCCAACCCGGCATCATCGTTAACAACTCGCCAGTCAACATCACTGCGTCTGATTAATAAGGCCAATTCCTTATCAAATATAAGTTGGGCTGGAATTAATGAATTACATCTCTCACAAGAATTAATAATGTAGTCAGTTCCGATGGTGCCAACAAGCTCTGGCGCCTCACCAACCACGCGCGCCTTTGATTTGACGGCAATCTCCGAAGCTGGCTTTGGGGGGTCAAGGGCGACTTCAAGTTTCAAATCTGAGTTACTTGAAAAGTTAAACAATGCCCAAGCAAACATGTTTCCGTCCAAAAAACCATTTTTACCAGTAGACCTAGCGATTTCTCCATAGACATCATACAAATCGCTGGGGCAATTTTGCCCGCCTCCACCATTGTAGTTGTAACTCCGCACAGTAGCGACTTCATAAATCGCTCCACACTGATCCATTTTGTAAGAATCTTGGTAAAATAAAGTAAATTCTCCTGAGCCACCTTTTTGATAAAACATAAAGGCATAAAGAAGTCGACCATTTTCGGGATTGATATAAACCCAAAGCATCATAGGGACAAACGAACCACCTTCAATCAAATCCACAACATCGGGTTCTCCATGAAGAAGATAAACATGAGCCATGCCCCCATTGAACCCACCATTTGATCTGAACATTAATCCCCCAGCACCAAATGTTCCAAAAAAGCTTTCATTAATAATATTCTCAATCCGATCATCAACTTCTTTCTTAAATTCATTTTCGGGCGTTGCGGGATCAGAATCTCGTTTGGCCCAAAAGTTTTCAATAAACACATCTCGTTCTTCATCTGTAAGAAGTTTCTCAAATTCTTTACGTTCTTTGCCGGTTATAAATCGCCTGTAGCGATCCAAAAACTGAGACTGAATGTCAGCTGGAACATTATTGTATTGATCCACCAATATGGTTGGTTTTTTATTACCACTAGAGGCACATCCTGCCTGCGCAGTCAGGCCAACTGCAAGCAATAATAGAATAATTGGCGCAAGCACCTTACTTCTTGTCATCGACCGATCCTTTCTTGTAAATAATCAGTTCATCTTGATCAATGCGGACAACATGAGATCCACCCGCCAAAGTAAACTGAATTCCAACGATAATTAACTTGTCTGGATTTGCCTTTGAGCGTTCGGAAAATGGCATCGTAAAAATACTCAATTCTGAACTGAAGACCCAATTTCCATTTTGTTCCAAAAGCCACGACTGAAGAGGACCTGCCCTGAAATCTTGCCCAGTTCGTGGGTCGCGATCTGTTCGCCATTTAACATAAGCAAAAGCATCGGTTGCCTGCTGAACTCTATCCAAAACTTCTTCCTCTTGTTTAAGATGGTAATTCAGATTAGAAGAATTATTCTCCAAAACACCGGTTTCTGAGATGCTTTTTTCTTGAGCTCGCTCAGAAATAATAGCTATCTGCCGATAATATACCCTTGTATATTCGTTTGGGTCGTCTGGGTTTTGATAAACAACCACTCGACCAACAAAAGCGGTCTTATAATCATCCACACGAAACTCAAGTTCTTTGGACAAAACTATATTGAAATTTTCCACATCAGGCGGTGAAATATCCTGGCTAAAAATGCCAGAACTCACAATTTCCAAGGCAAGAAAAGCGGCCAATAAAAAGTGCATGTGAATTCCTGTTTTTAAGGAGCAGACATCTGCCTGAAACTATATGCCACCTACCGAAAATGTAAACCCCCGCACTCATTCAAAAGTGTAATTACAAAGCACAAAAAAGCCCCACAAAATGTGGGGCATAATCTTATCAATTAAAAACTAAATCCGATTCGGACATTGAAGGTCCACTTGTCCGGTGAAAACCTTGTCTTTGCCCACTCAAAGTTCAGTGGCAAAAAGACATAGGCTTGCAGTCCAACACCATACGCCCATTCACGGCGAGCAGGAAGTGAAGTGTTGCCGTCATACGACGATAGCTCCGCTCGCTGCGCTCGTGGGTTACTAAATTTAGCTATCGCATAATCACCAAAAAATGTTCCTCTAACCTGAAATGGGATAGAGCCGAGAAGAAACACATCAGCAACGGGAAATCGTAATTCTGCGCTTCCATAACCAACCTGATTACCAGCAATACTGAAGTAAGGATAGTTGCGAAGCGTGTCACTACCACCCAACAACATGAATTCTCCGTTAGGCCTATTACTATTAAGTCCTGTAGCACGAACGGCAAACAAGGAACTGTTTGATAGTCTTATATACTTACGCGCATCAAACTGCGCTGTAAAATATGCTGCTGAATTTTTGTTAAGGCCTGGTCCATATTCCACCTGACCACGAAGAGCATTGCCATGCATTGGTCCAAGCGTATCATTGGAATAAAGAATCGTATCACGCACGAATGCCGCGGTGAAACCAACATTTGCCTGACCATTTGAATCTTTAAAGAACCTGTACATCTGTCGATCAATCTCTGGAATTGAATCTCCAAAAAGCTCAAGACTTTCATCTGTAAGGGGCAGGAAGTATGAACGCTTGTGTGGTCTAATTCCCAATTCAAGACGATTCCACTTGTTAAATGGGTATTCCACATAAAGCGAAGAGCTTAATTCTTTTACCCAAGTATTGTTAAGAGTAAATTGGTCATGTTCTCCATTAGGGTTCTCATAACGAGGATATTGACCCTTAAAATCTCGCAACATGTAATACAGTGGGTATTGAGCCCTGTTAACGTTTGCCGCCCAACCCCAACGACGAGACCGATTCAAGTATGAAAAGTCCATATAATTGAATCCGCCCTGTTGAGCATAAATACCAGAATAAGTTCGATTAGCCAACATGTCCTGAAGCATAAATTGTGAACTAGCAAATATTCCCCAATATGAACTTGAGCCAATGGTTACATCGGATCCATAGAGTTTCCAACGAGCCGGCGGTTCTTGAGGATTACTTAACTGACTCTGTTCAAGTTGCTCTTCAACTGCCCCCTGACTTCGGAAGGCTAATTCCATATTCTCGTTTTTATTTTCAATCGCAAAAGTTCTGAGTGGTTCTTTTAGGCGAGAATCAAACAATTCAAAGTTGGAAAAAATATAACTTCTGAACTGATCGTCTTCCATGTTGGTTGAATACACAACACGATCATTCCTGTCATAGTTCTCGTCGGTAACAAATTTAGGAGTAAAAATACCTCCATAAACCTCCGACCACTGCTTACTGACATGGGCTGACAAATCAAGTGTGTATAGATTCCAAATTCCATCCTTTTCATCAGAAGTATATACAAGAGTTGAATTGTCAGATGACCAGCTCGGCGAATTATCATTCCATCGGCCATAAGTTAACTGTTCCTTATTGCCAGTGACCATATCCAACATGAATAACTTCTGAAAACTACCGTCAAATGCTACGTAAGCAATCTTAGCTCCATCAGGTGATACTTGAGGTGCACTATTAAACACACCACCATTAGTTAGATTCTTCAGCTCGCGGGTTGCAAGATTCATTGAATAAATATCTCTTTGAATATTCTTGGCTGCGGAGAAATAAATCAACTTAGCGTCAGAACTAAAATTGGGAGAAAATGCCTGATCAAGAGGAATTTCAATTTCTTGAACAAATTTACCCGTATTAACATCCAGGACGAATAAGGCATGATCCTTATTGTTGCGGGCAAAAAAAGCAATCTTACTAACATCGGGAGTGCGCTTAAGTTGTTTAATATCCTTTTCAACAGACTTAATTTCTTCTTCTATCGCCACAATCCTTTCATTGTAATCGTTGGGTCTGTCCTTTGAGACCATTGCCCTGAGTTCGGCAAGATTTTTATTGTCCATCTCAAGAATATATTCAGCATCTCCAACCTTAGACGCCCATTCTTTGTCCTGCCACCAGTCCAAATCTGAACCGTTGAATGGCCAAACATTTAACTCCTGAGCAATAATGTACTCGTAATGCTTAGGAGGCATAAATGTTGTTAAGACTTGTATGGGCTTGCCCTGAATGGCAACCTTGTTACCAAACACGCGGAACTTTTTGCGCTTAGCCAAAGGAACATATGGTAAATCATCTTGCGGTAGCATATGTGATACCGCCAAGACAATCCCGTTCTTGGGATTGTAAGTCAAAAAAGCTACAAAATTTCCATCGGGTGATATCTCGGTTGATGTCAGCGGATAAGGATAGGGTTGTTTGATAATTTGACGACTCTTCATGCTGGAAGTTTCCTGATAAGGCTTTGGTCTATCCAAAGAATCCTTGGCATATTTTTCTGCCCAATAATTCCGATGCGCCCGATCAAATGCCTCGGCATTATAAAACTCTCCCTGTGAAATATCTGCTAAAAGTTCGTCAAATTTTTGACCACGCCTCTTAAAGATACCCATGACCAAATCTGCAGTCGCTTGCTCGCCATATTTTGATTCAAGAAACATAAACACCATAGCTCCAAGCGAATAAGGATTGGCTTGGCCTTGTGACAACATTTCCAACGTAGGCAATCCCATTTGGGGATTTTTGACATTAGCCGCAGCCAAACGTTGTTCCATCTTGCGAATGTCGTCACGTGAATATGGAGCAAATTTATTCGCCAAATAATCGGCGGTTGCTTCATATAACCACTGTTCAATGGGATCAGCACCAATAGTCCGACTAAGGAAACCTCGGCTCACCATATCAAACTGAAAAATGTGAACCAATTCATGAGTGAAGATCGTGCGGTTCAAGACCGGTAAAAAATCCGGCTTAACAACAAGAATCATGTCTGAATCGGACGTAAGACGAGAACCACGCGGAAAAGCGTAAGCTCCTACTCCTTCAGGCATAAACTCGCCACCAGCAAGGTGGAGAGCTTCAAATTGACTATGTGTACGTGACACAACTACGATTGGTCGCTTCCTTAATTGGTGATTGAGTTTGACGCTCAAAAACTCACTAGAGTTTTCCACGTGCGCTACCAAATTAGCAAAATGCTTTTGGACTTCTTCGTCTTTAATCTCAAGTGAAAAGTAGAAATCAAAATGGGCAGACTGATAAAAATTCCACGTCGTCTTTTCCCAAATTACCTGATTCTTACCAAACTGAGCATAAGCAGTAAACGGCATCAACAGAATAATCAAAACCAAAAGAACCAATTTCTTGGCCATTTCTTGTCCTAATTGACAAAGAGCAGAAATCTGCCCGAAGTATAGCAACCCTCCCCTCTTTTGCAAGCAAAAAAAAGACCCCGCCATAACGGAGTCACCTAACCCTGAAAATATACTTGGCAAAGACTTGGCCATGGTCACAAGTCTCACAACTCACCGTACCTTTCCTTAATTTCACTGAGACTTCTCAGTTCGACACATCGCGACCAGTCCACCCTAGCTCGAATCTCCTCAATCTTACCCATGGCTTCCCACGTTTCAACGGGTATCCAAATCCCCTTAAATCCAGCATCAAATGCTGGCACGATGTCTTTGTCATAATCATTACCAACACTATACCAAGACTCATTACCATTGAAACCGGTTTTCATTAGTCTAAATGTTTCCGGAGTTTTGTCTTCAACAATCCTTGATCTGAAAAAAAGTCTACCAGCATCAATAGCTGAAAATTTGTTTGCCTGCACCCTTTTGTCCCCTTTTGTGAGAAGCATAGGTAGGTCTTTTTGATCATACAAAAAGAATATGGTCGAATTGGCGTCAGGACGAACTTGGTCTTTATACCTTGCTGGATCAAATGCCTGCATTCCAATGGTGTAAAGTTCCTGTTCAACCATTTTATTCGGCTCAACTTTTGCATTCTTACAAAAATATCTGTAGACCATTACCATGCTTCCAGGAAATCTTTCTATTGAATACAAAAAAATACGCCCAGTGGCCGGATTAATTTCATGAACCCGTGCTTTATCTATTTCTTGTTCTTTGGTAATAATCACCGAAACATGAGGGGCTTTTGAACCCAACTCTCGAATAATGACCCTCGCCATATCAAGAATTGGATTGGCATAATCATGCATATTGTCCATAAGCGTATCGTCCAAATCAAAGACAAATACCTTATTCATTTTTATCTCGTTTTTTAAGTAACTAAAAAGAGTGTATCACACTCTTTTTAGTTAGCAATAATGTTTGCCTTAAAGATTTTTAGTCGTTTTCCTGTTCTCCTGAACTCTTGAGTTCTTCTTCAATCTTTTTCTGTTCTTCCAAAATCTTTTCTTGCTCTTCTTTTAAATTTTCCTCATTCTTTTTAATTTCTTCTAGTATTCTTTCTGCGTTTTCTTTATCTGCTTCTTTAAGATTATTTCTCAACTCATTTTGTTGTTCATCTGATCCTTGTTTCAATTCTTCATTCTTTTCTTTAACATCTTTGAGTTTTTCTAAACTCTTCTCCACTTCTTTAAGATTACCCTTAGCCTCTTTGGCCAAGCGCTTAGCTTCCTCATATTTACCTGCCGCAAAAGCAGTTTTGGCTTGAGAAATTAGCCCATCGAACGTATTAAATGTTGTGGCAGGAAAAACAACGTTTTTATCTTCTGCTTCTTTAAGTAATTCTGCCTTATCTTTTTCCGCTTCTCTAATTTTCTTTTCAGCCTCTTCTTTTAATTCCATGGCCTCGTCAATCTTTTCATCCTCTTGGTCAATTGCCTCATCATTATCCTCATCACTCTGATCAAGAAGTTCTCTTTCGGCCCTAATATCTGCAAGCTCTTTTGTTAAGATTGTGATTTGTGCCGTATCTCCAACTCGGCGAGCTTCTTTTAGTTTTGCTTTTAATTCTTCCTCTTTTGCCTTCAGGGCGTCTCTTTCAGATTTGAAAGCGTCTTTAAGCTCTTCTTGGGCAGGATTAATTTCATCTGAAAGCTCTTTGGCAATTTCACCAATTTCGTTTCCATCCTGTTTCTCTTTTATTAAGATAGCTGTTGCTCTTGAAAGATTGTCTTGCAATTTAGCCTCTGCAACATCTAACCCTTTGGCAGTAACACCTTTATCCTCAAGAATGAGTTTGATTTCCGCAATCCTTTCTTTAGCAAAAGATATTTCAAGTCTTGCTTTGCCTTCTGGGTTAAATGTAAAAAACCTCTGAAGGGTTTCTCCGAATCTATCGAAAAAATAAAAAGAGCTTTCTGGGGTAAGACCGGCACTTGGTAAAACCGATTGAGTTTCTGCAAAAACCAAAACTGGCATAAATAGCAAGGAAATTAAAATGTATTTTATGTAATTCATATATTTTGTTTTGTTTTCTAAATAAATTTAAATTGTTTATTCCTTGTCTGATTTTTCAGAGCTTTTATCCTCAACTCGAGTATTCATCTTCGTCATCATGTCATAGTATCCATCAAAGTAGCCCTTACGGTGTGCTCCTCGCTGAATGAACACATAAAGCGGGTACAACAACATTACAAGTCCAATGAAGTCAAAAAAATTGTTTCGGAAATAAATTATTACCAAAACACCAAGAACTGCAATTGCCATAAGCCCAGCGGGACTCATGGTGTGAATGTTTTTTGTTACTGTTTCATATTCCTCTTGTAACTTACCTAGCTCTTCTTGAGTTGCATTTTTTATTTTCCTGACATCTTTTTTATTAAATTTCATAATAAATTGATTAGTTGTTTTAAGAACTCACCTCCCGACAGAGAAGGAGCTAATGCCCTAATTATACTCTTTTTGAGGAATACAACCACTGGCTGTATTGGTAAACATTGGCGGAGGAGGTGAGATTCGAACTCACGTATCCCTTGCGGGATGCCGCCTTTCCAAGGCGGTGGAATAAACCACTATCCGACTCCTCCGTGTGATAATTCTAAATTTAAATTAGTATAGCCGAAATCTAACTTTTATTCAAAGAGTATTATTATTCTTTGTCAGTAAACACTACTAATCGCTTAGTATACTGCTGGTTCTCTTCATCCCAAGTTCCCTCGCAAGTGACAAGATTGAGGTGTGACTTTCCGTCATTTGGACCAAACACACTTGAAGAGTCTGCATCGGGGTCGTATCTTCTGTTTTCACGAACAACAAAAGTTGTAACTACCCCTTTGTCATCTTCCACATATAATTTATCCCCCTTGCGCAATCTGTGCAGATTATCAAATGCCGAAGTTTTTTTATTATTTATTCCATAATGTCCGACAATAATAGCACTACCATTATCACCTGGGCGTGATCCAGTATTAAACCAAGCGACATTCTCTCGCTCTCTTGGAACACCAATTGAACTATCGGGGGCAAGGCCCACACTTTCAACATCGGAATCAACATTAATTTTTGGAATTTTAAGACGCATTGGCAGTCCACGACCCAGTTGCTCTTGTGTGAAGTTTTTGTCAAAATTTTCAATAAGTCTCGCCGAACTATTTTTCTGAAAAATATCAAAAAATAGTGCCAACAAAAACATTGAAGCAGCAATAATTCCAATCACCAATGTTCTCGTTGATAATGTTTTTAATTTCATAAACTTTTCAAAAAATTATCGCCACAAGAGTCCCGCCACCGTGGCGGGACTCTTGGTTTTCAACTTTTATCAATACTTAGTAGTCCTCTTGTTTTCTTCGAACAAAATAGAATGAAAGTAGTGCAATAAAGACTCCTGTTGGTATGGTAATATTCCAAAGAACACTTAATTCATCCGGGGCAATTCCAGTACTCGGCAACTTTGGAATAGTGGCGGCCACAACAACCGTAGCAACCGCTAAATCTCGAGCTGTAAAACCATTAGCATCGCCACTAGCTGTGCCTGTATTTGTTGTTGTTTGTGTAATGTTTGTTAAACAAGTAAACAACCACTCTTCGCCACTCTCAAGTAAACTGTTTTTGTTAATGTCTCCAGGATGTCCCAAAACACGGCTTGGAACTCCAGTGCATTTGTCACTACTAATTTTTACATTGCTCAAAGGCGCTGTGCCTGGATTACTTACTATATATGTATAGGTAACCGCCCCTCCGCCCGCCGGAAGAGTAAACACGCTTGGTCTTTTTATTAAATGTATCAATGGTGGAACTACCGGTGATCCAACAATAACTGTGGCAGAGGCGATATCAACCGCAGAAATACCGTTGGCCCATCCAGTAGCGGTAACAATGTTGGTATGAGTTTCTGTTAGTGTTGTGGAACATGTGTGTATCCAAGTCTCAGTTATATCAAGCTTATTATCTCCGTTTGAGTCACCAGAAACGCGGACTATTGGGCTACATGTATCACCAACCATGGTTATATCAGTTACAGGAACTGTTCCAACATTTTTGAGCGTATAAGTATATGTAACCGGACCGGGACCAGCTGGTAAAGCTAACGGGCTTGGAACTTTCAATACATCAATAAGCGGTGGTACTGGAGGAACTATGGGTGCACCTATGTCGTTGTTTGTGACAATACAAAATTTGTTATCACCTGGGTTTAGATTGAATTGACCGTTTGTGTCACAATCACCAGAAAATACACGAGTGTAATTTGAATCACCTGTTTCGGTCACTGAATACACACTAGCAGGCGCAGGAAAGGTATATGTCATTCCAGAGATAACTGGTGTTCCGTTAACGAATAATGGAAAATCAGCAGCAATCTTTGTTCTGCCATTATCATTAATAACATTTTTTACAACATTAATTGTTGCTACTGCTCGTGAAGGTGCCGGGGTGGAAGTAGCTGTAACACATGTCGGTTCAGTAATCTGGTTATTACTCATCGTTACTTGAGTAGCTGCCCAAGCTCGACCCTGCAAATTCAATCCTGATACAAATGAAATGAGTCCTGTGTTTGTAATAATCGTTCCCGCAATATTTCCAGCAGCAGCAAATGTCATAGATGTAGGAATCTGCCAAAAAACATTACAGGCCGTTGCACCATTAGTCAAAAGCATCGTACCTCCAGCTGTTTGAGCAATGCTTGATGTACTTCGGAAAATGTAGACACCCGCACCATTAAGAGTAAGGGTGGAACTAAATGCCGTCGCGGCAACATCATATACGCCCGGTGTGACCGTAGGTGATGTGGCCAAATCAATTGCTCCTGTTTGTGCCTCATCAGCCAGATCTCCATATGCAAAGGATATTGCACTCACAACCGAAGCATTGGCCCCAGCATCTATTGTCCCATCAACCTGAGAAGCAATAAGACTGGCGTGACCAAAACCATTACCGCCAGCATTTCCCCAAAGATGAGAGGTCTGTGCAACGGTTTCCGTTATGCCGGCATTACCAAAAACTGAATAACCAGAAGCGGTTCCCAAAACTGGCGCCGTTGCCGCCTGCGCAGAATTTGGTCCGACCAGACCAAGCATTAAGGACAGAATCAACACGGTTATGGTTATTATAGTTATTGAATTTTTGTTATTCATTTTCATGTTAAATAATTTTTAGTTAGTTAAATTATTTGCACCCGCCACCTACTGGCGCTGGGCACTGCGCTCCCCTTCGGTCGCTTGCTTTCTTCGAGCAAAATAAAGCGAAGCTAGGGTGGCAAAAATTCCAACCATGGCAACAAGATTCCATGAGGTTCCATTATCGGGAGCGATTCCTGCACGTGGTAATGTTGGGAAAGGAGTTGGGGTAAGAGTTGCGATTGGTGTTGAAGTTGGTGTTGGAGTAGGAGAAAGCGTAGGTGCTGGGGTTGGTGTAGGAGTAGGAGTTGGTGTAAGTGTAGGTGTAGGTGTAGGAGTTGGGGTAGGAGCCACACATGAAGGAACTGTAATTGTGTCAGCATCAGTTGTGACTGTTCCACCAAAAGCCAAAGCTCGTCCTGTTAATAATGCTGTACTTCCAATAGTAATTCCTGAGGCATCAATTATTGTTCCTCTCATTGTGGAATTAGCTCCAAGTGTAGTGGCAGAAGTCGGTGTCCAAAAAACATCGCAAGATGATGCGCCACCAGGCAATGTAACCGAGGAATTAGCTACTGTGGTAAATGCACCATTGATTCTGAAAATATATGTTCCTGTACCACTAAGAGAAATTCCAGCTGCCCCGATAGAAGCGGCTCCTGATACGCAATAAACCCCTGGTGCATAAACTCCAATTGGGCCATGAGTTGTGTCAGTAGCCAAATCAATTGCTCCTGGCGCAAAGGTAAATGTACAAACCTGAGAATTCAAAGCAGACAAGGCACTATTTTGATCTATGCCTGCTGTAGAATACGGGGCACCTGATCCATAATTAGTGTGGACTCCTAAAGGAGCGACTGCTGGCCCCGTAGTGAATCCAACATCTCCATTAACAGTGGTTCCTGCTACCGTGTTGGTATACGTACTGCCGAGAACGCCGTAGCTTGCTGCTGCCCCTAAGGATGGGGTTGTTGCCGCAATCGCAGAGTATGGTCCGACCAGACCAAGCATTAAGAAAAAAACCACCATAACTCCCGAAAACTTTTTAAAAGTTTTCATATTCAATTTTGAGACCACTTGGTGTAAGAGCTAGCGCTTAAATAAAGGCTAATACGTTAGACACCAAAATAGTTTTTTAGCTATTTACACCATAGCATTTTTTCACTCAAAAGATGTGTGGATAACCACACCCAGTCACAAACAAACCGCTAGCAAGCGGTTTGTTTGTGACTAAACTTCTTAAATAATCCTAGTAATCCCCGCCCATGCCACCCATCGGAGGCATTCCGCCGGATGGTGAGTTCTTTTCTTCCGGTATATCAGTAATGACCGCTTCAGTTGTAAGAATAGTAGATGCTACTGACACAGCATTAACCAAGGCTGTCTTAACCACCTTTAGTGGGTCAATAATTCCCATCTCAAACATATCACCATATTCACCATTAGCAGCATTATAACCCCAACCCAAATCCTTTTTTGCCACCTCTCTAACAATTCTGTCAGGATTCTCTCCGGAATTTTCTGCAATAGATCTGATGGGCAAAGAAAGAATGCCTTTTATTATTGCAACTCCCTTAGAGAAGTCGTCCATAATGACAGATGTGTTCCAAAGACTTTCCTTTTCTTCTGTTTTTTTCCCTGGCCGGGCAGGCTTTGGGGATTCAGTAGATTTTTTATTAAATTCTCTTAAGACATCAAACAATGCAACACCTCCACCAGCCACAATTCCCTCCTCCAAGGCTGCGCGAGTAGCGGCAAGAGCGTCATCAACCCTAAATTTCTTTTCCTTAAGTTCGGTTTCTGTTTGAGCGCCAACCTTAATGACGGCGACTCCGCCGGTTAGTTTGGCCAATCGTTCCTGAAGTTTTTCTTTGTCAAAATCAGAAGTAACTTTAGAAATTTGGTTCTTGAGTTGAGCAACTCTTTTTTCTATGTCAGCAGGTTTTCCTTTTCCGCCAACAATGGTTGTTGAATCTTTTGAAGCAACGACCCTTCTTGCTCGTCCAAGCATGTTCAACTCAACAGCTTCCAATTTCATCCCCTTTTCTTCAGTGATAACTTGTCCTCCTGTTATCACGGCCAAATCTTCAAGCATTTCTTTTTTTCTATCACCAAACCCTGGGGCCTTAATCGCTAAGCTATTAAACGTGCCTCGTAATTTATTTACAACCAATGTCGCCAAAGCATCGCCATCTACATCTTCAGCAACAATTACTAAAGATCTTTTTCCACTCTGAGATAATTTTTCAAGCAAAGGAACAATTTCCTGAATTGAAGAAATTTTCTTGTCAGTTATTAAAATAAACGGATCCTCATGAACCGCTTCCATTCTTTCGGTATTTGTAATCATGTATGCGGAAGCATAACCTTTATCAAATTGCATGCCCTCAACTATTTCTTTTGACATCTCAGTTGATTGAGATTCTTCAACAGTTACCACTCCATCTTTTCCAACCTCATTAAATACATCGGCAATAAGTTTTCCGATTTCTTCATCATTTGCAGAAATAGATGCCACTTCTCTTATGTTTTCTTTGGTAACTTTTTTCTTTCTGCTTTCCAAAGACTTGATTACGGATTCTAAAGCACTATCCATCCCCTTTCTTAATGCAATTGGATTAGCACCAGAATTAACAGCCGAAAAACCTTCAGCCAAAATTGCTTGGGCCAAAATAGTGGCCGTAGTTGTACCATCACCAGCAACATCATTTGTTTTAGAGGCAACTTCTTTGATAAGTTCTGCGCCAATATTTTCAAATTTATCCTTAAGCTCAATCTCTTTGGCTACGGTAACACCGTCTTTTGTTATTACTGGTGAGCCAAAACCTTTGTCCAAAATTACATTTCTTCCTTTTGGGCCAAGAGTTACCTTAACAGCATTGGCAACCTTATCTACACCTCTTTTTAAGGCTTCACGAGCTTCTTCTTTGTAATAAATTTGTTTTGCCATATTTTTGATGTTTTAAATTTTTATTTTTACAACTATTTTACAATCGCCAAGATATCTTCTTCTCTAGCTATTAAATATTCCTTACCATCAACCTTGATTTCATTGGGCCCGTATTTGGTAAACAAAACAACATCACCCTTTTTAACCTCCATGGGCACCCTCTTGCCATCTTTAATTTTACCGGATCCAACAGCGACAACCTTGCCCTTTTCCTGCTTCTCTTTTTCAATCGTTTCTGGCAAAATAATTCCTCCCTTTTTCTTTTCCTCTCTTAGGGGTTCTATTAAAACATGGTCTGAAAGTGGTGTGATTTTGGTCATATTTCTAGCTATTTATTAGTTGATTTACGTAGTCATATTTTACTCAAAAATGACACATTGTCAACCACAATAAAAGCAGCGCCCTTGCGCTGCTTAACTAATTATTTCTTTAAAAAATCAAACCATTTTCTTTTTTTAGATTCCTTCTTTTCCAAAACAACTGCTTCCTCGTCTTTAACTTCCAGACTAAGTGTTGCATCAAAATCAATGAAGCCCTTCAGCTCCGGTGAAAGTGTCAAAACGATTTCACTTTTATCGTTACTTGGAAATAGTCTTAAGTCACCTTCCTGAAGTTCGGTCCACTTCCATGCTGGCTTGACTGATGTTTTGGCATTAGCACCATCCGTCTCCTCATCAGATTTCAACCGAGGCATTATTTGCTGGATATACAAAACATTGGTTTTATAATTCATGGTCTGGTTTAACTGTCTGACAAAATCTCCAACAGAGGCTCCTCCGACAGGACTCTTCTTGTCAGTAAACTTACCGCTACTTTGAATCAAAATATCCACACTGGAGGCACCCACACCCATTCTGTCTTTGAAATCAAGTGGAACTTTTACGGGGAAACTCATCTGCTTAATAGTGCCAGAAGAAACTTCCTCCAAAACCACATTGGCATAAATCACTTCTCCGGGAGTTGCCTCTTTTTGAGAAAGAAATGCCGTCTTTTTAATCCAAATATTGGGGCTCTCAATAAAATCAACATGCACATCAATCTTTTCAATTCCATAACCAGACACTCCCAGCGCATCAAGCTTTTGAAGCGTTGCATCGATTTTACCAAACAGCTTGGCAAACGGATTACCCTCTGCCCGCGCAGAGGTAATATTTTTTAGAAAAATTTCAGGATTATTCTTTACAACAATTCGCACCTGATAGGCAATGGATAGCGTGTTGAGATCACCCAATAATTGACCTGCCCAAAGGACTGGGATTTGTTTAATAACATCACTCATCATGGGACTTGGCACAACATCTTCCTCCATAATGGCACCGTTGTCATTTAAGTGGAGCTCCACCTTCAAGGGAATAGTGGGTGCTGGAGTTCTGTCGATCAAACCAGCCACCTCAAAAGCACCATCAACAAGCATCGTTCCCTCGGTATCCAATGAGCAACTAGGTAGTTTATAAGCACCAGTCGGTGTCTGAACAGTGTCAGCCACCGCAACGTGAACAAATGGATAATTAATCATGCCGGTACCGAGAAACGGGTGTCCAAAAATATAAATCTCATCACCATCTCTCCAGACCACCGTACCAGAACCTCCAAAGGAAATCGTGCCCTTGGTCAGAAACACAGTAACCATTGAGCCCGGCTTAAGTTCGCCTTTTACTGATTCGTCACATTTTTGATCCAATGTCGCCTGTGATCCCAAACCATCAATCTTTGGCAAAACCATCAGATTAACAAACTCCTTGCCTTCAATGTTAATCTTGCTCGACATGCGATTTGAAAGTTGAGACGCCGCCATATATCCGCCAAATCTAGACCCGAGCATATACTCGGCCGGAGTAAGAAGGCAATTCATCCCACCCTCAATAAAGCTTCCGATCCGATAACTTAAGGCGCCAACCAAGGTTCCGTTTTTAATACAGTCACCCAGATCAGTGCAATTAACAAAGATCGGGCTACCGCTCATGCCAGAAATTGCACCAATCTTTTCAAGAGGTGTATCCATCGGGCCACCAGAAATTCTGGCTAAAATAAAACGGCTTCCCATCTTGTCTATTGACTCACCAAGAACAACGTTAAAAGGTAATGGCTCTACGCCCTTAAAAACAGAAAAACCAATCGCCAGCGTTCCTGGCTTAAGGTCTTTCAATAAGAGTATTTTGGGGATATTGGCAAAGGCATCAACGCCAAAAAGTCCGACTAAAAGAAAGGCTGAGAGAAGTCTGAAAAAGCACTTCATTTCGTTCTCTTTTCAAAGAACCGAAAGAATCTGGAGGAAGTATAAATTAAATAGCTAAAAGCCGCAACCAGCTCTCGCCTCCCATCATTTTCCCCATCACCTTCTCAACCCGTGTTCCGGTCTAGACAAACAATAGCTTTAAAACCTCCGGAAGCCTTCCGGAATTCCCTTCTGTGTTTTTTAAAGAAAACACAGGGTCAGTTCCAGCTTTCCTGTCGGTTTAAGGTAAAGCTTTGTTTGTATCTATCCCTCCACAATGGTTTCGAAAATGACGGAGAAAATGCTAACAACCCGAGCCAATGCATTCTCGAGCGGCTTTTGCGAAATAAGCGGGCATGGTTCCGCCGTTTAGGCGGAGAGCTTATGAGCAATAGCAGTGAGCGAACACGCTGGGTGAGCGAGCGTAGCGAGAGGATGTTTGGCGAGGGGTGAGAGCGATTAGAGATTAAGCCCTGAATCCCTTTCTTCGGCATAAGTAATGGTGCCAAGTTGTTTTAATTTTTTATTGTATTTATCAATAGCAAACGCCTCAAAAGAACGGGGATGAAACTCGAGTTCATTGTCACTAAAAACAACCCTGCCACCAGACTCATAAGTCGTCGGATTGTTTTTTATTCTTTTCTGCTGATATTTCTTGGCCCAATTCTCAAATTTATCTCCCAACGAAGAATCTAGAACAAATTCCCCCACACTACCAACAAAAGACAACAAGGGATTATAAAAAACTTTTCTTAAAACAAACTCCTCGGCTGGTTTAAAATTATAGACATATTTATTTAGCCAAATATTTTCAGTATAAAAACGACTAAAAATTCCATCGGCAACTAAAACTGGCTTGAGATTGACATAAGCTTGAGCATTAAACAAACTCTCATGCTTGATGTTCATGTTTCCGTCAGTTATGTAATGATTAAAACAAAATTTATCTGGCGCGCTTCTTTCGTACCTCGTTCTTCTTGCTCTAAAAGCCGAAGCCACCAGAGACAAAAATATTCTACACGAATAAAGTCTACCAGACCTTACCACCAGTAAAACATCGAAATCACTTTCGTGTTCAGTATTATTAATAGACAGAGAACCTGAAGCTAAAACCCCCCTCAAATAAGGCACCGCCTGAAACCATTTTGCAATTCTCAAAAATTTCTTCCATTTTTGAGCAGCTATTTTTTCTCTCCTTATTCTTAACTCATAAAGAGCGTCTCTTTGTGGTAAAAAATAAAAACCATTCTTTGAGCCAACAAGATCGGCAGCAACTAAACTTTCAAGGCTTTCTGCAACTTGATTCAAAGAAATTGTTCCCAAAACAGGATCTTTGGATAATCGCCCAGGGTTTATCAAATACTTATTAACCTCAAGCAAAGTTAGGGGGAAATCTAAAATATCGTGATAGACCAAGGTTGCCAGAATTGAGTTTCGCAAACTATACATAACCCTACAATACAAAAATCTAGGCAAATTAAAAGCCCCGCAACAACGGGGCCATACCTAAGTTTTATTTTTTTTGAAATATCCCGAAACAGGATAGAACAAAATTCCAAGTCCTAAAATACCGACAGCAGAAAGGAGAAAGTACTGCCACAAATCCTGATCGCCCTCACCCTGACTAAATTCAAGCAACGTTCTTCTGTTTGAATCAATGGCAAACTGAAGATAATCCTTAACTGTCGTTGCGCTATTTTCAACTGACCAGATTTTATTTCCTTGCTCAGTTCCAGATTGTCTGGATAGAAACATAAGGTTTTCTTTATCAAGACGGGTAATTTTATCTTTCCATTCTTTCAATAAATCCTCGCTATAATCACCCGCGTCATAATACATAGAACCTTCACCCTGAACATATTTACCAGCGTCGTAATCCCTCAGCAAAGATGTCCACCCAACACCTTTTTGAGTACCAATTCCTACGGGATAAATCTTAAGGCCCCTCTTTTTAAATTCCGCTAAAGCTCCGTTGAGTCTTTTAAGATAATTCTTATGACTCTGAATTTCTTCCGGCGAAACTGGTTTTTCTTTCTTTAACTGATCTTCCCCATCACTGAAAATTATAACAATTCTATTTGATCTTTTTTTGGGGACATAATTTTTCCCCGAATATCCTTCACTGTTTGCGTCTTGTCTATCCATGGATTGATAAATGTTTTCCAACATGGTGGCAAAATCAGAATCCCAAATAAGACCGTCCCCCGCTAAACTCTCGGGGAATGAGATTCTGGCCAGTCTATCAAACGTAGTTTCAAACCTTCCAGAAAGATAAATTTTTCTGTGAGATTCTTTTCCGAAGATAAATAAAGCCGCCTTGTCATCTTCTCTCAAAAGAGATTCCACATTAACAGCTTCCCGTTTGGCTATCTCCAAACGAGACGGTTTTATATCATCAGCCCGCATGGATATTGACCGATCAACAACCAGAATTACTTCTACATCACCCTGTGATGCCCTGAAAGAGCTCTGATCGAAACTCGGCTTGGCTAAGGCCAAAACCATCAAAACTCCAGCTGGTATGACAAACAATCCCCATAATTTTATTTTTCCGATAAGCGGATATTTTGAACCATAAGTGCGATTGGGTCTTTTCGAAATCTTAATCGCTGTAACACCGATCCAAAAGATAAATAAAGTAGCTAAAGGGATCAGAAGATATAAAAAATCTGGCTCAAGGAAATGAAGACTCATGGTCTTTTTTTGGCTCCCCCACCACCTGGCTTTTCTTCACTTTCTTTACCCCCACCACCTGGCACTTTGGGCGGAGGCAATATTGGCTCTCCATCTTTTTTTGGCGGCCCAAGAATAAATGGCACCACAGGCGAAGGATTCTTCAAGGCCTCTTCGGCATTTTTCTTGTTGGTTGCCAAATCATAATTCCAAACACGATCAAAGCATTTGTCGTATGGCGCCATCGAACCCAAGCAATTTCTGAGAGCTTTTTCATAATCAGCAGCCACCTCGGTTAACACAAGCTCCAGTGCTTCTTTTTCATAACCATTATTATAGAGGGCTTGAGCTTGTCTAAATTTTGCATTTCCATAAGGATAAGATTTCGGATCATCTAATTTTTCTTTTAGATCGTTCCGAACTTTCTCCCAATCTCTTATGAGGTACGAATCGGAAACCTCATAAAATAGTGCGTCGCCAAATAAATATTTGTCCGCCAGCCACTGAACTTTCCACTTACGGCTTAGGTCATAAAAATAATGGAGACCAATAAGTTCTTTTTTGGCCATTTCAGCATCATTTATTTTAACGTAGAAAGAAAATCTTTTTACATTATCGCTAAGGTTGGCGAGAGTAATAAGTGTAAAGCTTAAAACTGTTGCCACAGAAACAACTAATGCCAGCTTCACAAAAAGCACAACCCAACCACCGACAGCGGTTCTTTTTCTCATATTCCCTTCTTATTATGCAATTTTAAAAGTTCTTGGGATTACTATAAAACTAAGTTCCAGCACTGTCAAAAATAAACCCCCACACTCATGAATGAGTGTGGGGGTAAAAATCCCCGCACTTTAGCGGGGATTATGGATTCTCATTAACTATTTCCATCAACAAACCCATTGCTATTGCCAAAAGCATCAGCGCAATCGCAACAAAGAGTGGTCTTTGATAGATAAAAACTCTAAAAAGATGTCTAACTGTCAGGATGGGCGCCTTTTCTAGTTTATCAATCTCTCTATAAGCATTTTCAATACTTTTCTTGTCTTGAATGTCATAAACATTACCACCATATTGCAAGACCTTCTTCTTTAACAGTGCGGCATGTTCAAGGCCTTTCAAGTTGGCATACTGACTCTCGCCTTCTATGTTTGGCTTAATGTGTAGAAGATATACTTTTATGTTTCTTTTTTTAAGCTCCCTCAAATACGGCTCCGCATCATCTTCAACGGCCGCATCAGTTTCTATTAGCAAAGCCTTGTTCTTAATTTTTTTATTCCCCTCTCTGTCAAAATACTTAATCACGGCATCAAGAGCATTGTTCAAATCTGTGCCAGCTTCTCCATTGATAAACTGGATTTTATCTCTCGGGGTAATTATATCTAAATTTTGATCATCCTTATCGTTTTCAGGAAGAGCTGGATGTCCTTCACTAACAGTTATATAGGGAGCATCCTCAGCTTGCATCATGTAGATATCATCATCAATGATAAAATCTTCTCTTATATATGGGTTGTCGGAAAAAGTCCAAAGCGAAGTTCTGTCGTTTTGGCCTCGACGCATTTTTAAGAATCTTAGAAATGCTTCACGACCAAGTTGTCCGGCAGATTTTCCAGTGCGTTCAAATTCCCAGCCCTTTGAAGATGATGTGTCAATCAAATCAATTCTTTCCCGTGACTGAACCACCTTTTCTTCGGTGGTTTTGGGTAAATAAGGATTAGCCAAACCAATCAGTAAAAAGACAGTGGCCACACCAAGAAGAATCTTGGGAGTTAAAAAGATAATCTTAACAAGTTTTCCTTGCTGATATTTCCTAGAAATGCGGTGCCCAGAACTGACATGACTAAACTTATTACGACCCCACAAAAGCTTAAACAACAGAATTAGAATAATAAAAAGGCCCGCTCCAAAAGCAAGGCCCCGTGAATCAAATCCGACAAGATCAAAATTCGTATCTCGGAAACTTTTTAGGCCCGCTCTGATTAATTCCCAAACATAGAATAAACTTGAGGACATCTTAATTCCCCCTCTTGGTTAAGTGACTAATGAAAGATAAGACTTGTTTATAGAACTTAAGACCAGAAACCATCTTGTGCAATTCGACAATCTCATCATTAACACTCAGGAAATATGTTCCCGAATCAATACATTCCTGATATTTTTTCAATCTTCTTGCCACACCGAGCATGGTTGAATACTTTAAGCCAATCAGTTTTTTTTGTTTCTCATCAAGCTCGCACAATTTGGCACAAATCTCATTTTCAGACATTGAATCTCGTATCGTTCCCTGTAATTCTGCTAACAGTAAATCTCTACTAAGCTGGCGAAGTCTTCTTTCTTTTGTTAATCCAAACGATTCCTCATCGTATAAATACAACTTTTTCAATTCTCCCAAGAATCTCTTTCTGGCTTTCTTTGGTGAAAGAATTAGTTCTGTGCCAACAATGAAGTCATCGCCTGGAACTTCTGTGGAAATATCTTTCCTGCTGAGATCCTGAGTTTTCTTGAGCTTTAAACGTCTAGAAAACCTGAAAATAGTAAACAGAGAAATCAAGAACGAAACTCCCATTACAGCATAGGCCCATCGGCGCAAAACAGTACCACCTACCAGTGGGAGAGTGAAATCAATATCATCCCTAATATCAAGGGGTGGCGGTTTCACAATCGAAGAAACATAATTAACACCAACCTCTTCAGTTAAAATCTCTCTTGGTTTTTCATTTTCTTTGGTTTGAACTTCAGTAACTCCTGCTTTTTTCTCAGCCCAAATAAAGTTAAACGGCGGAATCTTATATCCCTGTTTCTCTGGTTGAATAATTCTGAAGGTGTAAGTAAAATCCCAAACATTTACGAATCCGAGGGAGTCGTTGTTTACTCTTACCTTAGAAACCTCAAGGTCAATGGCTTCAACTTTTTCAAGAGCCAAATTATCAGGACTCATCCGCTCTTCATAAATAAGAACGGTGTCAAAAAACTTAGCCCTATAGGTAACCTTGAAAGGTTCCCCACTTTTAACGACACTCGGATTTGGCTTGCCAGTTTCAATAACAATCGGAGAAAATTCTTGACTTAATGCTGGTGTAGCAATTAACAATAGAAAAGCGCAGATGAGCAGTTTGTATCTCATCGCATCCTCTAAAATGTTAAGGTTCTTTGCGAAGATAGTATAACAAAAAAACCGCCCAGTAAAGGGCGGTGACTAATTCTATCTTCTAAAACTTAGTCTCTTGTGTCTTCTCAGGAAAAACCTAGTTAATCTATTAAAATGTCTTCCCTGTTTACCATATTCCAAAACAACAGAATCGATACCCATTCTCCTTAATTTTGTTCTTAATTCTCTCCGTTCAGCTCTAATTTCTTTTTCAATTTGAGACAATCTTCTTCTTGAGACAACAATTTGGTCTCCACTTTCTATGTCTTCTGTTCTTATTTGCCCAAAACCTTGAGCTCCCAACAACTCTAGCGGGTCGTCCAAAAATATAAATATCAACTCATGCTTTGATGCAACCATGCGCAAGAGGGGCGAATCAACAACCTTCTCAAAGCCCACAAAATCAGATATCACGGGAATAAAACACGACTTATCAAACGACCTTCTCACAAAATCCAATGCTGCAAAAAAATCGGTTTTATCTTTCTTGATTTTCTTTTTGGTTGGATCGTTGTCTCTTAAATAATCGTAAACAATCCTAACAAGATAATAAAAATTATTAGCACCACACCTTGGCGTTGAATTTAAAACTATCTTATCTGTAAAACCAGTGAATCCAACTGGATCACCATAACGAACACCGGTAACTCCGATAAAGCCTAGTGCCTCAAGAAGTAATTTTCTCTTATTCAGATCCACGCCCGCATAAACAGAAGGGCTTAAATCTATAAGGAAATTTATTTTAACCTCGTGGGTTTCAATACATCTTCTAGCATAAACAACATCTTCATCGCCACCCGGAACTTCAACAATCATATTTGGTGGATCACATTCTGGATCAAATTCTTTGATGTCATACAAATTATGACTCGGACCAAAAAATAAACTCCTGTGTTCACCCAGACGAATTCTGCTTGTTAATCTTTCTAGTGGGATACCGCTCTTAATATGAGTCAGCGCCGCAAGGACGTCGTTGAAACTTAGGTCCTTCATGATGGCATTGGTGTTTCTTCAATAATCCTTCTCACCACTTTCTTGGTAGTGACATCATCTCCGAGAGATCTGGGTTCAAGAAGAATCACATGCTCCATTGTAAGCGGAGCAATAGCTTTCACATCATCAACAGTAGCTTTAACATTATCAAGGTTTTCAATTGGTTTATCATCGGACAACAACAAACGCATCAGCCGATGGCCCAACACTGCACCTTGCATGTGATAATTTCTTCTTCGTGAACAACCTGAAGTAACATACTGATTAACAAAGGTCACGAGATCTTTTGAGGCGTCACGTTTTTGAGTTTTGCCAAATTCTCGCTCATCCTGAGCATGGGTTCTTGAATTCTGCAGATAGCGCATAATAAGATCGTTCGCTTCATCTGTTAATCTGATTTTCTTTGCCATTTCTTGAATATCAAGAAGATCGCCCAAACCCATCACGATCTCAACTTTTTTTCCAACAACGTTTTCAAACCTAATCATCTTTTCTTCTTCTCTTGATGGAGCACCCATCACAAAACGATAGGTAAATCTCTCCAGCTGAGCTTCTGACAAAGGATAGGTTCCTTCAAACTCAATTGGGTTCATTGTTGCGAAAGTGATGAAAAACATTCTGGTCGGATCATCCGGAACCGGAAAAAGAGGAAACGATTTTGACTCAATTACCCCATCCTTTTCATTCGTTATATTAATATAAACATGACCACCTTCCATGGCGCCAAGCATTGGAGCCTGACTCTTGGGAGGAGTTCTGTTAACTTCATCGGCAAAAAAGATGTTGCTGAAGAGAGGGCCCTTCAAAAGGGTTCTGACGCCAGAAAATTTATCCTTCTCTTCTCTGCCCGTAAAATCACTCGGCATCAAATCAGGTCTACCATCGACCCTTCCAAGCTTAGCTTTCATCGCTGAAGCCAAATAATTAAACATCGCCGTTTTACCGGTACCAGGAACGTCTGAGACCAGTGTGTGAGCTTGAGCCCATTCTTTGCCCATTGGCCCATCCTTCGCGATTGGCGTAACAAGTGCCAGTACAGCATTGTAAACTGCCCTGTTGAGTCCGAATAAAAACTTCTCTGGTTGAGCCTTTAAAGCTCTGATTAATTTTCTCGCTTCATTCGGGTCTGTGAGTGCCATTTCTGTCTCTCAATTTTTAACGTACTTGCCCAAGATAATACTGAAAATAACAAAGAAGGTCAATCAAACAAAAATCCCACACATAGGATTCTATGTGTGGGATAAAACTATCTAATTTGCCTTGCATACTCATAAAGCTCTTTTACAGAACTGATTGGCGTTATGAAGATGGTGTCCGAAATAATTACGGGGGCTTTAACACCCTCAAGGTTACCCTTTTTATCATATCCCCATCTTTCGGATCTTTCGGCTGTCACAATCCCCACAGCCTCAGGAACTCCCTGATCATTAATCTTCACCGCTACACCACCACTTAATCCTCCGAAGGAGAATTTATGATTTCTGGTGGTAATAACCTTAATATAATCATTGGTTTTGTATCTAATTGCATCGTAAGAATTTGGTTCATCGCTACCAATATTAACGCGGGCATCAACATCAACCACCACCGCCTCCAAGCTATCAAATACGACCTCTCTTTGTCTTAAAGGATCAGCCTCCCTTATTTCGTAAAAATTTTCCAAAATTGGGACGGTCAAATCTTCAAACCCGTCTTCCTTGTTCGAAATAGTCACATCAAGTGGGTGAGAATGAAATCCTTGAACATAAATCTTGTCCCCAACCTTAAGTTTCTTTTCTGAAATCTTATATGGCTTAGGCATCTCTTCGAGGTTGAATTTTTCAAGCAACCTCAACACTACAGCATCCCGCAATGGCGGAACCCTAACAGTAATGCAGGTAAAGACCCTACCGTTTCCCAAAAACAATTTACACTCATTAGCACCCAACTCAATCTGATTATTCATGAGAGCATCAGTGACATGTTTTGCGGTAAACAAAACCCCATTACCGCCATCAATGAGCCACGCGGAACCCGAACCTCGAAGCTTACCGCCCCATTCAACCGCTAGAAATGCTACTGGAACATTAAGGGTTGAGGGAAAACGCATCTCCTTACGGTAAACATTCTCAACGGGTGGCGGATTACACGCAACAAGAGTTAATGCTAAAATAAATAAAATTCCACCAAATAATACTTTGCTCATTTCCTCACCTCATTTTGAAAAACTTTTTCTATTCTTTTCATCGCCCAATCTATCTGCGATTGCGTTATGATAAGTGGCGGAGTAAACCGAATAATGTTGTCGCGAGTTTCTTTGCAGAAAATTCCTTCATTCAGCAAAGCTTCACAAAACCGTCTTGCCCCTCCAGCTTGAGGAGTAAGCTCAACACCTATCATTAACCCTCTTCCCCTGACCTCTTTTATAAGCGGGCTCTTTATTGCTTTTAGTCTCCACTTAAAATAATCTCCCATCAAAGCTGATCTATTTGAAAGTTCCTCATC
The DNA here is from genome assembly GCA_964488565.1 of uncultured Candidatus Saccharibacteria bacterium. Classification (GTDB taxonomy): domain Bacteria; phylum Patescibacteriota; class Minisyncoccia; order 2-02-FULL-40-12; family GWA2-44-9; genus 2-01-FULL-41-26. Next base: position 3,632 of record CAZAUE010000003.1, on the reverse strand, counting down.
CTTCAAAACATTGATTGCCTCAATAGCAACAGCACAGGCCAAAGGATTTCCACCAAAGGTGCTTCCATGATCACCAGGAGTCATGACACTCATTATTTCATTACTTGCTAAAACCCCAGAAACGGCCATACCACCACCAAGAGATTTTCCAATTATCAGAATGTCGGGTCGGATATTTTCATGCTGAAAAGCAAAATCATAACCAGTTCTTCCGAATCCAGTCTGGATTTCATCCAAAATCAAAAGGATATTTTTCTCTCTGCAAATCAGTTCAACTTCTCTAAAATAGGAGCTTGGGGGAATATTTATTCCACCCTCACCCTGAATGGGCTCAACCAAGAACGCTACGGTATCTCTGGTAATCGCTTTTTCCAAAGCATCTGAATTTCCAAATTCAATTACGTTGAATCCGGGAGCAAAAGGCCCAAATCCTTTTCGATACTGACTCTCAGTGGAAAAGCCCACAACAGTTGTGGTTCGGCCATGAAAGTTACCGGAACAAACAATGATTTCAGAATCGGCACTCTTCTCTTCAATGCCTTTGTAAGTATATCCCCACTTACGGCTTAATTTTATTGCCGTTTCAACAGCATCAACCCCACCGTTAGAAGGTAGGATTTTATCCATTCCGCAAAACTCAGTAATAACCCGCCCAAATTCTGCAAGCTTATCTGAGTAAGCTGAACGAGGAGCAACTACCAGTCTTTGGCATTGATCCTTTAACGCCTTAACAATACGAGGATGACAGTGGCCATGGTTACCAGCCGAATAACCAGCAAGCATGTCCATAATCTTTTTTCCCTCAACGTCCCAATACCAAACACCCTTCGCCTTTGTAAAGACGACCGGTAATGGATGGTAGTTGTGAGCAAGATATCTATCTGTTTCAGCTATCAACTGTTCGGTTCTGTTCATCTTTATCTCATTTTTTAAAGTTCTTAAGTGCCATGAGTTTACGTTATAAATACACTATCGTCAATCAAGTTAATTCGTGGTATAATATTGACTAATGTTAAATTCCACACTCAAAGAGCAAATAAGAAAATTACCCCCTGATTCGGGAATATATATTTTTAAGGACAGCAGACACAAACCTATCTATGTAGGCAAAGCTTCTAATCTAAAGAATCGTTTGAATTCGTATTTGAGAACTGATGATCCTCGGATTAAAAAAATGATTGATTCTGCCAACATTTTAAAATTCATAGAAACAGAGTCTGATATTGAGGCCTTGATACTAGAGTCACAATTAATAAAAAAATTTCGTCCCCAATTCAACATTGTAATGCGAGATGACAAACAATATTTTTTTGTAGGGTTTACTAAAAATGAAATGCCCCGCATTTATTTAACCCATCAGTTGAATGGCGATAAGTATATTGGACCATTTACTGATGGGAGTGCTTTAAAAACAACATTGCGTTTCCTGCGATCGGTTTTCCCCTATTGCACTTGCACACAATCTCATCACAACTACTGTTTAAACTATCACATCGGAAAATGTCTCGGTTTTTGTTGCTTAAAATCTAGCCCCTCAGGTAAAGACCGAAAAAACTATTTAAACAACATTAAGTCCATTGAGAAAATATTAAGCGGTAAAAAAAATTCCTTCGTTAAGGAACTCCGAAAAGAGGCGGACGACTTTGCCAAAAAAGATAACTTTGAAAAAGCCATAGAACTACGCGACAAAATCACCAAGCTTGAGAGAATATTTAGAAATGCCAAAATAATAAAAAATTCTGATATTTTAAAAGCTCATCGTTCAGGACTTGGGTCTTTGTTAAAAATGTCAAAACCCATAATTAAGATTGAGGGTTATGACGTTTCAAACATCCAAGGCCTACATGCAACCGGTTCAATGGTGACATTTGTTGATGGTCAGCCAAATAAAAATTTTTATCGTAAATTCAAAATTCAAACAAAAAATACCCCAGATGACACTGCCATGTTAAAAGAGATACTTGAACGTCGTTTCAGGCATAGTGAATGGCCATTCCCCGACTTGATACTTATTGATGGTGGAAAAGGCCAAGTAAGCACAGCGGTTAAGGTTCTTAAAAAAATGTCCATAAAAATCCAAGTTATAGGTATGTCTAAAAATGAACGTCACATGGGGCACCAATTAATAATTCCTGGCCGAAAAACCCCGCTTCCACTAACAAAGCTATCGCCAGCAGACAAAAACCTCCTCTTAACGATTGACTCGGAAGCCCACAGATTTGCAATTGAGTATTACAGAAAACTGCACAGAAAACCTTTTAGATAGGCGCTCTCGCCCCATCACTTTTCTGTCACCGGTTCCTCATCTCGGAAACAGATTCGGTATGATTGAATTGATTTAAACCAAAATAACAGGTAACCCTCGCTTGCCTCCCCGTCCATCATTACGATAGGCGGGGCGCTCGACCTATTATTTTGGAAATCAATAATCAACCAACCTCATCTGTTTCCTCGCCTCGTCAAAGTGACATAAAAGCGATGGGGCTGGGTATTATAAATTTTAATCTCAAACAAAAAAGGGGTGTTGTGGCACCCCTCAATTTCTCTAAAAATATACCGTCATTTTTGTGCATTAACCACAGAGATGACGAGCTCGGCATCTGCCTTGCTTTCGAACTCGGCCACAAGGTCTCCGAAACGGTCAAGGACTGCATAATCTCCTCTGCCAAGTCCACGATCTTTATAACCCAACTGCCATGGTCTTGGATGGGGAGTATAGTACCCTTTCTTTTTAAGTGACTCCACAGCTTCGCCTATCGACATGTCGCCTTCTGCAACTATCGCCTCCAAAAGCGGCGGTCGCCTGTGATTGAGATACGACTCAGGTGCTCTTCTTGTTGTCACAGTACCTCTTTTTTCTCTTAAGCTTTGAGATGTTAAAATCATACAACACTTTTGGTTCTTAAGCAAGAGCATCGCGTTTTTATCCAAACAACTGGCGGAGGTTGCGTGAATGGTTGAATTTTAATTCTTTTGGTGCTATCGTATTAATTACAGTATGATTAGCTTTATAATCAGAATATTAGGCAATTCCTTGGCTCTTTATGTAGCTTATTACTTCGTTCCTGGTTTTGTAATAAGTGGGGGCTGGAAAGAGTATTTAATGGCCGGAGCGTTTCTGGGACTACTGAACCTTGTGGTCAGACCAGTCCTGAAAGCAATATCTATGCCGTTAATAATTCTTACTCTCGGACTTTTCACTCTGGTCATAAATGGGTTGATTTTATGGACAGTTGATTATATCTTTGACTTCATGGCAATCAGAGACGTAACAGCGCTTTTATATGCTGTCGTCATAATTTCCATAGTAAATCTTTTTGTGTCAGCTGGCACAAAGGCAATTAAATAATACAATATGAATACAACACAAATATTAACATATGCTCAGATAGGATTATCATTACTACTCATCGCAGCTATTTTGCTTCAACAGCGCGGAACGGGTCTTTCCTCTTCTTTCGGGGGTGGCTCTTTGGAATACAGCACCAAGAGAGGTGCAGAGAAAGTAATTTTTTGGGCCACGATAGTTTTTGCTATTTTGTTTCTCGGTGTTTCTGTTGCCAGAGTATTCTTTGCCTAAATTTTTGTCCAAGAGTGAAGCGATTGGTAACAAAAAGTTACCCGCCTTAGGC
>CAZAUE010000002.1:111345-112624 GCA_964488565.1 uncultured Candidatus Saccharibacteria bacterium | reverse complement strand
CGGCATCGTCCATCGCCTGGACAAGGAGACTTCCGGCATCATGCTCATCGCCAAAGACCAACCGACGTTCGAATACCTCAAAGCCCAGTTCCAAAACCGCCTTATTAAAAAGGAATATCTGGCCTTGGTCTATGGCCAGCCTAAAGAGCGCCGCGGGACCATCGCCGCCACCCTGGGCAAACTGGGCACTAAACAGACCACCCAACTCAAAGGCCCGCGCGAGCTGGTTGAACGGGACGCCATAACCGATTATGAGGTGGTCAAAAACTATGGCGACTATACCCTGGTCCGGGTCATGCCCCATACCGGCCGCACCCATCAGATACGTGTCCACATGAAGCATCTGGGCCACCCCCTGGTGGGAGATAAGCTTTATGGCAAAAAGGGTGACCATCGGCCCATGTTCCTGCACGCCCAAAAGCTATCTTTTACCACCCCGACCGGCTCGGCCCTGGCCCTGGAGACCGACCTACCCGAGGACTTGCAAAAAACCTTGGATATGCTAGAATCCATTCCTGTTACATGAATATCATTCACGCATTCGCCAATTCCAATAATCCGGCTAACCGATGGGGGGACCTGAAGGTCGGCTGGACCATTCGCGTCCACCAAAAGCTCAAAGAGGGCGAAAAAGGCAAAGCCAGCATCTTTGAGGGCATTATTATCGCTAAAAAGCATGGCGACGAGCCGGGCGCTTCGATTACTGTCCGTCGTGTGACCGGTGTTTATGGCGTCGAAAAGGTTTACCCTCTTCGCTTGCCTTCCATTGAGAAGATCGATGTAGTCAAACACGGCCGCACTCGCCGTTCTAAGATGTACTACCTGCGCGATAAGACCGCCCGCGAAATCCGCAAGAAAACCCGCGCCGAGACCATCACGACCAAAGCAGAAGGGGCTATTGCTCCAGTTCAAGAAGTCCCGCCAACCGAATAATTATTTCTCGATTCTATACGACATCGCTCCCGCATGGGGCGGTGTTTCGTTTTCCAATGGTAATGGCACGGCAGCTAGTCGACGAAGGGCTAAAAGGCCGATACTACCATAGAGTAGAGTAAAGATATTCACTATTGTCAGTTTAAATAATTGGTAGCCGTACTATACTAGATGAATGGGAAAACGCGGACCAAAACCCCATAAGACAATTACAACGGCCTGGTCACCCAACCTCGCATACGTGGTCGGGCTTATTGCAACAGATGGTTGTCTCTATAACGACAGCCGGCATATTAGTTTTACTTCTGCTGATCTACAGCTGGTTAAGCTTTTCAAAAACTTATTG
>CAZAUE010000002.1:14182-111335 GCA_964488565.1 uncultured Candidatus Saccharibacteria bacterium | reverse complement strand
TCAAATATTATAGGCTATAAAATAAGCGGCTCATCAAAAAAACTATGTCCCCATATACAATTTGGAAGCGTTGTTTTCTATAAATGGCTTGAAAAAATCGGATTAACCCCTCGAAAATCATTAACTCTTGGTCCCGTACAAATGCCATCAAAATATTTTTTAGATTTTACGCGAGGCTGTTTTGATGGCGATGGAACAATCTACTCCTATATGGATAAGCGCTGGGCTAATAGCCATATGTTTTATATTTCATTTGCCTCGGCGAGTAAGATATTTATAGATTGGCTTAGATCGCGATTATATATGTTCGCGAATATCAAGGGTCATATCGCGCCTGGAGGCCGCAGTACCTACCAACTACGATATGCAAAAGCAGAGTCACTTGTTTTAATAGAGAAAATGTATTACAATAATCGGGTTCCGTGTCTCAAACGAAAGAGATTGAAGGTACTGAAAATCTTGAAAGTGCATAAGGCAATATCGGGAAAAAATGAGCGAGCACGGGTTCATTAAATGCGAACGTGGAGAAACTGGCAGACTCGCCACCTTGAGGTGGTGGTGCCCGCAAGGGCGTGGAGGTTCAAATCCTCTCCCGCGCACCAAGGGGCGGTTAGCTCAGTTGGCTAGAGCGACTCATTGACGTTGAGTAGGTCATAGGTTCGAGTCCTATACCGCCCACCACAAACATGAAGGAAAAAATAAAACTAAATACTCCTCTAAATACTGACGATGTCAGACACATCGAATCACAACACTACTCTGGCCGTAGTTTTAAAAGTGCTATTGAAAGCGGTATGAATAATACCTACGAGTGGTTTGAGGATCAAGTCATTCAGAAAAAGGCATCTGCCGAAATAGGTACAGATGAAACTGGTTCAGAATCAGCAACAATAAAAATGCTAAGCCCCACCAGCAACAAAGAGGAGGTCGTGTACTACACAACTAATTTTACAGAGGTTATGAGGATACAAGCACTACTGGAAGGCAAAAGACTTATCATTGATAAGACAGAATAACATCAACTAAAAACAGGACCATTCGGTCCTGTTTTTAGTTGTGGTGCCGCGGGTCGGAATTGAACCGACGACCACTTCCTCTTCAGGGAAATGCTCTACCACTGAGCTACCGCGGCATATACTTACCTCTAAGATAGTACCATTTTGTCTTCATTTTTTCAAATTTTCTCTGGGTTAATTTGGCTTATCCACATCCTTACCCACAAAAACCGAACCCGCGTGATATAATTATCTATATAACGAATTAGGAATAAGATTCTTATCCACAAATGAATCCACACAAGGAAAAAGCTATTGAATTACGCCGTTTAGGCAAAAGCTATAAAGACATTCGCCGAGAAGTTGGGGTTTCTTTGAGTACCCTTAGTGGTTGGTTTAAAAATGAAGATTGGTCTATGGAAATTAGAGATAGACTTGGAAGAGAGCAGTCCTTAGCTTTTCCAAAAAAACTGGAAGCACTAACCAAGGCAAACAAAGCGCGCTGGGCACTATTAAACAAAAATTATCGAGAATCAGCAGAAAAAGAATTTGAACTGCTAAAGAAAAATTCCCTCTTTTTAGCAGGCATTATGCTCTACTGGGGAGAAGGAGAAAAAAACCCCAAACAAAGTCGAATTAAGTTGACCAATAGTGACCCCGTGATGATTCGATTCTTTTATTCGTTTCTGAGGGATTGCGTTGGTATCCCTGCAGAAAAAATTCATGTCTGGTTACTCTTATATCCCGACCTGAAAGATGAGATGCAGAAGAATTTTTGGAGCAAAGCAACCGGCATCCCAATATCTCAGTTTAAGGAGTCTGTCTATATCAAAGGCCGACAATCTACCAAAAGACTATCTTATGGGGTTTGTAATGTGTTTGTCCAAGGTCGAGAGTTTAAAGAAAAGTTTATGACCTGGATTGAGCTCTGTCAGAAAATGCTAATGTGATTGATTTTTGATTAGATTTAGCTTAAAATAACTTCAAGATATTGCGGGTATGGTTCAGTGGTAGAACACGACCTTGCCAAGGTTGAGATGGGGGTTCGATTCCCCCTACCCGCTCCACAGAGTTCCCTTTAGTCGCCGACGCGTGTCCCCATTCCACTTCTCGAGTAGCAGTAAGACAGGGAGAAGAGAATGGGGCCCCTCGCGGGCGACTATATATGGGGGCCCACTCCGCGAATGTTCAGCTTCTTATCTAAAATTACCAGAAAAAATATAATCCGTGACAAAATAAAGAACAGTGAAGCTGGGCTGTATTTTTATTTAGTGTTCCCAATTGCTTTTGCCTTTCTCTTAACTTTTGCTACTGCTAGAATTTTGAGTCTTCTGGCCCCTAATTTTTACCTATTAGATCTTGCTGTGGGGCGTGTCCATCATTATGTCTATGGATTCTTTGTTTTGGCTATCTCTGGCTATCTTGCCCTAATTTTTAATGGCCCTAAAGCAAAATACCTAATATCACTTCTCCATGGTTTTGGACTAGGATTGGCTTTTGATGAATTTGCTTTCTGGCTCAAACTAACCGACTCCGATCCGGCCCGTTGGAACTATGATGGGTTCCTAATAGTCATGGGTTTGTTTTTCATCATTATTTCGGCCAAAAAGGGCCTAAAAATGCTCAAAATCCTATGGCCTTTTAGGTAGTGTCTGGGGGTTGACTTTTTGACCCAAATTTGCTATACTTATAGTACAACCTGAGACATGAAGTAGATGGCTTGATAGGCCGTTTTTTTATACCTATAAGGCCATTATTACCTCACTTTTTTCAGGCTTAAAACAATGATTAAAAAACTTACCCTTTCAGTAGTTCTTTTAACAATTTTCATCCTCTCCCAAAATACTGCCAACGCAGGTTACTTTTCTGACAACTCTCACATTGACGACAACATGGGTTTCTTGAAAAACACTATGAACAAAAACACTTCTACTGAAGATGTTCAGGAACCTGTTATTGCTCCGGCCCCAAAAGCCAAGATTGCAAAGATTGCTTCTAAAATCAATCCGGTTGCAACTCTTACGGTACAGGCCAGTGCCTATACCTCAACACCTGACCAAACGGACTCTTCTCCATTTATCACAGCCAACGGTGAACACGTTTACTGGGGTGGTGTTGCTGCTAACATTATTGATGCCAGCGGTCGGAATATTCCGTTCGGTACAAGAATCATGATTCCTAAATTGTTCGGTGACCAGATATTCACGGTCAATGACCGCATGAACAGACGCTACAAAAACAATGTAGACCTCTGGTTCCATAATATTACTGACGCAAGAGAATTCGGACGAAGAACAATTGAGATTGTGATTATTGCTAAAAACTAATCTCAAAATCAAAAAGCCCCATAAGGGGCTTTTTGATTGATAAAATCCTAATTTTTGGTATAATATTTTGGTCGGACATTATAGCGATTGTCCCCATAGCTTAACGGATAAAGCAACAGCCTTCGAAGCTGTTGATGGGGGTTCGATTCCCTCTGGGGACACAATAATCAAAAAATGCGCCCGTAGCTCAGTTGGTAGAGCTGCTCCCTCTTAAGGAGAAGGTCGTTGGTTCGACTCCAACCGGGCGCACTATCTTCCGTACCTCTTTTTTAGGTCTTGAATAACCTTAGGCAAAACCTCCAATACATAATCTATATCCTTTTTTGTTGTTTGTTTTCCTGTGGAAAATCTTAAGACGCCTGTTAGGTATTTTTTCTCTATTCCTATCGCCCGCAAAACATGCGATGGCTCAACAGAGTGAGATGTACAGGCCGAGCCACTTCCAGCAGAAATGCCATATTTATCCAACTCCAATAAAAGATTCTCGCTATCCAATTTTGGCACAGAAATATTTATATTATTAGGAAGTCTTCTATCATCAATTGGGCCATTGAGCACTATCCCCAAACCCAACCCTTTTATCTTGCTAATAAAATAATCTCTCAATTTTATTAATCTGTCCGACTCATCATCTTTGATAAGTTCAATCGCTTTGGCCATGCCCATTATTGCTGGGAGATTCTCTGTTCCAGCCCGCAATCCTTTTTCTTGTCCACCACCCAACACAAATGGTGCCAAAACAATTCCTTTTCTAACATATAAAACACCCACTCCCCTAGGTCCACCCACCTTAGACCCGTTTAGCGTCAGGAGGTCGGCCTGAAGGCTATTAACGCTCATATTTAGACTTCCTGCGGCCTGACAAGCATCAACATGAAATACGGGAAATTTGACCTCTTTCTTTCTGAAGGTCTTAACAATCTTACCTATCTTGTTTATAGGCTCCACTGTCCCAATTTCATTATTGGCATACATGACTGATACCAAAAGAGTTCTGTCGTTAATTTTAGAAGCAAGATCCTGGAGATCGACAAAACCATGCTGATCCACCTTTGCAAAAACAACCTTAAACCCCCTAGAAGCTAGAAGCCTAACAGATTCCAAAACCGACGGATGCTCAATGGGGGTAGTTATAATCTCATTTCTGTTTTTTGGAGCAACAAGAGAGAGTCCAATTATTGCCATATTGTTTGCTTCTGATCCGGAACTAGTAAAGACAATCTCTTCCTGGTGGGCATCCAAAAAACGGGCAACAATCAAACGTGCCCTAGCTAATTCCCTGGAGGCTTGTCGTCCAATATTATTGAAAGAGGATGGATTTCCATAAATATTCATTCCCCTATCCACTTCCTCCTGCACCCCCTTCTCGATTGGGGTAGCGGCCGCATTGTCCAAATATATATGCTTCATAGAAAAACAGCCTATTTGGCTGTCGATAGATACTATCACGATTTGTGTATTTTTTCTACTGATAATTTCTTTGTTTTGGCCAGAATATAAGAGACAAAAATACTCCCATTAACCCCACGTCTCTCACAAGAACCTCGCTGAACCCACTAAACAACATGATGCTTCCCAAAAATATCAAACCGGCAAAAGAAAAGAACGTTATAAAAATATCAGTTGCAAGACTAATACCCACAAGAACCTCAAAAACGCCTGACATGTAAATTAAGTCCGTAGGTCTAATTTTAAAATTTTCAGCAAACGAGGCTATTGATTGGGGTACCCAAGCATTAACCCAATAATCGGGGTGTAAAAACTTATCTATTCCAAACCAGAAAAAAACAATTGCCAAACTTAAACGGAGGACGAGATTTGAGTATTTTAGAGATTGATACATAGATAAAACTTCAGCTCTTGGTTACTATTGACAATTTAATAAAAATGGGATATAATGTAAATACAGTGACTAAGGGTTTCGTATCTACTGCGGCATAAAGGGTTACTCTCCGGAGTAACCCCCTACAACATACTCTTATGATATTACATAAGACGACCAGGCTGCAATGGGATATCGGACCCATGGTTATAAAACACAAAAGCGCCGTGAGGCGCTTTTGTGTTTTATAACACTCCTAAGCGGAACATGTTTTCTCTAAATATTCGAGAACTCTTTCATTTATAAGCCGACTGGAAATACTGTCGCGAAGCTTATCCATGTCTAAGTTAGTCTTATCTACCTCTCCTTTCATCATCATAGACTGAACAGTTGTGCTTAGTGTTTGATCCACCTCTTCGCGTGAAGCGGAAATATTATTATCCTTAGCCACTTTGTGTAAAATCATTATTGTTTTTACCTGCTTTTCTGCTTCATCGCGCCACTCTTTTCTAAGATCATCTTGAGTTTTTCCCATCTGCGCCAAATACAATCCTAACTCCATTCCATTTGAATGCAGGTCTCTATCGAGATTGCCTATCATGGAATCTATTTGTTGATTCACAAGAATTTCCGGTATTGCTATGCTAGAATTTTTAATAAGATGATTAATGATTTCTAAGCGAACTCTCTGTTTTTCTTTAAGCTTTTTCTCTTCTGTTATACCGTCTTTTAAATTGTTCAATAATTGATCTAGGCTCTGAAAATTTCCCAAACCTTTGGCAAAGTCATCATCAACTTTTGGCAATTCTACGGATTTAATATTGTTAACTTTTACTGAAAAATCTAGTTTTTTTCCAGCAATCTTTTTTACATAATAGTCCTCGGGAGCAACCAGCGAGAATGACTTGCCCTCGTCTTTCTTCATCCCTAAAAGATTATCCTCAAAACCGGGTATGAAATTCTTACCACCAATTATCAAGGGATGGTTTTTGCTTATTCCCCCTTCTAATATCTGCCCATCATGTCTAACCTCAAAATCAACTTCGACCCTATCACCATTTTCAACCACACCATCTTTGTCATGTAAAATACTTCTTGATGCTTTTAGTGTTTCCAAGGTGTCGTCTACGTCTTTCTGGTCTACCTGAACAGTGCGTGTGGCAACTTTTAATTTAGAGAAGTCTTCAATTTTTATTTCTGGAAACAGGGTGAGAATTATCTTGTAAACGAGCTTCTCTGCGGTATTCTCTTTTACTTCAAGCTTGGAAACATTCAAAACGTCTAATTTTTCTTTATCAATAACTTGGGCCAAACTATCTTTCATGGCCAAATCAAGTGCTGCCTCAAGAACTTGTTTTGCATCAAGATTCTTTTTTAGTAAATCTTTAGGAACTTTCCCTTTTCTAAATCCATCCATCTGCAAATCTCTTCCAAATTCAGATTCAGTCCTATCGATATACATCTTTAGGTCATCTCTAATCAACTCGACAATTAGCTCTGTCTGGTTTTGATCAATTTTTTTAAGAGTATGATTCATCCCGCACTTATCGAGCATTGGGCTTTCTGATGCAGCTAGCTCAGACGCACAATCCAAGATTATTTAATAGTTCATTATATCCCGCATTTTTAACGACGCCAATCATGCTGCATATGCTCGATAAGTGCGGAATTCATTATGTTTTTGAATAGTTTTTATTCGGTTATTACTTCTTCTTCGCCCAATTCAATTTCTTTGTGACTCAAATCTCCTTTTGGAGATCGGACATCTATTTTCCATCCTGTAAGCTTGGCGGCCAAACGAACGTTTTGCCCTTTCTTTCCGATGGCAAGAGAAAACTGATCATCCGAAACTTCAACCAAGGCATGTCTTCTGGCCTCATCAATGATTACAACCTCTAAAACCTTGGCCGGAGAAAACGAATTAGATATAAAATCTTTTGCTTTGTCGCTCCATAAAATAATATCAATTTTTTCTCCTGACAATTCATTTATAACAGTCTGGACACGTACACCCTTTTGTCCAACCAACGAACCGATTGGGTCTACCCCCTCTTCCTTAGATGCGACCGCTATCTTGGTTCTAGAACCAGCTTCTCTGGCAATGGCCTTAACTTCTACGGAACCGCTATCTATTTCTGGAACTTCAACCTTAAACAATCCCAACACAAGCTTTGGGTGAGAACGAGAAAGCAAAACGACTGGTCCACGAGGAGTTTCTTCAACCTTTAAAATCATAAATCGGAACCTTTGATTCATTCTGTAATTATCTGTCGGTATTTGTTCTGCAGGAATCAACAATCCGTTGGTTTTTCCAAGATCAATAAAGACCAATTGGCCCTCTTTTCTCTGAACAACACCGCTAATTATTTCTCCCTCTCTTCCTTTAAATTCAGAGAAGATGGCTTCTCTCTCTGCCTCTCTCAATCGCTGAATAATAACCTGCTTTGCGGTCTGAGCAGCAATACGTCCGAAATCGGTATGCGTTTCAAGTTTAACGATAATTTCGTCTCCAATTTTGGCTTTTTTGCTTTTCTTTTTTGCCTCTTCTAGCAAGAGATGTTTTTCGGGATTATATTTTATCTTGATTATGTCGTCTTCTCCAGAAGTTTCTACCTCTCTATATTCTCTTCTTGATCTGGAATCATAGTCCTGAGGATCTGGCTTCTCTTCCATAACCTTAGTCGGCAAAGTTCCGGTTAAATAACCCTCTTCATCAACACCCTCAACGACATAGTGAGTTTGGGTCATGACAAGATCCCCGCTTTCAGTATCGAGTTTAGCTTTAATTATTTGACCCTTCTTGCCATAGTCTCTCTTGTAAGCAGCTGCGATGGCCGCTTCTATTGTCTCCAGAACGCTTGCTTCTGATATGCCTTTTTCTTCGGAAATTTGTTTGATTGCCGAAACGAATTGTTTTGTATCCATATTTAGTTTTTGGACTGTATTAAACAAATGACCGCCATCGGCGGACATCAGTAGTAATCAATCTATAGATACATAATATCAGTTTTTAAAAACAAAGTCAAATGCGAATATTTAGGGTTGTAGTATACTTATCCTATGAGTGATAAACGTCCAATCGGGGTGTTTGATTCAGGTGTCGGAGGGTTGAGCATACTCAAGGAACTCCACAAACTCCTCCCCAAAGAAGACTTTATTTTTTTAGCCGATCAGGCCAATGTTCCCTATGGAGAAAAATCTCAATCTCAGCTCTGCCGACTTACATCTAATATTTCCGATTTTCTTGTAAAAAGCGAATCCAAGTTGATAGTAGTGGCCTGCAACACCGCGACCTGTAATTCAATAGGTTTTTTGAGAAAGAAATTCGCCGTGCCTTTTGTGGGTACAGTACCGGCCATCAAAACTGCCGCCGAAAAAACCACGAACAAGTGTGTTGGAATTATCTCTACCCCATCCACCTCTGAAAGTGGTTATCTTTCAGATCTTATTTCCAACCACACACAAGGAGTTAGGGTTATTAATGTCGGCTGTTTTGGGCTTGAAAATGTTGTTGAAAATGGAGATCTAAATTCTAAAGAAACAGAGTTGCTTCTACAAAAATTCTTGCAACCAATAAAGATAGCCAGGGCTGATGCTATTGTTCTTGGTTGTACCCACTATCCCTTTTTAAAAACAAAGATTAAATCGAAACTGGGTCCAAATGTTAAAATTATTGATTCTGGAAAAGCGGTCGCTAAAAGAACTTTGAGCATTCTTAAAGATTCTGATTCCCTGAACACTAGAGGTGGTAAAACCTATTATCTAACGACTGGAGATAGCAAGATTTTCTCAAATGTTGCATCTACTTTGATGAAAAAAACTATTTCAGCAGAACATATCAACATCTAATCTGGTTTATCCACAAATTTATCTTTACAAAAGACCTTGATTCGTTAGATTGAGGCATACTTAAGAGCATGGTAAAATAAGATTAAAAATGACAGAACCAACAAACACAAAAGAAGAAGAGTTAGAAAAGAAACTTTCTGAAATGGCCACAAAAAGAACCGAGGAAGACTCTGTGTCTTTGGCTAAAAAGTTTAACCTTCCTTTTTCGGACTTAAAGTCAGCCCCTATTGATAGTGATGCTTTGATGTTGATTGATGAAAACACAGCTCGCTCTTCAAATTTAGCTATTATATACAAAGCAGGAAACAAACTAACGGTAGCCATAACCAATCCAGAAAGCTCAGCGACACAAAAGACATTAGATAGCCTCAAGGATAAAGGGTTTGTCATCAACCCCATTGTCACTTCCCCTTCCGTTCTTGATAATATACTGAGTCGATATAAATATGCCCAAACGCATGAACTTTTTGAAGTTGGAGCCATAGAAATAAAAGAAGAAGAATTAAAAAAAATCCAGGATGAGATAAAAAATATTGGAGACCTAAAGGACAAGGTAAATAAAATTTCAGCAACCGAAATGCTTGAAACTTTGATTGCGGGGGCCCTCAAGATAGGTGCGTCCGATATTCATTTTGAACCAGAATCAGAAAACACTCGCCTTCGATACAGATTTGATGGAGTTTTAAACGATGTCACCATTCTAGATAAACCCACGTACGAGAAACTTTTGAATCGTATTAAAGTTTTGTCCAAACTAAAACTAAACATTCACAGTTCCCCACAAGATGGCAGATTTACCATCAAACAAAAAGTTGCCAACATTGAGGTCAGAGTTTCTGTTCTCCCAAGTGAATATGGAGAAACAATTGTAATGCGCTTACTAGATCCCCGATCTATCAAAACCAACCTGGAAGATCTTGGAATGCGTGAAGACCTTTTGGTGTTAGTGCGGGAACAATTAACCAAAGCTACTGGTGCCATTCTTACCACAGGACCCACTGGTTCTGGTAAGACCACCAGTCTATATGCCTTTGTTACTTATCTAAACTCTTCCGGCACTAAAGTAATCACGATTGAAGATCCAATTGAATACCACATCCAAGGCATTTCCCAAACTCAAGTTGATACTAAAAAGGGATATAGTTTTGCTAACGGCTTAAGAGCGATAGTCAGACAAGATCCAGACATTATTCTTGTTGGTGAAATACGAGATGAAGAAACGGCTGATATTGCCCTACAAGCAGCTCTGACTGGACACTTGGTTTTGTCTACAATTCACACCAATGATTCGGCTGGAACTATCCCCCGTCTTATCGACTTAGGTATTCAACCCCAGATTATTGCTCCGGCGATCAATATGGCCATGGCCCAACGACTGGTTCGAAAACTCTGTCCAGATTGCAAAAAACAAGATGAGGTCAAACCAGAAACGCTAGAAAAAATACAAAAAATCATGGCTCCCATAAAAGACCGTTTTAAACTGTCCGAAATTGATTCCTCCAATATTTACTCTCAGGGTAAGGGATGTAAGGAGTGCAATGAGCTTGGATATAAAGGGAGAATAGGAGTTTACGAGGCTTTTATAATTAGCAAGGAAATGGAGAAATTAATTTTAAAATCACCAGCGATTTCAGACATTCAAGAGTTGGCTGAAAAAGAAGGCATGGTTACCATGTTGCAGGATGCCTATTTAAAACTACTGAAGGGAATTACATCTGTGGAAGAGATTGATAGGGTTTTGGGTTAAAATTAAACCCGCCAAAATTGGCGGGAAAAGAAAAGAACCCATATAATCTGTAGGCAAATGCCCGAATTTACAAAACGCGGGGCAGGATAATTCCGAGGAGTAGCCCAGTCGAAACCAAACTATCCAAACTAGATAATATCCCGATTGGATCTATGTATTAAAATACTCCGACCCAATTGCCTACAGATTATAAAGGTCCTTGTATAGTCTACATATTTTAGTTCAAATTGCCATGAATGTCAAGCCTAATTCTATGACCCCAAAACCTGTCCCTGAGGATCAATTACTTGATCAGGCTTTGAGGCCCAAAACTTTTGACGAATATATTGGCCAAAACAGAATAAAAGAAAACCTAAAAGTGGTCATTGGAGCGGCAAAGAAGCGCAAAGAGCCCATAGAGCACCTACTTCTTCATGGTCCATCCGGACTAGGAAAGACTACACTCGCCTATCTTATCGCCAAAGAACTCGGGGCAAGTATCAAAATAACTTCGGGCACGGCTTTGGAAAAAGCTGGTGATGTCGGCTCAATACTAACAGGTCTTAGTGATGGAGATGTTTTGTTTATTGATGAGGTTCACAGACTTAATAAGATGGTGGAAGAAGTCATATATCCAGCGATGGAGAACTTCAAACTCGATATCGTTATCGGCAAAGGCAATTCAGCAAAAACCCTTCAGATTGATCTTCCGAGATTTACTTTGATAGCTGCAACAACAAAGATTTCACTTCTCTCTGCTCCATTTCGTTCAAGATTCGGAGTAAGTTTCAGATTAGATTTTTACAAAGACGAGGATATTGAAAAAATAATTAGTCGCTCTGCTGAATTATTATCTGTAAAAATAGATAAGCCAGCAATACAGATAGTGGCCACCTCATCTAGATACACTCCTCGCGTAGCCAATCGTCTATTAAAGAGGGTTCGCGACTACGCACAAATGAAAGATGTTGATTATATTAACGAGACCTTGGCCAAAGAGAGCCTTAAGCTTCTAGAAATTGACCACAAGGGCCTCGAGGAAACCGACAGGAAGATTCTCTTGGCTATCGCAGAAAAATTCGATGGCGGACCCGTAGGCCTTAAATCCATCGCAGCAGCCATTTCAGAAGAAGAAGGAACGATTGAAGATGTCTACGAACCATACTTAATGCAAATGGGATTTTTATCTCGAACACCCAAAGGCCGAATTATCACTTCAAATGGATTAAAACACATAGGCCGACCCGTAAAAGAAACCTTATTGTAATTATATGTCAGGACATTCCAAGTGGTCACAAATAAAACACAAGAAAGCCATCACTGACAAGAAGAAAGGGCAAATATTTTCTAAGCTTTCTAGGCTGATTACTTTGGCTGCCAAAAAAGGACCTGATCCCAAATCTAATCCTTCTCTTGTTCAAGCAATTGAAAATGCTAAAGCCGTAAACATGCCCAACGAAAACATAGAGAGGGCAATCAAAAAAGTTGCCGATAAAGATCATGCTCAATTAGAAGAATTGTCTATTGAAGCATTAGGCCCTGGAGGGGTTGCTCTAAAAATAAAAGCCATCACTGACAACCGAAACAGGACAATGGCTGAAATTAAAAAAATATTAGGAGAAAACAATTCTAAGTTGGTTCAACCGGGAAGTCTTACTTGGATGTTTAATCAGCCATTGACCCTCAATGACTCCTCTCTTCAGGAGCAAGTAGAGAAACTTTTCGAAGCTCTAGATGATCAGGATGAAGTAGAAGATGTTACCTCTAATTTAGCTGAGTAATTGTAAATATGATAATTATTGGAATTGATCCTGGAACCACACAAATAGGTTTTGGTGTTATTAAAAACGAGGGTAATCGTTTTGAGTCTTTAGATTACGGGATTATAAAAAATAATGGCAAAGACAAACTATTTGATTATAAAAACACAGCCAAAGAACTCTCCAAACTAATCAAGAAACACAAACCAGAGCTAGCTGTTGTAGAAAGACTATTCTTTTTTAAAAACCAAAAAACAGTTATGTCTGTCGGGGAAATGCGTGGGGTACTAATGTTAACTCTCGCCAATCACAACCTACCCGTTCTTGAGTTTACTCCTATGCAGGTAAAACAAGCTGTATCAGGACATGGTGGAGCCGACAAAAATCAGGTCCAAAGAATGGTTCGTTTAATACTGGGAATAAAAGAAGAAATCAGGCCCGATGATGCTGCAGATGCATTGGCTATTGCAATTTGCGGAGTAAGTAATAAAATTGGATAAAGTTTTAATAAATGTCTCGTTTATATGGTCTGGCGGCTCTTAAGCGGCCCGTCAATAGAAACAAGATAAATAAGGCCAGCATGGCAATAAACGAAATAATGGATCCGCTATACGTTTTAAAAGCGGATGAAGTGGAAGAGAAAAAAGACGATGCTATTGAAGATTTGGAAGAGGATGACGACGAAGATGACTTAGACGAAGACGAAGAGGATGATGAGGACGAGGAAGAAGAACTTGAAGAAGTAATCTAACAATAACAAAACACCCCTTTCTGGGGTGTTTTGTTATTTAAACTACTTTGAGAAATTTTCTTGAGCCAACCTTCACAACATCTCCACCCCTAAGCACACGTCCCCATTCTTTTACAACTTCTTCGTTTACACTAACCGCTCCTTGGTCCAATAATCTTTTTGCTTCTGAAGATGAAGTTGCCATGGCGTGTTCTGTCATAAAATCAACCAGCTTCATCCCCTCTCCTGGTGCTTCCTGAATTTCACTTGGCATTTCTTTCTTAGAAAAAACTTTTTCCCATTCAAGAGAAGATTCCTGTGCTGTTTTAGTGTTGTAATACAATGAAACAATTTCTGTGGCCAATCGTTTTTTAATATCGCGAGGACTTGCTCCAGCTTCAAGCTCATTTTTAATGACTTCTACTTCATTCATGGGAACCCTAGTCGCATGCTCAAAATACCTAACAATCATATCATCACGAACAGACATAACCTTACCAAACATATCATTAGGCTCATCAGTAAGATTAATAGCATTACCCCACGAAGAAGACATTTTACGTCCATCAGTTCCATCTATGAGATTCGTCATCAATATGTCCTGTGGTTTCTGCCCATAAGCCGGCTGAATAGTTCTTCCTGCCAACAAATTAAACCTCTGATCTGTGCCGCCAAGCTCCACATCGGCTCTAACCTCTACGCTGTCGTATCCTTGCATAAGCGGGTAAAGCAACTCACGGAGAGAAACTCGTTTTCCCTCTTTAAGTCTTTTGGAAATATTTTCTCGAGCCTCAAACTCATGCAATCCGAACATGTCGGCCAATTTTCCAATCTCAAGAAATCCTAGTTTTTTTAACCAACTAGAGTTATATCTAGTTTCTGTTTTTGATTTATCAAGAACTTTAAAAGCTTGTTCAAAATATGTCTTTTTGTTTTCTTGCACTTGTTTTTCTGTGAGCATGGGTCGCTCAGACTCCTTATCTGAGGTATCCCCTATCAGTCCCGTAAAATCTCCGACGATTAAAACTGCCTTATGGCCCAAATCTTGAAACGCCCGTAACTTCCAAAGCACTACAGCACGCCCAATGTGAATACTCGGAGACGTTGGATCTATGCCAAGTTTTATTCTTAGTTGTTTTCCGCTTTGCAAAAGTTCTTGAAGGTGTTCTTTATTGATAACTTCATCAACACCTCGTTCAAGAATTTCTTTAATCTTTTCAGGGTCAGTATTTATTTTAGTTCCAAACATATGCTTCATATTATCGCTAATTTAAATCCTTGTAAATGTCACTTTTTTGTGGCACAATTAAACACAAGCGCACATGACTAATCTACTAAGAAAGTTCAGAAAAATAGGAACATTTAAGAATTTCAAGGCATTGGCAATGCTTTTTTTGTGGTTATTCGTAATTGGAACAATCATGCTTCTTTCCTTCTTTTTATACCTCCAAAGAACACTGCCTGATCCAGAGTCAATTGCAACTAGAAAAGTCGGCGAATCTACAAAGATATATGATAATACCGGCGAAATACTCCTGTATGACATTCATGGCGAAGAAAAACGAACCATCATTCCTTGGGAGCAAATCCCCGAGAACATCAAGAAAGCCACTTTAGCTTCCGAAGATAGCGATTTTTATAACCACAAAGGACTAGATCTCAAGGGTATTGCAAGAGCGTTCTTTAAGGACATTATTAATCTCGGTGTTTCTCAGGGAGGTTCTACTATTACTCAACAATTAGTCAAAAAAGCTTTACTTGGAGATGAGAGAACCATTTCAAGAAAAATAAAAGAAGCTGTCTTGGCAATTGAAATAGAAAGAAAGTTTACTAAAGATCAAATCTTTTGGATGTACTTAAACCAAATTCCATATGGATCTAATGCTTATGGCATAGAGGCGGCTGCTAAAGAATTCTTTGGTAAAAATGCTTATGGTCTGACCTTAGCTGAAGCCGCCACCCTAGCTTCTCTACCCAAAGCTCCATCATTCTATTCTCCCTTTGGTAATCACGTCGATGCTCTTATGGGAGTAAAAAATTCTGTTCTAGCTAGTATGAAAAATCTTGGTTACATAAACGAAACTGAGTATCAGGAAGCTTTGTCTCAAAAACTAGAATTCAAAGCGGTTGATGATGATATCCAAGCCCCTCACTTCGTAATCATGGTCAAGGAATATATGAGCTCTAAATACGGAGAGGATGCTGTTGAAAGCGGCGGTTTTAAAATAATCACAACTCTTGATTCAAATCTTCAAAAAATTGCCGAAGAAGCTGTTTCTAAATATGCCACAATAAATAAGGAAAAATATAAAGCTGTAAATGCTTCTTTGGTGGCCATAAATCCAAGAAATGGTGATCTTTTAGCTTTAGTCGGTTCAAAAGATTATTTTAATATTGAAGATGAAGGAAATTTTAATGTTGCCATAGCTAATCGCCAACCTGGATCTTCTTTCAAGCCTTTTGCTTACGCTGCCGCGCTGGCAAAAGGCTATCCTGATGACACTGTTGTTTTTGACCTTAAAACAGAATTTAATCCTAACTGTAATCCCAATAGTTCTCAAACAAAAGATCAGTATGGTTTAGATTGTTATCATCCTCAAAACTATGACGGCCGATATCGTGGCCCAGTTACTTTCCGACAAGGACTCTCGCAGTCCTTAAACGTTCCTTCTGTTAAAGCTCTTTACTTGGCAGGAATAGATGACACAATAACGCTTGCTGAAAATATGGGAATTACAACATTAGGTGACAAGTCACGTTTTGGATTATCACTTGTTTTAGGAGGTGCTGAAGTAAAACTAGTTGATTTGGTTTCTGCTTACGGAGTTTTTGCAAATGATGGAATGAGAAGTCCTTGGTCTTTTATTCAAAAAATTGAATCTTCTAATGGCCAAGTGTTAGAGGAAAAAACTAATGAGCAAGAAAGAGTTATTGATTCTCAAATAGCCCGCCTTATTAGCAACATGCTTTCAGATAATGTGGCAAGAGCTCCTGTGTTTGGCTATTCAAGCTCTTTATATTTCCCTGGAAGAGATGTGGCTGCTAAAACAGGAACGACTCAAGAAAATAGAGATGCTTGGGTTGTTGGTTATTCTCCTAATCTTGTTGCCGGTGTTTGGACAGGAAACAATAAAAACGAATCCATGACAAAAGAAGGAGCTGGTATAAGTGCATCAGGTCCAATGTGGCATGAATTTATGGCTAAGGCGTTAAGTACAATGCCAAATGAGAGATTCACCAACCCAGACCCCGTAATCGTCAACAAAGTGATGTTAGACGGCAATTACACCTATCTGAGAGAAGGTAGCTCGTTCCCCGAATATCATGAAGTTCTTTATTATGTAGACAGAAGTAATCCTCTTGGTCCAATCCCATTAAATCCAAGCACTGATCCTCAATTTAAAAACTGGGAATGGCCTGTAACTAATTTTTACAATCCTCCTATACAATAACAATTTGAGTAACTTTTAGGTTTGCCTCTTTAAGGAGCTGTGAGAGCTCCTTAATTTTTAAACTGAGTTCTCCAGCTATTAGTTTACTGCCAGTATTGATAATAACTTTTCCATCTTTAGGACTATAAGAAGCTTCCCATTCGAATAAATCTTTATAATCCGCAAAATACTTATTCAAAAACTTATTAAAAATCAAACTAATATCTGAGCTTTTTTCTCCAGCTTTAATTAAATTATTTTTCTTTCTGTCTATAGTTCCACCTATTGATCTGAACATTTTTAGTAATTCAGTTAACTTCTTAGGGGCATAATGAGATAGACCACATCTTTTTTGTCATCATTAGGTCTTATTACCAAAGGACTACCTTGTCCTGTAAATTCTATAATAATTTTTTCTGTATCTAATATTTTTAAACCATCAAGAAGGTAGTGGAAGTTTAAAGAAACTTCAAATGGTTCATTCTTAAGAGATGCTTCAACAAGAGTCTCAATTTCTCCTTTGTCTGAGTTTTTGGCTAAAATAGCCATCTTACCTTCAGAACAGTTAATTTTTATATCGGATATGTTTGTTGAGAATAAACCTGCTATGCGTATGTTTTTATCTAATTCGTTTTTGTTTACCAATACCCTAGATACAGATTTTTCAGGAATTATTTTTTTATAATCAGGATAATTTCCATCTACAATCCTTGATACCATTTCAAAATCATCATTAAAGAAAGATACTTGATTATCGCTAGTATTAAACGATAAATCCCCTTCTATCTCTCCTGCTATTCTTATTAATTCTACGACTGTGTTTCTTGGAATGATGAAAAATTGTTTTTGAACATTTTTAAAATCAACACTTTTTTCAGTTAATCTAAAACTATCAGTGGCTGCAAATACAATCTTGTCGTTATTAAAATTCATATAGACTCCTGCTAGTTCTGGTCTTGTTTCTGATACAGCTACTGAATCTAAAACTGTCATAAGTGAATTTTTAAGAAGTTTAGTCGGAATAGCAGCTAGGGGTTGGGATTTTATTTTAGGTATTATTGGAAAATCTTTAGCATCAAAACCAAGAATTTGAGTCTTATACCTGTCGGAATTTATGCTTAAAATATTATTCTTTGTTGTTAAGGAAACTTTGTCGTCCATTATATTTCCTATAAAATCTGAAATAATTCTTGCGGGTACGGCTATCTGACCTACCTCTTCAATTTTAGCGCCAATAATATAATTAATTCCTATCTCAAGATTTGTGGCTGAAATTTTAAGACGCCCATTTTCAGTTTTAAGAAGAATGTTATTTAAAATCGGAAGAGATGAATTTTTAGAAACAACCTTCTCAACCAGACTTAATGCTTTCTTAAGATTTTTTTGATTAACTGTTATTTTCATAAAGTGGATAGTGGATCTCTTCTTATAACTATTAGATTAAAATATTATTACTATTATTAGGGCTGTGGAAATGTTGAAAACTTTGTGGATGATATTACTTTTATCACGTAATCATTAACTAAATTGGTTAAATTTTGTTTTGTTTAAATGTTAATAAAGTACTAATTACATCTGGATATATAAATGATAACTTTTTATTTCCAAATTTATCAACAAGTTTGTGGTCAGGTAATTAACATATTTAACAACATTAGAAACTAATGAATAGACCGAGTTCAAGAAACGACGACGAAGACATAGATTGTTCTATGACAAGGAGGAGTGATAAAGAAATCGGTCTATTCATTGCTTCCCTCTGAGGGCGGGCTGATTTTAGACCAAATCCTTCGTTACTCGGACTCGCAGTAGAATAAACTACAGCTTCATCCTCGCGTCTCGGATTTGGCTAAAATCCGCTCCGCTAAGATTGTTAAATATGTTAATTACCTGACCTCACTACTTATCAAACGAATTATAAACACGTTCTTTTATCAAAATTAATTCTTGTTTTAATGGTTCATCTACTGAAACTTCGTTTTTAATTTTCTCACAAGCATGGATAACAGTTGAATGGTCACGCCCACCTAATTTTTGACCTATTTCAGGGAAGGATAATTTAGTCTCCTCTCTAAGTAAAAACATGGCTATTTGTCTAGGTCTAACAATTTCTTTCTTTCGACTTCTTTTTACTAAATCAGCCAAAGAAATACTATAAAAATCGGCAACCGACTTAAGAATTACCTGAGGAGAAGTTTTTCTATAAGGAGTGCTTAGGTAGGTGTTTAGAATGTTTTTTACTTCTTTTATATCGGGAACTCTATTATAGATTTGACCAAAAGCCACTACCCTGTTTAAGGCTCCTTCAAGCTCTCTGACATTTTTCTGGATGTGAGTAGCTATATAAGTGAGGACCTCTAAATTAAGATCATAATTTCTTTCAGCAGCTTTTAATTTCAAGATAGCTAACCTAGTTTCAAAATCAGGCAGACCAACATCAGCGACCATGCCACCTTGAAAGCGTGAACGTAAACGTTCTTCAAGTGCGGGAATTGTTTGAGGAGGTCGATCCGAGGAAAGAATTATTTGCTTGTTTCGGCTATAGAGTTCATTGAACGTTGAAAAGAATATGTCCTGAGTCTTTTCTTTGCCGGCGATAAACTGAACATCATCAATCATGAGTAGGTCTAGTTTTGAATACTGATTTTTTAACTCTTCTATGTTTTTGTTTCTGATTGCCTCCACAATTTCAGCAGTAAATCTTTCTGCGGGAATGTAATATATTTTCTTATCCCTATTTTCCGCGGCTATCTTATTGCCAATAGACTGAAGGAGGTGGGTTTTGCCTAACCCAACACCACCATAAAGGAATAGTGGATTATAAAGTCGTCCAAGATTTTTGGTTACAGCCGAAGCAGCAGCATGAGCCAGCTCATTATTTGAACCTACAACAAAAGAATCAAATGTATATTTCCTGTTTAGGTTGGTTGTCTTATCTAGATCCTTATCAAGATCCGATTCGGCTTTCTCGTCTATCTCAGTATCGAGATTCATTTTTGATAGGTCTTGTTTTGCAAGCTCTATTTTGGGTCGGCCGATGAGATATTTTATCTCTCTTATTTCAGGGGTCTGGTTTCTAATAGACTGAAGAATTCTTTTGTTAAATTTGTTTTCAAGCCATTCTTTAATAAAACCATTAGGCACACTTACAACGACAGCGTTTTTATCTTTAGATAAAATAGTGGTGTTCCTAAACCAAGTAGTAAAATTTGCCTTGGTTAAAGACAATTCCATTTCTCCTAACACCGCTTTCCATAGTTCTTCGTTGGTCATACGTTTTATTATACCTTGTTAAAAATTTAGCGGGACAAGAAATTAGTTGATATATTGTGTATAACAAGTGGAAAATATTAAAACAATATTGACCCCGCCGTTGAAAAGCAGTGTAATCATAAAATTAAATTTTTTATTTTAAAAAATAGTTAATCAATGGAGATTTTAGGGTTAATTGGTTAATAATTATAAATTCTGCTCTTCAACGGCGGGGTTGACCCTCCAAGAAATAAAAAGTATACTAAAACTTATGAAATCTACTTTATTTAGACCAAAAAAGAAGAAAAGGAAAGTAAAACATGGCTTTCTGGGAAGGATGCAAACTAAGTCTGGAAGGAATGTTTTGACCAGGCGAAGGAGAAAAGGCAGGAAGAGTTTAGCTGTCTAACTTTTTGTCCAAGAGCTTAGCGATTGGAAACAAAAAGTTACCCGCCTAAGGCGGGTGCTGATAATTGTAACCACTCACTGTGTTCGCGGACAATTATCGCA
The DNA here is from genome assembly GCA_964488565.1 of uncultured Candidatus Saccharibacteria bacterium. Lineage (GTDB taxonomy): Bacteria > Patescibacteriota > Minisyncoccia > 2-02-FULL-40-12 > GWA2-44-9 > 2-01-FULL-41-26. Next base: position 90,933 of record CAZAUE010000002.1, on the reverse strand, counting down.
TGGCTTTGAATATAAAAAACAGGCTTAAGAAAAAACGAGACTTCGAGGACGTTTTTAAAAAAGGGAAAGCTGTTAATGGCAGCTTTTTGTTTATAAAACACAGAACAAACGAATTAGGTATCCCCCGTTTCGGGTTTGTTGTATCGGCTAAAATTGCAAAGAAAGCAGTTGAAAGAAATAAGATAAGGAGAATTATTTCCGAAGCAGCAAGAGGTAGGATTAAAAATTTAGAAGGTCACGACATTATTGTATTTGCAACCAAGAAAACAATCATTGCGGACAAGAAGGATCTGGTCGATGATTTTTTGGAGGTTATTAAGAAAATTAAATGAAAATAATAATAATTAAATTAATTAAGTTTTATAAAGGGGCAATATCCCCTTTTTGGGCCAGTAGTCCTTTCGGATCATTTAATTCTTCTTGTAGGTTTTATCCAACCTGTTCCGATTATGCTCTTGATGCGGTTTCTAAATATGGAGCCACAAGAGGGACAATAAAAGCCGTGGGTAGAGTTTTAAGATGTAATCCTTTGTCTAAAGCAGGCATAGACGAAGCGTAATCACTGCCAGTTATAATATTATGATGACACTATATACTGAAATTTTATACCGCCCATTATTTAACGCCGTTGTTTTTCTTTACAATGTTTTGCCAGGGAATGATTTTGGGTTAGCCATAATTGCTCTTACGGCTGTAATAAGAGTACTCTTCTTTCCTCTGTCTATTAAAACCGTTAGGTCTCAAAAAGAGCTAAATCAATTAAACCCTAAGATGCAGGAGATAAAACAGAGACTCAAGGGTGATTCTTCCGCTCAGTCGGCTGAGATTATGAAATTGTATAAAGACCATAATGTTAATCCCCTTGCAGGATGCCTTCCTCTTTTAATTCAACTACCAATTTTGATTGCTCTGTACCAAGCTTTTATAGCTGGATTAAAACCAGAAAACCTAAGCATGCTTTATGCGTTTGTGCTTAATCCTGGAACAATAAACGAAATGTCTTTTGGTTTTATGAACATAACCTCCAAGATACCTCTTTTGGCAATAATTGCTGGAGCGGCTCAGTTTGCTCAAGCATGGGTGTCTAAAGCGCAAAACCAAGGCGCAGGAGTCAGTAAAGAAATGAAAGCCTTGAATAGTCAGATGTTGTATTTTTTCCCCGTTATGATAATAATTATTGGTTGGAATTTACCCGCAGGTCTGGTATTATACTGGATAACAACTACAGTCTTTTCAATTCTAGAGCAGGTATATATTAAATATTGTGGATAATATAATCGAACAAAACAAAGAAAAAGTAGTTACAACAATCAAAAAGATTATTGGTTTTATGAACCTTGATTGCCAGGTAGAAATACGAGAAGAAAATGGTCCTGAATCAAAGGCTGTGGTGGTCTCTGTTTATACTCCTGACAATGTTAGGTTTATTATTGGTAAAAATGGTCAGAATCTTAAAGCTTTTGAGCACTTAGTCAGAGCTATGCTTTTAAAAAATAATGACGGACAAAATATAATTATAGACATTAACGATTACAAAAAATCCAGAGCATCATTTGTTGTAGATACAGCCAAGCAGGCAGTAACCAGAGTAAGAAATACTCAGAAGGCAGAAGTTCTTATTCCAATGTCGGCTTATGAGAGACGAATAGTTCACATGGAATTAGCTTCTTATCCTGATGTGGCCACAGAGAGTATTGGAGATGAGCCACAGAGACGAATTGTTATTAAGCCTTATCCATAGACCCTAACTAGTAATTAATAAATAACCCCGCAATTGCGGGGTTATTTATTAATTACGTACAATCTGTTGTCTAAACTATTAAAAATAATAATGTGACTATCTAATCCAGAAAGAAAGAGTTCTGAGGTGTTTATTTTTGTGGTTGGTGAGGAAATAAGTTTTATTGCCCCATTTATATTAATTTCATATATTTCATCGCCAGACATAGATGCTCTGGAAACTCCACAAACCACAGTCTCTCCACTCATGCCCCAATCACATTTTGATGCTCGAGTTGATATCCCCAGGCCAGTCTCTTTTTCAGAGTTGATATCTTTATAAAACAAACTAGTGCCAGATTCTGTTTTCTGAGAAAACAACATTCGCGAACCGTCTTCGGACCATTTAATATCCAGACCGTCTTTTATGCCTAATATCTTTTTAACCTCCCCTACTTTGGATAGACTATATAATTCAGAACCATTAGTCGAAGTTGTTTTAAAAGAGAGAAGTTCACTTGAAGGCCAATAAACTTCCACGTCCTCCAAGCGACTTGAGAGTATTTGTTTTAAGGCACTGCCGTCAGGTTGGGAAATAAAAACACCACGGGAATCATTTTTTGTTCCGAAATAAGCTATCTGACTTCCATCAGGAGAGAAAACCAAAGATTCAATATCTGTCCCAAGATCAACAGAAGATTTTGTTTTGTAATTAAAGTATTTGTAACTATTTCCTTTCGGGTAGTAAAAAACAGATACAACCTCTTTTCTCGATGGTGCCCATATTGTTTTAACTAGATTTTCTAAAAAAATATCAGAAACAGGCTTCTCTCTTAGGTTTTTTGGTGTGATTTCAAAAACCTTGCCCGTGCCTTTTTCGTAGTAAATAATACCATCTTTTTCTTTGGAGAGGATTGGAGATATTACATTTCTTGGGCCTAGGAGTTTTGGTGTGTTAGATGAATTTATTTGCGAATTTGATTCCGAGCTAACACCGTTAAATTTATCAAGGATGTTTCCGGTAGGGATTGAATCAGGGTTTCTATGAAAATCTTTTTGGCTTACTAAATATCCGGATAAAAAAGCCGTAAAAGATAAAGAAATAACCGTTAAAAAGATTAAAAATTTCCTATTCATATTAGTTTACCCCAGGATCTTCTTGTTGAGGACTACTCATGCCTCGATACATCCAGATTAAAGAAAGTGTTCGGAATGGTATGAATTCAAGAACTGAGGCAAGTATGGGGAAATTTTCTCCAACAAACCCAACAGCAAATCGTTTCCACTGTTTTCGAGCATCTTTGGACATGCCAACCCCTAAAAATATTATAACATCCACAAGAAGACCCAGTGGGATAGAAATTATAGCACCAACCCCTGTGTAGGTTGTTATTATTTCAATTATATCAACGAAAAGAGCAAAGAGTATAAGGACATAAGACCCAGCCCCCATTTTGTATGGTTGTGCTTGTGGAGATTGATTTTTTGCTTCCGCACTTTCTCTTTCTTGCTCGTTTTGATAAACAGCCCTGTCTGATTCGAGCTGTTCTTGTTGTTCCAAGATTCGTTCCAGTCTTTCCTGCTTTGACTGATTAGCGCTACCTGGCTCAAGCCCCTCTTGTTGTTCCCAGATCCGGTCCAGCCTGTTTTGTTTATTTTCTGGATTTAACGACTCTTTTTTTTCTTCTGATTCGTATCCCATGGTTATTGATTACCCTCTTAATTTAGCCCACTCCTCTTTTGCCTTTTCTATCTCAAGTATTTGGCGTGGATCAGAAGTAATTATTTGATCTTCAGCATAAGAGGCAACAACCCTAATGCCGATATGATTTTGCCCAAGGAAGAATAATCCAAAACCTACACGTGCCTCTAATAGGTAATATTTTTCAGCATCAGTTAGGTTGAAGGTTTCTTTTACCACCTCAATTGATGATGGCGACTGCTTCATTAGTACTTGTATTGAAGAATTACTCAGAATAGTTTTTCCTTGTGGCGATGAGAGGAAATCGGGTATGTCTTGAGTGATTGTTGTCAGCCCAGCATAATATTTTCGAGCTCTCTTGGCGATATTGGATAAAAAGTTTGCGCCAACTTCATATTTCATAAGTACCCAAGCCTCATCAACAACAAGAATGCGTTTCTTGAGGGTTCTTCTTATTGTTACCCACATAAAATTCAAGATTAGGTACATGGCGATAGGTCTTAACTCCTCTTCCATTTCTCGTATACTAAACGTAATGAGTTGATTATCAAGAGATACGTTGGTTGGCTTATTCAAGAACCCTGAATAAGTTCCCTGTGTATACTTTCGTAGTCTTATGGCCATTGATTCTGCCCCAGTTAATCCCTCAAGAATACTTTGAAGGTCAGAAAGTAATGGTGGAGATGACTGAGAGAAATCTGATTCTGGAGTTATGTCCTTGATGGCATATGTCTGGATAAGAGCTTCATCTAAGATGGCTGACTCTTCTGGGGTTAGTTCTCCGAGCATGAGTCTTAAAAGACCAGTAAGCTCTAAAATGTGGGATTTGAAAACGTCAGCCGGCGACTCGTCGGATTTTGGTGTTGGTAAATCAAATGGATTGATGTGTTGGTCTGAATTAATCGAAATTTTTATCGACGATCCTCCAATTGTGTCTGAGAGATATTTGTATTCGTTTTCTGGATCAATAATTAAAACCTGAGTTCCAAAAAGAAGACTTCTTAATATTTCCAACTTGATTGTATAGCTTTTACCACCTCCAGATTTTCCAAAAACTACAGCATTGGCGTTTTCTAAACCAAATCTGTCGAACAAGACTAGTGAATTATTGTGTGTGTTTATGCCATAAAGGATTCCCGAATCGGATGTCAGGTCAAAAGAAACGAACGGAAACAAAGAAGAAAGTGGCTCTGTGTTTAGTGAGGTGTGAACATTAAGCTGGTCGTCATTAATAGGAAGGGTTGAATTAAAACCTTCATTCATTCTGAAAATAGCCGGTTTCGGATAGACTAGTTGATATTCCAAAAAACCTTTAATTTTATTTTCAGTTTCATCTAATTCTTTTACGCTGTTTTCATAAATCGTAATATAGACCCCAAGTTCAAAGAACTTATCAGTTCCTTGCTGGAGTTTGTCTCTTAGTGTCTCTATGTCTTGGATAGCCGTCTCAAGCATTGGATCACGAACTTTTCCCTTTGAGGATTCCTCCATCACTTGAGATTGGAGTCTGGCCAGCTGGTCTCGTAACTGCTTGAGAACCGTGGCCGTATTTTTTGGTAATATAAAAATCGAAACATCAAATACTCGGTCAAGATTTATTACCGGTGAAAACCAACTGGTTTGGAGATAGCGCGGATAAGTTGCAAGAAAGATCGTGCGAGCATATCTATCCCCTATCTGAAAATAGTTAGGTGAAACGCTGAAAGCCGAAGGGGCAAACAATTCGTCTAATTTTTTATTTTGTCCGATATCCATTATTTTAAGTCTAGCGTGTTATCTTCAGTGCTTTTAAAATCGCTTTTAGTGGATGGATTATATAGTCCATAGAAAAGATTCATTAAGTCATCCTTTTCTAATGTTCTTGTTTTTAGTCCCATTCCAACCAAGCCATCAAAAATCAGTTCAGTTCTTTGAAGAAGTTGGCTTTTGTAGGTTTCCAATTGTTCTGGAGTAAGCTCTTTTGCAACAGTAGAGGGTTTGAATATACTTTTTAAGCTTTGGGTTATCCCCGCCTTTGAAGGCGCCTCAAAAACATAGAAAGGTATAACAATATAGAATTTCTTGGACATGATATTAGAAAGGTCGGAAAGCTCCTTAATGAATTTGGAATACTCCGTGGCCTGTATTTTTAACAATTCATTGGTAAGTTCGCCTGAAGATTTTTCAACAAACTTAACATACTCGTCTATGTTTAACTTTCTGGAGTTAATTACTATCTGAAGTGGAAAATCTATTGAATTTACAAATCGTTGAAAATTCTGAAGAATGGCTATCTGCTCCCCTTCTGAGCGGAGCTCAAAGTTTATTGCTGTAACCTCAATCACAGATCTTAATGATCCGTTTTTTAGTAAAACAACATTGTCTATGATGTTAGAAATTTCGACTAATTGTTTGGTGGATTGGGTTGCCATGCTTGTATCTATTGCTTAGTGTAATCTTTTATACCCTCATCGTCTTTTTTGAAAACATATTTTTTGGGATTCGTGAAATAAGAAATACTATAAGATGCATAAACAATAAGCGGAACGCCATCTATTTTAACAAAGGCCAGGGCTCCGAAAATTACAGCCACCGGAATTGCAAGAAAGAAGAATAAAACCCCCTTGATTAAAGTATAGAACAAAAAAATGAAAGCTACCCCGCCGGCAATCCACAGGAATTGTTGAAGAGTAAACGGACCAATTATTTTGGTCTCTGTCTCAATAAATTGTGGTAATTGAAATCTCATGGGCTATTTTTTATTCGGTATTTTCCTGGGCCAGTAAATTCAAGGTATCCTTTATCACGTAGAACCTGTAGTTGTTGTCGGATTTTATCTTTTACAAATTTATTTTCAGGATGAAGTGTGCTTAGTTCGCCCTCAAAACTATACGCATCTTCAAGTGTAAATTCTTGTTTGCCGAGCCTCTCAATGTTTTGTTGTACATCAGATAGCCATCCTGACCCCCTAGTGTTTTGAGTTGTGGGGTTTCTTAAATTAACGACGTTGTTAGGGTTTACATTGTTAGTTCGAGGAGTTGTTGGGGTTGGCGGTGTTGTTGGACCAGGACCACCCCCTGTTGGTGGAGTTTCATCGTTATCTAAATCCAAGTCGTCTTCTCCAAAGTTGTCATTGTCTGGTGTTTGTCCATCATCTCTAGCTCCTGACAATGTGTTTAAAATATTTTTCTTGTCCTCGCCGTTCATGGCAGTCCTAAGGTTATCAATGATACGGTTTCGGAAATTTCTTTGAGCCTTGGGGCTACCGAAAGACAGTTTTCTTTCGAGAGCTTTTTGAAAGTCTTGATTTGTCCACACAGTCTTGGGAAGGTTGGCGATATCTTTTGCGTCTTTAATATAACCATCAAACATTTCTGAACGAGTAACTGGATTTTTACCCTCTTCTCTCCTTCTATCGTTTATCTTTCTCATTACATCCTCATTTCCCATATTGTAATCTATGACCAAGTCAGGTCTGGTTTTGCCAACATCTTCTAAGAAGCTTTGACCTTCAGCGGTTGTATGTCCGCCAAAAATGTCTACACCTTGATTGAATTCACTTTGACCAAATCTCGGATTAGACATTATTTTGGCATTAGACTGAATGTGTCTATATGTTTCTCGTCTACCTGGAAGTGCATTGGGTCCGGTATTCGCAAAACCACCTTGTCGAGAGGCAAAATCAAGTATTGTACCAGCACCAACATCGGAAAACTTGCCCTCTTTGGCTGTTTTAATAAAGTCTTGCAGAGCATAAGGATTTTCCGACAAGTCGTTAACTGTTTTTTCAAAAATAGGATCAGTAAGTTTACCCATTTTGGCAGCCATTTTTCTGTAGGCGTATGTCTCTGGATTAGTAGCACTTCCTTGGCTAGCTCGGGCAACTATGTCATTAACACTAATTTTGCCAGTGTCATATTGATTTTGAATAAGGTCATATTCTTTTCCAGCCCTATCAACGAATTCCTTTTGGGTTTTGTAATCTCCTCCTCTGACACCGAGCAGTCTTCTGGATGACTCAAGTCCCATCGGTGGACCACCAAAAATTCTGCCCAATCTCCCCTCTCCTCCTTCAATTTCTTTTCTCTTTTCCTGCCAAGCTTGATTTGCTCCGGTTAATCCTGTCCAGCGCGCCGCTTTTCCTCGTGACCACTTCGCAATTCCCAGCACTCCAGTTCCAGACAACATAGATGCTTTCATGGCGACGATTGTTCCACCAATTAAGAATATTCCTGCCATGACATACATGAACAACATTTGAAAAGTGAAACTTGTGACAGTGTCACCCAGAATAGTACCAGTACCAGAGCTTCCTGCTATTGCCTGCATTGTGGTGCCTTGGCTCTTAAGGAAATAAAGACCGAAATAAAGGAAAAACAGAAAGATTGGAAGAAACATATTCCAACCTATGAATGTACTCCACCATTTTTTAAACATACCTTCTCCTGCCGGAAAAATATTTAAAATCCAGGCAATCGGTGAAATCACTAACAGGGCCCAGAGAATCGGAATTCTAATGAAGGAAAAGATAACTGCTGTCAAAAGACTGAATAAAAAAGTAAAAGCCAAAACAACAGCAAATACTAGTGAAATAAGAGATCCAAACAAGCCCTGATCTACTGCTTGGGAAATTGTTGCGGAACTAATATTTGGAAGTAAAAGTGACGGATTTAATGCTTGCCCCAATTGACTAGACATGTCCCCTATTGATGTCAGAAATGTATTATTTAGAACTTGAGTTCCTTGAATAACCATAACCCCGAGCACTAGACTGAAATTTATAAGAAGTGCTGTAAAAATAAATTTACCGAACAAAGCCCGAGCATTATATTTAGCCGCTCCAGGAAGAACGTCAAAAATAGTTGCAAACGCCATCAGAATAAGAGCTAAGATGAAAAACATGTTGGCAAAGTCTCTCATTATTTTCCAACTTTCATCAATAACAGCGATTCTCTGGCCGTCAGCTGGGTAAACAGGAAGATTTATAACCCACTGAAGAACCCCAACCAGAGCAGCGATGCCTTGACCAACTATCGTGAATACTAAATAAACAAGATAGGATGTTCCCACAAGAATGCAGTCTGTTATGGGGAAAAATCCAGCAATACACGCGGCATTAACTGGATGTGTTGGAAGCAAAACCATTGCGCTCACCGCGATTAGTACAAATAATAAACTAAGTTTTGATAGTTTTATTTTTATCATTAAAATGCCGGTTCAGGAGTTGGTGTTCCACCACCACCACTACCACCCGTAACACAACTCAAAGGAATGGTGCCTACATAGTCAGTACCGACCACTGTCCTTAGTGGAGCATCTCCTGCTCCGGAATTAACAATTACATCATATCGTTCCCATTCCGGCTCGTTTGGTCTCTGAAGCGCAATTAAATCTCCTTGGTTGGGATTGTCATTTCCATTCAAGACCGTAGCGGTAGCGTTAAATCCTCTTCGCTCTAGTTCTGGGCCTAAATAGCTTAGAAAAACAAAACCATTATTGGCGGTGTTAAGTTCATCGGCTATTCCTCCCGGATTGGCAGTAATAACAGCACTAATTGCACCATCAAGAGCTCCCTCATAGATTGGACCCGTGCTTGTTCCAGCACAACGACCACCACCTCCGGGTGGTGCTTCTTCAGACACTTCGGGAGGTGTATATGATAAGTACTCACCTTCATTAGGATTACCAAGGTCTTTTAATCTGTTTATTAAAACATCGGTGGCGGTGCTTATTAGTTCACTTATTTCATCTGCCGAAACAGCCACATCAAGTTCTGTTTTTATTGATGCGGCAATACTATCTGCGATTACACTTCCGGGTGTCTTTATGTCGTTGTAGCTAAGACATTTACCACTTGGGTCTCTTGAAGAGCAACTTTCAGCTGCATTTCCACCACTCCTTCCAGTGAAACCCCTGTTTGCTATAACTTGGTTTAAATCAGCCGACTCCTCTAACGATCTTTGCTTGGACACCTCATCTAAAGCCCCGAACAAAGCTCCATAGTAATTATTTTGTGGTTCAAGCATTCTCGAAAAAGCATTCCAACCACCATTTCCAGAAAAATCGTTCTGATAATTGGTTAAATTAAAACCTGAGGGCATAGTGCAATTAGCACGAAGGGCGTAGGGATCAAGATTGCCTGTTCTGGTATTTCTGGGTGCAGCCGTTGGTGTTGTTGCTCCAAATAACCCCTTAAGGTCACCGCTAAAGTAATCGCAAAGTTTTGTATTTGAAAGCATCGCTCTAAATATTCCCTCTCCTCTGTATTGGGAGTCGGTTTGAAAGTTTCTCCAATTTCTAATCCAGGACGCTCCGCCATTTCTACCACTATTTCTGGCTAGATCATTTATGCTTGTGTTCATAAAATTCAAAACCTCCATAGAAGCGCATCTGGTTGCAATGTCACCAGAAGTTTCTTTTGCCAAAAGCCTGCTTTGAATAGTATTTAAACCAGCATCATTGACCGGAACAGAATCTCCACCGAGAACCCCACCAGCCAATCCTCCGATACCTGGTATTCTAGATAATCCAGGAATTCGGGCGATAATTTTATTTATTCCTTTATTGAGATTTTTGTAGCCGTCATCCAATACTTGGCTTAAGTAGGGAGATATTTTTCCTCCTATGGAGCAAGCACCAAATCTAGCGGCACCCACAGAAATTGAACCAACCGTTGGTGCTGCAAATGCGGTGTTGTTGGGATAAATAAGAATAACAAAGAGTAAGCAGGTAATTGTTTTTAAAAAGATTACTCTCATTTGTGGAAAATAGTTGATTCGGTTTTTATTTTTTCAACCTCAACTTTTTCAGCGTAAGATAGTGTTATTTTGGGGATTATTTCCAAAAGACCACTGAGTCGATTCATTGCAACAAGTGCTGTGATCGGGTCAGTATTATTTTTAAAGATTGCCGCATGAACATTTTTTAGGTCTTCAAGAAGTTTTAAAAGCCCAACATGATCAGACTCCCAATTTTTAGGCGGGACGATGTTTAGTGCTGTGTTGAGATACTCATCATATTGTTCAGATTGATTCTTGAAAAATTCAATTATTTGATCGTCTGAGTTAGATAGTTCTGAATTATTGAAGTCGCTTGCAATTTTATTTAACTCAAATACATAAGCTGAGAACATCTGCTCGATTAGAGGAGATATCTCCCTAATGTATTTTTCCTGGTTTTCTTTGTTGGATTTTGAGGTCTTTATTTTTTCAGGAGAAATTTTAGAGCTTAACTCGCTGGAGGCATCATCCATAACTGCAAGTGCCATGTCATATATGGATTTGTTGTAATTTGGATTATTCGGAGCAAGAGAACCTTCATAAAGACCAGAGAGTGTGAGATTTGATAGTTTGTATGTCGTGTTGCCAGTATTTAAAAGGTCGTTTGGGCTAGGGATTAAAGGATCATGGCCGGATGAAACTTCTTCTCCATCTAAAAATCCATCACCATCAGTATCGGGGTTTTGAAAATCTGTGTTCCAATAGGATTCGTCTCGATTGGTTAAACCATCTTTATCTGTATCGGCATCAACCTTAAAGGATGTAGAATTTTGGAGCATGTTTGCGGTTTTTGTAATCGGAGAAGGAGAGCTAAAAGAATTGAAGAAACTGTAAACCGAAAATAGGGCTATCAATGCCAAAAAACCGACAAAAAGTTTGAATTTATTTGCCATTTCTGTGCCCTAATTATAGCACTAAACCAACAATAAGAGTGTTGATATGTTAACTTGTGCCAATCTTGAAGATTGCCTTACCGTCTGGGCAACTTAAACTAAAATTATAAAAGGTTACTGGCCCAACCACTATAGGAGGCATTGAGCTTAGGGTAGAGTTTATTTTGTCTATGAGTGGTCCCATAAAATTAGTCCTATAAACCTGACCAAGTGTCCATTTCCCCACCTTGTCCTCATTGTGATTGGGGTAAATTTTGGTGATACCTGGGAATGTGAAAACATCCGATACCGGAATTCCTGGACGACTTACACTAATTTTTGTTCCAAAAAGAGGAATGGGTGGTCCTGGGTGAGTAACATAAAAAGGAAAAAAGGGAATGGGATATCCTGTCCAGTAATTCAGCTTACATGCCGTCCCGCTTTCTGTTATTCTCCCTCCAAAAGGAGCCAATGCTGATGGGCCACTAGGGATTTGTGCTGAACGGACCGCATCATTTATTGTACCGATAATTTTAAAGATACTGAACGGGTTGGCAGCTTGAGTGCTCCTTGGAACAAACAGAACCACAACTCCTAATAAAACAATTACTGTAGTGAGACGACGATTCATCTATTAATCTTAGCACTAAAAGCTATCCTCAGCCATTTTTAGCCAATCAGAGATAGAAAGTTCCTCTGGCCTAGACTTGGGATTGATTCCAAGAGATTCAAGATTTATTTCCGAGAGAGTGTTTTGTAGTTGTTTTCTTTTACCAGCAAAAGCTTTTTTTGCAACCTCAATAACTTTTTCATTGTCTTCCGTGTTTGTCCCCTCTTTGGGTGTTAGCTTAATGATTGCCGAGTCTACTTTAGGTATGGGGCGAAAACTGCCCTTAGAGATATATCCAATTATTTTAGGCTCTGAATAAAGTTGGATTGATAGAGCAAGTAAGTTCATGTCAGGAGATTTGGCAATGATTCTTTGGGCAACTTCTTTTTGAATAGTTAAAACTATTAATTTTGGCCTAGGCCATTTTTCAAAGATGATCCTCAGTAAATTTGAAGTTAAATAGTAAGGAATATTGGCAACAATTTTGTAGGCGTTATCTTTTAGGCCATGTTCTTCCGGTTTAAATTTAAGGATATCATCCTCAATCAATTTGATGGCAGGAAATTTTAGTTTGAGGTCTTCTATTAATCGGTAATCTTTTTCAATTGCCACAACGCTACCGGCTCTTTCGGATATTAGTTTAGTTAGATTTCCTGTTCCGGGACCAACTTCTAAGACCGTATCCTCTTTAGTTATTTCTGCTGCATCAACAATCTTTTCTAATACGCCAGCATTTATTAAAAAGTTTTGACCCAGTGATTTTTTAGGATTTATTTCCATTCTAGTATTCTATAATATCCTCATCATAACGACTAATGCTTTCAAATAATGGTTGAACATGAAGAACGTCTTTGGGTATTTCATAAATAAATCGCGAGGGCAGGTTGGTTTGAGTGGTACCATAAATGGTTCGGTATTTGGCATGAGTCATGACCAAGCGATCTTTTGCCCTTGTAATAGCCACATAACAAAGACGACGTTCTTCTTCCAGTTCCAATGGCACCAATGTCGCTCTGCTGTGTGGAAAAAGACCCTCTTCCATTCCGGCAATAAAAACAACAGGAAATTCCAAGCCTTTTGATGAGTGAACTGTCATGAGTGTGATTCTGTCAGCAGAAGCCTTCATTTTGTCTGTTTCCTGGAGCAGGGCTATTTCTTCGAGAAACTTTTCTATCCCCTCTTCGCCTTTTAGTAGGTCGTATTTTTTTGAAACAGTTAAAAGTTCTTTTAAGTTTTCCATTTTGTCCTCAACGTTGTCGTAGAGTTCTTTTTTTGCAACTAAACTCTTCAGATAATCTTCATAGTCAATTCTTTTGATTATGTACTTTATGACGGAAGTTAAATTTTTATCATTTTTTCTTTCAGATAGATCGGTTAGGAGTTTTTCAAATTCATTTAAAGATCTGGCTTGCTTGGTGTCGCCCCTCTCTTTGGCAAGTATCCCGATTGATTGAATTAGGTCAGGCGCATCAATTGCAGTGATTTTGTTGAAAGTTGTTTCGCCGATCCCTCTTGTTGGGACATTGTATATCCTCTCAAGACTCATTAAATCAGTTGGATTAACCATAAATTTAAGGTAAGACAGAATGTCTTTAATCTCTTTCCTTTCGTAGAATCTGATACCGCCCACGATTTGATACGGAAATCCTCTGGTGATTAAGCCCTCCTCAATAGCTCTTGATTGGGCATGAGTGCGATATAGAATTGTAAAATCCTGAATCTTGTAACCCGATTCCATTAGTTCATCTATTTTATCAACCACAAATTCAGCCTCATCTCGTTCGTTGAGAGTTTCTTTAACATAGATCTTCTCCCCTTTCGTGTTTTCGGTCCATAATTCTTTAGGAACACGAGCTTGGTTATTTGAGATAAGATTTTGAGCTGCGGCTAGTATGTTCTTGGTTGAGCGATAGTTTTGTTCAAGAAAAATAACCTGAGCATCAGGATAATCTTTTTGAAAATTTAAAATATTTCTTATGTCAGCATCACGAAAAGCATAAATTGATTGAGCGTCATCACCTATGGCGAAGATGTTCTTGTCCTTGGCCGATAATAGTTTTACTAATGTATACTGGTCATGACTGGTATCTTGATATTCGTCCACGAGGATGTATTTCCAAAAACTTTGATATTTTTCCAATATTTCCGGATTTTGTTTGAAAATTTTAACAGTTAAAACAATTAAATCATCAAAGTCTAAACCGTTCATCTTTTTTAACTCATCTTGGTAGCCATTATAGACTCGTGAAACAATTTTTGTGAAAAATTCTGTTGGGTTGTAGTTCTCTGGGAAAATTAAATCTGTTTTAAGTTTGGAAATTTTATTTAATACCAAACGAGGGTTATATCTTTTGGAATCTATTTCCAAACCAGTCATTACTTTTTTTATTAGGCTTAGCTGGTCATTAGTATCAAAAATTGAGAAGTTTGATTTATATCCTAAGATGGTAATTTCTCTCCTTAATATTCTTAAGCAGACTGAATGAAATGTGCCGATTACCGGTTGACCCATTCGACCGAAAGAAGGTTTATTTTCTTGGTTGAGTAGTACATTAATCCTCTCCTTCATTTCGTTTGATGCTTTGTTTGTAAAAGTTATGGCCAAAATATTATCAGGCCTTATTCCCTGAGAAATTAAATAAGCCACCCTGTGAGTTAGGCATCGAGTTTTACCTGAACCAGGACCTGAAATGACTAAAACCGGACCCTCAACGGCTTTCACGGCTTCTATCTGTTTGTCATTTAAATTCTTGAATATTTCTTCCATGTTTATATCTGACATTACCACACATTTATGAAAATTCGTAATTTTGAATAAGTTTTAGATTTAGCGTATAAAGATAGTAATTAGGTACCTTTAAAAGGACAAGTATGAGTTGCACATTTCAGGAACAAAAAGATGTACATATACATCACGGACATGAACACGTACATCACGAGCATCTTAAATTGGGTGATTTAAAAAAAGGTATTTTCATAACACTTGCTTACTTTGCGGTTGAATTTATAACCGGCTACCTAACAAACAGTTTGGCAATGTTGGGTGATAGTATTCACATGCTCACTGATGGTTTTGTTCTGGTTCTGACCTACTGGGTTTATAAATTAAGGAGTGTTCCCCCAAGAGATTCGGTTGTTGGCTATCTAAGTTTTGGTTTCCGTCGTTTGGAGTTATTAATTATTATTCTCAACACTCTTTTGGTGGGGACCGCGATTTTTTGGATTGTCAGAGAAGCGTATTTGCGATTAATGTTTGGACACACCGAGATTCTTGCGTGGCCGGTATTTTTGGTCGGCACACTCGGACTTGTGGTAAATCTAGCGGTCTTCAAGACCCTAAGTGTTCATAGTCACGGAGAAGAAGGAATAAAAAGCGCTATTGCCTGTGCTGTTACCGATGCGTTAGGTTCTGTTGCTGTTATTATCGGTTCCGTTGTTGTTTTGATTGACCAACGTTTATTCTGGGTAGATATTTTAGCCGCGATTATGATTGCTGGTATGTTGATCTGGAGTTTTAGAAAAACTCCGAAAATAATTTTCAACATGATAATGGAAGCTGTGCCAATAGATATCGATTTTAATAAAGTCACAGCATCAATTAATAAAGTTTATGGAGTAAGTGATGTTTTAGATTTACATATAAACAAAATCAGCTCCGACCTAACGGTTTTAAGTGGTAGCGTCTTGATTAGTAGTCACACCCTGCACGACTCTGTCCCCGACCTAATTAAGACTCATCTTCAGGAAGAATTTCCTGAATTAAAAAATGTGCACCTAACAATTGAGACAAGATGTTCTTCTGACCCCACCTAGGTGGGGTTTTTATTGTGGACCCGGGGAGAATCGAACTCCCGCCTCGACAATGCGAATGTCGCGTTATGCCACTTAACTACGGGCCCTCACACCTACTTAGCACAATAACACTTTAGGGCCGGAGGCCCTCAGTGCTAAGTAGGTGTGAGGGCGGGCCCGTTTGAAAATTAATATTTTTCTGGTATTATGTTTAAACAATGTTTTCTAATATCGTGCGCAAATTTTTAAGGTGGTATGACAACCATGATGATTTCAATGTTGTCTTTGCTGGGGCATTATTTTCAATTCAACTGATTCATCTTCTGTGGTTGACTACAAACGTGGTAATTCCTAGAATTTTTGACGTTGCCCCGTTTTTAATTAATCACCTTTTCAATACTACCATAGCGGTTGTTGATTATACTGAAATTCCGGCCATAGTGGCAACTTCTTTGGTGTATCTAAGATCATACAAAATTAAACCAAACAGGAAAGATTTGTTTTTCCTTATTTTCTTGAATGTTCAGTGGTTGCATATTTTATGGATAACCGACGAAATGGTTATCCAGGTTTTGGGTTACGCAAGTTTGGTGGGTCACTGGAACCATATCGTTGCATGGCTAGCCATATCTATAGACTATCTTGAACTTCCAGTTATTTTTGAAACCATGAAAAGAGCTATAAAAATAATAATAAGAAAAAAGCCTAACTGACCAGATGCTTGTCGGGCCGCCGGGATTTGCCTACAACTCTCGCCGACTTCCGTCGGCTCGGTCGCAGGCCCAGCTCGCGATTTCTCTCACCAACTGTTCGAGAAATATCGCTCCGCTTTTCACTTCTCGACGCAAACAAAGTAGTTTGTTTGCTGCACCCCTCCTTTCGCGTTGCTCCAGTCGGGCCGCCGGGATTTGAACCCGGAGTCTCACGAACCCGAATCGTGCGTGTTACCGTTACACTACGGCCCGAAATTAAACGTAATACTTCTTCATTCTTTCCTTCTCCTCCTCCTCAATCGCCTTCTCTATCTTTTCTAATGATTTTTTTAATTCTTCTGGGGACTCTTTATCTAATTCATGGATTCTTTGTTCTAGATATTCTTTTGTATTTTTTGACGGATCATCTATTACTTCAGCTAAAAGATAGTTTAAAATCAATCCAACCTTAGGTCCTGGTTGGGTTTTAAGTTCCTTTATAACATCTTCTCCGCCGACCTTTAACATTTTTACAGAAATCGGGTCATGGGAAACCTTATCAATGATATATTGCAGGTGCCTTAATTTATAAGGAACTGCTTTTGGTGTCCCTGAACCAATTCTATCTGCTTCTCGTATTTTTATTAGGTCGCTCATGTTTTCAGGACCAACGTTCACCAATAATCGTCTTACAGAGGATTCGGTCACCTCATCTACGTTGTAATAGAAAAGATGGTAACGGACAAGTTTGATAACTTTCTCGGCTGTTTCTTTGGGGAACTTTAATCTATCCATTACCTCAGCGGTTATTCTAGCCCCAACCACATCATGTCCATAAAAGGTTGAATGTTTCCCGTCCCCTCTTTTTGTTTGAGGTTTACCAATGTCATGAAACAATGAACCAAGCCTTACCTCCAGTGAGTAGTTTTTACTGACGGCATACTTAAGAGCTAAAAGATTGTGTTCCCAGACTGTATAAATATGATGAAGGTTTTGACCAACTCCGATTCCTTCTAATAGTTCCGGAACAATATGTTTTAATAACCCTGTTTCATTAAGAAGTACAATTCCATCATATGCGTTGTCAGAATTGATTATTTTAACAAACTCATCTCTGATTCTTTCTTTGGATATAGCTATCAACCAATCTGAATTTTTGGTTACCGCTTCTAATGTTTTCTTTTCTATTTTAAAATCAAGAATTGTTGCGAATCTTACGGCCCGTAGCAACCTCAAAGCATCCTCATTAAATCTTTCTTCCGGCTCGCCTACAGTTCTTATTGTTTTTGATTTCAAGTCTTTTTTGCCATCAAAAAGATCTATGATTTTGCCATCAATATCCATCGCCAGAGCATTAACCGTAAAATCACGACGCGATAAATCGTCTTCAAGTTTGTCGGCAAATTTAACATCATCAGGATGGCGTTTGTCCGTGTATTTGCCTTCAATGCGATACGGTGTAACTTCAACAAGAGTAAGCTCAGATTTTTCTGAACCGGTTTTAACCGCTACGGTTCCAAATGTGTTTTCGTAAACATGTTCAGGAAATATGTTTTGTATTTCCTCCGGCTTGGCGTTGGTTGTAATGTCCCAATCTTTGGGTTCTTTGCCCAATAATAAATCTCGGACACAGCCACCCACGGCATACCCCTCAAATCCTGAATCTTGAAGCTTTTTGATTATATTTTGGACTTCTTCTGGTAATTTCATATCTTTTTGGTCACAACTCTCGCCTCGCCGTCGCTTGGCTCGGTCGCGACCCCGTTCTCACATGACAGTCTATTGACTGTCATAAGTTCCGAACTCACAAATTCTGACGCAAGTGAAGCAGTTCACTTGCTTTACGTAAAACGTAACATAATTTGTGCCCTCGGAGGGAATCGGACCCCCATTTTATCCTTAGGACGGATTTGTTCTATCCATTGAACTACGAGGGCGAATAAGTTAATTTATCTTGATATAGTAGCATTTTTGTGGTATTTTTTCAATTAAATTAAGAGAATGATGTTTGTATAGTTTTGATGGGATTAGGGCCTATACCAAGAGGTATATACCCTTCACTCGGATGATGTGAATGTAAAACATTCCCACATCCTCGTTCGGGCCTATAGTAAATCGGTATTACGCTTCCATGGCATGGAAGAGGGCCGAGTTCGACTCTCGGTAGGTCCACAAAGCGTCAGAAAATCTAAACTGCTTTAGATTTTTAGCTTTTGGAAAGCGCAGTGATGTTTTTGTTTGAGCGATAGCGAAAGGCAAAAACCACGAGCTGGGGTCGCGAGATTTTTCCGTCAGGAAAAATACTTGTGACCACCAGATTATAAAACTCCCTAAAGGGAGTTTTATAATGCCTGTAATTCTTTTAAAGTTTTTTCATATAGACCGACAGCTCTTTTTGCTTCAGTGTAGCGTAGGAAGTAATTAGTATCATGAACCAGGCGATTCCTTATCTTGTGAGCCTCCCAGAGGCCTTGTATGGTCACTAGTTGGCCAGGTTGAATATTCATCAGTCTATCCCCCATTGTGTCTCCTTGGAATCCAGATGATTTTAATAATTCGTCAGTTAATTTGTCCGCTTCTATAACTGCAAATTTCCATTCTGCTTCACGTGTTGAGTTAATGTGTTTCTCAATTTCAACCCAACGAGCATCTAATCCCGATGTGGTACCTGATGGTGGCAAGAGGTTTTTGGAGAGGTCTGTTTTTGTGGAAAACAATTCTCTTGTTTTTAATAATATCCTTACCCAAAATATCCCAATCAATACACTAATCACTATCATGATTATTTTTACGATATTCCAGTTTGCATCGGCTCCGAATCCAGGAAGATATTCTAAAGCTTGAGCAACCGTAAGTTTTCCAATTTCAAAATCGGACACTTGATACAAGCTCGAGACGGTACTCTCTATAAGGTTGTCGTTGTTTATTAGCATTATTCTCGCGGCTGTTATTTCATTGATTGCTCGAGTTGGTAGGATACCTTTAAAAGAGTCTCTTCGTCAAAAGAACGACCGATTATTTGAAAGCCTACAGGCATTCCACTCGTTGTCCCATTTCCACACGGAATTGAGATTCCGGGTAGGCCTGTAAGATTAACCGGAACGGTATAAACGTCTTCCATATAGAGAGACAGTGGGTCTGATATTTTTTCCCCAATCTTAAATGCTGTGTGAGGAGCAGTGGGTCCAACAATAACATCAACTATTTTGAAAGCATTATCAAAATCTTTTTTTATTAAAGCCCGCACCTTTTGAGCCTTTAAATAATAAGCATCATAATAACCCGACGATAATGCATATGCCCCGAGCATTATTCTTCTCTTTGGTTCAGCCCCAAATCCTTCAGAACGGGATTCTAAATAAGTATCCAGAAGAGTTTTGGCTTCTTTGGATGAGTGGCCATATCGAATACCATCAAACCTCGATAAATTAGCGGAAACTTCACTGGGAACGATTATGTAATAAGTAGCTAAAGCATATTCAAAATTAGGTAAACTTATTTCAACAATTTCAGCACCCAACTTCTCGAGTTTGGTAATGGTTGATCGTATTTTTTCTTCAACCTCTCCATCTAATCCTTTTCCAAAAAATTCTTTTGGAACACCGACTTTTAATCCTTTTACTTCATTTTCAAGATTTTCAGTAAAGTCGGGAACTTTGTTTGATACGGTAGTGGAATCAAAAATATCTTGTCCGCAGATAGTATTTAAAACCAAAGCCGAGTCATAAACATTTTTGGTTAGAGGGCCAATCTGATCTAAAGATGAAGCCATGGCCATTAATCCGTGCCGCGAAACTCTACCGTAGGTGGGTTTTAAACCAACAACCCCACACAGACTAGCCGGTTGGCGAACAGAACCCCCAGTATCAGAGCCAAGAGCAAAAACACAAAGATCAGCAGCCACGGCAGCAGCAGAACCACCAGAAGAACCACCGGGGACTCGAGTTAAGTCGTGGGGGTTCTTTGTTGGTCCAAAAGCGGAGTTCTCAGTAGAAGTTCCCATGGCGAATTCATCCATGTTGGTTTTTCCAAGAATCATTGCGCCAGTCTTATTAAGCTTCTTAATAACTGTTGCATCGTAAGAAGAAATATAATTTTTAAGTATTTTAGAACCAGCAGTTGCGATAGTTCCTTCAATTAGCATATTGTCTTTAATCGCACATGGAATGCCATAAAGTTCACCATGAGGAGGACTTTCTTTTGGTTTTTCAAAAACAGAAAGATACGCGTTTAATTCTTTGTTTTCTTTGCTAATTTTATCTGAGTACTTTTTAAAAATCTCCTCAGTCGTAAAATGACTCTTTGAAAGGCCATCTCGGACATCCTTGATTGTAAGTGATGGTTCCATTATTTGTGTGCTAAAACTGATTTAACTTTTATAAACCTGTCGTCTTTGTGTGGTGCTTGGCCAATAAGTTTTTCGTTCAAATTTTCATCCATCTTAAACTCCCCTCTTGACTCATCACTGCGGAACGAATCAACCAATCCGGTTGTCTGATATAATGGCTCAACTCCGGTTGTATCCACCTCGTTTAATTTGTTGATGTATTCTAAAATTGAAGACAGATCTTTTTTGAGACTTTGTTCTTCTTTTTCACTTATTTTTATTCTCGCTAGCTCAGCGATATGTTTTACTTCTTTATCGGTTAGCATAAATAGATGTAGTGGGTAGGTAGGGATTTCAGCCTACCGAATCATGGATTGCCTGCCATGCGCCTTTTTCTCGGCCATACCCACATTTTTAGATTATCACATTGCCAGCATTTCCAAAAATTCTTTTTCATCCAGAATCTTTACTCCAAGTTTTTGAGCTTGGTCATATTTAGAGCCAGGATTGTCTCCAGCAATAACAAAACTCGTATCTTTGCTAACTGAAGATGAAATTTTACCACCAAGAGTTCGTATTTTTGCTCCAGCTTCTTCTCGGCTCATTGTTTCAAGAGTGCCAGTCAGAACAAATGTTTTTCCGAACAGTTTGCCCTTAACCAATCCTTTGTCAGTGATTATTTTTAATCCTGCTTGTTCAAACTTTTTTAATATTTTTTTATGGTACGGACGTTTAAACCATTCGGCAATGCTATGAGCGACAACCGGACCGACATCTTCAACTGTGGTGAGTTCTTCTTCCGATGCTTCCGCGATCTTCTCTAGTGTGTGGAAGTGTTGAGCTAGAACGCGAGCAGTCTCTTCTCCCACATGCATGATGCCGAGAGCATAAACGAATCGTGCGAGAGGAACTTCTCTGCTGTCATTGATGGCCTTAATAACGTTTGCGCTTGATACTTCGGCAAACCGATCTAGGTTTTGGAGATCTTCGATTTTGAGGGTAAATAAGTCTGCATAGTCTTGGACTAGACCAGCATCCATGAGAGCATCTATAATTTTTGGACCAACACCGTCAATATTCAGGGCATTGCGGGAGCAAAAATGATAAATGGTGATTCGTTGGCGAGCTGGACAATCAATGTTTGGACAATAGGATGCAACCTGTTCAGCTTCTTTTTTGATGGGGGTATTACAAACAGGACACTTTGTCGGAAGTTGGAAGTTTTTTTCTTTGCCAGTTCTTAATTCCGTCAGAACATTAAGGATGTCGGGTATTACATCTCCAGCTCTTCCGACGACAACAGTGTCTCCTATTTTTACACCGAGGCGTTTAATTTCATCCATATTGTGGAGGGTTGCTCTAGAAACAGTGGTGCCTCCAATTGAAACAGGCTTAAGATGAGCAACAGGAGTAAGGACCCCTGTTCTTCCGACTTGAATTTGAATATCCTCAATAATTGTCTGAGCGGACTTTGGTGAAAACTTGAATGCAATCGCACCTCGAGGCGATTTACCAATGACACCAGCACGTCGATAAACCCCATTGTCATTTATTGAAACGACAATGCCATCAAACTCATAATCTAATTTATCGCGTTTTTCTTGCCATGTTTCCCAGAATGAAATTATATCTTCCAGGGTGTTGGCGACTTTACCATGAGGATTAGTTCCGATCCCCCACTCGTTTAGAGCTCGGTATTCATCGGCATGACTTTTAAAATCATCGCCATATGTTCCATCAATACCGACTACGCTGTAGGCATAAAAAGAAAGTTTTCTGCCAGCGGTAATACGTGGATCAAGTTGGCGTATTGTTCCGGCGGCAAAATTACGTGGATTGGCATAAGTTTTTTCATTTTTTTTGACTTGCTCTTTATTTATTCTGGCAAATTCTTTTTTGGTTAAAAATACCTCACCTCGGACGAGAAGTGTTTTTGGAATGGGGCGGTCTTCGCTGCGAAGGCGTAATGGAACAGCATCTACCGTTCGGATGTTTTGAGTGACATCTTCACCAACAAGGCCATTACCCCTGGTAGATGCTTGTGTGAGTTCTCCGTTCTCATATCTAAGTTCAATGGCGAGGCCATCCATTTTTAGATCGCAATAGTAGTTTCCAGTATAATCTTGGCCGAGGAAGTTGTTTAAGCGTTCTTGCCAGTTTCGTAAGTCTTGGTGACTGAAAGCGTCATTTAATGAAATCATTCGTCCTGGGTGTGTGACTTTTGTGAACCCTTCTAGTGGCTCGCCAGCAACGCGTTGAGTTGGTGAATCGGTGGTAACTAAATTAGGGAACTCTTGTTCTAAGTCAAACAACTCTTTTTTTAGAGAATCCAAAGCCTCATCCGATATTTCTTGACGATCTAAAACATGATAAAGATAACGGTGATGGTTAATCGTTTTCTTGAGTTTCCATATTCTTTCTTTGGCTGCATCCTTGTTCATGTGTTAGGTTAATTATCTGACCGTAGTATACCAAACCAAAAGGCTCTGAAAAGAGTCTTTTGGTTAACTTTTTAATCAAATCTTAGTTAATTAATCCTCAACTATATCAAGCGATCTCGTGACTCCTTTATATGTTCCTACCGCCCGATGGTTTAAGGGGTCTTCTGCTGGAGCACATGTGGCTATTCCAGAACCAAAATAAATTGTATAGGTTGCGATAATTGATATTGTTGGAGTAACTACTGACGGGGTTCTTCCTCTTTGTTCGTGTAAACACCATTCTAGGGCACTGTCGGCAGTGTAGACCGCAGCAACTGAATTTATGGCTTCGGTTGATGTTTTAAGGCGAGGTAAATAAATATTACCCAAAGACAAGGTTATGGTTAAAATAACCCCAAGCATTAAGACTGAAAAAATTAAAATTGAACCTTTTTGATTTATCATGGATTTTGAAACTCATCTGCCACATTTCTAGAAGTGGTAGTTGTTTGGATGTTTATTTGCAGTATGTCTTTACCTGTTCGATTTTGAACAGAAGCAACTACGGATACTCGCGGGCTCTGGTTGTCATTGGTCAAAGATCCAATAATGCAGAAATTCATTCTGGTGAAATTAACATTGGAACCACTAACATCTTCATAGCTTCCGCCTCCAACACTTCTCTGAACTATTCCACCGTTTGTTCGATAAATCACGGCTCCTTTTGTTGGGTGTGTGAGAGTTATGGTGGTCGCAGTGCAACCAGAAGATTCTTGGTCAGAAATCCTACTTACTCTTATGTCTCTGGACATCTCCTCTAGTGCTAAAAGAGAATTGTCCTGAATTTTTTGAACAGCAAACCCTCGTCTTTGCAAATTTATAATCTGTACAAAAATAGCATTAACACTCAGTGCGATTATTGAAAAAATCAAAGAAGTCACTAAAACTTCTACTAAAGTAAAACCATTTTCATTTTTATGACTTTTCATAATTTTATTTCCAATCAAACAAATGTGATTCGGCTTTTACACTTCTTGCCCTTTCCCCCCTTTCTGTCCAGTTGACCTCGCTTATAATTCTTAATTCTTCAGAGTTTATTTTTGTTATGGTTATAGTTCTTCTGAATATCGTATCTGCCCCTGAGGAATAGTTATATAGACCATTTGTTATTTTAAGGGGCGGATTGCCTCCTAAAGAAATAAGATCAATTGAATTCCAGTCAATTCTGTAAATTCCATCAGGTAGTCCAGAATCAAAAGACAATCCGTTATACCAATTAGCATCTCTTAGTGCTCGGATGACCTCAAGACCTTCCTGGGAAAGGTTGGCCGCAACTAAGTTGTTTTGGATGATGGACGCGGTAGAAGAAATATTACTAGAGAGAACTAATGCTGGCCCCAACGCGACAGTTAAGACAACCAAGGACACTAAAGCCTCAATTAAGGTGAATCCTTTAGATGATCTTAATGATGAATTATTATTCAATTTTTCCAGATGTTGATACATTTATAGTTTTACAATCTCCAGGACAGACACCGCCCTTTTTGCCGATTGTGATAGTTACAGAGGCACTCGATGAAGAATTGCTAATGTAGGTATAGGGATGAGGCGGTTCCCAGAATATGTCACTGAAACTACCTTTAAATTCAACCTTTTCGTTACTAAAAATTTTAGTTGCAATTACTGAATCTGCGCCGTCAAGATTTCTGTTCAGTGATTTACAATCACCTGAACTTGCGTCAGGGCCAACATAGATAGAATATGAAGTTGTGTTGATGTAATGAACTCCATAGCCACACCTTATTTTGGACCCAGAGCCACTGTCATACTTTGTGCTTGCAAGAGCTTTGGACTGAGCAGACCTTAGGTCTGCTATGATAACAGTAGTACTTTCGTTTAAGTCTAAGCGAGTTCTTTGAAAACTTAGAAGCATAAAAGTACTAATAATCGCGGTTATTGTGGCTACCACCACGACCTCAATCAGAGTAAAACCAGTTTTCGTGTTTTCGGTTTTTAATTTTAAATTATTCATTTATAATTTCTATCCTATCTCCGCCGCGAACTTCTTTCTTGTTTAGGTCTTGAACGGGAATTTTTCTGGAGTTAAGATAAAAAACAAAGTATTTGTTACCAGCCCCGTTTGTGTGACCATCTATCTCTAGAACACTTACATCGGAGGATTCGTTAATAGCATAATTAAATTTAATTTTTCCAATTGAAACTGCAGCGTTAAGCGCATCCAACACTGTCATATTGTCAGTCACTTCACCCTCAAAGAATCTTTTTTCTGTTTCAAAATTTATAAACAATGTAGCTAGTTCCGGTGCAGAGTCACCTGAAAAATTAAAAGATAGTTTAAGGAAAGAAGCCACCCCCAGTAGGGCTATTAAAAGAATAATTTGAGCAAAGACTGGTTTCTTAAAAAAACTGATTAGTAATTTTTTGTAGTTCATTTTGAAAAATAATTATTATAATTGAAATTCCGGCCAAGAAAGAACCGAAAGGTAAAGCAGTTTTACGATTAGCTCTTCCAAGTAGCATTAAGACGATCCCCACCAATGCTGCCGTCCAAACTGATAGTATCAGAGCTAAAAATCCCAAAGGATAGCCAAGTACCAATCCAATCAAGAACATAAGCTTGGCATCTCCAAAGCCCATCCACTCCCCCCTAGAGGATAAGTGTATTATAGCAAAAATACCGCCCATGACTAAAGCGGATAATAATAAGCTTATAAAATCTGGTTGTCTGAAAAAATAATTATATAAAGACGCAATAATGATTAGTGGTAAAACTATCTTGTCTGGAATTAAAAAATAAAGATAATCAAAAAAGACCAAAACAACGAAAGAGGTTATAATCAGCAGGAAATAAAAATCAGTTATCCCAATTGTGGGTTTATATATTAGGTAAAACAATGAAAAAGAAAATGCAGTGACTATCTCGGTTAGAGGATAGATTTTGGATATTTTGTTTTTACAACTTCGGCACTTTCCTTTTAAAAACACATAACTTAAAACAGGAAGTAGGTCATACCATTTAAGTCGTTCTAGACACTTAGGACACTCAGACCGACCCATCAAAATACCGCCCTTTTTATCTAATCTAAAAATAACGACGTTTAAAAAACTCCCAATGATTAATCCGATCAAAAAGATAAAGAAAATGTCCATGGGTTAATTATATCAGATTTATCTCCACGCCTACTCATGGATGTGGAGATAAAAACAAAACTCCGCTACTAGCGGAGTTTTGTTTGAGAGATCATTCTATTGGCTTTGACCTTGGTCGTAGACACAATCTATGGCAGCTGTTGTGCAGTTGACACCATTAGCGTCAGCTCCGTTTTGGGTTTGTCCTGTCCATCCAGTAGAATCAATATCCGCATCGCTTTTTAGGGCGGCGGCAGACTGTTCAAGCTCAGCCCACATGTGATATTTTGTCAGTCCACTGTAGGCATAATTGTAAGTGTAATTGCCGTTGTTTAATGGATCTGATGGAAGTTGGGTCATGTACTTAGGAACAAAAAGTGCAGCCAAAGCAGCCCAAGTTGCAACCTGAGGATATTGACCTGAATCGTCAAAGTAGAGTTCCGCTGCGGTTCTTACCTGGCTTACGTCAACAATTCTCTTTGCATCTCTTGCTCTTTGTCTGGCAACACCTAATTGAAGCAAAAGTAGTGTGGCCAAGATACCAATAATAGCAATGACGACTAGCAATTCGACCAATGTGAAACCTTTTTGGTTTTTATTTTTCATACACTAAGTATACAACTTAAATTATTATGTTAACAAACTCTAGTTATCAACATTAAGATAAGGTGTTTGATATGGGGCAATACACTAGGTTACGTTTACTAGATTATATATTGGGAGCAAAATTGCGGACACCAAAACTGCCACAGCGACACCAAGAACCAATACTAAGATAGGCTCAATCAATGTGGCTATGTTGTCTATGGTTGTATCGGATTCAGATTTATAAAATTTAGAAATATGTTCAAGCATAAAATCTAATTTTCCAGTCTTCTCCCCTATTGCCACCATGGAGGACATTAGTGGTGGGATTTCTTTGTATTTAATAAACACATCAGAAATGGTTCCTCCTCCTCTGACATTTTCTTCAGCATCAAGGAGAATTCTTCTATAATTTTCATTACCAACAAGATCAGATGTGATGTGGATGGTATCTAGGATTGGTATTCCCGATTTAATCAGGGTAGACAAACTCTCTGATATTCTGGCCAGATATAGATTCCTAACTACTGTTCCTAATGCTGGCATGTTTATTTTGAAATTATCAAACGCGGTTTTACCTCCAGGTGTTTTAATATATTGCCACCCGAAGAAAAGGGATCCAAAAATTAAACCAGCAAGGTAATAAAGATAATCATTAACAAAAGTAGTTACCCAAATCAAAGCCCGCGTGGTTAGTGGTAGGTCATTAGCGCCGACATCTTTAAAAATAGCTAATAATTGAGGCAAAACATAAACAACCATAATGCCAGTAACAACAATAAGGGCAAAAACTACGAATGCTGGATAGGCCAACGCGCCTTTTATTTTTGAATTTATTTCCTGACTTCTTTCAAGGTGATCAGCTAAATAAAGTAATGCCTCATGAAGTTTTCCGGACACTTCTCCTGATTGAACAAGTTTGATGTAAAAAGAGGAAAATTGCTCAGGGTGAACAGCCAACGCATTCGACAAAGAAGAACCCCCTTCAACCGCATCAGATATTTCTGATAATATTTTTCTTAAGGTGGGTTTTTCGAATTGACGAGCCAGAGTTCTCAATCCTTCAGCCAAAGGCATGTCGGCATCTATTAGTGTTGAAAGTTGGCGAGTAAAAATAACAACGTCTTTATTTGTGGGTTTTTGAAAGTACTTATTTAAATCTATTGAAAAAATATCCCCTTCTAGTTGTTTAATGGATAAAATTAAGTAACCCTTACTTTGAAGAGTATTAACTGCTACGTTTTCATCTGGAGCTTCTATTTTCCCTTCTATTATTTCACCGCTTTGGGTTTTGATTTTGTATAAAAAATTCATATTATTGTAACAAGTTTTTTAATTCGGCCTGATTAACTGAATAGAACTCCGCTCTTTCCCAGCTAATTTCTTTTCTTCTGACAAGATCTGCTAATGACCTGTCTAGACTTATCATTCCGATGTCTTGGCTGGTCTCAATAACCATGTCCATTTGTCTTGGGCGATTATCTCGAATGAGGGTTCTGATTGCTGGAGTAGCAATCATGACTTCTACTGCGGGAATAAGGCCACCCTTTATTCTTGGTATTAATCTTTGTGAAATTATACCCGAGATGGTGTTGGCGAGTTGATTTCTGATTTGAGATTCTTGGTTGGGTGGAAAACTATCAATAATTCTTTCAATCGTCTGAGAGGCACTGTTGGTGTGCAATGAAGTTAAAACTAAGTGTCCTGTTTCTGCCGCAGTTACCACTGCACTCATGGTTTCATAGTCTCTTACCTCCCCTACCATAATAACATTGGCATTCTGCCTAAAGGTTGATCGGATGGCTTTATGAAAAGAAAATGTATCTTGGTAAACCTCTCTTTGATCTATGATGCTTTTGTTGGGTGTAAAAATGTATTCAATCGGATCTTCGATGGTTACGATCTTTTCAGCGCGCTCTTTGTTTATCATGTCCACTATGGCTGCCAGTGTCGTGGATTTACCGTGACCATTTGGTCCTACAACCAAAACGAAACCCTGAGACAATTTTGAGAATATTTTGGTTATTTGGGGCAGGTTTAACTCATCAATTGTTTTGACCTCGTTGGGAATCAATCTTAAAGAGGCGGCTAAACCACCCTTAGTTTGATATGCATCCACCCTGAATCTGTTCTGCCCCTCTAATTCATAGGAAAAATCCAACTCTTTTTCTGAAAGAAATCTGGCCTTACGTTCTTCTCCCAAAAGAGCGAAAATTAAACCTTCTAAGGTTTCTCGATCTAAAATCTTCTGCTGATTTAGCATTATTAGGCGACTGTCTATTCTTATTGTTGGATAGTGTCCGGGAGATAAATGTAAATCAGTCGCTCCTTGCTGAGCGGTTGTTAAAAGTAATTCTTCTAAATATTTTTTTGAATCAATCATGTTATGCACTATCGCCTGCTTGAGCAATCTCAAGTAACTCCTCTAATGATACTACCCCTTTTAATACTTTCAAAATTCCATCTTGAAACATTGTAATCATTCCTTGCTTTTTCGCCTCTGCACGAAGAGCTGATTCAGAGATATCTCCCAAAATTATTTTTTCCAGATCATCACTCATTTCCAACATTTCAAAGATAGCTATTCGGCCCTTAAAAGCCTTACCTCCACATTTTTTGCACGGATTTTCTAGATTTGGTTTGTGTATGGTGTAGCCAGACTTGGAAAGATGCTCTTTTTGATAGCTATCAGGCATATCAAGGATTGCCGTAGTTATCATTTGCTCTTCGGCGGTGTTAGCCTTAACTTCAAGTTTGCATTCTGCACATAATCGTCGCAATAGTCTTTGAGCAGCAGCAACATTTAAAGTTGATGGAATTAAATATTTCTCAACGCCCATATCTATTAAACGAGGGACGACCCCTAAAGCGTCGTTAGTATGTAGGGTTGAAAGAACGATGTGGCCAGTCAAAGCAGCTTGAGTGGCCAAGCTTGCTGTTTCTCTGTCTCTTATCTCTCCCACCACAATAACATCAGGGTCTTGCCTCAAAATGTGACGTAAACCACTAGCGAAGGTGTACCCAATTTCTTCGTGAACTTGGGATTGGTTAACTCCATCAACAAAGTATTCAATTGGATCTTCAAGGGTAACAATGTTTACGTCTTCACTGTTCATTCTTTTAAGCATTCCGGCCAAGGTTGTGGATTTACCCGAACCCGTTGGACCAGTTATGAGGATGCTTCCAAAAGGTTTATCCATCGCTTTTTGTATTACTTCTTCTGATCTTCCATCTAATCCCAAGTCTGCCAACTCAACTTTACCTGTCAGAGGATCCAAAATACGCATTACAACCTTTTCTCCGTTTTTTGTAGGAAATGTTGAAACACGAAAATCTACTCTGCGCGTACCAAGTTTGGTAGAAAATCTTCCATCTTGAGCTAGGCGAGTTTCGTCTATTTTTAAATCAGATAATATTTTGATGCGAGTTACGACTGCTGATTGGAGAGCTTTTGGCAACGTTAGTGTCGTGACAAGAATGCCATCAATTCTGAAACGTGTTCTAACCCTATCCTCAAATGGTTCAATGTGAATATCAGAAGCTCTTGATTCAACGGCATGTTTTACTAAGACGGCTACTATTTTGGACACAGGTGCCTCAGCTGTGATGTCTTCAATGGATTTAATAGCGCCCCCTTCTTCTTCTCCGGCCTTTTCTTCGGTTAGGGATTCAAGAGCCTTACCAACTTCACCTGACAAGGTTCTATAGTTTCTAATGATTGTTTCAAAATCACGATAACTTACTAAATATTTATCTAGTACTAATTGTTTATCCTCTGCTATAAATTTTAAAGCCTCAAGAGCATCAATGGCTTCCGGATTAATTATGGCCACCTTCAACACATTCCCCTCTTTTTCAAATGGGGCAATTCTGTAAAAATTAACAATATCTTCGGAAAATTCTTTTAAAACTTCACGATTAAATTCATATCCTTCTAGGTCAACGGTGGGTAAGTGGTAAAGCTTTGATTTTAACACCAGAAGGTCTGGATCAGATATAAGTGCTTTGTCTATTAAAATTTGACCAAAATCTTTGTTCTCGTTTTGGGCCAGATCTGAAAAAGGCGCGATGTCTTCTGTCGTGATTACATTAAGACGAACTAATTCGTCTATAAGAGTTTGGGGTATTTTTATCGGCATGACATGTTTATCTATGAGCGAAGCGAATAGTTATAAACTTGTCACCCGCCTTAGGCGGGTAAGCATTTGTAGCCAATCGCTTCGCTTTTGGACAAATGCTTAAATCGGGGCAAAAATATCTCTCTTTCCTGTAACTCCAGGATTTACAGGTGACTCTCCAAAAATTTCTAAGGCTTTGTATTTTTTATTGTCTAATATTGAAAAATCTATTTTTAAATTCTCAAATTTTTTAAGATCGTCTCTTGCCGCTACTGGAGGTGGATCAATAAGGACTCTTGCTGGAACTACCCATTGTGAGTAGTAAAAATATCCCACAGCGAAACCGGCCACCAATATTAAGGCTATTATAAGTGTGTTCTGGTTGTTTGATTGTTGTGGAGCCATTATTTTAAATAATACGCGTTTCCTTTAATTGTGAAATTTAAAACTGAAATTGTCCCTGTTCCGACCGCTGCATCAACCGATGTTATGTCTACAAGTCGTAGGTTTTTTTCTAAACCTCTAAGGAAATTAGTTAAGCCGGGGTAGGTTCCATTCAGACCAATGTCCAAAGACAAAAGATTAAAAGGACTAGCATCTGCGTTAGATGTTTTTTGGCCGATTATTGACGAGCTAAACAGTTCAACTCCATTTTTTGCGGACACATCATTAATGGCTGATAAGATTTCAGCGACACTTTTCTTTGAAGGGACAATTGCTGACAGCTTGGTGATTTCAGGAATCCTTTTTTGGTATTCAGTATTTAATTTTTTTATATTAGCGATGATTGTGTTTCTGGAACTTAAAAGCTCTTCTCGTTCTTTAATGGCAACATCTAGGTCAGAAATTCTGTTATAGGTTGGAAAAGCCATTGCCCAAAACAAAACAATGGTTATGGCTATCAATCCTGCTCCGGTGTAGTTTTTGTTCATTCTTTTATGAATTTAGTTTTATCAAATTCTATCTTAATACTGAATTCTAATTTTCCTGAAGTTAAGACGTGAACATTGATAAGGGCCAAATCTTTTATTGAATCGTCTGAAACAAGGGCGGCCATTTGTTTTGCTACTACGGTATAATTTGGAGCTAGAGCTTTAAACTCAAACCTATTATCAGAAACAGCAGCAGCAAAAGTTAGGAACTGAACTTGTGGATGTAATAAACTCTCAACCTTACCAAATGCTTTTGACCAAACAATATGCGAATCAAGAAGAGTTGAGATAAGGGACAACTGTTTGTTTAGGACTAAAAGATTTGTCTCAACGTTTTTGTCTCGAGCTTTCTCAAGGTCTAGTATTTGCGCATCTAATTCTACCAACTTGTTTTCCATGGTGTTCTTGTAAAAATAAAGACCACCTATGGCAATAAGAATTAAGACAAAAATAGCGACTCCTGAGTAAAGAAGTCTGTTTTCTCCCGGAACTTTTACATCTATCTTTCTCCTTGTCTCGGGAAGCAATTGTAATCCACCTTGATCTGGCATCTTAATAAAGTATACCTTAATAGACTAAACTTGTTATCAACATTAGATATCTCTCATGGCAAGGCCCGCGGCGATAGAAAATGTGTTGGCCAATTCTTGAATGACGGGCTTTAATTGTTCGGGGTAAATAATTCTTGCAAAAGCATTAGCGCCATAAACATCCATATTCAGTTTTTGTTTAAAGTAATCTACGAAGCTGGGCATATTGGTCAATCCCCCAACAAGGAGAACCCTAGATATTTTTTGTTTTTTGGCACCTTCATAGTTGCTGATAGTTTTTTTGGTTTCAAAAACCATCATATCAATCAAAGAAACCATGGCCTCGTTAACAATATTTTCATCGGCCTTATTCATACCCATCTTTCTTTTTAACTCTTCCGCTTTCTCAATGCTTACATTTAAAGAACGGGCAATGGACTTCGTTATTTCAAAACCACCTATTTCATAATTATGACTTACTCGTTCGTACCCCTTATCAACGATAACAATTGAAGTGCTGCGCCCCCCAATGTTTACTATGGCTGTTGGGGACAGGTCATTTCCAAGGAGAGCTCTAATGAGAGCAGTGTTTTCCAACTCAAGAGCTTTTAGGTTTAATCCAGCACCTTTCATTATTCTTCTATACTTTTCAGTCTCATCCTTTGGTACGGCAGCAAGAAATACTTGTACTGTGGTCGGTTTTGGAACCGAACCAACAACTTTTGAAACAGTCGGATTCGTAATATCAATAATAGACCAATCAAGAATAACTTCATCCAGAGGTATCGGAATATATTTGCGAGCTTCAAAAGGTAAGGACTTGGCCAATTCTTGTTCTGAAAGATATGGTACCTCAATAATTGTTGTAAAAGTTGAAAAAGATGGAATCGAGGCTATGGCGTCTGTGGATTTAATATTGCTTTTTCTTATTAACTCTTTTAATCCCCAAATAATTTCTTGATCTGGTAGTTTCAAAATACTCTGACCCATGCCTGGTCCGGATGATTGGACGTCTGTGCCTTTTAGTTCAAAAAGGCCGTAATTTTTTAAAGCAAAACGACCGCCTGATTTATCAAGTTCAACAATTTTGATGGCAGCTGTCCCGATGTCGATGCCGAGTTTGCCTTTTTCTTTAAAAAGATTAAACATTACTACAATAAAAGTATAGCATAATATCTTTGTCTATATATTATGAATTATCCCCAGAAAGGCCTTGTTTGGCTCTTGGATACAATTTTCCCTATTAGATGTATAGATTGTGGTGATTTTGGCGATTATGTTTGTCGAGGATGTCTTGGGGCAATACCAACAAAGAAGTCCTTTGAATGCATAGGATGTAAAAGGAACACTCCTTTTGGGCAAACCTGTTTTCTTTGCACCAAGACCAACCCCGCTGATCAGTTGTTAATTGTGGCGGATTATAAGAATCACTTAGTTGAAAAAACTCTCAAGTTCTTTAAGTATAAATTTATATCTGATTTGGAACAGCCATTATCTGTTTTAATTAAGAAGTATCTTAAGTGGCTAACGTTGGATAAAAAGTTTAATGTCTTTGAGTCTAATCCCCTTTTGATTCCCGTGCCTCTTCATTTGAGGCGTTTAAATTGGAGAGGTTTTAATCAGTCAGAATTATTGGCCAAAAATATCTCCGATACATTTCAAATGGAAATGGCGGTTGATGTTGTTGAGCGAACAATTAACGCCACCCCACAGGCAGACATTAAAGAGAGAGAAGAAAGATTAAAAAATTTGAATGGAATTTTTAGGATAAAAAATAAAGAAAAAATAATTGGGCGAGAGGTGTTGTTGGTAGATGATGTTTGCACCACGGGAGCAACATTAAATGAATGTGCCAAGATCTTGAAGGCTGGTGGAGCCTCAAGAGTTGTAGCTTTGGTGGTTGCGAGGGGGTAAGTTGGCGGAGACGGGAGGATTCGGTCACAGATATTTTTCTACTGAAAAATTCCGCGACCCCGGCTCGCGCCAGCGCTCCGCCTTTCTCATCCTCCCTATCACGCATTGATACTAAATAAGGACAGCCACCGGCTGTCCTTATTTATCACTGCGGAGACGGGAGGATTCGAACCTCCGGACCGGGATAAACCGATCACCTCTTTAGCAAAGAGGCACATTAGACCACTCTGACACGTCTCCAAATCCATACTATTTTAACATTATTTTTGTTTCATTTCAACTTCTTAGGTAGGTTTTTATTGATATTTTGGGCTTAAAATGATATAATTTACGGGTTCAAATGGCAGACATTAAAGATATAAAAAACGGCAAAAACGTAAGACCACCAGTGGTGGTCGTTTTGGGTCATGTCGACCATGGCAAGACAAAACTCTTGGATACAATAAGAAAAACAAAAATAGCTGAAGGAGAATCTGGTGGGATAACTCAGCATATCGGAGCATATCAGACAGATATTAATGGGAAGATTATTACCTTTTTAGATACACCTGGTCATGAAGCTTTTACTGCCATTCGTTCTCGTGGGGCAAAAGTGGCCGACATTGCTATTTTGGTGGTTGCCGCCGATGAAAGCGTAAAGCCTCAAACAAAAGAAGCTATTAAAATTATCAAAGAAGCGAAGATTCCTTTTATTGTTGCATTAAATAAGATGGACAAAGAAGGGGCAAATGTTCAAAAGGTTAAACAAGACTTAGCGACAGAAGATGTTTTGGTTGAAGATTGGGGTGGAACAGTTCCTGTTATAGAAATTTCAGCTAAAGAAGGCAGAAACATAGATGCCCTTTTAGACATGATTCTTTTGGTGGCAGAGCTCGAAGAATTAAATGAAGATTTAGAATCACCGGCTACGGGAATAATAATTGAATCCAATCTAGATAAAAGAAGGGGCTACGTCGCCACCGTATTGATTCAAAAAGGAATTCTTAGTGTGGGCGACTGGCTCGTTGTTGGAACTGTTGTTGGAAAAGTAAAATCTATGGAAGATTTCATGGGCAAAGCCATTGTTCAGGCCAAACCATCTCAGCCTGTTTTGGTTACAGGATGGCCAACAACTCCGGATATCGGCAAAGAATTTGTTGTGGCTCCAAACAAAGACGAAGCAACTAAAATTGCTGAAGGTAATATTAACCTCGCTCCCCTATTCACTTTCTTTAAGGGTTCCGTTGAGACTGGTGATGAAAATAAAAAGTTTTTGAATCTTGTTTTTAAATCTGACGTCTCAAGTTCTTTAGAAGCAATAGAAGCTTCACTTAAGGCAATAAAATCAGTTGAGATTGGTTATCGTGTTATATCGTATGATATTGGTAATATTTCTGAAGCCGACATTAAAACAGCTGTTGCTTCAAAATGTCAGGTTATTGGTTTTAGGGTTGGAACAGAAGAGTCAGCAAAAAAAATAGCAGACAAAGAAGGAATCAAAATATCTAATTTTGATATTATTTATGAATTAATAGAATATGTTAGAGAAGAAATGTCAGCTCTCTTGGGAGCGGAGATAAAGAAAAATCCTCTTGGAAAATTAAAAGTTTTGGCAACGTTTAAAAAAGATGCTAGAGCTCAAATATTTGGAGGCAGAGTTATGTCAGGCAAAGTTGTCAGGGGGGCAATGGGAGATGTTACAAGAAACGGTTTAGTTGTGATTACGGGCAAGATTGGCCAACTTCAGCACAATAAAGAAGATATGCCTGAAGTTAAAGAAGGTCTTGAAGCTGGAATTAGGTTTGATATTGTTTCTAAAGATTTTGCAGATGTTAAGGTTGGAGATATATTAGATATATACGAGGAGGAAAGAATCAAGCGTTCTATTTAAGGTTAGGGCGGCGTAGCCAAGTGGTAAGGCAGGAGTCTGCAAAACTCCTATACGGCGGTTCGATTCCGCCCGCCGCCTCAAGTAAAAATATCAGATATAAAAAAGACCCTACTTGAGGGCCTTTATTTTTGAAAGGATTTTCTTGTTGATGACCCCCTTCTCTCTTGCAACCTTTTGGAGTTCTAAGAGATTGGGTTTGTGAGCAACGCAACTGGAAACGTTTATAAGATAAAATGAAGGAGGATATTCTTCCCCACTTCCTACTGTGTTTATGCAAAGTCCATTTGCTTCAAAGATTTTTTGAATTCTTTTTGCCGCTTCTTCGCAGGGTGTTTTAAAGCTAACAGAAAAAAGATTTTTCATTGGCCATTCTATGTCAATCGGGAGTCGGCAAACATCTTTGCAAATAAAACAAAGGCCGTGTCGATATTCAGACTGGCTTGGGTTCGTAAAAAATTCGCCCGTCTTTGGTGATCTCTTATCCTCTCTTGCACCCCACGCAGGTATGTTTTTGCGTGGATGCGTTTCTAGTTTTGGGGTAAAACACTTGCCGGTTTTATCGGTAAATCTAACGTAAAAAGATTTGAAGTTTCCAATGAGGATATAAAAAATAGATTCGCAGTTAGTATTTTTACATGTTACGACTAATCCACCACCACCCATGAATGACCACTTACTTGTAGCGTGTCCGCAAACAGGACAGCCAAATTTTTTATATTCCTTGTCGGATATGGCAAAAGTAATAACTTTTTTGGATGGTTTTGTTCCCAACACTTTTTGAGTCCTCTGATTTTAAAGAGCAAGAAGATTTTCTCACAAGTCCCGAGGGCTGTAAAGGAGGGTTTATATTATTTGGAATTTATGATAAATTAAGGCAGAAATATGTTTGCCCGGGTGGTGGAATTGGTATACACGCACGACTTAAAATCGTGTTCCGTAAGGATTGAGGGTTCGAGTCCCTCCCCGGGCACTTTAGTAAATTAAAATCGCTGTAATTACAGCGATTTTAATTTACTACTCAGTAGCCCGAGGGAGCGAGCCAACTGCTTGGCTCGCGTAGTGACTCGAAAAGCGCAGTGATGTTTCGCGAGCAATTGGCGAGCGAAACCACGAGCTGGGCCCGCAAGAGAATTGTCGGAAGACAATTCAACTTGTGGGCGAGTCCCTCCCCAGTAGTGAAGAATTATCTGTGACCGAGTCCCCCCCAGACTTCCTCCTCCTTTACCAATACCGCTAAATGCGGTATTTTTGTAAGCAATTAGTATCAAAGAAGGACCTTTACAATGCAAAAATGTGTACGAATGGCCGGGGCCATTATTTGCTTTATGTTTTTATCACTATCCCAAGCTTATGCTCAGAGCTTCGAGGTTTACAACCGTAAGTCATTTGTTAATCAGGGCGAAGTTTTAGTGGTGAGAGTCGCTTCCGATTTGGTTGGTAAAAATTTGGGGCTTCGTGTTTTTGATAGAGACTACCCTTTTGACTCTAATGGATTTGTTTTTGTTGGAGTCGAGATCAGTCAAAAGCCGGGTAGTTATTTGGTCTATTTGGTTGAATATCAAGAATATCAGAAAGCTAAACAGTTTGATTTCTATTATACTCACATAGATGTTAAGGAAACTGTTTTCGGAGATCCTTGGTTTGTTGGTTCACTTAGACCCAAAAATAAACTCATTCAAGAGCAACGTGCCAAAGAGCAGGCAATAAAAAACAAAGCATATAAATCCGCCAATTTTTATGAAAATTATGCGGTGGGGCCATTCTTGTATCCATTAGAAAGTATTGAAAAAACCGATAACTTTGGCACTCCCCGCTTGTACGGACAGCGTGATAAAAAGACAAAGAAAATAAAAATTCAACAAACTGTTTATCATGCCGGAACGGACTTAAGGGCCAGAACTCCCCTACCTGTTGTTGCAATTAATTCAGGACGAGTTCTGCTGGCCCATAATTTTCCGATTCAAGGGACAGAAGGAAACATGCTCATCATTGATCACGGCTCCGGAGTTATTTCTTTGTATCTGCACTTGTCTAAATTTAAAGTTAAGGTTGGAGATGTTGTTAAAAAGGGGCAGGTTGTTGCCTTAACAGGAGCAACGCCTCGGAAAGCATCTCCACATCTTCAT
Organism: uncultured Candidatus Saccharibacteria bacterium; assembly: GCA_964488565.1. Classification (GTDB taxonomy): domain Bacteria; phylum Patescibacteriota; class Minisyncoccia; order 2-02-FULL-40-12; family GWA2-44-9; genus 2-01-FULL-41-26. The sequence continues at coordinate 52,816 of CAZAUE010000002.1, read as the reverse complement.
TTCATGATTAAAGTTCATGGAACGAACGTTGACCCGCTAGTGTTTATTGATACAATCAACTCAGCCCTTCCTTATGGAGAAATACAATGAAGAAGATAATCAGACGAGTTCCTGCGCATACAGTCCGCTCTTTTCAATGTGAAGTTTGTGGAACTAAATATCGTACTCAAAGAAAAGCCATAGAATGTGAATCAAGAACAAAAGAAAAGAAAGTTTTTAGAGTTGGTGATATGGCTTTGGCCATTGAAGCAAGATTTTGTGCTAAAAATTCTTCTTTTAGCTATATGGCCATAGGTAAAATTGTGAAAATTGAAGGTCCGGTTTTGCCAGATTATGAATACGAGTGTAAGTGGTTGGGCGGTGACCCAGAGAGATTACATTCCCATGTCTATAAGTATTGGTTGAGTTTCAAGTGTCCTCATTGTGGCGAGAAAAGAAAACATCCATATTATGGACCAGAACTTAGATCTAAAAGATTTTAATGAACCGATTTGTCGGTTCATTTTTTGTTATGAAATTTCTTGTGCACTTCTCTAAGTTGCTTGTCTGTAACGTGAGTATAGATTTGAGTTGTAGTGACGGATGAGTGTCCGAGCATTGACTGAACGGAGCGGATGTCGGCACCATTGCGTAGAAGGTCGGTGGCATAACTGTGACGCAAGGTGTGAGGGCTGACACTCTTTCCCATGATGCCGGATTTGGTGGCGTATTTTTGAACTATTCTTTGGATGCTTCGTGGGGTAAGCCTTAAGTTGTCGTCTTTGGAAAAAGTTTTTGATTTAGGAATTCGAATAAAAAGAGCCTCATCAATGTCGGAACGCTTAGAGAGGTATTTACTGATGTCTTCTTTGGCGTCATCAGAAAGAAACACCACCCTAATCTTACTCCCCTTCCCGCGTATGCTTAGCTCTCCTCGAGTTGTGTCTATTTTATTTCTATCCAATGAACAAAGCTCAGAGACACGCATGCCAGTACTAAACAAAGTACCAAGAACAGCCCTGTCTCTTAATGTGTCTAAATTATCTCCTTCGGGTGATTTTAATAATCTTTCTAATTCATCAGCCTCAAGAAATGTGACTTCTCTATCTTCTTGTTTTCCTAATTCAACCTTTTCAGCTGGGACGGATTTTATATCTCTTTTGGCTAAATACTTCAAAAAATTTCTTAAGGCAATGATGTGATAGTTTTGGGTGACTTTTTTTAGAGTGTTCCCCTCTTTGTCTTTCAGGCGGTTTAAGTGAAGTCGGTACTGTCTTATTAAATCTTCGGTAATTCCTGATGGATTGGAAACTTTTGCGAATTGTAAAAATCTATCCAAATAACGCCCGTAATTCTCAAGGGTTTTAGCTGAACGATTCTTCTCTATTTCTAGATGTTCAAGATATTGGATTTTTAGTGTCTTAATGTCCATGGGTGGGCGGAGTGGTTTCCTGGTGGTGCTTTAGCCCACCGAGGAACTCTGTCGCATAATAAGTATAGAATTTTCTGTAAAAAATGGAAAGAAAAGAGGGTTTGCAGATTTGTTTTTGTTGTGGTAAAATAAGCAGATATTGAAATATTAACCGCGGTCATCTGGTTACGACTGGAAGATACGCACAAATTCATGTTAACTCCAAAGGAAAAAACAAAAGTCATAGACAAGGTCAAGATTCACGACAAGGATACAGGATCTGCTGAAGCGCAGATTGCTTTGTTTACTGAAGAAATTGAACAGTTGGCTAAGCACCTCAAAAAGCACGGAAAAGACAACTCATCCAGACTCGGACTTTTAAAGATGGTTTCAAAAAGAAAACGACTCCTGGATTACTTGAAAAGAGAAGCTCCAAAAAGACACTCTTCAGTTGTTAAGAAGTTAGGTTTGGATAAATAATAGAGTTTTCACTATCTCATGCACAAAGTAACGGTCCCTCAAAGAAAGAATCACAGAATTGGTGTTTTTGTCGATGTCTCAAACATGTACCATTCGGCAAAAAATCTCTATAAATCACGAGTAAATTTTCGTGAACTTTTGAAGGTCGCAACCGCAAATAGAGAGTTGGTTAGAGCTATTGCCTACGTGGTTAAATCCGATACCGATGAAGAGAAGGCCTTTTTTGATGCCCTTGAAAAGGCTGGTTACGAATTAAAATCCAAAGACCTTCAGATATTCCCAGGGGGAATGAAAAAGGGAGATTGGGATGTGGCTATTGCTGTAGATGCAATCAGCTTATCTAAACAACTTGATGTTGTGGTGCTTGTATCAGGAGATGGTGACTATGAGCCATTGGTAGAATACCTTAAATTCAGTGGAATAATCGTAGAAGTCGTTGGTTTCAAAAGAAGCGCCAGTTCAAAATTAATAGATGTTGCCAATAATTTCACAGATCTAGAGGAGTTGAAAGATAAGATTCTTCTGAAGTAAAAATCCAGCTAAAGGCTGGATTTTTCTTAAGTGTTGTGGTATCTTCATGATAAGTTAATTAACAACCAACAAGGGCGCAAAAAACTAACTATAAGGGGCTATAATTTGGCCAAATATCTTAATTATTACTTGAGATATTCGGCCAGTTTGTTTCCCTGCCTGCGCAGGCAGGTCACTCTTTTGTTGGTATTTAAACATGGCAGAAGTAAAAACATATAGTATGGACTTTGCGGGGAAAACCCTCAAGGTCGAATTAGGTCGTCTCGGTGGACAGGCTAATGGTGTTTGTGTTGTTCAATATGGTGAAACTACCGTTATGGTTAATGCCACCATGTCGAACGCTGAAAAAGCCGTTGACTACCTCCCTCTTCAGGTTGAGTACGAAGAAAAATATTATGCCGCCGGAAAAATTAAGGGCTCAAATTGGGTAAAACGCGATGGCAGACCAACAGAAGAAGCCATACTTGCAGGCCGATTAATTGATCGACCTCTCCGACCCAGATTTAATAATAAAATCAGAAACGAAATTCAGGTTGTTGCAACAGTTTTGTCGTTTGATTACGTTAACGATTCAGATATCGTGGCGCTTTTTGGCGCATCTCTTGCGTTGATGATTTCCGACATACCTTTTGATGGCCCGATTGCTGGTGTTCGTGTTGGCCGCGTAGACGGAAAACTGATCTTTAACCCTACTTATGCCGAACGAGCTTTGAGTGATTTTGACATTGTTGTTGCTGGAACAGAAACAAGAATTAACATGATTGAAGCCGGTGCAAAGATCGTTCCTGAAAAAGATATGTCTGATGCAATCAATGCTGGTTTTGAGTCCCTCAAACAATTGACTGATTTTCAGAAAAAAATTGCGAGCGAAGTCGGAAAACCAAAGAAAGAGCTTACTATTGCAGTACATGATGTCGCATTAGTTGAAGAGGTCCGAAAACTTACCGAAGACAAGCTTCGGGTTGCTCTTTATTTACCTGGCAAAGGCAAGGACGAATTGTATGAAGGAATTGGTCAGATTAAGACTGAACTCATGGACCATTTTAAGGCTACATATGAAGCAGACCTTAATCTTGCTAAAAAATTAAGCGAAGTAAGCGTAATTTTTGAAGAAGAAATAGATCGAATGGTTCACAAGAATGTCCTTGAGGAAGGAAAACGACCAGACGGAAGAAAGATTGATCAACTTCGTGCTCTATCAGCTGACACCTCAATTCTTCCTCGTGTTCACGGTTCAGGATTGTTTAATCGGGGAACAACACAAGCTTTGTCTATTTTGACACTTGCTGCTCCAGGCATGGAACAATGGCTTGAAACCATGGAAATAAATCTTACAAAGAAGCGCTTTATGCATCATTACAGCTTTCCTCCATATTCAACTGGTGAGGTAAAACGTGTCGGTGCCCTTGGACGCAGAGAGGTTGGACATGGATATTTGGCAGAACGTTCTCTTGAGCCAATAATTCCCGACAAAGACGCATTTCCTTACACCATTCGTTTGGTGTCAGAAATTCTATCGTCTAACGGTTCTTCATCCATGGCCTCGGTTTGCGGTTCCACTCTAGCGTTAATGGATGGTGGAGTTCCTATCAAATCCCCTGCTGCCGGTATTGCTATGGGATTGATGTTTGATGAAAAAAATGAGAAGTATAAAATCCTTACCGACATTCAGGGACCAGAAGATCATCATGGTGACATGGACTTGAAAGTTGCTGGAACCAAAGATGGTGTTACTGGTATGCAGATGGATGTAAAAGTTGATGGTATTACTCCCAAAATAGTTGAAGAAACATTAGCGCAAGCCCTTAAGGCTCGCTTGGAAATTTTGGATGTTATAAATAAAGCAATTTCTGCTCCGAGAGCTGAATTATCAGCTCATGCACCTCGCATACAAACCGTGAAAATAAATCCCGCCAAGATAGGAGCCCTTATTGGCCCAGGCGGAAAAGTAATTAATGAAATCATTGAGAAAACCGGAGCTGAAATAGATATTGAAGATGATGGTTCCGTATTCGTCACATCTATGACTCCAGAAGGAATGAAAAAGGCCTTAGCTCTTATCGCCGAGGTTACTTACGAAGTAAAAACTGGAGATGAATTTGATGGCACAGTTGTAAGCATCAGAGACTTCGGGGCCTTTGTGGAAATAATGCCTGGCAAAGATGGAATGGTTCATGTATCTGAAATCAGCAACGAAAGAGTAAGCAAAGTAACTGATGTTTTGAAGGTGGGTCAGGAAGTCCACGTCTGGGTCAAAGCCGTAGATGACACAGGAAAGATAAGTTTGACGATGAAGGGGCACAGATAGATCGCTCCAGAACCCAGCCACCTTCAGACACGCCTCCGATAAAACCGCTCCTCCGTGAGCGGTTTTATCTCGGCTATAATCGCATTGTCTAATCGCCGACTGATAGACTTCGTCCAATATTGTATCAGTCGGTTCAGCCAACGTCTCAAATGTCTTCAGATGACTGAGTTCCTGCGCTAATGTTAAAAATCGGCTCAAAAAGCTGGTTTTTTGTTATAAATCATGGTTTGACAAAATGGCTTAAAATGTGGTATAATTTAAATACGATTCGTTCTGTAAAAATTCGGTACGCGCGCTTAGCGCGCAGGAGGCAGTATGACGCAACTTCGTTGGGTAATGATCTGCTTGCTCATTATCGGTCCAAGTGTAGCGGACAGGATCAGCAAGAACAGCGAGATTGGGTCGCTCAAGGCACAACTCGCTGCTGCTCAACCCAAGGACGACGGCGCCGTTGTCTACGTCTGGCCCGCCGAGGGCTTTGACGACGTCAACCTCGATCGTGTCACCTGGACTGACGAGAAGGGTCAGAACCACGTCTGGGCATGTGGAGAGATGCGGGAAGATGGAAATGTTTCCCGCTACGGACGCCTCGTCGGCATCAATCGAGTTGGCTGGGGCATCGCTGAGGTCAGCAACATCATCAAGTAGTTGTTGACCCATCGACCAAGATAGGAGAATCCATGAAGAAATCAAAGACATTCTGGTTCTGGCGGATGCTCCTGAAGCTCCGTCGTCGCAACCCCATGACGATGACGGGTTGCCCCGTCAAACAGCAACCTGTCGTTCGGTCCTAGGTCGACCTCGGCACAGAAGAGACCTCACGCATAGCGTGAAGCTCACTGTGTTGAGGTCTTTTTTGTTTACAAATGTTTACAACTTATTCTTTGGTTGTGTTAAAATTATCTCAAGCATAATCATAATCTGTTTTTTGGTTTTTAGTTTTGATACTAAATTTCTGAATACCAGATTTAAACACTACTCATGGCAGATGACCAGAAACCCCAAACTATGGACATAAATGACTTGGTTAGGGAATTAAGTAAAAGTTCTACAAATCCTGTAGCACCGACACCGCCCCTTGCGCCTTCAACTCAGGCACCAAGACCTATTCCCTCAACACCTAAACCGCCAGTATCTCCCCCAATGGCTGGTTTACCCGCAACTCCTCCTTCGCCAGCACCAAAACCATTTGTCCCACCAACCACGGTGAGACCTCCAGTTGTTCCAACTCCAACACCTAAACCAGAAGCACCACGACCACAATTTAATGTTCCCCCTCAGTCATTTGCTCAATCAAAACCAGCCCCAGCTCCATCTTCTGTTACTCCCCCACCAACCTCGGGCGTAAAAGAATATCAATCTTCAATCAGAACAATGAGTGAGGATATTTCTAATATAAAACAAGGCCAAAAACCAGCCGGAATTAATATTCCCAGAAAGGTTGAACAAGCAGCTCCTGCTCCTCAACCCGTCGTTCCTAAGCCAGCAGTACCAGGTCAGCAATTCAAAGTTCCAAGTGTAAATTTGGGCGAAAGCCAGAAAACGGGCCCACTAGCTCAAATGAAAGATGCCCCAAAACCACCAGCAACTTCAGAGGAAAAGTCACAAATTTATGTTCCTGAGGCTGGGTCCAAGGGCGGTAATCGTAATGTGTTATTTTTGGGAATCGGCGCTATAGCATTGGTGGCCGGATTTGCATACTGGTTCTTTATCTTAAGAGCACCAGCCCCGGAGATTGTAATTGAAACTCCTACGCCAACTCCAACAGAAACACCAGTTCCAACCCCTACTCCAACATTGAGCTCTATGTTTTCCGGAGTAGTAAGAGAGAGTGTCAGTATCAAACAGACTGGAGCACTAGCGTCTTTTGTATCTGATACTGGCAAGGTGGTTGTGGTTCCAGGATCATTTAAAATATTGAATACTATCGACGCTCAAAACGCATCTACTTCCTATGGTTTTGTTGATTTATTGTCCAAACTTGCCTTAAACGTTCCAGTGGGATTAGTAAGCAATATTGGAAACGATTCCGCCATGTTCGTTTATGGTCAAAAAGAATCTTTTGACTCCAAGGGTAATTTGTTGATTGAACCCACTGCCTCTAATAGAATTGTGGCTGTCGCAGAACTAAAAGATTCCGCCAGTGCTTCCGAAGTAATTACCAGTTGGGAAAATAGTTTAAGTAACGATCTTAAGGTCCTGTTTTCTTTAGGTAAAAGCAATAAAGACCAAACTGGTTTTACAAACAACTCATACAGGAACACAAACATTAGATTCTGGAATTTCCCATTTGCCGACAGAACGATAGACTATTCAATTGTTGTGGCATCTAATGGTAAAACATATTTTGTTGTAACAAACTCGAGAGAAGCCATCTTTGGAACAATAGATAAGCTCAAAGGATTTTAGGTGATGGTTTGTGCATAACCTGTTGTCACCATAAAATTTAGTAAATAATCAGCCCCGCTTGGCGGGGCTGATTATTTGGAATAATGACACTATTAGCCAATATTTGATGGTGTCACCATGAATATGTCACCATGGTTTGATGGTGTCACCTTATCCACAGTTTGGCTATTGCAGTGTCACCAATGACTTTGTATAATTAGTATAGATCTTTAGCTGGTGGTCAGACACATTCGTGGATTGCCGGCAATTCATGTCTCGCAAGAGACCCAAAGGCGCAGAGCCCACACTACATACTTATTAGGGGCGTTCTGCGCCTTTTTTGATTCTTAAAATTTCTTCAACCCCTCTCCAAGCATCCTCTCACTACGCTCGCTCACCCAGCGTGTTCGCTCCCTGCTATTGCTCATAAGCTCGTCTGTCTACTGACAGACACCATGCCCGCTACAGAGAGTTAAGCCGGCTAAAGCACGGCACACTCCGAGCTATTTCGCAAAAGCCGTTCGAGAATGCATTGGCTCGGGTTAAGCGAACCAGTCACGTATTCTTGAAAAATGTTGCGGAAGCGTTTCGGCTTGGTTCTTCGGAACGCTGAGCATGAAGCAATGGTTTTTCGCAGGAGAAAACCAATTGCGGTTTTTCAAGAGTATGTGGCTGGGGAGCGGAAATAATAAGGGGCGAGAGCGATATTAGAGATTGCTTTTTAAAACATAAGGGTTATTATTCTAATATTAAACATAACTAGTCGTAGGAGGGGCGATACACTTTTTTGTCCATCAGACTTTTTTCCTCCGCAATAAGCGGAATAGACGCGCAACTCATAGAGGTTGAGGTTGATTCAACTCCAGGTATTCACGTTTTTAATATTGTCGGACTTCCCGATAAAGCAGTTCAAGAATCCAAAGACAGGATTGCTTCAGCCATTAAGAACAGCGCTTTGGCAGCGCCAAACTCAAAGCACAGAAAGATTATTATAAACCTAGCCCCAGCTGATATTAAAAAAGAAGGTCCATCCTACGACCTTCCGATTGCCGTGGGTTATTTGATGGAAACCAAACAAATACAGTTTGATTCCTCTAAAAAATTATTTATTGGCGAGCTTTCTTTAGACGGCTCTTTAAAGCATACCAACGGTGTGTTGGCTACGGCAATATTGGCAAAAAATAAGGGTTTTAAAGAGTTGATAGTCCCCCATTCTAATCTTGTTGAGGCGCAAATAGTTCAAGGAATTAATGTTGTTGGGGCAAAGAATATTAAAGAAGTAGTTGGTCATTTAAACAACACGCGACCATTGTTTAGTGAGCGGGCAAAGACAAATGAATCTCCTGAAGATGGTGACGACGGTCTATTGTTGTCCATAAAGGGCCAAGAAACGGCCAAAAGGGCCCTAATTATTGCAGCTGCTGGAGCTCACAACATCTTGATGTCTGGTCCTCCAGGTTCAGGAAAAACATTACTAGCTAAGGCCTTATCTGAGTTGTTGCCAAAAATGTCTTTTGAGGAGGCGATTGAGGTTGCCAAGATTTATAGTTCAGTCGGACTATTTAAGAACTCCCCTCTTTCGTTTAAACGCCCATTTAGAAGCCCGCATCATACAACGTCTTCTCCAGCAATGGTTGGTGGTGGTACTTGGCCAAAACCAGGAGAAATAAGCTTAGCTCACAGGGGTGTTTTGTTTCTAGATGAACTTCCGGAATTCCCAAGAAATGTCCTAGAAAGCTTAAGGCAACCCCTTGAAGAAGGCACCATTTCTGTTTCTAGGGCCTCTAGCTCAATTACCCTACCAGCTAATTTCACTTTGGTGGCCGCTATGAATGCTTGTCCCTGTGGTAATTTTGGCGAGGATAAGGGGATTTGCTCCTGCTCCCCTACTCAAGTATTAAAATATAGAAAGAAGGTGTCTGGGCCGTTATTAGACAGAATAGACATTCAAATCAATGTTCCGCGCGAAACAGTTGGACAGGTCTACCCTTCAGGAAATGTAAAAATGGCGGAAATTAAAGCTCAAATCAATAAAGCCAAAGAAATTCAGATGGCTAGGTTCAGAAATACTGGTTTGTTTTATAATTCCGAGATTGATTATAAAAACATAGACAAATACTGTATTTTGACCAAAGAGGCTGAGAATCTGCTCAAACAAGCTATTAATGCAAAGAATCAATCACTAAGGGCATATCATAAAACCAAGAAGCTTGCCCGCACTATCGCTGATTTAGACGGTTCTGAGATAATTAAAGAGCAACACGTGGCCGAAGCTGTAAATCTACGCATTAATGAGAAGATGCTAAGCGAGTTGGCATAAGTTCCGCACGGAACAATTAAATCGGCTTAAAAGGCCCGTTTTCGCCTTGTAATTTATTTAAAATGGCATATTATATATCAGGTTTTAAGCTTAACAATCATCAAGGAGACTAGATGTTTAGTCCTCAATCAGTTCAACGTTGCCAGTTAAGAAGAGGAATGATAGTTATTGACCTAAGAAGGTGCTTTCGCAATCCTTATTTAAATGAACAACATCAATCCCTCGGAAGGATTATAAAGAAAGGTATACGGTCCGGTTCGAGTGTGGTGAAGGTTGGAGATAAGGTGGCCGCAGTGTTTATGGTGGCTGGTAATGGTTTTTCTTTTAGTGATTACCAGCCGTATTTACAGTACATTGTTGATGGGGGATCAAAAACAAGCAAAAAGACCTTTTTTGCTGATGCCGTGAAAATCCAGTTAGGTATTAAGACTAATCGCAAAAATCAACTAAAAATTAATTTATGGTTTGATTTTAAAAACGACGTCCTTTGGACGCTGACTAGAGACAATCTGGAAGTCCTTGTCTCAGCCCTAATGAGTCTCAAGAGTAGAATATCGCAAGAACAGAAGTCCTAGCCCCAGCGTAGCGGGGCTTTTTATTTGGCATTGTTCCGTGCGGAACTATCAAAAAACCACCGAAAAGGTGGTTTTTAGTACTTAACGAGGGGGTTTCTTGCCCCGTGGACTTCAAAGTGAAGGTGACAGCCAGTAGAACGACCTGTGGAGCCCATCAGGGCTATTAATTGGCCTTTGGCAACGTTTTGTCCGGCTGTAATAAGCAACTTACTTGCATGAGCATAAAGTGTTTCTGTGCCATTGGGGTGGGCTAATTTAATAAATTGCCCAAATCCGCCATTATATCCAACACCATCAACAGTTACAGCATTTCCATCTGCTGCCGCATAGATAGGAGTACCGCAAGGATTGGCTTTATCAACCCCATTTCTTCCATGAATCCCTTGGCTTGTTCGTCCCTGTGTGGGAATCATGAAATAATCACCTAAATCAGGAAGATATGAAAATCTTTTAGCAACTGCTGTTTGTGTTCCGGGTTTGGTTGTTACTGAGGACTTAATTTTTCCATCAGGAATGATTAATTCCTCATTTAATTCCAATGACTGCCCATCTTCTAAATGATTAAATGCCAGTATTTTATCTGTGGTAGCTCCGTATTTCTTGGCAATTGAGGCTACAGTATCGCCACTCTTTACTTTATGAATTACACCGGAAACAGGAGGAATTCTCAAGACTTGGTCTGGTTTTATACTGTTAGCATTGGCTAAACTGTTTGCCCAGAGTATAGAATCAATACTTACTCCATAGTCGGAGGCAATAAAAGACAACAAATCTCCCGGTTGAACTGTATATTCAATTATTTGGTTACTGGTAAATCCAGCTTCAATGTAGTCTGTTGCGACAGGATTGCTGGCCATTAGCGAATTTTCCTGAACTGTTGAAGGATCTAAGTTTTTTGAAACTTCTCCTCCTCGTCCCAGGTTTTGTCCGCTTAAAGCCGTCAAACTATTGATGTCAGCTAACTGATTTTGAGACTGGGAGACAGTAATGATTGACGCAGAGGTTTCCTCTATATAGCTCCTAATAAGATTACTGAACAGATTTGCCTGACCCTCACCAGAAGTTCCTTTGAAAATCAGGACAAACATAACAAGGACCAAGGTCCCATAAAAATTAAACGAGGGGCTTTCTTTGAAGCTTTTTAATTTGGGCCAAAATGACCCTTCCCCTTGACCTTTTAGTGTCAGGGCTATGATTTTTTTGAGTAATTTACTAATTGATTTTTAAATTAGTTAGCCTTGCCAGTCTTTTAGCCTATTAAGTCCCGACACAGTCGAGGATCCTCGATGGCAAAGCCATCGGGACCAAAAAACAGGTATTTCCTATATATAAAGCAAAAATCCTCTTGCGAGAATTACCTACTGAGTTTAGCATTTTTTGGGCCCAAAAGTCAATTTGGTTGTGTGGACAAAAAATTAGTGATAATTTGGTCAAAATGACTCAAGGTAAAACATCCGAACTGGGATTTTTGGCAGAAAACTTAGTCGCCCGTTATTTGGAGAAAAGGGGATATACTGTGCTGGAATTAAATTATAGAAAGCCGTGGGGCGAGATAGATATCATTGCTTTGAAAGAGGGGATTTTGGTTTTTGTCGAAGTTAAAGCTAACAGGAAAATAATTGTCGGCTTCGAGCCAGAACTAAGAGCCAATAGTTCCAAAATGATTAAAGTAGTCAGAACAGCGAGGACTTATCTCGCGGAAAAGAAATATGATTCAGAACAGGAGTGGCAGATTGATATAATCTCGGTCGGATTAGATGAATCTAAGGGGGTTGCCAAAATTAAACACTTCAAAAATATTGATGTTTAGTTCCGCGCGGAACTTACCTCTCCCTAGTCCATCTCTAATTTTGACCTCGGTCCTCGTCTTCTAAAATATACTTAGCTCATTTGGGATTTAAGCCAAAATACGTTGTATATCTGCTTCGTTCGGACAAACTGTAAGTAAGCTTACATTTGTCCTCACTCGCAGCTATAATAAGTAACCCTCGCTTGCCTCCTCGCTTCGTCAGCCTATTGCCTGACTACCGCAGGCAGGCTGACGGCTCGGCGCTCGACAGAGATTCTAGGGCGGGCTAAAGCACCGCCCTCCGAGCACCTATTATTTTGGATAAATCCCTTAATTCGCTTTCATATATTTTCTCCTCCTCAGAAAAGGCAAAATCAGAGATGGGCTGGCTCGCTAACTAAATTAACCCGAGCCAATGCATTCTCGAGCGGCTTTTGCGAAATAAGCGGGCATGGTGTCTGTCAGTAGACAGACGAGCTTATGAGCAATAGCAGGGAGCGAACACGCTGGGTGAGCGAGCGTAGTGAGAGGATGCTTGACGAGGGGTTGGGAAGGTGATGGGGAAAATGATTGAGCTGTGGTGTTTTAATTATGGTTGACAAAATTGGATAATTCTATATGATATTTGAAGTTTCTTGAAATATAAAAGGTGAACAACGTGAAGAGACTGCTTCTCGTCTTGTTGGTTATTGTTTCTTTTCCAGTGATGGCAAATGCGCAGACGTATTACCGTCCTTATTATCAGGAACGGCCGTTGGCGACAAATTCGGAAATCCCTACCTATCCTTACTTTCTTGAAAACAGGACGGGCGATCCTTTGACTGTTTATGTTTATGTAAACAAGGTTCGGTGGGAGTTTGTTATAAGTCCGGACAATGAAGTTCCTGCCACGATGCTTCCTTTGGGAGCCAAGGTTAGGGTGGAGGCCTTTGCGGATTCTGGAAAAAACAAGGGCAAAAATAAGCAGAGGGTTTACAGTGCTTTTTATCACCGCCAAGAAAAGAATCTTAAGGTTTCTAGGGGCTGGGTTTTTTACAAATAACCCCCTAAAAACTCATATTAGGCCCCGTTTATCGGGGTCTTTACATTTTCACTAAAATCTGATATAATATAGATATTAAGGTTAGATGTTTGAAAACCGCCCCAATTTAGGGGCAAGGAGAGAGAGTCATGAGAAAGTCACTGTTCGTGTTCGTCGTTTTGGCGGTCCTCGGCGTGGCCATTCCGGCCAATGCCCAGGGTGTTCGCTACGGGTACATCCCAACGTCGCCGGAGGGATGGTACTACATGGTCCAAGGGGATCAGGTGGGGATGCTCACTGCCGACAACCTCGGCATGGTGCGTCAGTACAGCAATCAGCTACCTCGGTCGCTTTCGGGCGATCTGCGGTGGAACGGCGCGGCAGCCGCGTACGGTCTTCAGACCGCAACCGGCTTCCTCCCGATGTACGACCGCAACCGACAGCCACTCAACGGGCGTCAGCGCATTGAGCGCGGCGCAGGAATCGTCGTGGCGGCGGACGGCGTTCGTCGAATCATCAACAACCCGCGTGGCGCGGCCGGCTGGATTGAAGCTGCGGTCGGAGCCGTTCTCGTGAACGATTCCCGATATCGCGGTCAACCCAAGAATCAGAACCAGCGTGACAACGGAACGGTCGTTGTTCCGCCACCGCAAGACGTGCGAGTCGGCCCCGACGGAATTCCCGTCATGGTCGGCAACCGCCCGAATCGACAAGGACCCGTCTCGAACCCGCCTTCAGTGGTGGGTGAGTGGAAGGTTCAGAACAAAACGTCGAAGCGTGCCGAGCTGTGGGACGGCGAGCAATTCATCGCTCGAATCGAACCCTGGCAAAGCGTGCAAGTGGATGCGCCCGCGCGCGGCTATACGGCGGTTCTCCTGATTCCGAACCGCTCTGGCGGATTGGATCAGGCCACTGCCCAGATCCGTGAGAACAATCAACTCAATGGCTGGGACATTGTTGCCCCGGCAGTCCAGTAGGAGGCCAAGATGGCAACAAGAGTTCCTTGTGAGATCAGAATTGGTGAGGGCAGAAATGCTCGCACCATCGCCAATGAGAGCCGTTACTTGCTGGGTCCCGTCGAGGGTTCCTGGTGGGTGCGTTACTCTTGGTGGGTGATACCGATGGGGTTGCTCCTCATTTTTCTTCCGTGGCTCTTCCTTTTTCAGGGAGGGACCACTACTTCGCCGACAACTTCACAGCCGGTCGTGATTCAGCAGGCGCCGCCGGCGACCCAAGTGTCGCCGGCACCAGCACAAAGCGGTGAGCTTACCGCCGAAGAGCTGGATCGGCGCCACACCGAGTACGTCCACAGGCGGGACTAATCAGTCCCGCCTCACAACCGCATTTGCAACCACCTCACGTGGCCATCGCAAATGCGGTTTTCTAATTGAAAAAAACAATAAATAAAGCTAAAATTAGTCATGATTTTTAATTCTCACAGTCCAGAAGAAACTCAAAAAATTGCTTCTGATTTAGCGCAAAAAATTATTAAAACAAAAAAAGGTGCAGTCATTGCCATGGAAGGGGAGTTGGGTGCCGGCAAAACAACTTTCATACAAGGATTTATGGCATCTTTAGGAATAGATGAAAAAGTGAAAAGTCCGACATTTGTTCTTATGAAAAAATATTCTATCTCTGGCGGAACATATCGCGGAACAAATTTATATCATTTAGATTGTTATCGTATTACTGACCATAAAGACCTTAGAATTCCGGAGTTTGAGGAAATTTTAAACGAAGAGGGAAATATCGTCTTTGTGGAATGGTCAGAAAGGATTAAAGAGATTCTTCCCAAGAATCACCTAACAGTTCATATTGATCATATTAGTGAAAATGAAAGAAAAATTATAATTACATGAAAAAGTTGATACTTATAGACGGGCATGCGCTAGTTCATAGAGCTTTTCACGCATTGCCACAAACATTGGCTTCACCAACAGGCGTTTTAACTAACGCTGTCTATGGTTTTACTGCGGTATTGATTAAGGCCATCAAAGACATAAAACCAGATTATATTGTGGCTACTTTTGATTTGGCTGGTCCGACATTTCGTCATGAAGAATTTGCAGATTACAAAGCCCATCGAGAAAAAGCCCCTGACGGACTTCATGAGCAGGTGCCGATGGTGAAAGAAGTTCTGACTGCTTTTGGGATACCAATTTTTGAAAAAGCAGGTTTTGAAGCTGATGATGTGATTGGTTCTGTTTGCGAAAAAACAAGGAAAATAGCAGACCTTCAAACCATTATCGCCACAGGAGACTTAGATACACTTCAGCTTGTTGAGGATGATAAGGTGGTGGTTTTGACCCTCAGAAAAGGAGTTACGGATACTGTTTTATACAATGAAGATGAGGTTAGAAATCGCTATGGCCTTGAACCGGAACAAATGATTGATTATAAAGGACTGAAAGGAGATCCATCCGACAATATACCTGGGGTTCCAGGAGTGGGGGAGAAGACCGCATCATCATTAATTCAAACTTTTGGTAGTCTAGATAATTTATATGAAAAAATTTCAGATATTCAGTTACCGATGTCTGCAAAAGATAAGGCGAAAATAAAAAAACCTCTTTCTGAAAAATTAATCCAAAAATTAATTGAGAATAAAGACTTAGCTTTGTTTTCAAGAAAACTTTCAACAATAATTAGGGATGTAGATATTGATTTTAAATTGGAAGAAGCTGAGTGGCGTAAAACAATGAAAAAAGACGAGATTGCTCGCATTTTTCAGGGTATGGGCTTTTACAGTTTACTCAAAAGAGTTTCTGAAATTGATGGTTCAACCCCTATCATCACAGAGGGAACAGCCAGAGAACAGGCTTCATTTTTGCCACCAGTAGCAACGGGACCAAAAGCAAAAGAATTAAAAAAAAACAAAGACATATCCGATCTATTAGATATGTTGGTAAAACAAAAAGACTTTGCCTTTGATATAACCGAAGACAGTATTAATTTTTCTATAAATCCCGAGGAGTGCGTCTCGGTTTTATTTGAATATTTAACAAAAAACAAGGATTTATTTTCCAAGCTCAAAGTCATTTTAGAGGATTCAAAAATTAATAAAACAGGCCACGATTTCAAGGTTATTTCCAAGATTCTTCTAGGCAAAGGAATACACATTGAGGGTGTAAGTTTTGACTCAAAAATTGCCACATATCTTTTAAATTCAGATATTAAAGATTACTCCCTGGATAAAATTTATTTTACAGAACTTAAGAAAGACATGGGGTCTGACCCTAAAATGAGGCCAGTTTTTATTGTTGAGCTTAAAGAAAAACTTATTGCCAAGCTTAAATACAATGACGTTCTTTGGGTGTTTGAAAAAATTGAGCTACCCCTCTCTATTGTTCTTGCCGAAATGGAATTAAGCGGAATAAAAATAGACTCAAAGGCTATTACTCAATTGGAAAAAACTACTGCTAAAGAGTTGGGTAAACTGGAGAAAAAAATACATGAATTAGCCGGTAAAGAATTTAATATTAATTCTCCTCAGCAAATGTCGGCTGTTTTATTTGAGCATCTAAAGATCGCGGGAAAACACAAAAAAACCAGCAAGGGAGCTATTTCCACAGCGGCACCAGAATTGGAAAAATTATCAGGATCACATCCGATAATTGATTTTATATTGAAGTATAGAGAACTTCAGAAATTAAAAACCACTTACATTGAACCCTTTCCGGCGCTGATTAATAAGAGTGGGCGTATTTGCACAACTTACAATCAAACCGGCACCACCACTGGCCGACTTTCCAGCGAAGAGCCCAATCTTCAAAACATTCCAATTCGTACCGAGATTGGTCAAGAATTCAGAAAAGTTTTTATCGCATCTTCAGGATGCAAACTGGTTTCTTTTGATTATTCACAGCTTGATCTCCGGGTCGCTGCCCACATTTCTAAAGACAAGAAAATGATGGAAGCATTCAAAAGAGGGGAGGATATTCACACTCGGACCGCCGCTGAAATATTTGGCATTGAAGCTGATAAGGTCACTGCCAACATGAGAAGAGATGCCAAGACTTTGAATTTTGGAATTCTGTATGGCATGGGAATTATTGGTTTTCAAAGAGCTTCTGGTGTTGATAGGGCAAAAGCCAAAGAATTTATTGATCGATATCTCCATGAATTTTCTGGTATAGCTCGCTATATGCAAGAGATGAGAGATAAGGTCCACCGAGATGGTTATGTGACAACAATTTTTGGAAGGCGCAGACAATTGCCAGAAGCATTTTCAGGAATGCCCCAACTCATCAGTCAGGCCGAAAGAATGGCAATCAATATGCCTGTTCAGGGCACATCAGCCGACTTGATAAAACTGGCAATGATAAAAATTCATGAGCTGATTCATAAAGACAAAGTTGAAGAAAAGGTTAAATTGCTTTTAAATGTTCATGACGAACTTTTGTTTGAAGTTGAAAATAGCGTGATTGATGAGTGGGTTGTTAAAATAAAACAGGTTATGGAAAATATTCATAAATTTGACGTACCCTTAACAGTTGACGCTAAGTATGGTATAAATTGGTCAGAGATGGAGAGAATCTAGGGAGCCAAAATGGCACTTTCAAAACTTGAGTTTGACAAGGAAAGAGTTGAAGAATTAATGTTCAGAATGAAGTTTTTGATTGAGTTAACTGGACTTAGGGATCCTAGTTTAAACGAAAAAGAAACTAAAGAAATTAGGGCCATCAGAAAGGAGCTTGAGGAGATGGGGTTGTATGTAACGATTAAATATCGTCCTCAAATTGATTTTGCAAATCCATTGGAGTCTACTCTGGAAGTAGATATAGATATTTTAATTCCAAAGAATGTGACCATACAGTAGGGCTGGTAAAAACCAGCTTTTTTGTTTAAATTAACTGGAGTTTCACTCCAGTTGCTAACAGAGTTCCCATTCTTGTCGCCGACGCGTGTCCCCATTGCTCCTCTCGGGAGCATTCAGAAAGGGAGGAATGCAATGGGGCCCCTCGCGGGCGACAAGTGGGAGCCCACTCCGCGCATGCCAGAATTACCCGAAGTAGAGACAATTGTAAGAGAGCTAAGGAAAAAAGTAGTCGGACTCAAGATAACCGATGCTTGGGCTGATTGGCCCAAAACCCTAAGACAAGCGGGCGGGATTGATAATTTTAAAAAACAAACAAAGGGCAAAAAAATCCTAAGCATAAGGCGTCGAGCTAAATTTATTATAATAGACATAGAGGGCAAGAAGACTATTTTTATACATCAGAAAATTTCTGGTCACTTGCTTTATGGAAAGTGGAAATTAATCAAAGGTGTATGGATAAGCCAAGTCTCAGGACCACTGAAAGAGGACAGGCAAAATGGATATATCCGCTTTGTTTTGATACTCAATAATGGCCATCAGTTGGCATTGTCAGATTTGAGACGTTTTGGAAAGGTTATTTTGGTAGATGACAATAAGATTGAGAACATTAAGGAAATAAGAGATTTGGGTCCGGAACCTTTGGAGATAAGTCTTAAAAACTTTGAAGGGCTGTTTGTTAAAAAGAAAGGAAGAATAAAACAGGTTTTGATGGATCCGACTTTCGTTGCCGGAATAGGCAATATATATGCCGATGAGATTTTATGGTCTTCGGGCCTTCATCCATTATCAAGGGTGGAAAATTTGGATAAAAAAGATTTAAAAAATATTTATAGTCACACTATCAGAATTCTCAAAAAAGCGATAAAATATAAGGGCTCAAGTATGGATGACTATAGAATACCTTCCGGAGAAAAGGGGAGTTTCCAGAGCCTACAGAATGCTTATCAATTAACAGGAGAAAAATGTAAAAAGAAAGATGGCGGAACCATTGAAAGATTAAAACTTGGTGGCCGTTCTGCTCACTTTTGCTCCAAACACCAAAAACTAAAATGACACTACACGAACCACACCCCAACTCAATATATGACGTGCATTCTGGCATGCCAGAATCTGGGAAACCCAAATTAAAAATAAACCTAAATAAGGCCCTGATTTTTTTGGGTGTAGTAGTTGTCGGGTTTATTATCATTTTTATTGTTTGGTGGAATAACGAAATCGTTATTAACAATGGGATAAGCATCACAAACAGAGACGAGGTGACGAAGAGCTTAATTACTGGTCTTGATTGTGTCAGCGCTGATTCTAGGCCTATTGCCATCATGTTAGCATCTGATGTTGAGACAAGGCCTCTTTCTGGAATAAGTCAGGCCGACATGGTTTTTGAGATGCCAGTTGATCCGACGGGAATCACCAGATTTATGGCTATTTTCCAGTGCGAAAAACCAAAAGAAATTGGTTCAGTAAGATCAGCAAGAAATGACTTCATTCCTTTGGTGGCAGGTATTGGGGCCGTATATGCTCATTGGGGCGGAGAACATGGTGCCCTTGAGAAGCTAAACAGTCGAGTTGTAGACAATGTCGACGCTTTGAAATATGAGGGTGAAATTTTTTATAGAAAATCAGGAATTCGCCCCCCTCATAATGGATTTACTAATTTGGATTTGATCACAAAGACTGCTCAAAACTTAAAATATGATTTAAAAAATAATTTTTCAGGATACCCTCACCAAAAAGATATACCAAAGAAAAATCTTTCAAATTTGGCTAATCAAATAAACATAAGTTACCCCGGAAGATATGCGGTTGGTTGGACATATGATTCTGAAACAAATTCATACAAACGGTTTAGGGGCGGTAGCGCGGAAAATGATAAAGATAATGGCCAAATAGTTAAAGCTGGAGTTGTTGTTGTGATGAACACCTCTTCAAAGTTTTTAAGAGAGCAATATATTAGTGTTGATGTTCAGGGTGAGGGAGTAGTTCAGATTTATCAAAACGGAATGGTTGTAAATGGAAAATGGAGCAAAGATCCTTTGAAATTGGACAGCAAGCTTTATTTTTATGATGATTCTGGAAAAGAGATTAAGTTGGCCCCAGGAAAAATTTGGGTAGAAATTGTAACACAATGATTATCTTTCTTTATGGACCAGATGGTTATCGACTGAAACAGAATGGCAGTATTGTCATGGAAAATTATCGTAAAAAACACCCGAATGGTGTTTTTTTTAAGTTTGACCTGTCTACTGTTGGTGAAATAGAAAAAGTTGAAGATGCTGTCAAAAGTGGTTCTTTGTTTGGTGAGGTGAGATTGATTGTTCTTAAAAATGTTTTTTCTGACAGAGCCAGCTCGGATAGAGTGGGGGAGTTAATTAAGACCCAAAATATTTTGAAGGAAAAAGATATTGTGCTTGTGATTATTGAAAATCAGAATGGAAAAGAACTGTCCAAGAACAAATCACTTTTCAGTTTATTAAATGGAAAAGATAACATGGTAAGAAATGTTGAATATCTTGAGGGGGCAAATCTTACGAAATGGATAAAGGGCGAATTTGTGTCCAGAAATTGTTCAATAGAACAAGATGCCACAAGAGAATTAATCGCGATTGCTGGAAATGAAAGCTGGTCTTTGGTAAATGAGATTAACAAGTTGTGCAACTTTAAAATGGGTGGTGTTGTAAAGAAAGAAGACATAACCCTTCTCGGGTTTAAAAAGATAGATTTAAATATATTTGATTTTGTGGATTCTGTTGCCGGAAAGAATAAGGCAAGGGCATATGAGATTTTGTTCAAAGAAATAAAAAGTGGACGTGATCCATATTATCTTTTATCAATGGTTATTTATGGTTTTAGAACAATGTTAACCGTAAAGGATTTAGCCGATAGGGGAATGTCACTGGATTCAATTGTTAAAAAGGCACGCCTTAATCCTTTTGTGGCCAGAAAAACATATCAGAGTGCAAGTAAGTTTAGTTTGGTTGAAATAAAAAACATCTATGGACACTTGCTAGATATGGATACTCGTTCTAAGGAGGGGGCGATAAATCTAACAGACTCTCTTTTTTCTTTCGTGCTGGTGTAATTGTGATTTATTTGTAAAAAAAAGCCCCGTCTCGGGGCTGCAGGTTTTATTGCCTGCTTGGCTGCTTTTTCTTTGCCTGTTCCTTGTTTCTCTTTACGATTTCATCAGCCTCATCAATTATGTCGTCTATCTCTTTGTCAACTGGTGTTTTGCGTTGAGAGTCGTCCCTGTTTGGATTGGGGTCAAACTGTTTTTTTCTTTGCTGGTCCTGTGGCATTTCTCAGACTCCTATTGGTAAAAGAGCCGTCCAGGCAGACCAAAGTTCTTTTGGCGTTCTGGACGATAGGATTGCTTGTTTGAAGATATCATTATTATAGATAAAAGGTGTGGGTAATTCAATAGTAAATTCCTCACCGCCTTCAAATAAGATTATTTTGTCCCAGAAGATTGTTTTGATGTTGTTGTTGAATTTATCAGTTATAGCCACACGCAGAGGAGCTCTCCCTTCTTTGGGCGTAGTGGTTAGTGCTAAATTTATGTCTTCATCAGAAACTATTCTTTTCATGAGTCCTTTTTTGAAAAGATGATGAGACAAACTTGTCTCCTGATCTGTACTGCTGTAACCCATATCAACGAATGTTCTAAGGTTTAGTTCAAGCTCTAAATCACTTGAGCAGTCTGCTAGTGTCTTGGATTTTTTACCAAGATATTGATTTGCCAGAACCAGCTTCGTTGCCCAGTCACATATTCCCAAAAGTGATCTCATGTCTTGATTTAGAAGTCTAGAAAGAATAAACCTCGCCTTGTCTATCACGTCTTGGTAGATAAGGTATTCACTGGGCGTTAGGCGTCTCCAGCCTTCCGTGGCTAGATAATCGGATAGAGCCTCAACGTGGGCACAAAGAATTTCTGTTGCCGTTGCAAGAGATTTATCGGCGGAGTTTGTAATTGTAACATCGTGTTTCTGTTTTAATTCCACATCCCTTGAAATAATTGGGAACATGAGAGGGGTATTAATACTAAAAACAGGAATATTAGCTGTTGAAAAATAATTATCTTCAAGAGCCATCAACATTAACGCTGATAGGCCGACCTTAAGAAACAATGCCCATTCACATAAATTTGGATCCCCAACTATGACATGAAGTCTCCGGACCAAATCATGTCTGGCCAAAGGTTCATCTCGACATTGTATTACCGGTCTATCTTGCAGTGTATCGTCATTTCTAAAGGCAACAATGAAGTCCGCTCTTTGTGATATTTGGAAGGTGGCTGGCATATCGCTCCGTTCCGAACCCACCTTACCACCGCCAGTAATTAGTTGGCGGACAGCAAGAAATGTTGACCAAACTGAAATTCGAACATCGCTTGTGTGACCCTTGGTTAAGTAAAGAAAAAGCTCTGGGCTTACTGAGTAGTTTTCATGACAACCGGAGGGGTGTCCGTAGCCATCGGAACCTTTCTTGAAAATAGATACTTTGCATTCTTTTAATATTGATACCGCCCTTGCGAGTTTTTGTACGATTATTTCCCCAGCTCTATCAAACGCGACTAAGCTTTTTGGGTTAGGGCATTCTGGCGTGCAATATTCTGGTGCGCCCATGTCCTTATAAACAAGGCCTCCGTTTTTCAAAAAACACCTTGAAGAAGTTGCTGATCGTCTGTCTAATCCCATGGGCTCACCCCTTAAATGTTCAATCATGGCATTTATTAGATTACCAGTATCCTGATTGCTGTAGATGCTGTATTCAGTCTCTATTCCCATGAACTTTGGTATGCTCACACAGCCTTCTTTATGTTTTAAAAGTGCGTGGCTTGAATATAGATCATTATGAAAACAAACTCAAATTTTTATTGACTGAGCCAAATGGTTAAAGTATACTTTGGACACAACTTTTTAGCTTTTTAACAAAAGGATTGGACATGAAAACTGACGGCCCTTTTTTTGTGGACGACTATGAGGATTTTATTTTTTCCTCAATAAACAAACTTAAGGGCGATATGCCGACATTACTGGCGAACGCGAGTTTGGCTGGCGGGGGAGTGACTCCCGAATCTTCTTCTCAGAGATTTATGTTGCACGGTACTACTATTGCATCATTCCTGATTGATAATGGTAGGGTCGCTATTGTGGTGTCCGATGGAAAGGTTTCAGAGGGCCCATTGCTGAAAGCAGCGTCTCTTGAGTTTGAAAAACTAATTGATATTGATAGGAGTACTGTTATGGCAGTATCAGGATCAGTTGGATTTGCAATTCTTTATGCACGCATGTTGAGGAATTGGGTTGAAACGATGGAGAGAATACGCGAAGAGCGTTTAAGTACTCGTTCCAAGGTAAACATGTTGGCGAGAATTTTGAGAGAAAATTTATCACTAGCCCTTTCTGGGTTAGTGGTGGCTCCAATTTTGACCACGTGGGATGATAAGCGAGGACCGAGAATTTTTGTCGTTACCCCCGATGGAAGTGTTGTTGTTAAGAAAACCTATGCCATGTCAGGGTCAGGTAGGGTTAATGAAGGGGGACTTCTTCTGGGTTGGAACATCAACATGTCAAAAGAAAGTGGCATCTCATTGGCAAAGGAATTGGTGCATAATGCATCTAAGCTAGATAGTGCCACAGGAGGAAAGATTTTTATTAAAATTGTTAGTCGCGACGGAATTGAATCTGTGGATGGGGGGTGGACCAATGAGTGAGTTCGTTGATTTCTCTTTCCGAAGGAGAGAGGAAGAAGTACAAAGAATTCTTCAGGAAGCATCGCCGGTCGTTATTTGGCCGTGTGATGAGGGCGTGCTTGTCATTGCCGCCAATAAGGATGGGCGGGAAAACAGAATACACGCCATCTATGATCGAATAGTTTGTGTAACTCTTGGTGGATTTTCTGCTGGTACGATTCTTTGGCAGGATGCAGCTTTTAGGGCAAGTGCCGAAGGGTATCAGTTGAGTAAGGGAGACGTCTCTTGTCGAATTCTTATCAAAACCACAAGTGCGGTGTTGTCTGATAGTTTTCAGAATTTAAGAAGAGGTCCTGCATTTGGAGCTGAGGCAATTTTTGCCGAAGTGGCAGCTGATAGGGATGATGATTATCTTGCTCATGTTACATTCAATGGGTTTGTGCAGACATTTAATACCGCAAAGCTTTTTGGAAGAATACAGAAAAAAGAGGGAGGTAATGTTAAAGATGATGGAGGCAAGGCGACTACTATTGCTCACGAAAGACTTGAGTCGTTGTGGAATCCAGAGTTAACCATTCGTGAATCCTTGGCTGCTCTTCGGGGGGATCAAGCATTTTCGGCCATGTTTGATAGTGTCAGGGTTGAGGCGGTTACACTCGACAGGCGGGCTGTGCGAGATGAAAAATTTGATAAAGTTTTGAAACGGCTTACTATGTAGGCCGTTTTTTATTTTGGGTTGAGTTTGATTATTATTGTGGTATCTTTAGTCATTATCGAACTTTTAAAATTGGAGTGGTCTCATGCCTCAGAGCCGGAAACAGTTACTGGATGAAATTCAGCGCTTATCCAAGGAACAATCAGATCTGCAAAAAGAGAAAGACAGACTTTCTATTCTTGCTAGTCAGCTGGGCGATAAAAACCAAGAATTAAGAACAAAAATTAGTGAAAAAGATAACCAGCTTAATGAAACCAATTCAATGCTGGACAAGGTTCTTGAGAAATTAAAAAAATTAGCACGACCACCATTTCTCTTTGCCAACTTTATTGAAATGACAGGAGAAAAAGAGGCCGATGTTCTGCATGATGGTAAGCGAAAGAGGGTGGGGGTTAATCCTGAAATAGATGAAAGATTTTTAATGTTGGGTGTGTCAGTGGTCATTCTAGAGTCAACGAATGCGATTTTTGCCATTAAAGATGCCCCGCAAGACTTTGGTGATGTTGTTATTTTGCAAAGTTATCTTGAGGGTAACCGTGCGATAGTAGAGGATATGCACGGCACCAACTTCATAGTTTATGTCTCCACGTGGTTTGATATGAACACACCCGTTAAATCAAAAGTTCTTGTCCATGACGGTTTTATTTGGAGTGTCACAGAAGAAGCAAAACAGTCCGGTAGTCAGTATCTTCTTGCTGAAAATCCTGATGTTAAATTTGAAGATATTGGCGGTCTTGATGAACAGCTTTTGCAGATAAAAAAGGAAATTGAAGATAGTTTTGAATTTCCAGAATTGTACGATAAATATGGCATTCCAAAAGAAACACATATTTTTCTTTATGGATTACCAGGAAATGGTAAAACAATGATTGCGAAAGCTATTGCTAAGACGCAATTTGAAAAACATAAGGATCGAATCTTAAAATATGCTCCTGGAAACTTTTTTGTTATTCGTGGACCAGAGCTTGAAATAAAATGGGTTGGCGAATCAGAAAGAATGCTTCGTGAGGTCTTCGATTCTGCCACAGAGCTTGCCAAAAGAGCAAATGCTCCAGTCTTCATATTTTTTGACGACTGCGAGGCGTTCCTGCTTAGACGTGGTGCGGGAATTTCAAGCGACGTAAACATGGGCCATGTTACTCAGTTTGCCACACTAGTTGATGGTGTTCGTGAAATTAGGGGTGTGAATCTCATTCTTGCTTCGAATAGATTGGACTTGATTGACCCGGCGGTCATCAGAAGAATGAGCTTAAAAATAAGAGTTCCTGAGCCAGATAAAGATGGTGCAACTAAGATTTTTACCAAAATTCTTGGCAATGCTCCACTTCATAAAAAATACTTTGATTTACAAAACTTCCCGGAACTTCGTGGAGATAGGGATCTGGTTCTTGCCTATATGGTAGAACAGGTTATTCAAAGCATGTACGAGGATGTTAAGACAAACGATTTCGTTGAAATCATGTTTGGAGATGACACTAGCAAAATCGTTAAGGTGTATGAACTTATATCTGGTAAAATTATTGCCGATATTATGAATAGGGCCAAGAAGCTTGCGAAAGACAGAGACAAGGTTCTTTCAAAAGAAGAGTGGCCTACGGGCGTTACTGTGGAGGATATTTTGGAGGCGTCTCGCATGGAATTTAAGAGCAACGAGGGTTTACCATCAACCAAGGAAATGGTGGCAGAGTGGCTCAAACAAAAGGGATTCACCAAGGAAGTGGTGGACACCAGAAAGTTGTTTGGAGAGGTGATGGGAGAGACGAAAACAAGGGTTTATGTTCAGTAAGCACAAAACAAACCTACTCAAGAAGAGTAGGTTTTTTAATTGGTTTAGGTTGATTTTTCCTAGATAATATGTATACTATTGGCAAGTTCGTTACCAATTAGGGAGACAAGAAAGTGGAACCAAACCAGCAACTCATGATTTCTAATGAGCACCTATTGATAAATCTAGCCCCAAGCATAATGGTTATGCCGGGCAATACTTCTTACGTGAGAATGGGTGACAACAAATCTTCTCAAAAACTATTACAGAGTGTTCAATCAGGCAGAAGCCATTTTCTTTTTGCTGTAATGGCCGACCCGCAAATTAGGGAAGCTCCGGAAAAGTTTTTTAGAACTGGAGTGGTTGCAGAAGCAAAATCAGAGCCAGGTAGCCCCTCGGTTGTTTTAAAAGGATTATTTAGGGCGGAAATGATCAGCCTTAAAAGGTTTGGTGGCGATGGCTGGAGTCTTTGGGCGGTGACCAGCAAAATGGTAGAAGATGAAAATTGTGATGATTATTTTGTTCAGTCCCATCAAAATGTTTTGGCCGATTTGATTAAGATGAGAGATCTTCTCAGGTCTTTTTTGAACAGATCCAATGGGGATTATGACTTTGAAGAAAGACCGTTAATGGAGAATCTTGTTGATAATTTTGAAAATTTCGATTGGGGCGATAAGGATTTCGTGGATTACTTTATTTGGTCAGTTTTGGCCATTGTCCCAGATCTTTTGCAAAAAGATAAACAGCCATTCATTGAAAGCACAAGTTTGCTGGAAAGAATTGATCTGTGTATCAAGACATTAAAGACGAGGTTAAAGTTTTTGGAAATCCAAACACAAAGCATCTCAAAAGAGGATAGGCCAATAAAAAAAGTTGGGCGTGTCCAAGCTAAGGATTCGGGAAATCATGATTCAAGCAATCAGAATAAAGATTCAGAAGATAAGGATTTTGAGGATCTCATTAAGAGTTCTCATAGAGATATTCAAAAGAGATGGAACAAATTCAAAGGAATCCGTGACCACATGAATGAAAACGCCAGAGAAGTGGTGATGGAGGATATCAGGATATTGTTGTCTTTGGGTGATCCACAGAGCAATACCCATGAATGGCCCAAATATATGGGACGACTTGAATTTCTTCTAAGCCTTCCATGGAAAGAGGAAACACCTCAAGAGTCTGACATTTCAAAAGTTGTTCAAGTCTTGGACGAAGATCATTATGGTCTGACCTATGTAAAAGATGCAATTTGTGACCAGCTTGCCCCCAAACTTCTTAATCCTGAAGGCAGGGGAT
This sequence comes from uncultured Candidatus Saccharibacteria bacterium, assembly GCA_964488565.1. Taxonomy (GTDB): domain Bacteria; phylum Patescibacteriota; class Minisyncoccia; order 2-02-FULL-40-12; family GWA2-44-9; genus 2-01-FULL-41-26. The sequence goes on along the minus strand of CAZAUE010000002.1, from coordinate 25,730 downwards.
ACATTCTCTGTCTTGTCGGACCTCCTGGAGTTGGAAAGACCTCCTTGGCCAAATCTGTGGCAAGGGCTTTAGGTCGAAAATATATCAGAATGTCTCTGGGCGGAGTAAAGGACGAAGCTCAAATTAGGGGACATAAGATTACTTATATTGGATCTGAGGCAGGAGAAATCTTAAAAGACATGAAGAGGTGTGGTGTTAAAAACCCAGTCTTCGTGATTGATGAAATAGATAAGTTGGGACACATGTCTGTCAGTGGTGATCCCTCATCGGCGATGTTAGAAGTTTTTGACCCTGAGCAGAACAACACTTTTAAGGATCATTATGTTGCTTGTGGATTTGATCTTTCAAAGGTTATGTTTATCGCTACGGCAAATGTTGAGAGCGACATCATTCCTCCTTTGCGAGATAGGATGGACATTATCAGGCTTCCGGGATATCTGGAGGTTGAAAAAATTGAAATCGCAAAAAGATATCTTGTTGCGCGCTGGATGAATGAGACGGGTTTGTCTCAAAATAATGTTGAGGTTCAGTGGGAAGACGGTTTATTCTCAGACCTCATTAGAGGATACACGAGTGAGGCTGGTGTTAGAAATTTGGAAAGAATAATTGCAACGATTCTTAGAAAGGTTTCTCGCGAATTTTTGAAATCGCGAGCTGAAGATAAACCATTGACCAATTTCATTGTTACCAAAGAACGGATGCATGATTATTTGGGGCCACCTAAATATTTTAAAGATCGAGTCAGATCAACCATGATAGGGGAGGCCATTGGTCTTGCTTGGACGCCCGTTGGGGGAGATCTTTTGTATGTTCAAGCTGAGTTGTACGATAAAATTGACAACAAGAAGGTTCTTGATTTGACCGGCATGCAGGGTGATGTAATGAAAGAGTCTGATAAATTAGCACTAACACGGCTAAGAAATATTTTAAGAGAAACTAACCCAACCCTAGCCGATAAGTTAAGGGATAGTGCTATTCATCTTCACTTTCCCGAGGGAGCTGTTTCCAAGGACGGCCCTTCAGCTGGCATTGCGATTCTTTGTGCTTTGTATTCAGAGGTGACGGGCACATTGATTAAGCAGAATTTAGCAATGACTGGCGAGATTGATAATAAGGGAAGAGTTTTACCTGTCGGTGGTATTAGAGAAAAGATTGTGGCAGCTGAAAGAGCTGGAATCAAAGAAATCATTATGCCAAAAGATAATGAAAGAAGTCTTCATGATGTTCCTCAGGCAGTTAAGGAAAGACTCAAATTTAACTTTGTTGAATCTGTTGATGAAGTCTTGGAAATTGCATTTCCAAAACCGGCTTAATATGCCGGTTTTTATTACCCTAAAACCAAGGATTCTGATTGCTAAAAGACGGTTTTTGACGTAAACTTCCTTTAAATGCAAGACTATCTTCATATCGGAAGAGCAACCGATTTGTCAGACAAAAATGACCACCGCCTATATAGAGCACTGGAAATAATGCCCGGTTTTTTGGCTTGGATAACCGTGTTTTTGGTGGTGGTTTTATCTATTTTGATTCCCATGTATATGGCGATATTTATTATCGCCTTTGATGTTTATTGGCTTATTAAGACCATATATTTATCTTTGCATCTTAGGGTTTCTTATAGAAAACTAAAACGAAACTTGAAAATAAACTGGTTAGATAAATTGGATAAATTATCAGTCACAGATTATCAATTGCAGGGATTAAAATCATGGCAGGATATTTATCATTTTGTTTTCTTGCCCATCTATAAAGAAGATTATTCCATTATCTCCTCTACCATGGAAGGTCTTTTAAAAACGAATTATCCTAAATCAAAAATGGTGGTGGTTATGTGCTGGGAGGAAAGAGGGGGTAAAGAAACAGAAGACATAATCAAGGAGGTGGAGAAGAATTATAAGAATTCATTTTTAGATTTTGTCTCCATAATGCATCCTGCTAATCTTTCTGACGAGATTCCTGGTAAGGGTTCAAACACTACTTATGCAGCAAGAATAATCAAGGAGACCATGATTGATGTTCGTCAGATTCCACATGAACACATTCTTGTTTCTAATTTTGATATAGATACGGTTGTTTTCCCTGAATATTTTGGGGTTTTGACTCACACTTTTCTCACCACAGAGAATCCCCTGAGAGCCTCGTACCAGCCAATTCCGCTTTATATAAATAATATTTGGGAAGCGCCATCATTTGCGAGGGTAGTTGCTTTCGCGGCCACATTTTGGCACACAGTTAAGCAAGAGAAAGCAGAAACCGCTACCACTTTTTCCTCACACTCAATGCCGTTTAAGGCCTTGGTTGATGTTGGTTTTTGGCAAAAAAACATGGTCTCAGAAGATTCCAGAATATTTTGGCAATGTTTCTTGCGATACGATGGTGATTACAAAGTTGCACCATTATTTTATCCGGTATCCATGGATGCAAATGTTGCTTCAACCAATGGTCAAACATTAAAAAATATTTATAAACAACAAAGACGTTGGGCTTATGGAGCAGAGAACATTCCTTATTTTATGTTTGGATTTTTCAAAAACAAATCCATTCCAATTTTTAAAAAATGGTATTACGGATTCATGGTTATTGAGGGAAACCACTCTTGGGCGACTAATGCTTTATTGATATTCGTTTTGGGTTGGTTGCCGGTTATGTTGGGGGGTCAGGAATTTAACACAACCGTTCTTTCTTTTAATCTTCCTTATTTGACGAGAATAATCATGACCCTTTCAATGTTGGGTCTAGTTTCTTCTGCTGTTTTGTCTATTGTTCTGCTTCCTCCTCGCCCTCTTAAGTACGGCAAATTTAAATATTTCTGGATGTGGGTTCAGTGGGTATTGTTTCCTGCAACAACAATTTTCCTCGGTTCTATACCGGCACTAGAGGCTCAAACTCGATTAATGCTCGGAAAGTATATGGGCTTCTGGGTGACACCCAAAGTCAGAAAGTAATTTAATTGTTGCACGATGGATTTGCGGGTGTTATTCTAAGAATTAGTTTTTTTAATCCGCTGATGGGTTTGTGGCTAACAAAGGAAAGTCTAAGGAGTATGAAAAAGTGGATGCTGATGAGGTTGCCAAGGCTTTGGGCGCTAAGCGCATAACCAAACCAAAAGAAGTGGAAGAATTTAAGAAAAAATATGGTCGGCCAAATCCACTAACCGACACTTCAAAAAACAAAAAATAACCCGGCTAAATGCCGGATTTTTGTTTTAAATTAGTTTGAATTTTTATTCAAAATGAGTAAGTCGTTGAAATGATTCCAATCGTTTCTTCAGGAGGGGATAGTTGGTGAGAGTGGAATCTTCTTTTAGTAAAAGTCGAGCCTCAAGTCGAGCTTTTTTGATCAATTCAATATTGGCTAATGATGTCATGGCCAAATCGGGAAGTCCTGACTGCTTAACTCCAAAAAATTCTCCAGGTCCACGTATGCCCATATCTTTTTCTGCCAGTTCAAATCCGTCGTTGCAATCAACAAGTGCTTTTAATCTTTCATTTATATTCTTCTCAATCGTTGAAGAAAAAAGAAGGCAATATGACTGGTGTTCTCCTCTTCCGACTCGGCCTCTGAATTGGTGTAGTTGAGCCAATCCAAATCTTTCAGAATTTTCTATCATCATAATTGTTGCATTTTGAATATCTACCCCAACTTCAATAACTGAAGTTGAAACCAAGATTCCATACTTCTTGTCTTTGAATTTTTCCATTATCTCATTTTTTTCTTTTGGCTTCATTTTTCCATGGAGCATTGCCACCTTAAGATCAGGAAAGACTTCTTCTGATAATTTTTTATATTCATCTTGAACGGCTTTTACCTCAGCCCACATTACGTTCATTTTGGATTGGCCATTTTTGCCCTTGATTTCTTTGGTTGGATCAGCAAGTTCAATACGCGGACAAATAACAAAAACTTGTCGGCCAGAATTTACTTCATCGCGAAGAAACTTATAAGCTGTTTTTCTTTGTGAGGGAGAAATTACTTTAGTAATAATTTTTTGTCTGTTTTTTGGTTTTTCTTTAATTATGGAAATATCTAAGTCACCATAAATAGTTAAGGCCAAGGTGCGGGGGATGGGGGTAGCGGTCATAGATAAAAGATGGGGGACAAATTTTGATTCGCTATTTTTAACCAAAGCAGCGCGCTGAGAAACGCCAAAGCGATGCTGTTCATCAATAATCACAAAAGCAAGGTTTTTAAAGTTAACCCCTTTTTGAATTACAGCATGAGTTCCTATGATAATATCCACCTCGCCCTTGGAAATTTTATTTTTTAATTCTGCCTTGGTTACTGTTTTATTATTAAACTTGGCATCAGAACCAGTCAGGAGGCCTATGTTAACAAAATTATTACCCAATAATTCAGTCATTGTTCTAAAGTGCTGGTGGGCAAGAACTTCAGTCGGAGCCATAAATACAGATTGATGGCCTGCTTTGGCGACCTGAACAGCACCAATTAGTGCGACAACGGTTTTACCACTTCCAACATCTCCTTCCATGAGTCGGTTCATCGGGTAAGTCCTCTCTAAGTCTTTTAAGATTTCCCAAGCTGAAACTTTTTGATCCTTTGTTAATTCAAATGGAAGGCGTGATATAAAATCTTGAATTAAGTCTTGATCAAACTCAACCTTAACCGATTTGAGCTGATTTAATTTTCTTCTTTCAAGGAGAGCTTTTAGTTGGAAAAGAAGTAGGTCATCAAAAGCGAGACGTTCTCTTGCTGTTTCTGATTCCTGACTGTTGTTGGGGTAATGGATTTTGTTGATTGCCTCACTTAGAGATGGGAGGTTGTGTTTTTTAACAACTTCTTCTGGTAATGTGTCAGGAATATGCAGATCTTGTAAGAGTGGTTTAATAAGAAAACGAAGATATTTTGAAGTAACCCCCTCCGTTTCAGGATAGATTGGAATCAGTCCTCCGGTGTGAGTTAGGTTGTGATTTTTAAATTCAATGTCCTGTATTTTTTCATATGTGGGACTGGAAAGGTAAAGGCCATGTTTATCTAGGTTGGCTTTTCCAGCCAAACTTACTAATGTCCCTTCTCTTAAGCTGTTCGCTATAAATGATTGATTAAACCAAACAACTTTGACTGCTCCGGTTTCATCTCCAACCAATGCGTTGGTGATGGTCATTCTTTTGGGAAATATCATTCTTGAGCTCATTTTCAAAATTTCTCCTTGAATATTTACTTTTTGACCGGGTTCAATTTCAGAGATAGAAATTACTCGACTATAGTCTTCATAACGGGCAGGAAAATGCCACAGGAGATCTTTTACTGTTTTTATACCGAGCTTGGTTAGGCGGGGGAGGTTTCTGGGTCCGACGCTCTTCAGTTGTTCGATGGGTAAAGAGAGGTCTATCATTTTTGGCGTAATTTTAACACTTACTCGCCAAAATTAAAAGCGGACAAATTAAAACGCCGACACTTAGTCGGCAGCTGGTCGGACTGAAATTATATTGTCATGGGTCTTGGCAACATCATCTTCATCACCCTCAATTATTCCATTACATTTAATCTCTCTTATTTTGATATTTATTTTTCCGCCCCACTTATTCAGTAGGGGTTCTACTTGGTCTTGATTTTTAGTACGAACAATAATGACTGCATCGTAAGTTATAATACCCAGACCATCGGAGAATTGATGTTGTGTCTCATAAGTACAATGAACAATATATTCACTTCTCATCAAGTCCTATTCTTTTCAATAGTAACTAAAAACAAAATACCACTCTCGTGGTATTTTGTAAATCTTGTGCCCTCGAGAGGAATCGGTCACGGATAATTTTCTCGCCGGTCGCTCGCAAATTTCCGCGACCCCGCCTCGCGGTTGCAGTCTGCTGACTGCAACATCGCTCCGGCATTCAATTCCTCTCGAGTGTGCCACAATAAAAAAGACACTACATAAATGCAGTATCTTTTTTATTGAACTATGTGCCCTCGAGAGGAATCGAACCTCTATCATGACTTCCGCAAAGTCACGTCCTATCCGTTGAACGACGAGGGCCCTGCTACGCTTTGATTTAAATCAAAGCTTCGAAGGGCGAGCATTTCCAGATTCTAGTGATGCTTGTCCATCCGAAGCTCGAATGTAATTCTAGCGAAGGAGGAAACGACGAGGGCAAAGTGTGGCGTGATTACAGTCCTATTTTTCTGCTTATTAAATCAACCAATGATTTTTCGTGCTCTCTTTCGCTGACGAAATTAATCATTAGAGAACGGATGCCTGCTGGATTTTGGTTTTCAATTGAAACCTTAATATAGGGCATATACCACTTCTTTGCTTCTAGGCTAAGCTCTCTTGGTCCATGTGGATCATAATCAAGCCAAAAAGATTTTAAATCTTTGTAGTAATATGCCACATCATCAATTGTTATGCCAGCATGATTAACGATAATCTTGGACATTGTTGGTTTTTTGTTGGAGTACAGAATCAGTACGAGAGAGGATAGAATTAGAAAGATGGCGGTTAAGGTGTCCATGCGATAAAAAAGTATGGCGCCTGCTCCGCACAGTAAAGCAATTATAACCAAAGCAAGATATTTTTTTTGGGGATTATAGTAGAACGACGGAGCTTCCCATTCAATTTTTTTTGTCGTCTCAACTGGTTTTTCAAAAACTGACGCCACAACAACTTCTTCTTTTTTAGGTTCACTCGAATCGGTCAAAGTAGCATTCCTTTCGGTGGAAATAACTGGTTTGTTTTTTTGAGTCTTTTTTCTTAAATCAACAATTCTTGTCATATAATTTGTACTTGGCGGTGAGGGTGAGATTCGGTCACAGATATTTTTCTGTTGAAAAATTCTGCGACCCCGGCTCGGCGCCGTCGCGCCTCCGCCTTTCTCATCTCTACTCACTACCCATTGATGTTCCGCGCGAACAGCCACAGGCTGTCCTTGCGGATCACTGCGGTGAGGGTGAGATTCGAACTCACGATACGGTTTCCCGTATGACGGTTTTCAAGACCGTTGCCTTCAACCACTCGGCCACCTCACCAATTTATTCAAGACTCCCACCAATTATTTTATAGGCATTGATCCCTTTAGATATTTCGCTAAGAAGAAAAGCCCCAAGAACCTCATAGGTTAGGAACTGTACGGAAGGGGATACCTCTCTGTGTGTAAAAAATCCAATAAGTAGCATGGCCAAGAGGGAAATCCACCAAACATAAACAAATAGTTCCCCGGGTTTAATGTTTAGTTTTACCCCTGTCCAGCGCGATGTTTCTTTGTGGACGATATATACACCTAGCAATATCAGATAGCTGGTTACCATGGCTTCTGAGAGTTTGTATTTGGTAAAGAAATCAACCCAGCTTAAAATAAGCAAAATGCCTGTCCAGGCCAAAAGAAACTTGAAAAGAAGGTCTTTAACTGAGGACAATTCAACTTTGTAGCGCTTGGCTATTATTTGATTATCCATACCCCAATATTACCATGTTTTTTGGGGTATTTCCAGCGACTCGTTTGTTTGACACGTGGTCTTTGTTTGTGTTATTATATGTCATTGTTTCAAGAAGGAGTGTGAGGTGCAATGGTTGACGTAAGACCCGATATGAGTCGCGCGGCTCTACAGTCAATTTTGGAGGATCTTAAAGAAAGAAAAAGGGAAAATTTTTCTTTTAATGCCACCGTGTGGGGTAACGAAGTGAAAGGCATTATTGATCGAGAGATTGATAGAAACGTCAAAAAAGTTGAAGATGCTCTGCGACAGATAGCTACTGTCAGAGCTTAAAAGGCGACCAAGAGGTCGCCGTTTTTATTTTTGGCGGAGACGGGAGGATTCGGTCACAGATATTTTTCTGTTGAAAAATTCTGCGACCCCGGCTCGGCGCCGTCGCGCCTCCGCCTTTCTCATCTCTACTCACTACCCATTGATGTTCCGCGCGAACAGCCACAGGCTGTCCTTGCGGATCATATGCGGAGACGGGAGGATTCGAACCTCCGAAGGGATTGCTCCCTTATCGGTTTTCGAAACCGACGCGTTCAACCACTCTGCCACGTCTCCATGCGCTAATTTAAATTATCATTTTGTTCATCTAAACAAAAGCCCACCGGAGTGGTGGGGTGTGGCGGACCGTGCAGGATTCGAACCTGCGACCCTCGGCTTAGAAGGCCGATGCTCTGTCCAACTGAGCTAACGGTCCGCAAGGGGTGGTGGGTCGTAAGGGATTTGAACCCCTGACCAACTGGTTAAAAGCCAGCTGCTCTACCGGGCTGAGCTAACGACCCACGATTGGAGTGGTGCGAGCGGTGAGATTTGAACTCACGACCCCCTGCGCCCAAGGCAGGTGCGCTACCAGACTGCGCTACGCTCGCACTTTGAGAGGTTTGGAGCGGATGAAGGGATTCGAACCCTCGTCAGTGGGTTGGAGGCCCACCGCTCTACCATTGAGCTACATCCGCTCGGAAAGGGTTTGGTGTCGGAGGCGGGACTCGAACCCGCATGACCTTGCGGTCTCTGGATTTTAAGTCCAGTGCGTCTGCCGGTTTCGCCACCCCGACACGTTGTAAAAAAAACAGTTTCGCGCAGAGGATGTGGTGGGCCCGCTCGGGATCGAACCGAGAACCAACCGATTATGAGCCGGTTGCTCTAACCATTTGAGCTACGGGCCCACTTTGTCTGCGTACCTTTATTGAACATTATTATATCAGATAAAAACTTGTTAGTCAAATTGATTTAAACTGATTGTTTATAACAATATTTGCTGGCCTAATCCGGTAATTATATAATGCATACAGTAATTAACTACTTGTTGTTTTAATTTTAAACTTAAGACACAAGAAATAAAAAATGGGAAAATATTCTTGGATAGTAGTAGGGGTGGTCGTGTTGGTCGCCATCTATTTCATGGGAGGGGATTGGATGGGTAAGAAAACTGGAGATGAAGTAGTATCTTTAAGCCCGAGCCCCTCTTCAAAGGTGGTGGCTAAGACAGTTACAAAAACAAGCCCCACTCCAACTTCCACTAAAAGCTACACAGAGTTGGTTAAGGAATATGAAGGGAGAAGAATTCAGTTTGACCAATATTGTCAGGCTACTCCCAAAGACATAACTTACAAAAACGGTACTTCTATAATGTTAGACAACAGATCTGGTGATGCAAGAACCATTACTCTTGCCGATGCTAAATATCAGTTGTCTGGATATGGATATGCAGTCGTAACTCTTTCTAGTCAGTCTTTGCCGAAAGAGATGTTGTTGAGCTGTGGTGCAGGAATTAATGTTGGAAGAATTTTATTGCAAGCCCAGATTCTACAATAATTAAATAAACTAATTATAAAAATAAACCCCACACTCATGTGAGTGTGGGGTGGTTTTATCCAAGAGGAATTAAGTAACTGACCTTATCAATAACCTGATCAATACCCAACCGATCAAACGCGTTTTCCGGTGTGCGAACACCCGGTTTTGTTTTTCTTTCGGCCATCATTTCGGCCATAATAGCTGTTGGAAATCCGGTTGTTCGTTGCATAGCAGTAAGACCAGTGGTGGAATCATATAAATCCAAAAGTGTCATTGATTTTTGTCCTGTCAGCTCACTTTTGGCCGTAACTCTCATCCAGACCAAGTCTGGATTTTTGGAATTGACTGGCGTGGTTAGATTTTTTTCAACCGCCAGTTCAAACTCATCTGATGGAACGTTTTTGAAAAAGTCCACAAATCCTGGCCAGCGTACGGTTTTTTCTGAAAAAGATCTCACTCCCGCATCTTGGAATGACCAAGCAGCCAAAGATGCGCCAGCCGTAACAAATGCTTCAATACGACCGTTAAACTTTTTAGAAAAACGCTGGAGCTCGGGAACAACCAATTGGCCGTAATCGTGGAATGGTTTTACCAGCACGACTTCACCATTAGACAGAATGGGTGCCATGTCATAGCAAATATGCTTCAGTCCTTCCGGATGAAAAACTTTCTGATAGAAAGTTGGTGGTTGTGGTTTTTGAGGCAGGCCACCAACCAAAATTTCAAGTGATTCTGCTCCATCCAGATCGTTCATTAATTTTTTGGCAACAATAACTCCTAATCCAGGCATCAGACCGCAGTCGGGGACTACAGAGACTGGCATGTTTGGATATTTATCGTTTAGTTGGAGCATTTCCTCGGTAACTTCAACAATACCACCAAGGTCACAAAAATGGACATTGGCCTGAATGGCCGCCTCAGCTAATCGTAGATTATATTTTGCAGGAAGAGCGCTGATAACAACATCAAATTTTTTGAAAAGCTCAACAGGGTTTTTATTTTCTTTGGCATCAAATCTGATTGAGACACATCTTGCCCTAGAAAATTTATTAACAAAACGACAGGCGTCCGTTGTTTTGTTAAAATCAACATCTCCAATGGCCACCATTTGGGTATGAGAACTTCTTGCGAGTATGAAAGCGATTGCCTTTCCAACTCCAGCACCGAGCACAAGGTATGTGTTTGAACCCATAATTCCTCAGTTTTCAATGTACGAACCTGTGTTAAACTACTCTTGTTTGATTATTTTGGCAATAACCTAGGAATGTCTAAAAAACGGTCAGTTAGGGCATTAAGTTTATATAGTAAATTTGAACTTTTCTTGATCCGAAAATCTATTGTTCCATAGTGGACATTGTGATTTTCGTATTTCTTAGTCGATTTGGTTTTGACATATCTTATGCTTGTAAAATTACCCGGTTTCACCCTAAGAGACTTTTTCCAAAAAGACATCACTTCTTTTTCACGATTTCTGTGTACGCTATTAATGTGTATAGAAAATTTAACTTCCGCATTGCTTATATGATAGAAGTGACGAAACCAATCAATCATAAACTTAATTATCTTTAGGTTGCTATTAGTGAATTGTACCGTTCCATAAGTTTTTGTTCCTTCGGCTAAGTACAAAGCCAAACCTGCTATAAAGAATTCTTTTTCTGTTAATTTATTAAGCCGCAATGATTCTTGGGCGGCTATTTTTATTGCATTTACCCTTTTCATTCTCTGAAAATTCGCACCCTTTAAGCGCCCTCGGGCAATCAAATATTCTTTTTCGCCCAAAATTCTCTTCAGCTGTTTATCTGTTAATCGAATATCTCTACACCACAAGCTAACAGTGCTTTGGGAAGTTCCGGTTATATGAGCAATGTCTTTGATGCTCTTTCCTGAATTTCTTAGCTCTCGTGCCTTTAGTTTTAATTCGGATTTGGCCATGTATGGTTACTATACATTATATCGCAATTTCTTTTTTAATAAAATTGTAATTTGTGTATAAGTATGATATGTTTATCTATAGATCGCGGGGTAGAGCAGCGGCAGCTCGTCAGGCTCATAAGAAATTGTGACCTATCATAGTAATGTGGTATGGAAAACTCTCTAAATTGTCCCGATTCGCTTGCGAATCGAGGATGCTCGATACGAAAGTATCGGCACTGGAAACCCGATTATCTTGCAAAAGATGTAGGGCAATCAGCAGCGAAACCCTTCGGGGAACGTTCAGAGACTATAATGGGAGCACCCAGCTCAGCTGGGTGATGGTATAGTCCGAACCCGTGAGTAATCGCGGAAACATCAGAACCCGAAGGTCGGGGGTTCG
>CAZAUE010000002.1:0-14172 GCA_964488565.1 uncultured Candidatus Saccharibacteria bacterium | reverse complement strand
ATCAGCAGCGAAACCCTTAGGGGGACGTTCAGAGACTATAATGGGAGCATCCACCAAGCGGTGGATGATGGTATAGTCCGAACCTGGAAGTAATTCCAGTAACATCAGAACCTGAAGGTCGTGGGTTCGAATCCCACCCCCGCAACAATAGAAAATGAAAAGGTCCCCATCGGGGGCTTTTTCATTTTCTATATGATTGCTGGAGAGGAGCGAGTGCCATTGAGGCACTCGCGTTGGGATTCGAAAGACCACAGCATGTCGCAATCAGAAGATTGTGACGCGAGGTCGGGGTCGAGAAAAAAGTTGCTCGATGGAGCAACTTTTATTCGTGACCGAATTCCCGCAACAGATTTCCAGAAGCAGGACTTTGTTGGGAACAGCCAGAAATGGCTGTTTTTGGTTTTGACAGAATTATTATCTCGGTATAATATATAGTGGTTCTTTAAGAAGTGGGGTAATCTTTTGAGCAAACCTGTTCAAATTAAACTATCCATAAAGACCTATGGGAAGCGAGGTCAATTAGTCGGCGAGATTATTGATGAATCAGGGACAGTAATCAGAAAAGACACTGGTCCAACTATTACTCATGTATCAAGGCAATTAAGAAGAAGTGGTCTTGTCCCAACAGATCTGGTAATCCAAAAAAACATGATTGTAGGTTTTGTAATTTATAGAAAAAATCCTCTTAGTGCGACCTAGTCGCACTTCTTATTTTATGTCTAAGTAAACCCATAAATCTCCTGGATACTAGGGATTAACAGATACCAACTACGTCCCAACTCTGCAACAGTTTGACAATACGCCAGAAATGGCGTATTGTTCTTTTAATCTTTGAGAATTTGTATCGGGAGAAAAAATGAGTGAACTGCAGATAATACTCTATCTTATTGCTTGTCCTATTGGCTGGTATTTATTGGCTAGCTTGGATTACGGATTGAACGGTGGTCAGCTGGGACGTCATCCGTTTCTTTTTCCATTTGAGTGTTTTGCTGAGGATATCAAATGCTACTGGTTCGGTGGTCAGAAACACAGGGTGGAATTTATTAGGAGTAGATGTGTTGGAGAAGGCTCCTTTTGTGGCTCAAAACGTTCCTATACGCATAAAGAGATTAGAGAAAGCAATCTCTACGAAGAAGTTTTCTGGGCAATGTGTGGCGGTAGAATTTCTTTTTGGAGTCAACAGATTCTGTATCTATTCCTTGGGCCAGTCTTCATTGGATTTCTCTTGGCAGGAGCCATAATCGGTCTCATCGTTAATACTTTGATTTTCTGGCCGATAGATAAACTTAGAGGCAATCGTTAAAGTGCGGCAATCCGCACTTTTTAATTTGTAACAAACCCATAAATCTCCCTGATACTGGGTATCAGAAGATGCCAACAAAGTCCCAATTCTGCAACAAAGATTGACAATACCGCAAAAATACTGTATTGTTGTTTTATTCTTTACAAATTGAGGAGTGTGCCAGATGACTCATGAAGAAGATGTCCAGGATTGGAACAACTTCACCAATAAGATAAGGGAGAATCCCTGGATAATCTTAATGCTTATCTTTTCGCTTGTTTATTTCACATCGGAGATTTGCCAACAACTTCTCGTTGGGCCTAGATGGTTGCGATGGTATGCTGGAGCAATTGGCTTTTCGTCTAATTGGGCTTTGTTGTCGTCTATTCTTTTTGGAGCCAGAGCTATTAGGTGTTTATTTATCGGATTTGGAATTCAGATGCTTTGGGAAATCGGACAATACCCAGCACACTTTGATTTCCACGATGCTTTTATTGGTACCGTAGGTACTGCCGTTATTTTATTACTAGCCTATAACTACAAAACCAGATCATTTTCTTCTTTGGCGGTTTCACAGCTCTTGTGACCGCCTTTTTTATTTATTGCCGTAGAAGCATTGTCAATTAGAACTTGTTGTGATATTTTATTTCCAGTAAATTGGAATCTGAGGAGCTGAAAGATGAAAGAAGTTGACCTTCGTCCAGGAACCAAAGAATTTGTAGTTCCTACAGCAGTAACTCGTAATGGAACAAATTATATGGGACCTGATGTGCGAGTGAATGCTCGTGATGTGGAACACGCAAAAGAAATTGTTCGACAACATGGTCATGAGATAAATCGCCATTTCGAACCAAAGGAAATTAAAAAAAGGTAGATAATGTGTCAGGTGCGGTAACCCCGCACTTTTTTGTTTGCAAACCCATAAATCTCCTTAACCCCCCGCAACAAATTTTGATGAATCTGAAAAACTGTGCTATTGTCTCGGCACAGTTTCTGGTTTCTTAAAAAGGAGTTCTTAGATGTCTGAAGCCATTGTAAGCGGTAGTCCTGAAATCAAAATATCCTTATCAGAACCCTTGAAGGTAAATAGTGAGTTCTATGTTTCTGTAAATATTGGTAAATTGTCAGGAGATCTGAAAGATTTTTCTAAACCCTTAAATGTCTGGCTGGCATCTACACAACACTTCGAGATTGAAAACGGAGACAGATCTAAACTCATCAAGACAATTTCTGCTGATGAAATTAAAACAGGATTATCAAAAGTTACTTTTCTGGCCAAGGTTGTATCGGCTGGAGATAATAATCAACCAAGAGTAATAGCATATTTTAGCTACAACCATAGACCTTGCGGAAAAGTAGAGCGTACTTTGACCGTTATCGCCGACTAACAAGTCGGCTTTTTGTTTTATGCCATCACGAAAACGGGCGATACTTTAAGGGTCTTGCAAAATATCTAAATCTGTGGTATAATAGAAGTACGATTAGTTCTTAACGTCCTTGGGTGAGCAATTCTGTCCGATTCAGGGCGTTAACTTAAAAAGGAGGGGGGGCAATATGTTTAGCTCCCATACCGAAACGTACAAGAGAAGCATCTGTGCCGTGAAGTTGGGCGAACGCTGGCTGAAGATCAATCGGTGTGAGTGCGGTCAGATCCACGCCTATCAGCTGTTGAGTGGGGAGCCCGACAGCGTGATTCCGCGCATCAGCGCGGAAGACGTCAGTCAGGAGTTCAAGGACAACGTGCTTCGGCGCATGTTCTTGAACGAAGAAGAGGTGTCACAGGAACTTGTTTTCGCAAACAGTTAATCCTGTCACACCAAGCCCGTAGGGAGCCCGCTCCCCACGGGCTCTTTACTTTTTAGTTAGAGTCTTTCAAGAGCTTTTAGATTTTTGTCCGGCAGATAAAGCATTAGAATACCAACGATGATTCCTCCGATAGCTGAAACAATATGATTTCCACCGAAAATAAAATCATCTAGTAGGTCTAGTAGAATCCATACACCTCGCCATATAATTATGATTCCTATTGCAACCGTCAGACCCTTTGTAATGTATTTTATGTTGAGTATATCCATGTCGGTATTATAGTACATAAATCCCAAGACAATCAATCGGACAGAATTGATTTTTCTCTAATTTTCGCGTATTATCATATTTAACTGTCGGTGTAGCTCAACGGTTAGAGCGGAGCCCTCATAAAGCTCAGGCTGGAGGTTCGATTCCTCCCACCGACACAAATGATTCGCAAGGACAGCCTGTGGCTGTCCGCGTGAATTATCATTTGCGAGCAGGGAGGAATCGAAAGCCGGAGCGCTGGCGCGAGGCGGGGTCGCAGAATTTTTCAGCAGAAAAATATCTGAGACCGATTCCGTTTAAACACATAAAAGATTATGACCGAAGGTTTTAAACATCAATTTCATCAATTTGAATCTGGACTCAGATTGATTTCGGTTCCAATGGAAGGAACAAAAACAGCAACCGTTCTTGTTTTGGTTGGTACGGGCTCAAAATATGAAACTAAGGAAATAAATGGTATTTCTCACTTTCTTGAACACATGATGTTTAAGGGGACAGACAAACGACCTGGCAAAATGGATATTGCCAGAGAGTTGGATGCTATTGGCGCAGAGTACAATGCCTTTACTGGCAAGGAATACACCGGATATTATGCTAAGGCGAGTATAGAAAAATTAGATACAATCATGGATGTTGTCTTTGATATTTTTCTAAATTCAAAATTAGCCCAAGAAGATATTGATACCGAGAGGGGAGTAATCGTTGAGGAGCTAAATATGTATCGTGACATGCCACAGCGTTACGTTTCAGATTTATTTGAAAAACTTCTTTACGGTGACCAACCAGCGGGTTGGGACATAGGTGGAGAAAAAGAAACCGTAATGTCCCTCAAGAGAGAGCAGTTTGTAGATTATTTTAATTCTCACTATGTTGCTAAAAATACAATAATTGCAGTTGCTGGCAATGTCGATCCTGAAGTTGTTAGAGAAAAAGCTGCTAAATATTTTGCCAATATTAGAAAAAATGATTCAATCACCAAATTGCCTGTTGTAGAAAAACAGTCTGAGCCACAAACTTTAATTCACTACAAAAAAACAGACCAAACACATTTCTTTCTCGGGTTTCGCTCCTTTGATATGTTTGATGAACGCAAATACGCTCTAAGTATTTTGGGAACAGTTTTGGGTGGGGGTATGAGTTCAAGACTTTTTGAAGAGGTTCGCGACAAAAGGGGATTGGCTTATTATGTTGGAGCCGATAATGACACCGCTACTGATACTGGCTATTTTAAAGTGAGAGCGGGAGTAAATAATGAAAAAGTCTTTGAGGCCATCAAGGTGGTTATGGATGAAATAAGAAAAATAAAAGATAATGGAATTACAGCAGAAGAGCTTCAACGAGCTAAGGATAACATTTCAGGATCAATGGCTCTTGGTCTTGAACACTCTGACGCGGTGGCAAATGCATATGCAGGACCAATTCTTTTTGAAAACAAGGTTTTGACCCCAGAGGAAGAACTCGTTAAAATAAAGAAGGTGACACTTGAAGATGTTCACAATGTTGCTAAAGAAGTTTTTGACAACACAAAACTCAACTTAGCCGTGATAGGGCCATTTGAAGATGAGGAACCTTTTAAAAACATATTAAAAATATAATTTATGTCCACGCCTGACCACATCCACGTAGAAATCAATACAGGAACCATAATAAGGTTTATTTTGGTTATATTATTTTTTGTGTTCCTTTATGTATTGAAGGATGTTTTGATTATTTTTCTTTTCGCCCTGATAATTGCTTCTGCTATTTCACCTTTTGCTAACTGGTTAGATGAAAAAGGATTCCCGCGACTTTTGGGTGTGTTGCTCCTATATTTAGTCGTCTTGGCTTTGATTGTGGCAGTTTTATCGCTCATCATTCCTTATGTTTCTCAAGACATCAGTCAACTAACATCTACCTTACCAGGACTTGTAACGAAGGTTTCTTCTTCGCTTGATAAGGTTCAGCAGGGTTCACCACAATATCTAGATTTCTTAAGCGAAATACAAAACATACTCCAGGGTTTATCTGATTATCTTCAGCAGTCAGCCCAATCTATTATTGGATTGATTGTAAGTATTTTTGGAGGCGTGATGTCTGCTGTTGCTATCTTGATTATTTCGTTTTATTTGTCTGTTACAAAAAAGGGCATTGAAAGTTTTTTGGGCTCAATCGTTCCTGAAAAATACGAGGATTACGCAATACATCTTTGGAAGAGAGCTGAGTTTAAAGTGGGTCTTTGGCTCCAAGGCCAATTACTTTTGGGGTTGGTCATGGGATTGCTTGTTTATGTCGGCCTCTCATTAATGGGAATTAAATTTGCTTTGATTCTCGGATTCCTTGCTGCGATTCTTGAAATAGTCCCTATGGTTGGTCCTGTCTTGGCCGCAATTCCTGCAATAGCGTTGGCGTTTCTTTTGTCGCCGACACTGGGTTTGTGGGTCATAGCATTTTATGTGATAGTCCAGCAATTGGAAAATCATATTCTGGTTCCAATAGTGTTGGGTAAGACGGTTGGCTTAAATCCTGTCATCGTCATTATTGCACTTTTGGTTGGCCAACAACTCGCCGGAATTCCTGGCATGATACTTTCAGTTCCAGTAGCCACTATTCTTGTGGAGATGATGGATGACTTTGCAAAGCATAAGGACTCCCGCCGACAATCGGCATAAATTCCTAATTATTTTAAGTTCTAATTGATCTAAAATCGGAATTTGTTTAGAGTAATTAGGTTAATTAGAAAATTAGGTTAATTCAGATGCTATATATAGTTGCTACCCCTATCGGTAATCTCGAAGACATCACCCCAAGAGCTATAAACATATTGAGCAATTCCGATCTTATTTTAGCTGAAGACACTAGGGTCACTAAGGTTTTACTCGACAGGTACAATATAAAAAAAGAAGTTCAAAGCTATCATCAACATAGCGATTTTAAGAAGATTGATCATATCGTAGAATTACTTAAACAAGGGAAGACGTTGTCTCTTGTCACTGATGCCGGAACTCCTGGAATAAATGATCCCGGTAGTCATTTGGTAAGCGAGGCGTTGAAAGCTATTCCAGATTTGAAAGTTGTGCCAATACCTGGGCCAAACGCGGCGATTGCGGCATTGAGTATTAGTGGATTTGCAACCGATGAGTTTGTTTTTCTTGGTTTTCCTCCTCATAAAAAAGGGAGACAGACATTTTTTAAAAATATTTCAAAAATCGAAAGTACTGTCGTGTTTTATGAATCTAAGCATAGAATTTTAAAGGCATTGGATAATTTAGAAAAACTTTCAGATTTGGGTGAAAGAAAAATGATGATTGGCCGAGAATTAACAAAACAGTTTGAAACAATCTATCGAGGAACATTGGCCGAAATAAAACCACACTTAACCGATAAAAATCTTTTAGGAGAGTTTGTGGTGGTGATTAATAGAAAATAATATGTCAGAAAAAATACCTACAACTAACACAGAATTGAATCAAGCCGAAATTGGGTGCGAAATTCAACTCGGCGAAGAAATTGCTGAGCTCGAGAAGCCTATTAAAATAATAATAGAAAAGATAAAAAACAGAATTGAAAATGGTGAGTACGGGCTTATAATTGGAGATGACGCATCTGGTAGGATTCCAACTCGAATTTTGGGAGATTTTATTAGGGAGATATCAAGAATCAGGGGACATCATCAACCTAATATTATATTTATACCAGGAAAGTTGAAGGAGGGAATGTTGGGTGTTGTGGGTTCTGGTGAGAGGCAAATGGTTCAAAAAAAATTTGAACAACATCTTTCAAAATACGGCGCTATTCCAGATAAAAAAATATTGATAATAACAGACACAGTTTTTTCCGGGGAGTCTCTTAGGGGGTTAGCCGATTTGATAAAAGAAGCTGGTTATGTCTTGGAGATAGCTACGATCGGACAGGAGTTTAGCGGTCCTTTCGGTCGTCCCAATAGACTTGCGGACGAAAATTTAGAAGGAATCGAAATAGTTTCTGGAGAATTTAGTGCAACAAAAGAACAAGAAGAAGAAACGGGATGGGCACATACTCCGATGATATACGCAAAAAAAGACATGAGTGGTGTTCACAAGTCGTCTGGTTATCTTAAGTCGGAAAGGCTGGTTGATGAGATAGGTTCCTATTTTCGTCGGGATATGATTCAAGACGAGATTGAGCAGGCAAGAAAAGATGCAAAGACAATGACAAGTAAGCTGATTGATTGGTATGAATCACAAAAACAAAATGAAAAATAAATTTTATATAACAACTTCAATAATGTACGCAAATGGAAATCCGCACATTGGATTTGCGTTTGAGTTGGTGTTGGCTGATGTTTTGGCGCGCTATCACAGACTCCTAGAAGAGGATACTTATTTTTTGACTGGCACTGATGAGCACGGCTCAACAGTTGTTAAGGCTTCTGAAAAAAATAACAAATCCCCGAAGGAATATGTAGATGAGGTGGCAATTAAGGTTCAGGAATTGGCTAAGATTTTAAATATTTCCAATGATGATTTTATTAGGACTTCAGACCAAACTCGTCACTGGCCGGCAGCCCAGAAAATCTGGAATTTAATTAAGGAAGATTTGTATAAGAAAAATTATGAGGGATTGTATTGTGTTGGACATGAAGCGTTTATTAAAAAAAGTGATTTAGTTGATGGTGTCTGCCCACTACACAAAACTGAACCGGAAAAGATAGGGGAAGAGAATTGGTTTTTCAAACTGACGAAATATAAAAAAGAAGTTAAGAAAAAAATAGAGAGCGGAGAAATGAAAGTGACTCCTGAAATAAGAAAGCAGGAGATTTTGAATTTAATTGATGATGCTGAGGATGTCAGTTTTTCAAGGCCATCAAAAGACTTAGGGTGGGGGATACCCGTGCCGGATGATGATACCCAAACTATGTATGTTTGGGCCGATGCTCTTACTAATTATATTTCTGCTCTTGGCTATGCCGATGAGAATCCAAAATTTGAGAAATTCTGGCCGGCTGATGTTCATTTGGTTGGAAAAGATATTTTGCGTTTTCATGCCATGATATGGCCGGCGATGCTTTTGTCGGCAGGATTGCCTTTACCTAAGGAAATTTGTGTCCACGGATTTATCACCGTAGATGGAGAAAAGATGTCTAAGACGATTGGTAATGTTGTTGATCCGTTTGAGGCGGTAGGAAAATATGGAGCCGAAGTTGTCCGATATTTCTTATTGAGAGAAATTCCATCTGGAGATGATGGTGACTTTTCATATAAAAAACTCGAAGAAAGATATAACGGTGATTTGGCTAATGGTTTAGGAAATTTGGTTCAAAGGGTAGCAACTCTGGCTGAAGATGGTCTTGATGGGGAATTAATATTTAAAAAAGAAGATTTTGTAACAGGGGGACTTCTGGCCGAAGTTATAGATAATGATATTCCATTTGAGAATAATATAAACGATTTTAGACTTCACGACGCACTTGGAGATATTTGGCGAAAGGTGAGTATGTCCAATGTGTTTATAGCTGAAAGAAAACCATGGAAAGAAGTTAAAGAAAATCCAACTGAATTTTTAAAAACAATGGTTACGATCGTTGCGATGATTCATCACATATCTTGGCGGTTACAACCCTTCATGCCAGAAACCGCCGATAAAATTGCAAAAATATTTGGAGACGATTTATCAAACAAAGAAATTCCAGAAAATTATAAATTTATAGTTAAGAAAGGTGAAGGATTATTCCCAAGATTGAAATAAAAAATCCGTCTTACGCGGATTTTTTCACCTTGTCTTGGAGTATTAAGAATAATGCAAAGATAAGCATAACAGGGAAGCTAAGTATAAGATACACCCAGACTAAAAAAGGATGTTTTTCAAACTCGGAAGAGTGCTCATGGTGATAACACACAGTGGTCATAATCCCAACACCCAGATAGAATCCCGCCAATCCTGTCAGTAGAATCCCTAGCATGGAAATACTCCTAGTTTTATTTTAGGAACTTATAAGACCATGACAGCAAATTACCTAAATGTCAATTTTTGTTAACTACTCTTTTCGATGTGATAAAATAAAAAGGCGAGGGTTTATTCCCTCGCTTGAACCAAGTTTATCTTCAGCAAAAATTTTTCGTGGTAGCGCTCCAATAATTTCCAAGCAACAACCCCGCCTATGTACCATGCCCAAACCCATGGATAGATCATCGTGAAAATAGCAGATGCAATATAGCCGACAATAATTGCAATTCTGCCGGTTTCAATGGCGCATTTCCTAAATGAAGGTTCTTTAAATAACATCCAAGGCCATATAACCGTCATTGTAAGCACTGTAAGTATGGCAAGAGGAATCTTTGTAATCATAATTCTTGAAAAACCCTTTTCGGCTATTAGCCAGGAAAGATCATACATCGCTCCGCATATCGTGAACATTGCTCCAATTCCATATATCCATAGCAGCGCGGATAGGGTTCCCATTTTTAATGTCCTTTACTAAGTGATAATATGAAACATAGGTTATCATGTCTTGGATGAACTGGCAAAATTTATAGTTAAGAAAGGTGGGGGCTTGTTTTCACGATTGAAATAAAAAATCCTCCTTCGCATAAAGCTTCGGAGGACAATGGGCGGGTCCCGATTCATTTGTGAATCGAAGATCCTCGATTTGTGGAACAAATCGGGAGATTTATTCCCGCGAATTCAGTAATTTCCTGATATCCTTTTTAATGAGTATTAAAAGGTTGGAAACCATTGAAAGAAAGAAGAAGATTGTTAATGGTATTCCAATTACAACAACAGAGAGGGCGAGATATGCCAGAAAGCAGAGTAGTGGGTTCATTGCCGATCTCCTTAAGGATCAATAAAGATTATCCAAGTAAAAAAGATGAGCAGTATCGGGAGTCCAATGATTGAGAATAAAACAAAAATAGGGAGAAATTTTTTTGGGTTTGATATTACGAATTTTCTATCAACAAACTCTGTCCCAGTCATTTCAAGCTTTCCGCCATGTGTCATTTTTGTCATTTCACGAATCCAGAAATAGGACACAAGTGGTCCGATTACTGTAAAATAGAGGAGTGTTAGCCACTCCCACCAGAGAACGTCAGAGATCATATCAGGCCTCGTTTAAAAAGAACTCTTTAGTGATTTATACTGCTTAAAAAACATTATGTCAATCCAAAGCCAATCTGATCCGCTGACCGCCATTGAGAAAAGGGGCGGGATTGGCACGGGACAAGTTTTTGATTCCCACTGCCATCCACAGATGGTTCAATACGAAAAAGACCGTGAAGAGATGTTGAAACGAGCAAAAGATGCCGGTGTTTTTATGATTTGTGTGGGAACAGATTTGGAGACATCCAGACAAGCCATTGAGTTGACTCAAAAAAATGAGGGCATGTGGGCTTCTGTTGGGTTGCATCCCAACGACAATCTTGATGAAAAATTTTCCCCAGATTTGTATGAAGAATTACTAAAAATGCCCAAAGTTGTGGCGATGGGGGAGATTGGCTTAGATTATTACAGGACAACAGATTTAAAAGATCAAGAAATTCAAAAAGAAAGATTTGAGCAACAGTTGCGGTTGGCAGAAAAATTAAAATTGCCAATTATTCTTCATTCTCGTGATGCGGGCAAGGGGAGCACGGGCAAGGTCCACGAAGATATGATTAGTGTTTTAAAGAATAATTTTTCTGGAGTTGGGGTAGCCCACTCTTTTACCGGTTCAATGGAGGATGCAAAAAGATATCTTGAATTGGGTTTTTATCTTGGGTTTAATGGGATTATAACTTTCGCAAGACAGTATGATGAGATTGTTAAAGAAGTGCCGTTAGAAAGAATACTTCTTGAAACCGACGCGCCTTATTTATCTCCAGAACCATACCGAGGCAAAAGAAATGAATCCGCTTATATTGTTGAGGTCGCCAAAAAAATTGCTGAACTAAAAAATGAGTCCTTGGAAAGGGTGGTTGAACAAACAACAAAAAACTGTCAGAATTTGTTTAAATTAGATGTCTAAGTACAATCCTCAAAAAATAGAAAAGAAGTGGTCCCGATTTTGCTCAAGCGGAGCTTGATTGCAAAATCGAGAATCCTCGATTCGCTACGAATCGGGACAGAAATTTTATGAAATATGATCCAAACAAAATAGAGCGCAAATGGCAACGCTACTGGGAGACCAAGAAGTTTTATCATACAAAAGAAGGAAAAAACAATTTTATGTTACTTACTGAATTTGCTTACCCATCAGGCAATCTGCACATGGGTCACTGGTTGGCATTTTCTGTTCCTGATATTTTGGCACGTTATTTAAAAATGAATGGGCACAACGTTTTATATCCGACCGGATTTGATGCTTTCGGTTTGCCTGCCGAGAATGCAGCCATTCAGAGAAATATAAATCCTCGTGATTGGACTGAAGACAACATCAAGCAGATGACCAAACAGCTCAAGAGCATAGGAGCAATGTTTGATTGGTCTCGGGCGGTGTCTACTATTGATCCCGAATACTATAAATGGACACAGTGGATGTTTTTAAAGATGTACGAAAAAGGATTGGCTTATCGAGCAAAAACAAATGTGAATTGGTGTCCAAAAGACAAAACAGTTTTAGCTAATGAGCAGGTGATAAATGGATGTTGTGATAGATGTGGTGCCGAAGTTCATCAAAAAGAACTCGCTCAGTGGATGTTTAAGATAACTGATTATGCCGATCGGCTAGTAGATGATCTTCAAGGAGTTGATTATCCAGAGACAGTTAAGACCGCACAAAAAAACTGGATAGGCCGTTCCGAGGGGGCGATTATTAAATTTCCGATTTTTAATTCTAAGTTTTCAAATGGAGGACAAGAATATCTCGATGTTTTTACGACTCGAGCCGATACCTTATTTGGTGCAACATATGTGGTTCTTGCGCCTGAGCATCCGATGGTAACAAAGATTGCCAAAGACGAAAATCTTAACGCCGTAAACAAATACTTAGAGGAGGTTAAAAATAAAACAGAGATAGAGCGCCTACGTGCTGATAAAACAAAAACAGGAGTAGATACTGGAGGATATGTTTTAAATCCAATTAATGATGAAAAGATTCCTGTTTGGGTTGCTGATTATGTTTTAGGTCATTATGGCACCGGAGCAATAATGGCTGTTCCTGCTCATGACGAACGAGACAGAGAGTTTGCTGAAAAATTTAATCTTCCCATTAGCGATGCGCCTTTAGATGATGCCAAAAAAATTGTAGAAAAATTAAAAGAAAAAGGCCTAGCTGATTTTAAGAAGAACTATAAACTTCATGATTGGGTTTTGTCTCGACAGAGATATTGGGGGGTGCCAATACCCATGATTAAGTGTAAGGACTGTGGCTATCAGACAGTTCCTGAAAAAGATTTACCAATTGAGCTTCCAGAGCTTGAAGATTTTAAGCCCACAGATGATGGACGCTCACCATTAGCTAAGGCCACAGAGTGGTTGGTGGCTAAATGCCCCAAGTGTGGACAGGAAGCCGAAAGAGAAACAGATACGATGGATACGTTTGTTGATTCATCTTGGTATTTTTTGCGCTATACAGATCCCAAAAACAAAAAAGAATTCGCCGCCGAGGAGAAATTAAAAGCATGGCTACCAGTATCTTTGTATATTGGGGGAGCGGAACATAATACCATGCATCTTCTTTATTCAAGGTTTATTACCAAAGCCCTTCAAGATCTTGGGCTAATTGATTTTGGAGAACCATTTTTAGTTCGCAAAAACCACGGAATAATTTTGGGCCCCGATAATCATAAAATGTCTAAGTCCAAAGGAAATGTAATTGATCCAGATATTGAAGTTGAAAAATTTGGCGCAGATACCATAAGAATGTATTTAGCTTTTATGGGGCCATATGATCAAGGTGGTCCATGGAACCCTGATAGTATTCAAGGCGTATTCAGGTTTTTGAACAGGATTTGGAATTTTATCGGTGAATCAGAAGAATCCAAAATAACTGATAATGAAGTTGAAAGAGTATTGAATAAGGCAACAAAAGAAATAGGGGAGGACATTAAGGATTTGAAATTCAATACAGGAGTAAGTGGATTAATGAAACTACTTAATGCGGTTGAGGATAAACAACTTACAAACAAACAGCGTGAAACTTTCTTGAAACTCCTTGCTCCATTTGCCCCACACGTTACAGAAGAACTTTGGTCCCGATTGACTTCGCCAAAGGCGACTAGTCAATCGAGGATCCGCGATTTGCAAAGCAAATCGGGACAGGTCCCTAAAAGTTATAAGTCCATACACCTACAGTCGTGGCCAAAATATGACGAAGCTTTATTGGCAGAAGAAAAAATTGATTTAGTTATTCAAATCAATGGCATAAAGCGCGATGTGTTAAAACTCACAAAAGGGCTATCAGAAGAAGGGGTAAAAAGAATTGTTTTGGACAATGATAATGTTAAAAAACATCTTGCTGGCAAAGAAATTAAGAAATTTATTTACGTAAAAGACAGATTGACGAACATCGTTATTTAGAGTAATATAATTAAAAATTAAGCCCGCCTGGCGGACTGGTCGAAAAGATAGAAATAAGGTTAAGGGCTTACAAATTTGGTCGAGTTCGAGGCAAAAGATGAGTATCTGATGAGCCATACTAATGTATGGTGAGGCTGAAACGGAATCTTTTAACGAAGAAATCGACCAGAGGATTGCAGGAGGTCCAAAAATTAAAGGACCTTGCAATACGAATTTGTAAGCACGCAAAATGGCACAAGATAAAGATAGAGAGTTTGTAGAATTTATTATAAAAGAAATCGTCAACAATCCGGATGCCGTAAAGGTAGAAAGAACTGTTGATGAACTCGGTGTCTTGCTTACAGTCAAAGTAGCTCCTGAGGACA
>CAZAUE010000001.1:134028-161262 GCA_964488565.1 uncultured Candidatus Saccharibacteria bacterium | reverse complement strand
GCGGTTCGCTCTATTGAGCGAGCCCGTTCCTGCCACCTCCGGCTCGGTTTCCCAGGAAAATATGCGTCGTTCATCAATGACTGCTTTCTATTCGTTACATGCAAGAAGATGGGGCGGGGTTTCGCTTTGATTGAGGTTCAAGCATGGTCCTGCACGGTGATATAAAATGGATGGGGTTCTCGCTTTTAGTTGTAAGTGTAGCCTCCACAATGGTTTAGAAAATGATAGGGAAAATACCCATGAAATAAATTGGGTTGGCTGAAGAGACTATTTGCCTGAGCGTTGGAACATGATGCGGATGGTCTTGAGTGCAATTCCGAGGTCTAAGACCAATGAGCGGTTTTTGATGTAGTACAGGTCGTATTTTAACTTTTCAGCCGTATCGGCGATGGAGGCACCATAGCGGAAATTTATTTGCGCCCAACCAGATAATCCCGGTTTCACCAGATATCTTTCTTCATAGAAAGGAATGTCTTTTAATGATTCATTAAATTCGGGCCTTTCAGCTCGTGGTCCAATAAATGCCATTTGACCCTTAAGGATATTCCACAATTGAGGGAATTCATCTATTCTGGTTTTGCGCATAAATCTACCGACTCTGGTTATTCGGGGATCGTTATTTGAAGCCCAAACAGCACCAGTATCTTTTTCAGCATCTTTTTTCATTGTTCTGAACTTGATTATTTCAAAAGTTTTGCCAGCTCGGCCCACTCTTTTTTGTTTGTAAAAAATGGGTCCTCGAGAAGTTGTTTTGATTAAGAGAATAATAAATGGATAAAACAGCAGACTTATTAATCCGATAATAACCGCAAACACCATATCGTTACCGCGCTTAACTATTTCGTACGCTTTTTTATTACCCTCATTTAGATTTTCTAAAAACCAGACCTGATTTATTGCTCCCAGTGGAACCATGCCCGTCAAAAGTTCATAGAAAGATGCAAGGTTCATAAAACCAACTTTTTGTTCAAGAGACTTATAAAAAATATCTATTATTTTGGGGACTTGATATGCTTCGGGGCTTAAAACGATTATGTCAATTTTGTCTTCTTGGATCGTTTGGCTAATATCTTTAAGCTTGTCCGAAGAGATATCAATGACTGATTTTATTTCGTATCCAAGCTGAGGATTTTCTTTTATAAATAAATCGAGTTCGAGAGACTGACTATTTGCCCCAACTATCATAACCGACTTTTTGAAACTTTTTTGAAAGATATTATTAAGGAGAGAACGGCTTGCAAACTCCAATCCCGTAAAAATAACCAAGAAAATTAACAGGTTTGTTTTCGGTGTAATTCCATACAGGGGAATTAAGTAGAAAAACATTACGGAAATTGAAGTGACTACAAGAATTATTTGAATTAGTGCTGAATAAAAATGGACATTGTTTCTTAATAGTTTTGGTTCATACAGATTGGCGATATAAAAAACTAAAATCCAAGAAATGAAAATCAAAGAAAATGGGAATAAGTGTAACTGATATTGTGCCTGAAAATTATTAGGGTACCTGATTAAAATCGTCAGGAACAGGGAGGCGTATAGAATTACTATGTCTGATAAGAAAATTGAGAATTTTTTCATGATGGGCGGGCCACGTGTACGACCCAATTATATGCCCTTAATTATACCAAATTTACAGGCAAAATCAACCCCCCATACACATTGGCTTTCGGTGTGTTTTTGGTTAAAATGTAATAAATGAGACCCATTAAATTAACGGTTATAATTCTTGTGGCACTTTTAATGCCACTTTTTGTTTTCTCGTATGTATCGGCTGATACTCTTGGTCAGGTTCAGATTTTTAATGTTAATTCTAAGTATGATCAGTTTTCCAGAACAAGTATTAGCGCTACATTGAGAAACGTTTCTAATCATGCCTATTTTTACGTTGAGGATAAATATTGGAATGATTTGAATCCAAACCAAAGAGATTCATTTAATAATATAATTTCTACTCTCAGTCAGGAGTTTGATAATAATATTTATCTCAAAGAAACTCAGTTTTGGGGATCAGAGCCAAATCCTGGAATAGATGGTGATCCAAAAATTACTATTGTTTTGGAGGATCTTGTTTCTGGAAATGGCGGTTACTTTGATTCTTCTAATGAATATTCAAAAAACATTGTCAGCAATTCAAATGAACGGGAGATGATTTTTGTAAATGTGGATGCTGGTAGTTTCGCAAAAACATACTTAGGCCATGAGTTTCAACACCTTATTTCCTTTGGGCAAAAAGAATTTACAAGAAAAGTTCAGGAGGATATTTGGCTTAATGAATTAAGGTCTGAGTATTCAGCCTCACTGCTTGGATATAATGATGATTTTTATGATTCAAGTTTAGAAAGAAGAATGAGTTCATTTTTGGAAAACCCATCTGACAGTTTAACCGAGTGGCCAAATGTTTCCGAAGATTATGCTCAGGTCGCCCTCTTTGGTCAGTATTTAGTAGAACAGTATGGACCAATAATTCTGAGCGAAACCCTTCAGAGTTCCGCCGTGGGAATTGATTCTATAAATCAGTTTCTTCAAAAACATAATTACACAGAAAGATTTTCAAATGTTTACGAAAATTGGGCCGTGGCTAATTACCTGAACAATGTTTCCGTGGATAAGCGCTATGGCTATCAAAAAGAAGAATTAAAAAATATCTACATAAGACCTCAGCAGTTATTTTTGTCATATCCTTCTTTGTCTACACTCAATAATAATTTTAAATCTTGGCAGTCATTTTGGAATAAATACAATTTTTCTTCTCTACCTTCTGACAAGGCCATAAAGATAAGTTACGACCCAAGCTACTTGGTCAGGGTTTTATATGCTGACAATTTGGGTCGGGTTGGTGTTCTTGGTAACCCCGGATATGTTAGCAATCCTGGGGGATTAAACTCAGTTACATTGATTCCTATCAGTGAAATTCAAACAACAAATTTTAGTAACGATGAAATTTCAAGAGCGATTGCATTGAGTGTCAGCTATGTTGATAATGAATTGGCCAATCCCATCATTGATGGAGCGTTGATAAAGAGGCCCGGGGAGTCGGAAATTTATGTAGTTGAGGGAAAATATAAAAGATATTTACGTACTGAAATAATTGCACTATATGGACACCTAGATGCATCAAAAGCAATTGAGCTTGATGATAAGACATTTAATTCTTACTCAACCGCTAACTATGTCAGAGTTGTAAACGATAAAAAGATTTATGCTGTTTGGCCTGACGCTACCAAACACTGGCTAAATATGTCGGGACAATATTTTACAGAGTCGGGCCGAGATTGGGGGGCAATATTTACTATAAATGAATCCGAATTTAGTGCATATAAAATCGGAGCCGAGATAAATAAATAGCATATGAAAATTTACGAAAACATAGAAGCTGAGCGTGATAGAATTCAGGCTTGTATAAATAAATTTGGTTGGACGTCCGACCATAACTTAGATTGGTTTTCAGTTGCTCTTAATCGACCAGAGGGAAAACCAGCTTTTGCGGAATTTGAGGATGGAACCGGAATATTATTTCATAGTTATTCTGGGGAGTGGCAGATATGGTCCGATCCTTTATGTGATAAAAAGTTGAGTGCAGATAAAATAATAGAATTTGCTAGTTATGGATTTAAAGAAAACATAGACAAGGTTTGGTGCAATTATGTTTCTGACGATAATTACCCGTTATTAGAAAACAAAAACGAGCTGGTTTTAGATAAAATTGACTACTCTCTAGATTGGCCAGTTTTAAATATGGAGCAATTTGATCTTGCCTTGCCTGGCGGTCATTATAAAGATATTAGGAATGCCAGAAGTAAATTTAATCGTGAACACAAGATTGAGGTTGTTAATTTTGAAAAAAGTCACAGTGAAAGTCTCCATGGTGTCGTGAATAATTGGAAAAATACTCTTAAAGAAGAAGAAAAATACGTTTTCGATTTTTGGTACCACAACGCAATAGATAATGGTTTCAGAGGTTTTAAAACAGCAAGAATTTTAATTGTGGACGGGAAACCAGTAGGTTTTAACGCTGGTTATGAGGTTGTAAATAATTCTCAAAGATTTGCTGGCATTATAGGCATTCACGATTATTCCTTAACCGATTTGGGCTTGATGCTTTGGCTTGAAGATTTGGAATGGATTAAAAATGCGGGTTACAAAGAATTAGATATGCAGGGTTCAGAAGGTGGGGGATTGAAATTTAAAATGCAATTTAATCCCGTGATTGAAAGAAGAACAGATACTTTTTGTATTAAAAAATAAAAGGCGCCCATTGGGCGCTTTAGAGCTTTCGCTCAAGAACAACTGCATCCTCATTCCCATACCAATTGGGAATTAATCGGAGAATTTGGAAGTTGAATTTTTGGTTTAGTTTAACACTTCTGACATTAGAAACTTTGGCGTTGGTTACGATTCTGGCAAAGCCGGATTTTTGGGCGTAATTGATTTGCCACTCTTTAACTTTGCTTCCAACTCCTTGTCCACACCACTCAGGCAGGATGCCCGTGGATACAATATAAAGCGATCCAGGAAGTTCAACATAGTCGTCCTCGTAGCTTTCGGCAATATCTGTATTATGGCGAAGTGCGGTTGAGCCAACAATAATTTCATTGACGACAATGAAGAATACTTCTAATCCTTCCCATAAATCAGGAGTGTCAAAACCATCATCACCAAAAATACCTATGTCTAATTCACAAAGAAGGTCCATCTCGTCGGGTCTTACTCGGCGAATGATAATTTCCAGTTATAGTCTCCAGAAAATTGTTCAGTACTGTTAAAAATTATGCCACGCTGAAAGTAAAAAGTCAATGATATTTTTGGGTCTTGTCAAGACTTGCAATCGGTTTTTATTGTGCCAAGATGGCGGCATGAAACGGCCCGAAATTTATCTAATTGAATCCCAGGACCGCCAGAACTTAGCTGAAACCTTTATGAGGTTTCAGGAGTTCTATGAATCTCCAGTTTTTGCAGGTAAACACTTCTCTGTGGCTGAATTTGCCTCTTGGTATGCCAAGGAATATGGCTCTTTTAGCTATGCTCGAGATTGGTCCGGTTTTAATATCCCATCCTGGGTCATGGAACCCTTTAAGAATGGTAATTTTGACCCTCTCACTGAAAAGGAGAAAAAGCTGTTGGAGGTTTTAAGAGACACATCCAACAGAGACTATGTAATTGGTGTGACTCCTCAAGATGAGTGGTATAAGGACACTATTAAACATGAATTTGTGCATGGTTGCTTTTTCACTAATCCGGAATATAGAAAAACAGTAGATAGTTTTATCAAAGAACAAAACCCTGAAGCAATAAAAAAAGCCCTAACTCTTATGGGTTATGGCAAAGATGTTTTGAATGATGAAACAAATGCTTATCTCCTGACAGAACCACAGAGTCTTGGTTACTATGTCTCTTTGGGTGATGGGGTTAGGCTTAGGGACAAATTAGATTCTTTCTTTCAGAAATATTTTGGCTTCTCAATGGTAAAAACTTCCGTTGATACTCTTATCAAGCGAGTGGAACGTTTTTCTATCTAACCTCAGGTTCTTTTGTTGGCGCAACTACTGGTGGTTTATATTCAATCCAATTTACTTGGTCTAAATAACCCCACGTTCTCAATCTGTCACTGTCTTCTGTCCAAGATGCTCCAATGTCTTGGCGATAGATCATGTTTACCAACATGATATTTTCAACTCTGGTGTAGGCTTGTTTTCGCGCCTCTTCCATTGTTGTTCCTGAGCCAGTGATTATTAGGTGATAACTGGAACCACCTGCTGTACGCCAAATTCCTTCTGTCATTTTTACATCGCTAATATGAACTCCTTCCAAATTATTTTTTCGGAAAATTATAGACAAGTCTTTGTATAGTTCAACTTCTGACGGATCATCATACGGGAATGGAGGAGTAACAATAACCACTCCCAATTGAAATCCTTTTTTGGTTCTTAATTGAAAATCTTGATGATGAGCTAAGGCATGTAAAAAATCTCCCCATTCAGACAACACACCTTCTTGTTGGATATTAATGGTCGGATAACCGAAACGGCTAGTGAATTCAAGCGGATAAATTCCTCGTCCATTAACAATACAGTTTACATCTATATAGCCGACATATCCGGCTTTGCGTAAATCTTCCTCCATTTTTCCGGTGGTTTCTTTAAACAGAACATTTGGTTCTGACCAAAACATTGAAGTTCCCATTTCGCCTGTCATTGGGCCGATTTCACCAGGGAATAATCTTTTGTGTTCAAAGGCCACAAGTGTTGGAGTAATAAACTTTTCTCCATTGAAGAATGCAGATGCTCCCACCTCAACCCCAACGACGTGTTTCTGAAATTGGAATTCTTTTATGTTTTTAGATAAAACTTTTTTGTTTGATTTTAATATCTCATATAAATCATTTCCATCCTCTTCTTTTCCAAGCAAAAGAAATCCGCTCCAATCACTGGAAACTTTTCCTGACGGTTTGTAGACATATCTTCCAGGATTATCTTTTAAAAATTGAAGGGCCTTATCATAGTCATCAAAATCCCAAGAGGGAAGAGTTAACATTCCTAATCTTTTCATTTCGGCTTGGCCGAATTCCCGACTCATTTCTAGTTTGTCTGTATATTCACTTCCCCCAACTACGGCTTTGCCAGTCTTGCGTAAGGCATCAGCGTCTTTTCCAAATGCGGTATCATCAAAGACAACAACATCTGCCCAATCAACATGGTCTTTCCATTCGCCACCAACTTTTTCAAGAAAACCATCATACTCATCAGTCACTTCTTTGATCCAGCATTTTACCTGATGACCTTCGTTTTGTATTTTCCATGCCAAATCTCCAGAAAGAGATTCCCATGAAATAAATAAAAATTTATATTTTGGTTTGCTTGGAATTTGGGGAATAATTTTTTCGTTTGAATGTCCGTTCCCATTTCCGTTTTTTAAATTTTCTGCCATAAAATATTTTAATTTAAACTTCTGTAATTTAAATTTACGCCTTAAATATAATCTCTACAAGAAATTTTGTGCATAACTTGAAAATATTTTTAATAGTTAGCGATTATTTGAATTAAAAAATGATTAGTTGTATAATTTAAGTATGAAAATAGATATCTCCACAAAGAACATAACACTCGATGAACCGCTTAAGGTTTTCATAGAAGACAAAATCGGCGGACTAGATCATTTGATAGGGAATAATGACGGGCAGGCAAAAGTAGAAATCGGAATGCCGTCAAAACATCATCGCTCGGGAGACATTTTTTCTGCCGAGGTTAACCTATCACTAGGAGGCAAGTTATTAAGAGCCACGTGCACACACGAAGATCTTCGTAATGCTATTGTTGATGTTAAGGACGAACTCCAAATACAAATAAAAAAGTTCAAAGAAAAAAGAACCGATCTCGAAAGGCAACCTAAGGAATAGTCCTCACTCCATCCAACCCAGTTTATTTCATGGCTCCTCTTGGATCATTCCTTTGTCATCCAGCTTCATTTTCCAGACCGCCCGGGGGTATATCCCCCTGCCCAGCATGCGGATTCCTCCGTAAGTAACTCGGAACCGACTGGGCACCCCCCCCGGACTCGGTAACCCAGGAAAATATCAGCTGTCTTCCGGAATGATTACCAATCGTCACAAAGAAATAAATTGGGTTGGCTTTCGCTGTGTTTAAGCTCGAGCCTCATTGTTTCTATGTCATTTGACGAATCGAGTCAGGAGCTGAAAGTGACAAGATATAGATTCCAAAATAATAGGTCGAGCGCCGAGCCATCAGTCTGCCTGCGATAGTCAGGCAATAGGCTGACGAAGCGAGGAGGCAAGCGTGGGTTACCTGTTGTTTTGGTTAAATCTATACTTGCCATCTTGAAGCGAATGGCGAGATGAGGATTATGACCAGAAAAATGATGAGGCGAGAGCGACCTTTATTTTTACCCAAAACCATGCTAAAATAAGGCACATATGTCACTTTTAGGTAAGATATTCGGGGATGCAAATGCCCGCTATATTAAATCACTACAGCCCATAGTTGACCGTATTAATGAACTCGAAAAAGACTTCGAGAAATTTTCTGATACAGAATTAAAAGAAAAGACTATTGAATTTAAAAAACTTCTTTCGGAAGGCAAAACTCTCGATGATATTTTACCGGAAGCATTTGCTGGAGTCCGTGAGGCCTCAAAACGCACATTGGGTCAGCGACATTTTGATGTTCAGTTGATGGGAGGAATCACACTTCATCGCGGAAACATTTCCGAAATGAAAACAGGAGAAGGTAAGACATTAATTGCTACGTTGGCTGCTTATTTGAATGCATTAACTGGCAAAGGAGTTCACGTTGTCACTGTAAACGATTATCTTTCAAGACGCGATGCTGTTTGGATGGGACAAATTTATAACGCTCTTGGTTTAACAACGGGTTGCATTGGTCACGAATCAAGTTATCTATATGACGCTTCTCACACAAACAAAAGTGAAGATAAAGAACGAGACACAGAAGGAAGTTTTAAGGTTGTTCACGAGTTTTTAAAACCAGTTGAAAGAAGGGAGGCTTATTTGGCTGATATTACCTATGGCACGAATAATGAATATGGTTTTGATTATCTCCGCGACAATATGGCTTACGAAGAAGTGCAGATGGCTCAAGCCCAAGGCCACAACTTTGCAATTGTTGACGAGGTAGACTCTATTTTGATTGATGAGGCCAGAACGCCTTTGATTATTTCTGCACCGGATGAAGATTCAGGAAAATTATATGACACATTTTCTAAAATCGTCCCACGACTCGTTGAAAACGAGGATTATAATGTGGACGAAAAATTAAAAGCAGTTTCAATAACTGAAAACGGAATAGAGAAGGTGGAAAAAGCTTTAGGACTGACCAATATCTATGATGAGGGTGGCACGAGACATGTTCATCACATGGAGCAGGCCCTAAAAGCTGAAATATTATTTAAACGCGACAAAGATTATGTTGTTAAAAATGGCGAGGTGATTATTGTTGATGAATTTACGGGGCGTATGATGCCTGGCCGAAGATGGTCGGAGGGTTTGCATCAAGCCGTTGAAGCTAAAGAGGGTGTAAAAATAGAAAAGGAATCAAAAACTCTCGCAACGATTACTTTTCAGAACTATTTTCGTCTATATAAAAAACTGGCTGGTATGACCGGAACTGCTCAATCGTCTGCAGAAGAGTTTCACAAAGTATACAAATTAAGTTCCTATGTTATTCCGACAAATAAGCCGATGGCAAGACAAGATTTGCCTGATAGAATTTATAAAACCGAAAACGGTAAATTCAGAGCAATCGTCAGGGAGATAAAAGAACTACACGAAAAGGGTCAGCCAGTTCTTGTTGGTACTGTTTCAATCAGTAAAAATGAATTACTTTCTGCCATGCTTGAAAGAGAAGGAATTCCGCACAATGTTTTAAATGCCAAAAATCATGAAAAGGAAGCTGAAATTATTGCTCAAGCCGGAAGACCGGGAGGTGTCACTGTGGCCACGAACATGGCGGGAAGAGGTGTAGACATTATTCTTGGTGGAAATCCCCCTGACACTGAATCTCAAAATCAAGCCAGACAATTTGGCGGACTCCATGTTATTGGAACTGAACGCCATGAAGCAAGAAGAATAGATGACCAGTTGCGTGGACGTGCTGGAAGACAGGGCGATCCTGGTTCTTCAAGGTTTTTTGTTTCTGTTGGAGATGAACTTGTACGAGTTTTTGGAGGCGATAAATTAAAAAATCTGATGGATAGACTTGGAGTAGGCGAAGATGATGTTATTGAAAATAGATTTGTCTCAAGCGCTATTCAGCAAGCCCAATCACGAATAGAGGGTCATAATTTTGATATTAGAAAATATGTTTTGGAATACGATGATGTAATGAACAAGCACAGAGAAGCAATATATCGCTTGAGAAAAGAAAGTTTGTCATCGGAAAGCAATAAGGAAGTAATATTAGATTATTTACGAATTCAAATTAAAAATCTGATAAATTTTCATACACAAGGACAAGATTTTAAATGGAACGTAGAAGAGATAGGGGAATCATTGAAGGCCATACTTCCTGTTCCTGACGATATGCATTCTAAGTTGCTTGATATTTCTAAAACTGGAAACAGGGAAGAATTAATTGATTTTGTTATCAAGAAAGCTGAAGAATTATATGAGACAAGAGAAAAGGAAATGGGTGTTGAGAACATGAGACGCTTGGAAAAATTAGTTCTACTTCGCACGGTTGATGAGTTATGGATTGATCATATAGAGGCGATGGAATATCTTCGTGATTCAGTACGCCTAAGAGCTTATGGCCAGAGAGACCCTTTGGTTGAGTACAAGATAGAAGGACAAAATATGTATAACCAGTTGACGGAGTCCGTTAAAGGACAAGTTGTGAACTTAATATTTAAAGTAAGTTTCATGGAAAAACCCAAGATTGCTAATATTCAGGAGAAGCGCCCCGACATTATTGGAGACACAAATAAAGACACTCATCAATCATCAATTAACGAACCAACTCATCGCGACGGCGAAATAAGGGTTGGCAGAAACGATCCCTGTCCATGTGGTTCAGGAAAGAAGTACAAAAAGTGTCACGGGTCGTAAAATAATATAAAAACTAGCCATGACCAGAGATAAATTTTTCAAAACAATAGATAAGAAAATTGGCCTTGAGAACAGAGAGCAGATTGAATGGGCTTATTCTTTGGCCAAGCAGTTTCACCGAGAACAAAAGCGCGATGAGGGGATTAGATATTTTGAGCATTGCAGAGAGGTCGCCCTTATTCTTATAAAATATGGACCAACAACTCCGGATGAATTGATTGTTGGCTTACTGCACGATGTTTATGAAGACCAATTTGTTCCAAGAGGAATGATGAAGCAACTTTTTGGTAGCGCGGTTAACGAGGCCCTGAAAGCCTTGTCTCACGAAAAGCCATTTTATAAAAGTCACGGCAAAATTATTAAAACTGTTGAAAATAAAAAAGAGTATTTTGAATCAATAAGGCAGAGTTCTGCTTTGGTAAGGAGAGTAAAACTTGCGGATAGACTTCATAATCTTTTAACTTTGGATTTTTGTAAGCCCGAAAAACGGGTTAGAAAAATTAAAGAAACTAGGGAGTTTGTTTTACCTATAGCTCAGGAGACTGATGCTAGGTTTTTTAAAGCTATCAAGGGTAAATGTAATTATTGGGAGCGAAAGTTTAAATAGAATCTCAAGAGGTTTATAAAAATAAAAACCCGCCGGATATCCGGCGGTGGGAAAGAGGCTACCTCAGTCCTTGCAGAATCTGAGCTTGCCTGATTTCTGTTTTGTACGGCTTCTCTTCAAGACTAAGATTGTTGCCCGTGTTGGACATGACGCAGGCAATCGCTTTGTTAACCACTGGGTCAGTGGTTAACTTGGGATGACAACTTCCGTCCCCAATTGCCTCCACAACCAGCCGTAATTGCTCCGTTGTCAGTGTGTGAAGCATTTGTGCTCCCATGTGTACCCCCATGCCTTTCTTGGTCTTAATATAGCACATAATTTTGTGTTTGTAAATGTTTTGTGGTATACAGATTTTAAGGAACATTAAAAATTGGAGCCTAAATGTATAGGCTTTTGAGTTGTTTTAGGTCTTTTGCCATATTTACAGCTGTTTTTCTGTCGGCCTGTTCTTTTACGAGCCAGAGATTCAAGTTGGAAAGATATCAGGCACCTCCAGTATACGAGAAGATTTGGGGAGTGGACCTTTTTAATATTGAGGTTGATTGTAGTATCAGTAGGCAGAAGTTGGTAGAACGAGGTAGATATTATCAAGTTTCCGATTTGGTTTTTGAGGAGGGCGCGATAACACCAAAAGAATGTTCGTTCAGGGAGAATGGGGAATCCAAAAAAGTAATAGAATTAATTCAAATGCCAGAACGTTTTTTCAAATATTTTGAAAGAACCGATGATTACCCAAGGATTGCTGAGGTGATTTATTTTATGGGCTACCGTCCTGCAACGCTGACCGAATTGCTGGTCTTAGGGGCGGATAATCATGTTCCTTGGTTGGTATATGGAAAAATAGTGGCTTTTGGATCGTTTTACTACAGAGACACAGCTTTTTATATTGATCGAGATAATAAAGGAAGGAGGGTTTTGACTAAGCCACTTGGCGATCGGTGGCGAGAATACAATGTATGGTTTGCGGTTGTAAAAAGAAATGAATAATTTTTTAAAGCCCCTAGGGGCTTTTTTTAATTTTTCCAAAGGTGGTATAGTAGTGGCAGATAGAATAATCATGAAAAATAAAAAACAAATAGTGGTTGCAATATCAGGAGGTTTTGACCCAATTCATACTGGGCATATTCGCTTGATTCAAGAGGCTAAAAAATTGGGTGATAAACTGGTAATTATTCTGAACAATGATAATTGGATTAAAAATAAAAAGACCCATGTCTTTATTAATCAGAAAGAAAGAAAACAAATTCTTGAATCCATTAAGGATGTTGATGAGGTTGTTTTGAGTAGTCATCCGCGCAATCCAAAAGACACCAGTGTTTCTGTTGATTTGCTTAAAATAAAGCCTGACATTTTTGTTAAGGGAGGAGGTAGAAGAAAAGAAGTTCCTGAGGCTGAAGCGTGCAAAAAGATAGGTTGTAAGATTGTTTTTGATGTTGGACTGCGGGGTAATTTTAAATACAGCTCCTTGCTTTTGACTAAATATGTAAACAAGGTAAAGCCGGTTAGAAAATTAAACGTTGATAAAATCCTGAATGAATTAAGTGTTGTGTTTGAAAAATCAAAAATAAGATTTCCCAAAGAATTAAGAATAAAAACATCAGATTTGATTCTGCGCCTAATGAATCGCAAAAAAGGTTTCGGACTTTTCATTATTCTCGGTTGGCAGAATAAATGGGATAAGAAATTTATTGACATGCCCGATGTGAAACAGGATATCTATAAGAAGTATAATCAGAACTTATTAAAACATTATCACGGACACAAACACGATATTGAAAAAACTGTTAATTTTGACGGAGCTATTTTGGTGGATAAAAATGGAAACATACTTCATTCCGGAGCAATGGTGGAGGGGTTGAGACCAAAAGAGGTCGCTCACAAAATTAATCCGGGCAAATTCAATGATCTTTCTGAACAATTTGGTTTCAAAACAAAAGTTCACTTGCGTCATTTGTCTGCCATCTCAGCTTCACACATCTTTAAGGGAACTACTATTTTCACCGTTTCTGAGGAAAGTGATACTTTCCACGTTTTTGAAAATGGAAAAATACTCTACTCAATTTAGTTAAGATTTTTATCTAAAAGTTACCATAAACCCTTATTTGACAACTTCACAATTAATGATATGGTTCGGTTAAATTTAAGCTCTTTAACATCACAGAAAGAGATAAATGAGCCGTATTCAACGCATTGTTTCGTTCGTGCTTTTGGTTGGTTTTACTGTGGCCTGTGAAAATGGTCCCAATTTTTCTCCAACAGCTCCTTCCTCTGTTGTTTCGGTAGATAATGGTGTGACAGGAAGATCTGTTTCGTCCGTGAACACTATCCCAACTCAGAGTTGTGGAAACCCTAATGATTGGGAGTGGGACGACCAATTGTTTCAGGGCTGCCTTGACCGAGGAGAAGTTGTTCTTGAACCGGGAGAGCCTGGATATATTATAAATTCCGGACTTTACATCAGGCGTTCAGGAACAGTTATGACATCAAGTCGTCCTCCTGAAAAAGCGAAGATTATTGCAGGAAGAGATTTGTTTGGGTT
Organism: uncultured Candidatus Saccharibacteria bacterium; assembly: GCA_964488565.1. Taxonomy (GTDB): domain Bacteria; phylum Patescibacteriota; class Minisyncoccia; order 2-02-FULL-40-12; family GWA2-44-9; genus 2-01-FULL-41-26. Next base: position 147,537 of record CAZAUE010000001.1, on the reverse strand, counting down.
TATATTAAAAACCGAAGACACGGGCCTGCACGACTTTTCTATTCAGTATGTATCTTTTGATGGAATGGTTGATGAACAGACTTCCGACGGACCATATAGACGTCGTTTTGGTGGTTGCAATGAAGCAAGCCCTGGTAATGTGGTATTGGCCGGGCGAAATTTTTTGTTTAGTCACAATGAGTCAAAGCGCGCTTTGTGTGGCACTGGACTGGGATTGTATGGCGAAAACTTTCAGATTGTAGATAATCTTATTTACAGTAATGGTCGTGACAAGAATTCAGGAACAGGAGGACTGTCATGGTCTGATGGCATGACTGTTCTGTATTGTGGGGGTGGATATATTGCCCACAATACCTTAATTGATAATACTGATATTGATTTGGTTCTTGGTGGTGGGCGAGGATGTGTTGTTGAATTAAATACCATAACTCATCGTGATAAGCATGCCTTTGCTGGTTTAGCGATTGGAAATTTTAGTGGGGATGGGGCTGGTGATCATTCTGGGTCTGAGTATAGAAGCAATACGGTTTTCTCAACTCGTCCAAACGTGCTTTCCGTTGGAATATTAATCGGAAGTCATCCTTGGAATTCTCAGGTTAGTGTAAAAAACTCAGGTAGAGTTATTGCCAATACTTCTTATGGAAATGTTATGAATTTGGTAGTTGACGGAGTGTATGGCGGAGAAATAATGGATAATAATGTCCACGACCCACAAGGAGAAGATAGTTTGTGTGGAAGATCTCAGGAAAATTATACCGTTTTTCCTCCACATGCTGTGGGTGTGATTCTACAAGAAGGATGGAAATTAATGAAACTTGATGACTGGTCTTGTGGTTCCCAATTGCTTAGGACAAACAGGCTGAGGATTTTCAGTAATAGAGCATTCTAGTTAATTTTTAAAATTAGTTTTTAGCCCCGCCGACATGGCGGGGTCTTTATTTATTTTTGACAATCACGTGTTTTTGGGTTAATGTAATGCCCAAAGTTCTTTGAAATTATCGGAGTGCTAATGGGACTCACGAAAGTCAGGTCATACCAAAAAGAAGTTCTAAGCAGACTTTTTGAACTGGTCAAAAAAGACGACAGGATGTTAATAAAATTTATGGGGGTGGCTGGTCATGGATTTGATGCTGATTCTTTGTTTTATTTATCAATTGGTAATGTTTTTGACCCTAAACTTAAGAATGTGTGTATTTCGGCTGGAGTACATGGAGATGAGCCAGCTGGTGTCTACGCTCTTTTAAATTTTTTAGAACACGATGTCCATGACTTCTTGGGTGATTATAGATTCTTAATTTTTCCCTGTATAAATCCATTTGGATTTGAACACGGCCATCGTTTCAATCAAGAAGGGTTGGACACAAATCGTGAATTTAAGAGAGGTTCTTCTTGTAATGAGGCAAATGCGGTGATGAGGGTATTGAGAAGAAGAGGAAGACAATTCGTGTTCACTGTTGATTTGCATGAAACCGATCCAGAATGGACCTCAGAAGGATGTAAGCCAGAAGATAATCCCAAAGAATTTTATGTGTGGGAGGTCTGCCCCGACAAAAATCTTAGAGTCGGAGGTAAGGTAATTGAAAGACTTAAAGAATTCGTGCCTATCTGTAAGTGGGACACAATCTATGACGACATAAACAGTGGCGGTGTCATTTGGTATCCAGAGGGTTGCATGAATCCAATATATGCACAGAGAACCACACTGGAGGGTTTTCTGGCTGACCATTACACACCACAATCCTTTACACTTGAAACTCCTTGTGGGTGGCAGATCAATCAAAGGGTTTTTGCTCATCAGCTCGCACTCAGAAGTATTCTTGAATTAAAAAGACGCGCCTAAAATAGGCGCTTTTTATTTTTGACAATTAGTGTTTTTTGTCATAGATTTTGGGAATATAAGTTCCTTGAAAGGATGGGGCCATGCGAATCAAAGGGCGGATTAACGTCACCTTGTTCGACAATGGAATTCACCTATACAGTATGGCAAATTCAAAGGTGAATTTGTCAGCCATAGGATTTCGTAGTGGTTCAATACATGATCCACCTGGATTAAGTGGAATGAATCATCTTGTTGAGCACATGGTGTGTCGTCAGGGCACTAATCACACAGGAAGAGATGCTGAGCGTCTCATGAATCGTTATATGGGTGGTACTCATGGACCGGATATTAATATTCGCTGTGATCAATCCAGTGTGTTGTATGGTCACGAAGATTTGCGTCGGCGTGAATACATGTGGAAGTGTTTTGACATGAATGCCGATTTTGTAAAAAGTGCCATGTTGGATGCTTATGGTCTTGGACCTCGTGTTTTAACCGCAGAGGGGTTGAGGGTTGAAAAAGCAGCAATTCACAACGAGTATCGATTGGTGGGCACAGACTTAGTGGAGAATCACGTTTTTGATTTATTGCACTGGAATATGTACCAAAATAATCCAGCTCGGCGCCGAGTTGATTGTGCTCTTAGTGATTTGCGTGGAATTAAACTTGATCAGGTCCGGCGGTTCATACGAGAACGCTATACGACCGAAACCATGTTTATTATTTTGATTGGTCCTAAAAACAATGAGGCAGTAGAAAAAGTGCGAGAATATTTTGGCGACTTGCCTAAATGTTCTCCAACTCCTCTTGCTTATGATCATTCCGAAGATTTTCCGATTCTGAGAGGTGTTAAATCTTTTGAGCTTATTAGACCAGGAATTAGACAACATCATGTTTCTGTTGCTTTTCCTGTTGGAAAATATCTTTCAAAAGATTCAGAAGCATTAGATGTTTTGACGGCAATCTGGGAGCATCGCATTGAGCAACGCCTGCGGGAAGAAAATACAAAATTTAACGAAGGTATATATCACCCCGATTTACTTTTACCGCGCACTTTTACGCACGGAATGATGGCTGTGCAGTTTGCTACAATCGGTAATGATAAATATGTAGAACGTGCCATTGCTGCGGCCGTTGAAGAATGTGAAAAGCTTAAGTTTGATGAATCGACACAGCTGAACGAAGACTGTGAAGACAGAAAGGCGTATCTCAGTGATGCCTTTGAGCAGATGTTTCTTTGGTATCCATTGAGTCTTTGTGAGGCCATTACGGACGCAACCTGTAATGGTGATATTAAACTTAGGCACTTTACTTCATATCAACGCCGATTGAATCAGGTAACCCCTAAACGCCTTAGAGATGTGGCTCATAAATATTTTACAACGCCCGACAACTATGTCAGGGTTGTGGTTAAACCACTTACCGTTCCCCAAGATGTTGTAGACCGAGCGAGTGAAGAAGTGAAGCCGTATCTGTTGGCGATTAATCATGATCCGGATTTTAGTAAATAGATTTTAGACCCACTTATGTGGGTCTTTTAATTTTCTCTAAATAAATATAGGATGAATTATAATGCCTAAGGTTTCTAATACACTAAAAATTTCACGAAGCGGATTAAAATTATTCATGGACTGTCCAAGATGTTTTTGGTTGGATTTGCATCATAAAGTGAAAAGGCCACCCAGTTTTCCTTACACACTAGCATCAGCGGTAGATTTTTTAGTTAAACAAGAATTTGATAAGTATCGTGAGAAGGGGACACTCCCTCCGGTTTTTTCTGAATCTGGTTTGGATGCAAAATTATATAACGGACCGGAAATGTCCGAATGGAGAAATAATTTTAAAGGAATTTCTTATTTTGACGAGTATTTAAATGCAATATTATACGGAGCAGTTGATGATATTTTACAGTTTTCTGATAAATCGTTGGCCGTTATTGATTACAAGTCATCTGGCTCAAAAGAAATAACTATATATGATGATTACAGAAAGCAGATGGATATCTATACACACATATTGAATCTTCTGGGATTTGAAACCCAATCTCATGCCTATTTTGTTTTTTATCAAGTACAAAAAGATGGCGGAGGGTTTCAGAATAGTTTACCATTTAAAGAGATGCTAAAAAGAATTGATGTAAATCCTGGTTGGGTTTCCGATGTTTTTGAAAGAGCAGTCCAAACAGCCAGACAGGAAAACCCACCCATTAATCAAAATCATTGCGACCATTGCCATTATGTAGAGATGGCCAGCCAACATAAATCAATACCCGATCTAAATATATGAACGAACCATTAAGAGCCGAACATTTTTATAAATTTTTCCAGTGTCCACATTGGATATGGTATGACATCTATGGAGACGCCAAGCAAAAAAAGCACGTGCCTCCGCTTTTGGATTTGATTTACAAGGGCAAGATGGTAGGAGGAGAAACCATTCTTAAGAATCATAAAAAATTTGAAGAGGTAAAACCTGAACTGTTTCGCGATTTAGATGAAGCATTTATGGCAACCCTTGAGATGATGAAGCAGGGCAAAAATATCTATCATGGTGTTCTGATGTCTGAAAATTGGGTTGGTATGCCAGACCTACTTGAAGCAAGACCAGGCAAGTCAAAATTCGGTGATTGGGAGTACGTTGTATATGATGCCCAGAGCTCACTTGAATTACGTGATGAGAATAAATTCCAACTTATTTTTTATAGTTTAATCCTAGATCGCTTGCAGGGCACAAGACCAAAGGAGGCGTATGCCATTGATCCTCAAGGAAACGAACGCTCATTTCTGGTAGAGGATTTTATGGATCAGTTTCATCTAACTCGTCTTCAAATTGAAAAAATATTAAATGGTGAAAAGCCAGCGCCGTTTTTGAAATCTGGATGTAAAAAAACTCCTTGGTATTCGCTTTGTATTGAAGAAACAAAAGGATGCAATGATGTTTCGTTAGTGTATAAATTAAGCCAAGCCGATCAAAGACGTCTTTATGATGTTGGTATTATGACGGTTCAGGATATGGCAAATGCAGATGTAAATGATTTGCAGACAAAACTTGAAGATTGGTCATTTGATAAATTGGTCAGATTTAATAATCAAGCCAAGGTGCTTATTTCCAATGAGCCGATGATAATAAGGAAGCCGATATTTCCGGATGTAAAACATGAAGTTTATTTTGATATTGAAAGTGACCCCACAAGAGATACGGATTATCTTCTTGGTATGGTGGTTAAGGACACAACAAAAGATTCTGAGCCCGAATATCAATATTTTTTGGCAAAAAGTAAGGAGGATGAACCAGAAATGTGGAAGAAGTTTCTGGACTTCCTTGTTGGGTTAGAAGATTTTGTGATTTATCACTATGCCTTCTATGAAAGACAGGTTTTTGATCGTCTAGTTCTTCGTTATGGTGCTCCAGCAACCTTGGTAAATAAATTTAAAGAAAATACGATTGACCTTCACCTGAAGGTGGTAGAGTCGGTTGTTCTCCCTCTTTATTTTTACAGCTTAAAAGATGTGGCTAAGCATTTTGGTTACAACTGGAGTGCTTCTGATGCTGGTGGGGCAGAATCTGTGGTGTGGTTTTCTGAATGGTTGGATAAAAAAGACGACTCAATATTAAAAAAGATTTTGAAATACAACGAAGATGATGTCCGAGCGACGCTTCTTATAAAAGAGTGGCTTAGTGAACATAAACCAACAAAGAAAAAAGAGAAATTAGATTCATCCGAGGAGTAGGTCACTCGACCTTAAACTATTTTACCCATACGCAATCTCAGTGTAATTTTTTTATTTATGAAAATAGAATTAATTAACGAAAAAGATATATCAACAGAAGATGTGGTGAATTTATTAGAGAAACAGAAAAGCGGAACAGAATGGGCTGAAATAAGTAATAATTGGGCGAAGGATAAACTAGAGGAGTTTAATAAGATTAATGAAGGAAACTGGGTCAGGGGTTTTTTGCCCGAGGAGTTTTTCGGAAATATTTTATTGCCAATGCATGAACATAAAAATGAGAACAATGAAGGGAGCGCACCATTTATAATCACCGAAAACACTTTGACCTCACAATTGTTGAACGTGTACAAGAATCACGTTGATCAAAAAAATAGTGAGTGTTTGCAGAATATAAATTACTTAAAAGAAAAAATCAGAGAAAATGGTTTTGTTGACGACATTATTTTGGGAATTAAAGACGAAGGGCTATATCACATTGATGGCCTACATCGCATAATTTCAATGACCTTATTGCTCGATGAGGGATTGCCTTACGAACCAATTCCAGTTTGTTTATCAAGGCCACGTTTATAAAACAAGTAATAATTGTTGACAGAACAAAATATTTGTGTCAGATTAATGCCATAGATTTTAGGGAAAACTGGAGGTGAGGATGTTAATTAACATGACAGGTGTTGATGGGAGCGGTAAGGGCACGCAATTGCAATATCTTGCTGATTATTTTGAGCGGCAAGGCAAGACGGTTTTTATGAGCAAGGCCTACGGACCATGTGAAAAGGAATTATTTTCACTTTTCATGGAACGCTCACACGATCTTGCTGTTATGTTTATGTTTCAGGCTTTGCATGTTCAGCAAAGAATAAGAGCTGAGAAAGCATTGAGGAATGGGTCGATTGTGTTGGCGGATCGTTGGGATGATGCGTATCTTGCATATCATAGCCAAAACGGAATTTTGGCCGAAGATCCAGAATTGCGAGAGAAATTAAACTCGCTTGCGTTTGGTGGAATCAAGCCAGACATAACTTTTATGTTGAAAGTGCCAGTTGCAATCAGCATTAAAAATTGTTTCTTGAGGGGTGCCGATTTCTTTGACCGCAAGGGAGTGGAATATCATCAATCCTTATCTGATCGCCTGGAAGAATTAGCCGATAAAAATGGTTGGGTAGTGATAGACGGTAACCGTGCCAGAAAGACGATTCACGAGGAAATCATCGCAACCATTGAGTCAGTTATGAATTAGTTCGATCATTTTGTGCGAAAATGTCATTAGACTTTTCGCACTTTTTATTTTTTCATCACAGTCTTACCTTTCGTAATCGGTTTGCCAAGTAATAAATTTTTTAAAGAAAGCAGTATGGCGGAAACGGCAGATAGGCCATGGAGTAAATAACAAATAATGCCTCCTCCTAAAAATGAACCGATTAGGGTGGATGGTTTTTTGGTGTCACTTTTTGTATTGGACAGGTTTAGCGCCAGTAGGTTTGGCAAAGAAAAATAGATTAAAAATATTAAATAGGCAACGATAAGCAAGTTGGCATCCTTGGTCCATAGTGGGTACAAAAGAATAAAAAACATAAACAAAGGACCAAATACCCAGTAAATGGCATGTAGAAATAGTTTACATGCCTGAAACAAAAGAACACCCCTTTCCTTAAGAGAAAACTTTTTATACTTATTACTTAAATAGGCAAAATAGTTGAATGCCTGAAACGGACCAAAGAACCAATGTATTTTTTGTTTGTATAAAGATGTGATCGTGTCAGGCGTATCGGATGTGTCAAAATAGGGGAGAGGAGTTATTTTTTCTTTTATAAACGACAACTCGAGGCCAAGAATTGCATCTTCATTGTGAAATATTTCTGAAAAACCAACCGAGTTGCCATAAACAGATTTCGTCATTATTAATCCATGACCTATTAAATAGTTTAAAGGTCTAAGAATGTTGTTTTTGTGGGACTTGAGGGACCTTATCGCCTTAAAAAGTTCAAATCCTATGGCCCACCTGTTTTGCCAAAGAGCTGCCGAAAGAAGGACGCTGTTGGTTTTTGAATTTATGTTTTTTGTGTAATCGCCGTATTGTTGAAAGATATTTAAATCAGGATTCGCACTTCTTTTGAATGCAATCCATTTAAATGTTTCTGGATGTGGTTTTGAGTCGGCATTATATATAGCGATTAGGCTGTTATTTGTCATCAGGCCACCCAAACTCTTGATGCCCCAGTTTAGTTGGTGGGACATTCTGCCGTTAGTTTCCGGATAATGACAATGTATTACATAATTTTTGTATTGCTCCGATAATTTTTTGGAAAGGTCCACCGTATTTGGTGTTTTTGGATAATATAAATATTCGCTCTCAGATGTGATGAGAACTATTTTTATATCCGTATCTTTACTGAAAGTATCGATGAAATACTTAACAGTTTTTTCTATTCTGCCAACTTCTGCTAGTACAGGGATAAGAACGAAGAATTGTTCCATATTTAAACTCGCCGATATTTTGAGGCTTGTTTCTTTTTTTATCCAATGTTGAGTATAAACAATTCCATAAAACCAACGAAGTGAGATAAGAAAGAAGCAACCGCAGGTTGTGTAAAATAGGGTTAACAATTTATTAGCTTACGCCAATGAACGGGTCTTCATTACTGAGCAGGGAATCCAAGTTGTCCCAGAAAGTATTTTTAAGACGTTTTGGAAACACTTTTAAATCTTGCAACTCGTCTTTGCTGAACCATTGCGCCGTCTCAACACTACCGTTTGGATCAAGGTCTGTGTGGGATTTATCTAGTGCTTGTTCGTGAGTGAGTTCGGCAAGCCAAAAAGTTTCAAAAAATATTGTCTCGGCTGATTCGTGAAACTCTTGAACGTAAAGTAGTTTTTTAATTTCCACATGAAGTCCTGCTTCTTCGTGGACTTCACGCTTTGCACATTCTAGAATATTTTCGTGATCATATTCCCAGCCACCACCCGGTGCGTACCAAAAATCTGTTCCTTTGTTTTTGACCAAGAGTATTTTGTTGGCCTCTTTGTCGTATGTAATTGTGCGAGCTAATATTTTTATTTTCATAATTAATTTTTTTCTTACTCTACCATTTATTATGATGGTCGGCAATATAAAAATGATGAAGTTGATCTAATCCCTTGCGTTCAAAAATTAGATATGTTTAAATAACTTTCGTGCGTATCAACTATTTACTCATCGGAATAATTGTCGGGTCGCTAGTGCTTTTTGCTTTTGTTTATCCGCAAGGAGTGAACAAGGGAATGGATTATTTAAAAAGCAAAAACATACCTCTTGGTTTTAATGTTCCCAACATTCCATTTCGTCTAGGATTGGATTTGCTTGGTGGAACTCATCTTGTTTATCAGGCTGATTTATCTAAATCAGAAAATAAGGCAGACGCCATGCAGGGAGTTAGGGATGTAATTGAAAGAAGGGTCAATTATTTTGGCGTTGCTGAGCCGTTGGTTCAAATAAGCGGTCAGGACAGATTGATAGTAGAGCTCGCTGGTATCAGTGATGTTAGCCAGGCCATTCAGTTAATAGGTGAAACACCATTTCTTGAATTTAAAGAAACAAAAGCCGATACACAGGCCATAGTAGATGCTCAACAAAATGGTCAGCGTTTAACCGAAGATCCTTTGAGGTCAACAGGTCTTAATGGTAGACATCTTAAAAGGGCCACTGTCATATTTGATCAACAGACCTATCAGCCACAAGTAAGTTTGGAGCTTAATGATGAGGGTGCCAAACTCTTTGCCGAAGTAACTAAAAATAATCTGGGTAAAATAGTTGCTATATTTTTGGACGGAGAAGCTATCTCTGCGCCAATCGTTCAATCTGAAATTAAAGACGGCAATGCGGTGATTAGTGGAAAGTTTACTCCAATTGAAGCAAAACTTTTGGCAACAAGATTAAATTCTGGTGCTTTGCCTGTGCCGATATCTTTAGTTTCTCAGCAGACTATTGGTGCATCCTTGGGAGCAGAATCGCTTACCAAAAGCTTAAAGGCTGGGGTTTTTGGTTTGATATTGGTGGCCATGTTCATGATATTGTTTTATCGATTACCTGGTCTGGTGGCTGTTATTGCTTTGGCGGTGTATGTTTTAATCGTGCTTTCTTTTTATAAATTAATTCCCGTAACCTTAACCTTGGCCGGTATTTCTGGATTTATTCTCTCTTTGGGTATGGCGGTAGATGCAAATGTTTTGATTTTCGCGAGAATGAGAGAGGAGTTAAAGGCCGGAAAATCTATTCGAGCATCAATGCATGAAGGATTTTCTCGTGCATGGCTTTCAGTTAGAGACAGCCACGTCACGACACTTATCGGTGCATTTGTGCTGTACGCATTTACAACCTCAATAGTTAAGGGATTTGCCCTAACTCTGGGTATTGGGGTTTTGACAAGCTTGTTTACTGCTATTGTTGTAACAAGAACCCTTTTGAATTTATTTGGCGGACAAAAATTTGAAAATAAGAAGTGGTTATTCTAAATATATGCATAAGACTTATAAAATAATGTTCTGGTTCTCAATACTACTAGCGACGACAGCTGTTGTTGTTACTTTTACGTTTGGGCTTAACCTCGGGGTTGATTTTAAGGGTGGAAGTGTTCTTGAGCTGGAGTTTGTAAAAGGAAGACCGGAAATTGAGACTGTTCAAAAATCACTTGCAGATTTTAAGGATTTATCCATGGCTTCATCTGGAACAAACGGTCTTATAATTAGAACCGGAGAATTGTCAGAACAGAACCATCAGGTTATTTTAAATAAACTCAAAACAACTTTTTCAACCTCTGGTCTGGAAGAGAGGAAGTTTGATTCGGTCGGACCATTGATCGGTAATGAGTTAAAGAACAAAAGCATCACTGCAATAATTTTGGTACTGCTCGGGGTTATTATTTATATAGCTGTCGTGTTTAGAAAGTTATCCAGAGTATTGCCTGGTTGGGCCATGGGCCTTGCTGCCATTGTTGCTCTTGCTCATGATGTTGTTATACCAACAGGTGTGTTTGCCTTGTTAGGACATTTTTATGGAGTAGAAATAAGTGCCGTGTTCGTGGCAGCTGCCCTTACTGTTTTGGGATATTCTGTCTCTGATACCGTGGTTATATTTGATAGAGTCAGAGAGAATGTTTTAAGAGGGGGATCCAAAGAAGGTTTTGGGGTAGTGGTTCACAGAAGCATAATGCAGACCTTAACTAGATCCCTTAATACTACATTTACGACTTTATTGTCACTGATAGCTATCTACCTGTTCGGAGGTGAGAGTATTAAATACTTTTCCTTGGCCTTGATTATCGGTATTTTCCTGGGAGCATATTCTTCGATATTTGTTGCATCACCGTTGTTGGTTTGGTGGAGTCAAAGGACCCGTTAAAGCTCGGGGGTTGACGTCATACAATAGTAATGATATTGTATGTTTAACGATTAAGTTAAAGGATTGGTTCTTTCTAAGAACCTTCCATATATAAACAATTTAATAAGGCGAAAAGAGAGGGGAAATCGCCAGTTTCATATGAGCAAAAACAACACAAATTTACCTGGTCAAGGTGCAGTTACAAAAACGGTCGCAAATTTGGTCAAAAGCCTATCTGCAAGAAACAAGGATATAATCTCCAGGCGTTTTGGTCTTAAAAATGGTAAAAAAGAGACCCTCGAATCTATTGGTAAAAACTATGGTATTACCAGAGAAAGGGTGAGACAGATTGAAGAGTTTACCTTGACCCAATTGTCCAAGGTAGCTTCTAATCCCGAATTAGAAAAATACGCCACCTTAGCTAAAAATATTTTGAATGAAAATGGTGGAATCATGAAAGAAAAAGATTTGTTTAAAGCTTTTTCTGGTAGTGATGCTGAATCAGTCATTAACTCATCTTTGGTTTTCATTCTAACTTTAGATAAAGACCTTACCAGATTTAATGATAATGATAATTTTCATTCTTTTTGGGCAACCGATAAAAACATTTTAAATAACTTCAAAAACATGGCCACGTCCTGTGCTAATCTTTTTGGTAAGTCTGGAAAGGTGAGCATGGAGGGAGAGTTTTATAATTTAGCAAAAAAGAACAATGTTTCAGGTTTAAGCGGAGAACTTAATCCAAGACACATGGCAACATATCTTACAGTTTCAAAGAATGTTGGTAAAAATATTTTCAATGAAGTTGGATTAGTATCATGGCCGGAGATTAGGCCTAAGGGTGTCAGAGACAAGGCCTATTTGGTTTTAAAGAAAGAAAACAATCCTAAGCATTTTGGTGAAATTGCTAAACTCATAAACGTCGCTGGATTTCAGGGCAAGAAAGCAAATGTTCAAACCGTTCACAATGAATTAATCAAGGACAACAGATTCGTTCTTGTGGGACGAGGAATGTATGCTCTGTCTGAATGGGGTTACAAATCAGGAACTGTTAAAGATGTACTCGTGGACCTCTTAAAGAATTCTTCAAAACCAATTCCCAAGACAGCTCTTCTTACTAAAGTAATGAACGCAAGGATGGTAAAAGAAAACACCATTCTCTTAAATCTTCAGGATTCCAAAACCTTTGTTAAAAACGAAGACGGAAGCTACGAATTGAGAGAGGCATAAAAAGAGGCGCTAGTGCGCCTCTTTTAATTTTGACCCCCTCACGTTATACTGAATAGATAATGGATCAATTTTCTTTTATTTTAGATTCTCTAATAAGCGTACTAATGCTGTTTTTGGGCTATTGGTGGATTTACCTGCCGATTTTGTTATCTGCAACTTTGATGGGTGCTTATGAAACTTACACAAGATTAAAATTTATAAAAGAAATAAAATGGTCTCTTTTGGAATTAAAAATCCCACTTGATCCTGGCAAGAGCCCTAAGGCCATGGAACAAATATTCGCATCTCTTCATGGCACTCTTCCTCCTCCCATAATATGGAGAAATAAATTTTTTAAGGGTCAGATAGTTAATTGGCTCTCTTTTGAGTTTATAGGAATTGGCGGGGATACTCGTTTATATGTGCGAACCCCAGAATCATTTAAGACATTGGTTCAATCTCAAATTTACGCACAATATCCCGATTCGGAAATTACTGAAGTTGTGGATGATTACGTTAATTTATTACCGCCAACACTACCAGATAGTACCTATGATCTTTTTGGGTCAGAAATTATTTTGACTAAAGAGGATTTTTATCCGATTAGAACCTATCCTGAATTTGAAGAAAAATCGAGTGGACCCGATTCGATAAAAAGAATTGACCCATTAGCTTCTTTGGCAGAAGTTATGTCGAGTTTGGAGGCGGGAGAGTTTTTGGGTTTGCAATTGCTAATTAGACCAGCTAGGGAAGACTGGGTTAAAAAAGGTCAGGCGGAGATGGATAAATTACAGGGCAAGAAATCCAAAAAAAGCTCGAGCATGCTTTCAAATTTAGTTTTTGAAATTGATAAATTGATTCCTGGCCATGTTGAAGTAAGTAAGGACGAAAAGAAACCAGAGCAAACACAATTAACTTCGGGCAAGCAGGAGGCCCTGAAAGCAGCTGAAAGAAAGATGACTAAGATAGGATATGAATGCGGAATAAGATTTATGTATGCCGGTGCCAGAGAAAATTTCCATAGAGTTCACATATCTGGAATCGTTGGGGTTTTTAAACAATTTTCTTTGCAGACTACAAATAGTTTTAGACTTAATGGGGCCACTATAACTGCCGACAAGTGGCCTTTCAAGAAACAGAAAGAATACCGGAAGAAAGTGTTTTTCTTGAGTAAATTCAAAAACAGGTCATTGCCAATGAAGGCTTTTATATTGAACATAGAAGAATTAGCAACAATATATCACTTCCCAGATATTGGAGTGAGGTCACCATTGTTGCCAAGGGTTGAAGCAAAGAAGGGTGAACCACCAGTAGGTTTGCCAATTTCTTAAATTAAATAATGACACCAACCGAACCAACAGAGACAGTCTTTTTAGGAGAAACAAGCTTTA
>CAZAUE010000001.1:22572-134018 GCA_964488565.1 uncultured Candidatus Saccharibacteria bacterium | reverse complement strand
CTTTAGAAATAATAAGGTTCGTTTTGGCATTAAACAAGATGATCGCAGAAGACACATGTATGTTGTTGGTTCGACCGGAATGGGCAAGTCTGAATTTCTAAAGGCCATGGCTATTCAGGACATTGAGGCCGGAAGGGGTATGTGTTTTATTGATCCACACGGCGATACTGCTGATGATTTACTCGATTATATACCAGAGAACAGAATAAAAGATGTAATTTATTTTGACCCGTCTGATTTGGAAAATCCTATCGCTTTTAATGTTATGGAGGGGATCGGTTTTGATTATAGGCACTTAGTGGCCTCAGGATTGATGGGTGTTTTTAAAAAGATATGGGGAGCAGAAGTGTGGTCGGGAAGAATGGAATACATTTTGAATAATACGATTTTAGCTCTTCTTGAATATCCAGATTCAACCCTTCTGTCTATTAATCGTCTGATGTCCAGTAAAGATTTCCGCAAAAAAATCGTTAACAATGTAAAGGACCCGATTGTTAAAGCTTTTTGGGTAGATGAATTTGCTAAATATGCAGACAAGTTTGCTACGGAAGCGACAGCGGCTATTCAAAATAAAGTCGGACAATTTGCTTCAAACAATGTTATTAGAAATATTCTTGGTCAACAAAAATCAAAGATTGATATCAGGAAAATTATGGACGAGGGCAAGATTTTAATTGTTAATGTTTCAAAGGGAAAGATTGGAGAAGATGCTTCACGCTTACTAGGAGCTTTTCTTATTACCAAAATTGAGTTGGCGGCAATGTCTAGAGTTAATATTCCGGAGGCAGATAGAAGAGATTTCTTTTTGTATGTTGATGAGTTTCAAAATTTTGCAACCGAATCGTTTGCCAACATTCTTTCGGAGGCCAGAAAATATCATTTGAGCTTGGTCATGGCTCACCAATACATAAAACAGATGGAAGAGGAGGTCATGGATGCGGTGTTTGGAAACGTGGGCACCATTGTTTCTTTCAGAGTTGGTGCAGAGGATGCTGAATTTTTAGAAAAATGGTTTCAGCCGGATTTCATGATGAATGATATCGTAAATCTTGGTAAGCGCAGTATGTATATTAAATTAATGATAAATGGAGTTTCCTCAAAAGGATTTTCAGCTGGAACCTTAGATAGATTTCCAAAATTAGAAAACTCAAATCGGGAGGCCATAATTAAGGCCTCCAGAGAATCTTATACAACACCGAAGAGTATTGTAGAAAAAGAAGTGGCTGAATGGGCAGGACCGGTTGCTGAAGACATGCCTGCGCATGCAGGATTTGCTCCACAAGAAAAGAAGGCAGACTATAGGGGAGACAGGCCATCAATGCCCCGAAGAGACGACAGATCATTTGATCGCCCTCAGGCAAGACCTTTCAGTGCAAATCGAAACAATGATAGACCTTATCAGGATAGGCCACCAATGCCCCGAAGAGACGATAGGCCTCCTGTTGTCACTCAGAGCAGGCCACCAATACCTCAAACCCCACCTATACCACCTCAGGCGAGTAAGCCCATCGACAAAGCTCCACTCGACAAAGCTCGGGACAAGCAGGACAAACCCGCAGAGGTGTCTTTGAGCGCATTGAGTTCAACCCCTGTAGATTTTAAGGGAAGAAAAATTCAAGAAAGACCCAAGAATAATAACCACGAAAGGAAAGAGGTTGATACGACTGAATTAAAGAAATTACTAGAGGAGTCGTTAAAAAATTCACAACACTAAACCCGCTTCGCAAGAGGCGGTTTTGTTTTGAAAGTGGGCGACTGTTGCGGTTTAAACCATTTGTGTTAATTTAGCGGTAGATATGACAAACAAATACTATAAAAAATACATCAGGATACCACCAAATGAGAGCATAGATATTAGGGAAATTATGCCCATAGTTCACCACCCTCTTTTTCAGAGACTTTTGCATATTTTGCAATTGGGGGCTAATTTGGGAGTTTTCCCTGGCGCATCCCACAATCGCTTTGAGCATGCTTTGGGTGTTTATGGTAAGACATACATATTTTGCAATCGCCTTGTCAGGGAAGGTTTTCTTACTAAATATCAAGCAAAAAACATTTCTCTTTTCGGATTGCTTCATGATATTGGGCATGGGCCTTTTTCGCATGTCATAGAAGAACTTACTCCTGTAAATCACGATGAAAACGGATTTAAAATAATCAGTCAGTTAGACAAGGAAATAAAAGAGGCGGGGGGAGATCCAAAATTTATCAAAGCACTATTTGGGCGTAAGAATAATTTTTACAAAATAGTAATGGACAAAAATCTCGGTATGGATAAGTTGGATTATCTTGAGCGAGACGTTTATCATACTGGATTTGGTCAAAGACCAGATGTAAAAAGTGTATTTGATTATTTATGTTTTATTGACGGTCACTTGGTAATAGATAAAAAATCTCTTGAATCCGCCAAGCAAATGCAACGCCTTTATATGTACATGTATAAGGAATTTTATTTGCATAAATCCTCACAGATAAGCCAACGTTTCTTAGAAAAAATGATTGCCGTTTGGATTAAACTTGAAAAAATTGATTCAAGTAAGTTGTGGTTAATGAACGACCAAGAATTATTAGCCCATATTTATTTAAATAAAGACCCCGTCCTTCAGTTTCTTTATCAATCATTTAAAACAAGAAATTTACCCAAAACAGGGTTGGTTATCAGATTAAAGGATCGTCAGTCCAAAGAAAGAATAAGTGGTAAGAAAATTAAAGTCATCGGGGAAGATAAAAAGTTTTTTGAAAAATTCCTCAAGCATTCATCTTTTGGAAAACTAGAAAAATTAGAAAATTTAATCGGCCAAGCTATTGGGGTGGAAGCACACAAAATAGTTGTTGTTCCAATGACGACGCCTTGGAGGTTTGTGCCCGAGGATATACTTTATCATGATGACGGTAAGATACTCTCCCTAAAAGAAACCTATCCGGAGTATTTTGAGGCGATGAAATTAGAAGCTGATGACTATGTTGCCGTAAGGGTTTGTGTTATTGGAGACAGGAGTATTGTATATAAAAATTCTGAAAAAATTCACAAACTCATCAAAAAGTATTTGGAGGATGGTAAGTAGCATCTAAAATAGGAATAAATTTTTTTGTTGCGAAAGCTAATTTTTCATGGTATATTATCAAAGTAATTTTGAGTATATGCGCCCGTAGCTCAGTTGGTAGAGCAGCTCCCTTTTAAGGAGATGGTCGTTGGTCCGACTCCAACCGGGCGCACTAATTATAAACAAACAACCCACGCGCGTGGGTTGTTTGTTTATGTTGACAATCTAGTATTTTTGTAGAATAATATTGTAAATTCGCTCTTTGATTTGGGGAACAAAATGAGTACTAGGCGCAAGGTGTTGTTGGTTATTTTAGTTGTTGTGATGATAATTTCAGGTAGTGTTTATTTGAACAAACAGGCAAATGATCAGGCTACGGGGACTGAAAATCTTGGTAGTGATGAATTAGAAAATCTCAGCGGAGACTTGGATAGCCTTATCAAGGAATTAGAGCGTTTGATAGCCCAAGCTGATGCCAGTATTGAAACTCTGCAACATTTGCCTCAGCCAACCAATGAGGTCAAGAAATCTTATCATGATGCAGGACACGAGAATGCTTGGATACAAGATGTTGATAAAAAAGCGGGTCTGGTTCTTGTTGTCACCATAGACAGCAAGATGTCCATCATCTTTAAGCCAACCGCAGATAATTTGCAGAAATTTAATATTGGCTGGGTTGCTCCTGTTACCTTTCAGTGCACCAAAAAGAAGAAGGGAAAATGTGATTTTGATGCCCCCTACAAATTGTTTGTTTTAAATGGCCCCGTTGAAGTAAAACAGCTCGAATTTCCCAAAAAGTAAACAGCGATTAGTCGCTGTTTTTTAATTTGCCCAGTAGTGAAATTTCCAGAATATTTTTGCGGTTTTACCGCAACTGGAAATTCTACTACTGGGTTTGTAAAAACTATCCCTAGTGCTATAGTAAGGGTATAAGCTCCTCTGTATGCCGATAAAAACCAAACAAGTCAAATACGATAAATACTCAGTAGAAACCATCTATATTGGCGAATCTATTGATTTAAAAAAGGTTCAGGAGGGCATAAAGCAGTACTCATTTTTAAACAGGGATGTACCCTTGGTTATGAAGGTTCTCAAGGATCAATATGTGGTTTTGACCAAGTTTGGTACTTTAACCTTTTGGAACGTCCCTGTTCGTTTGCGCCCGCAACTCATAAAAGAAATCCAGACTTATGTAAAAAACAAAAGAGAAAGTTATGCCTATGATGAGGATACTAAAGTTCTGATTGGTGGCGGTGTGGAAAAAGTTACTTTTGAAAAGGTTTATTCTGAAAGTCTTGGAGTGGAAAAGATAAAAATAATTTCTCACGTATTGTCCCAGTCGGTTGCTCTTGAAAGATATGAAGATGATATAGAAAAAAGTTTTATAGAGCTCGAAGGTATTGTTGAAAATTTAAAGACCAAAGGTAAGGCTTTTCTTTCTGAAAAAGAATTGTTAAAACAAATTGGACGGGTTTTATCGGTAAAGCAGACGGTTATTTCCCATCTATCTATATTTGATAAGCCGGATGAAATTTGGGAATCACCAGAACTTGAAAGATTATATAATCGCATGGACGCTGAATACGATTTGAGGGCTCGTTTCGATGTTTTGGATAAAAAGGCAAATTATCTCTCAGATATTTCAAAAATGTTGATGGAGTTTCTTGCAGAAAAAAGAAATGCTTTTTTGGAGATAATCATAATAGCATTAATTGTTTTTGAAATCGGTCTTTGGTTTTTGCCTCCATCAGCAGAGGTGCTAAAGTATTTATCTAATCTTTTTAACTAGCGAACATGAAGAAGTTGTCCCCAAAACTTATTAGGGTAGCTGTTTTAATGGGCGGTCCATCATCGGAGCGCGAAGTTTCCTTGGGTACGGGCAAGAATGTGATGGAAAACCTTGATAAGGCAAAATACGAACCCATTGCTGTTAAAATATCTAAAACTGGCAAGTGGTTTTTGGGTGGAAAATTAACTAGCCAATCAGAAGCATTAAGGGGTCACGATGTTGTTTTTAATGCCCTCCATGGGACATTTGGTGAAGATGGAAAAGTTCAGGGCATACTAGAGCATGCGGGAATTAAATATACTGGTTCTGGGATTGCCGGCTCGGCGATAGCTATGGATAAATTTCACAGTCGAGAAATTTTTAAGTTAGCAGGACTGAACACTCCTCGCACGATGAAATTAAAAAGAGGGGAGAATTACATGGCTCACCTCAAGTTTTTCATAAACAAAGTAGTTAAGTTACCAGTTGTAGTTAAGCCATGTTCCAATGGTTCTTCGGTCGGTGTTCAAATAATAGAAGACATGACAAAGTTAGATAAAGCCGTTGCGGAAGCTTTTAAGATGGACAAGTTTGTTCTTATTGAAGAATTTATCAGAGGCAGAGAATTGACTTGTGGAGTTCTGGAAAACTTCAATGGTCAACCAGTTACGGCGTTACCTGTGACTGAAATCATTCCAGTTAAAAATCATAAGTTTTTTAATTATGATGCCAAATATAAAACAGGACATTCTAATGAAATTACACCAGCTCCTCTTGATGATGTTCTAACTAAAAAAGCTCAAGACATTGCCATTCGGGCTCATCAGGTTTTGGGGTGTGGTGGATATTCAAGAACAGACATGATTTTAAAAAATGGAAACGGGACAATTTATGTTCTTGAAACAAACACTCTTCCTGGGCTAACAAACAACTCTCTTCTTCCAAAATCTGCTCAAGCCGTTGGCTTGACATTGGGGCAATTGTTGGATAAAATAATTTCCAGTTCATTGGGTTAAATAAGGGACGTAGCAGGCATGACCACTTTTCTTGGCTTAGCCTTGTTCGTATTTGGGTTGGAAATATTTCGGCGGGGAGTAGTGAATAGGAGATCTAGACCAAATTCAAACTATAGAATGTTAATAGTTGTCGGAGTACTTTTGTCAGTTATGGGTCTGGAAATGTTCGGAGGGTTTTAATCGGATATTTGTCCGGCTTGCCCCGCTTTTCACAAGAAAGGTCGGGGTTTTTTATTTGCCTGACTAAATTTTTGTGATACTATTTGTTTATGGAACGAACTAATATTTTCAATGTTAAAGATTTGGTTGGGCAGTCTGTGAATCTCTATGGTTGGGTTGCGACAAGACGCGATCATGGCAAATTAATTTTTATTGACCTTCGTGATCGAAGTGGAATTGTTCAGGTTGTTTTCACACCCTCAAGTAAAGATTATGCAATCGCTTCAGAACTCCGCTCAGAGTGGGTTTTGCGTATTAAGGGCACAGTCAAAGCTCGTCCAGATAAAATGGTTAATGTCGAAATAGAAACCGGCAAGGTTGAAATTGAGCCTGAAGAAATGGAAGTTTTAAATAAATCGGAGACACCGCCATTTCCTTTGGATACTGATGGATATGAAATAGGAGAAGAATCTCGAATGAAGCACAGGTATTTAGATTTACGAAGACAGAGAATGACAAAAAATCTTATAATCAGACACAAGATGGCCACCTTCATACGTAATTGGTTGAGCGACAACGATTTCGTTGAGGTTGAAACACCAATACTTACAAAATCTACCCCAGAAGGAGCCAGGGATTATGTTGTGCCTTCTCGTCTTTATCCAGGAAGCTTTTTCGCCTTACCTCAGTCACCTCAACAGTACAAGCAATTATTAATGGTGGCCGGCTTAGAAAAATATTTTCAGATAGCCAGATGCTTCAGAGACGAAGATACAAGAGGAGATCGTCAGCCGGAATTTACTCAGTTGGATTTGGAAATGAGTTTTGTAAAAAGAGAAGATGTGATGGAGATAAATGAAAAGCTTCTGATTGATTTGGTTAAAACTATTTATCCAGAAAAAGAAATTCAGGAGATTCCTTTTCCGAGGTTGTCTTACAAAGAAGCGATGGAAAAGTACAATTCCGATAGACCTGATTTAAGGAAAGATAAAGACAATCCAAACCTGTTGGCGTTTTGTTGGGTTGTTGATTTTCCATTTTTTGAAAAGACTGATGAAGGTTGGACATTTACTCATAATCCATTTTCAGCTCCGAAACCTGAGCATGCCGAAGATTTAATTTCTAAGAAAAATATTGCCGATATTCTTACCACTCAATATGATGTTGTGTTGAATGGATGGGAAATTGGAGGTGGAAGCATTAGGAATCATAAACCAGAAGCACTAGAAGCGGTCTTTGAAATAATGGGTTTTGAAAAAGAAAGAATAAAAGAAAATTTTGGCCATATGCTTGAGGCTCTTGGATATGGAGCGCCACCTCATGGTGGAATCGCTTGGGGATTTGATCGCCTGATTGCTCTATTGAGAAACGAACCGAACATAAGAGAGGTTATTTCATTTCCAAAAACAGGAGACGCAAGAGATCTTATGATGAGCAGTCCTTCGGAGTTAGAAAAAAAGCAATTAAAAGAATTGCACTTAAAGATAGAAAAATAGACACCATGCAATCAAAGCTGTACATTTTAGCCGTAATGTTGGCTGGTCTAGTCATTGTTAATGTTCTTTTTGTCATGGATTCTTCGAGGAAGAATAATCTTGCCAATGCTGAACCGGCGTTTAATAGTTCGCAGGCATACCTCCTTCCTGTTTCTGAGCCAAGTTATTTTCCTATTTATGATTCTAAGACGAGTAAGCCTCTGGTTGATGCCAAAGCAGGACTTGTTTACGACACAAGATCGGGGAGATTTCTTTTTGCAAAGAATCCCAGGATCAGATTACCAATTGCTTCTTTGACTAAAATTTTGAGCGCAGTTGTGGTGTTGGAGAATTTTGACATAAAGGATGTGGTGGTTGTTCCGAAGGAAGCTTTAAGGGTGGATAATGAAAAACAAAGCCTGTATTTGGGTGAAGAAATTACTATTCAAAATCTTTTGAGGTTGATGTTGATAGAGTCGTCTAATGATGCTGCTTATGCTTTAGCTTGGCATGCAAATAGTAATGGGATTAATTTTATAGATAAAATGAACGAGAAAGCTCAATCATTGCTTATGAATGATTCCAGTTTTCTTGATCCAGCTGGTTTGAATGACGATGCTTTTTCTACTGCAGAAGATTTGGTTAAGTTGGTTAGATATGCCATCAAGTACGATTTGATTTGGGATATTTTGACCGAGAAAAGTATCGTTGTTAAGTCTGTTGATGGTAAAATTGAGCACAAAGTAGAAAACACGGATCAACTTTTGGGAGTCATACCGGACATATTTGGTGGTAAAACAGGATACACCGATGGTGCTTTGGGCTGTATGATATTAGTGGTGGATATTCCTGATAAAAATGATAAACTGATTAGTATAATACTTGGTTCCCGATCACGCTTTGAGGACACTAAAAAATTAATTGATTGGGTAAAAGAAGCATATCGATGGGATTAGATTCTGAAATTTTCTCAGTTTTAAATGTCGTTAGAATATTCATAGTAGCCACTGTGGCTTTTTTTGTTACCTTGTTGGTTACTCCAGTTTGGACAAAGGTTTTGCATAAATACAAGTTGGGAAAACAAATTCGCACAGATACGGCATTTAAGAGTTTACACACCGAAGGCGGACCAATTGCTGCCAAATTACATCAAGCTAAAGAGGGGACTCCCACTATGGGCGGTGTGATAGTATGGGCAACGGTCGCTATTTTAACTATTGGTTTCTGGGCATTAGCATATTTCCTTGGTGGGTTTTGGAATACGATGAACTTTTTTAGTCGTTCTCAGACATGGTTGCCTTTGGGGGTAATGATATTTGCCGCACTCTTGGGAGCCCTTGATGATTATATGGGCATCTTGCGCGTTGGTCCTAAGGGTGGAGGATTGCACATGAGTTATAGAATATTGCTATATGTTTTGGCTGGTGTCGTGGGTGCTTGGTGGTTTTATTTCAAGCTTGGTTTTAACAGTGTTAACATTCCGTTTTTGGGAGATTTTATTATTGGTTGGTGGTATATACCATTTTTCATGCTTACAATTGTGGCAACAGCTTTTTCTGCAAATGAAACTGATGGGCTTGATGGTTTGGCGGCTGGCATTTTTCTAACCATGTTTGGTGCCTATGCTGTTATTGCGTTTGATCAGGGCAGAATGGATTTGGTCGTATTTATTTCCGCGATAATGGGATCCCTGGTTGCGTTTCTTTGGTTTAATATTTATCCGGCCAGATTTTTTATGGGTGATACTGGTTCCATGTCATTGGGTGTGGTTCTTGGTGTTATTGCCATGCTCACAAACACTCCATTTCTTTTGATTCCAATCGGCGTTATTTTTATTATTGAATCAGGTTCGGTAATTATTCAGCTTACCTCTAAAAAACTTAGAGGGAAGAAAATATTTATATCTACTCCAATCCATCATCATTTTGAGGCGCTTGGTTGGCATGAAACTCAAGTGACGATGAGATTTTGGATGATATCTGCCGTCGGAGCAATAATTGGTCTCATTATCTTTCTTGTTGATAGTAAAATCCCCCCTCTCTTTAGGTAGGTGATTGACTTTTAATAGACTGACTTGACAAGACATTAACTGCATGTTAAGGTTTTTGATTGACGTTCCTTTACAAGGAGAGTGCATGGCTAATGACGACCCAGATCTCGAGGTAAAAGCCCGCAGTGTGTGGGATTATATAAACGAAAACAAGAAGGCCAAAGATATTTTTATTTGGGCTTGGAAAAGTTTTTTGAGCTCTAATGGCAAGAAACTCGGCAAGTGGATTATTGTTCTCGTTTTTATTAGCAGTTTAATGGGTGTTGTAAAATCGTATTCGGTGATGATGATGATTGATGGATTGTCAGGCATTGTCACGGAACACAAAGATCAAAGTTTGTTAATTGAGGGATTTGTGTTTATGACATTCTTGTTAATCATGGGCCGAGTGATAAGTTTTGCCAAAAATTGCGTTCAAGAATATTTCTTTGCCGATTTTCATCGCGGATTAAGCCAGAAGGTAAGTTCTCAATTTTATGACAAACCGCTTGGTTTACATGTCAGTGAAAATACAATATTAAACGCTGATAATATAAAAAAAGGATATGATCGAGTTCCAGACTTGATGCATAACATGGTGATAGAAATGCCTGATTTGGTTTTTGCCGTGATTCTGCCTTTTGTTTTGTTGTGGCCGATAGACGGCGTTGTTATGCTGATAATGGGATTGGTGATGATAATTCACTTATCAATGTCCGGATATTTGAACTATCGAGCTATGGTTGAGGGATATCCAATTGAAAAACTGTGGCGAGCTCTTTATAGATATAGAGTTGAAAGATGGAGGCAGGTTGAAAGAGTAAAGAATAATGCCAAGGAGTCCCATGAATTGTTGTGTACAGAGAATCATTATAATGAGGCAATCACTTTAGATTTAAAGCTTTGGACATCATATCTTAAGTGGTCATTTTTTAGGGGAGTTATTTGCTCAGTCATTGCTATTTTGGGTATCGTCTATGGTTTATACGAAATATCGAGTGGAAAGTTATCTTTAGGATATATTTATCCTCTGGTTGCGTTGAGTGTTCAGATTCTTGATAATCTTTGGCAGATTGGAAGCATTGAAAGGAAAATTCACTACAATTTGCATTCCGTGGGTATATTAAATGAGGCCCTAGCCATTCCGTCAAATATTGAGGTAAAAAATAATCCGGTCATATTGCCCAAAGATTCACTGTGTCGCATTGAGTTCGATTCTATTTCTTACGGATTTAGAAACAAAAATGGTGAGCCACAGGTTCTTAATAACATATCGTTCACTATTGAGCCAAAGGAAAAGGTGGCGCTTATCGGTACAAGCGGAGCGGGCAAGAGCACGCTCATGAAACTTTTATTGCGCTATATGGATCCAACATCAGGTTTAATAAGAATTGATGGAATAGATTTACGTGACATAAGTTCCGATTCTTGGCTAAATCTGGTGGGCTATATTCCCCAGCAGGCCCAAATACTTAATGGGACGATTAAATATAATGCACTTTATAACGTTCCTTCGTCAGAAATTGAAAAGATTACGGATGAATATTTGTGGGAACAAATGAAAATGTTGCAGGTAGATTTTGGAGAGAGGTTAACTGATGGATTAGAGACCCGTTTGGGATATAACGGAATAGAACTTTCAGGGGGCCAGAACCAGAGATTGATGATTCTGGCTGCAGCGATGAAAAATCCAAAATTTATGGTGATTGATGAAGCAACAAGTTCTCTCGACTCATCTACAGAGCGGTTGGTTCAGGATGGTCTTGAAAAAGTGCTTAGTCGAAATTGTGGAGCTTTAATTGTTGCTCATCGACTAAGTAGCGTGAGAAGAATGTGTAATAAGTTCGTTGTCATAGAACCCAATGGTTCAGGAAGCAAGGTTGCTGGAATTGGGAGAAGTTTTGAGGAGTTGTTTGACACTTGTCCGCCATTTAGAAAATTGGCACAAGATCAGGATATAAAAATTTAACCCCGCTTTCTCGGAGAAGTTTCTTGAGCGTGCTTTAGCCGCTCCAAGAATCTCTGTAGGCGGGGTTTTTTTAATCCCTGATTTATACTACAATTAGATTAAATGAACAGAAAATTGCTCGTAATAATTTTAATACTTACGGTTTTTGGTCTCGTTGTTTTGTCATCGGCAGGGATTGTGGATGGTCAGAAAAAATTCGGTTCGCCTTATTATTACCTAACTCACCAATTGTTATACGGAGTCATACCTGGACTTGTGGGAATGTTTATTCTTTCTCGAATAGACTATAGATTTTGGAAAAAAATATCACTTTTTATTTTGGTGGGAGCATTGGCATTGATGATAATGATATTTATGCCTGGTTTCGGGCACGGATTGAAAGGAGCAACTCGTTGGATAAACCTAGGGGTTCTTTCTTTCCAGCCAGCTGAAATATTAAAACTGTCGTTGATAATATACTTGGCAGCATGGTTTGGGAGTAGGGATGAGAGGAGTAAAAAATGGTCTTATGGAATGATGCCGTTTTTGATAATTCTAGCTTTTGTGGCCTTGCTTTTATTTCTTCAGCCAGATATAGGAACTTTAATTATTGTTTCTTTTATTTCTTTGGGAGTTTATTTCATGGCGGGTCCAAGTTATAAGCAGTTTGCGGGAATAATATTGGTTTTATTTTTTGCACTATCGGTCATAATAGTTGTTGAGCCTTATCGTTTTGAAAGACTAAAAACCTTTTGGGATCCATCTGCTGATCCAAGAGGAGCATCATATCAGATAAATCAATCTTTAATATCAATTGGTTCGGGGGGATTATTTGGCGTGGGTTATAATAATAGTTCTCAAAAACAGGGAGGATTTTTGCCAGAGGTGATAGGTGATTCAGTTTTTGCAATTATAGCTGAAGAATTAGGTTTAATTGGCGCAGCATTTACTGTTGGACTGTTTGGGGTGCTGTGTTTCTTTTTGATTACGATAGCCAAAAATGCATCTGATAAATTTGGAACGTTGCTCGTTATGGGAATAAATATTTGGATAATGTCTCAGGCATTTGTAAATATAGCTGCCATATCAGGACTTGTTCCTTTGACTGGAATTCCATTGCCGTTTATAAGCTATGGTGGTACCGCCATTGCGGTTCTTTTGTCGGGGATGGGGATTGTCTTTAATGTTGCCAAAGACTAGTTTTTGTGTTAAAAATTACAGCAGTACTTTTGAAGTAGGGAAAATCAATGCCAGACCAAGTTCTGCCCGTTGGCGTGAATCCTAAATTCGTTGTTTTGGTTGGTGGTATTTATTACGATCTTTGTGTGCTTTGTAACGAAAATTCTGGTGTTTGCACAGATTGCCCGGTTGAACAACGAAAGAATTACGTAGAAGGGTGCGGTCAACTCTGTGAAGACTGTAGTAATGAGGTTGACCTTGAAGGATAGAGTTTCAGTATCCGTTCTTTCTATTCCAGCTAAACAAGCAAGACGTCTTAATTATTTGGTGACCAAAATTAAGTCACATTTCAAAAATATTGGGCAGGAATTATTAGTTGAATTGAACCTTGAAGAAGAGCCTCGACTACACACTGCATCAGGAGAGCTCTGGGCTGGTGAGTCAGTATTAAGAGCTCTGTTTGTTCGTCGAGCCGGCTAAAGCCGGCTTTTTTGTTTTCACAGACTCGCATTTTCCCCATCACATTCTCAACCCGTGCTCCGGGCTAGACAAACAATAGCTTTAAAACCTCCGGAAGGCCTTCCGGAATTCCTTACTGCTTTGCTTTAAGGCAAAGCCGAGTCAGTTCCGGCTTTCCTGTCGGTTTAAGGTAAAGCTTTGTTTGTACCTATCCCTCCACAATGGTTTAGAAAATGATGGGTAAAATGCTTCAACAAAAAGCGCGCAGCCCCCAGTCACCTTAAGCGATATTGCTCAAGCAGGAGCAAACAAATGAACATTTCAGAAATTTTCAAGGTAACAAAAATTTAGCCGGAAAATCCCTTTAGGGAGGAACGGATGCTAAATTTTTGTCTTGAAAATAATGAAGTGGAATATTGTTTGCCTGTCGAGAGCAGCCAAAGGCAATACGGAGTACGCGCTTAAGGTGATCGGGGCGAAAGCGAGTACTATGCCGTGAATCAAAAAAACCGCTGTTAAGCGGTTTTTTTCAAAAGGAGAGAGGTTTTAGACTTTAGGCGGGACGCTTTATTTTTCTTTATGACTCCTGATTTAGCAGCCTTGTCTAATGTCTGGAAAACTCTGGGAAGCATCTTTTTGGCTTCATCTTTTTTGCCGGCAGTTACCAATTTTCGGAAGTCCTTAACTGAGGACTTAAAAGTAACAATTTTCTTGATGTTTCTTGCTCTCCTTGTTTTGTTCTGTCTCAACGCCTTTTTGGCGGATTCTGTAATTGGCATATTGTGTTTTGTGACTTATTTAAAGTATTAGTATATTACTACATTTGCTCATATTTGGCAACAGTTTGTTTGCTGGTACAAAAATAGCCTTATATCGCTGATTCGCTTTTTATTTTTCTGATTTGTTCTTTTAATCCTAGGGCTGTTTCGTAATCCATTTTTCTAATGGCTTTGTCCATAAGTCTTTGTAACTGCTTTAGGGCATTCTGCCTTGAACCATTAGTGAAGAATATTATTTCATTATTCCCTTCGCCATATTTTTGAACTTCTTTTTGATTAATCGGTAGGTCAAAATTACCTATAGATTTTATTATTGTTTGTGGTGTTATGTTGTTTTTTGTATTGTATATTTCTTGTTTTTTTCTTCGTCTCTGGGTTTCGTTTATGGCAAATTCCATTGATTTTGTTATTTTGTCAGCATACAAAATAACATGACCATTAACATTACGAGCAGCGCGTCCCATTGTCTGAATAAGAGTGGTCGCGTTTCTTAGAAAACCTTCTTTATCCGCATCTAGTATCGCTATTAAAGAAACTTCTGGTAAATCCAAACCTTCTCTTAAAAGATTTACGCCGATTAAAACATCATAGTTTCCAAGACGGAGGTCTTTTATTATTGTTAGTCTATCCAGTGTTTTTATTTCTGAGTGAAGATAGTTAACTTTGATTCCTTGCTCAGCCAAGTGTTCAGATAAGTCCTCAGCCATACGCTTGGTTAGAGTTGTGACAATAACCCTTTCTCCGTTTTTGGTTCTAGCTTTAATATTTTCTACCAGATGGGGGATCTGTCCTTCCGTAGGCCTTATTTCGATTGTTGGATCGAGTAGTCCTGTCGGTCTGATAAGTTGTTCGGCGATGCCTTCTTTGCCGGCTTGTTCCAATTCAAATTTGGCTGGTGTTGCTGAGGTGCAGATAGTTTTCTGGATTCTTTTTTGGAACTCCGGAAATTTTAATGGACGATTATCTATAGCAGAAGGTAGTCTGAAGCCATATTCTATCAAAGTGGATTTTCTTGAATGGTCGCCAGTGAACATTGAACGAAGCTGGGGGATTGTGATGTGCGATTCGTCGATTATTGTTAAAAATTCTCCTTTAGATGCGAAGAAGTCTAAAAGTGAATGAGGGGGTTCTCCTGTTTTTCTAAAATCAAGATGACAGGAATAATTTTCTATTCCATGACAGTATCCTGTTTGACGCATCATTTCTATATCCTGTAGTGTTTTTTCTTGAAGCCTTGATGCTTCTTCAAATTTCTTTGCTTTCTTTAAATGTTTAAGGTGTTTTTGAAGTTCGCTTTTTATGTTTTCAATTGCGAGGCCAATCTTGCTATCAGAGGTTACCCAATATTTTGCCGGAAAAACAACCGTTTCAACTATTTTTTCATATTTCAAATCTCTCATCTCTAATTCCTCTGGATCAGAAATTGAAGCTCGCATTATCTTTTCAATTTTGTCATTTTTAAATTTTACCTTAATAACTTCTTGAGCGCTTGGTGCGACGATCTCTATTTCGTCTGTTGTTTTTCTAAAAGAACCCCTTTTTAATTCAATGTCGGGAGTGTACTGAAGACGCATGAGCCCTCGCACCATTTCTGAGGAGGTTATCTTTTTGTTTTCAAATATTTGTAAGCCAAGATTTTTATAATCTTCGGGAGAACCAAGGTTATAGATACATGAAACAGATGCGATAATAATTACATCATCACGACTTATTAAAGCTTGAGTAGCAGCGTGTCTTAAGCGATCTATCTCCTGATTTATTTTTGAATCTTTTTCTATGTAGGTATTAGTATGGGGAAGGTATGCCTCTGGTTGGTAGTAATCGTAATAACTTACGAAATAATGAACGGCGTTTTTAGGAAAGAATTCTTTAAATTCTTTATAGAGTTGAGCAGCCAAGGTTTTGTTGTGAGAAATTATCAAAGTTGGCTTTTTGTAATGCTCGATGACTTTTGCCATCGTAAATGTTTTACCGGAACCGGTAACACCCAAAAGAACCTGATGTTTTTGTCCGGATTTCAAACCTTGTTTCAATTTTTCAATTGCAGTTGGTTGATCTCCGGTTGGTTCAAATTTTGATTCTAGTTTAAACATTTGATAATCAATTTTGGTTTATGTTATAGTTTCATTTCCTAATAAATGAGGGAGGATTCGATGAACTGGAAGTTCCTGTTATTGAATTCGACAGTTTTATTTGTGGTATGGGAATTAATTGACTTGCTTTTTTACAAAGATCCATTCATCAACATTTTCTATAACTTGTGTTTCGCCCCTTTAATGGCGACGATATTGTTGAAAATGACCACCGGTACTTGGACTGGGAAGAGGCGTTAAGTAATGCCTCTTTTTTATTTCTGTTTTCAATGCTATTCTTTAACTAATGATTTCTTATCTTGAAGGGAAAGTTGAATATTTGGGTGATAAGTTCGTTATTTTGAATACGGGCGGTATAGGATATAAGGTTAATATAGTCCCCAAATTGTTAAATAGTTTAACAAAAAGTCAAGACTTTGTCAAGTTGTTTATTCATTCTCGATTGAACATGAGAGAGGGTTCCTTTGAGTTGTACGGATTTAAGGACAGAGAAGAATTGGAGCTGTTTCACCTACTTGTTTCAGTGTCTGGAATAGGTCCCAAAAACGCCCTAAACATAATGTCCTCGGTGGAACCTAAGCACCTAAAGGCTGCAGTAATAAACAATGACCCTGATTACCTAAAAAAGATATCAGGATTGGGTCCAAAGACCGCACAGAGGCTTATAATGGAGCTACAAAACAAGGTTGATTATCTTGAAACGGGTGACATGGAGGGAATGGATCTTGGTCAGGAGGGTGAGGCAACAGAAGCATTGTTAACTCTCGGATACACTCTTAATCAGGCCAAGGAGGCCCTAAAAGAAGATGCAAAAGGTCAAACACTAGAACAAAGAGTTAGAGATGCTCTTAAGTTGTTAGGTAAAAACCGTCGATAAAATGATGAAGTCTTTTCTACAGACAGAGAATTGGTTGAATTTTCAGAAACATGTTGGACGAAAAACATGGAGATTTGATAATGGAAAAATAAAGGCAAATATAATTCAACACGATTTACCTTTTGGAAAAAATTATCTCTACCTTCCCCATGGACCGGAAATTTATTTTGATGATATTTCGGGAGGTATTAAAAATGAACTAGCTCAATTTGTTGCGTATTTAAAAAACATTGCCTACGAGGAAAAATCAATATTTATAAAAATAGAACCTCTTGATGATAAGGTGATGGAGGTTATTCATGAATTTGGATTCAAAAAATCATCAAAAAAGATTCAGCCCCAACGTTCAGTTGTTGTGGATCTCAATAAATCAGAGGATGAGTTGTTATCTTCAATGCACCATAAGACGCGATACAACATTCGTGTTGGAGAAAAGAAAGGGCTTTTGTTGCGAGAAAAAAACGACCTAGACTCTTTTTGGAAATTACTCAGGAATACAGCCAAGAATGATAATTTTTCAACTCACAATAAAGGTTATTATGAAAAATTATTAAATACACCAGAACTTAACATTAAAACTGTTTTTGTGGAACATGACGCTCGACCTCTTGATAATGTTAGAGACAAACTCATGGCCGGAGCGATTTTATTAACTTACGAAGATACTGTTTACTATTTACATGGAGCAATGGACAGAGAATATAAGTCTTGGATGGCACCATATTTAATGCACTGGGAAATTATTAAATGGGCAAAGGCACAAGGATGCCACTATTATGATTTTTGGGGCATAGATGCCAAAAATTGGCCCGGAGTAACTCGTTTCAAGCTTGGTTTTGGTGGACAGCAGGTAGAATATCCCGGCTCGTTCGATATGCCAGTTTCAAGAATCTGGTATTTGGTTTACAAAGTTGCAAGAAAAATATTTTAAAAACGGGTGGCCCGAGTGGGGACCCCGGTGACGCGCAGACAGCAGTCGAGCATCTCTGGGGTGACGAGGGGCAGGCCCCGTTCAGGATATGTTTAAAGAATCTTTGTTAGATAAAACTTTATATCGTATTAAAAAATTAATACCAAAGTCGGTGTTTAATTTTTTTGCGCCATATTACCATGCGGGGTTGGCTCATTTGGGAAGTATTTATTATGGAAACCCCTCAAAGTCCATAAAAGTTATTGGTGTTACTGGAACCAAGGGCAAATCCACTACTGTTTATTTGATTTCTAAAATTTTTGAGGACGCTGGAATACCGGTTGCCGCAATCGGTTCCCTGGGTTTTAAAATAAAAGACAAGGAGTGGCCAAACACTTTGAAGATGACCATGCCTGGAAGATTCAAGTTGCAGAAATTTTTTCACGAAGCCAAAAGAGCCGGATGCAAGTATGTTGTACTTGAAGTAACATCTGAAGGTATTAAACAAAAACGGCACTTAGGAATTAATTTTGATTGTGCGGTTTTTACAAATTTACATAAAGAGCATTTGGAGAGTCATGGCTCTTTTGAAAATTATTATCGAGCAAAGCAGGAATTGTTTGCCAGAACTTCAAATATCCATGTTTTAAACGCTGACGATAAGAACGCGGAATTATTTTCTAGGTTTTCTTCAAAACGAACTATTTTTTACGGAATAGAGAGTGGAGACATGAGGGCTCAGAATTTAGAATTAAATCCCGACAGATCTTCATTTGAGGTTTACGGAACAAAATTCAACATTAATTTTGGGGGTAAGTTTAATGTTTTAAATTGCCTTGCGGCTTTATCTGTTTCCGCTATGTATGGAATTGATTTGCCCCAAACAAAATCAGTCCTAGAAGATATTAAGAGTATTCCAGGAAGAATGGAGTTTATACAAAAAGAACCATTTGGTGTGGTTGTGGATTACGCTCATACGCCCGACTCGCTTGAGGTGGTTTATAAAACTCTCAAAAAAGATTCTCAAAAATTGATTTGTGTTTTGGGGGCCGCTGGAGGAGGCAGAGACAAATGGAAGAGACCAGAATTCGGCAGGATTGCTGAAGAGTACTGTGACGAAGTAGTTCTTACTGATGAAGATCCATACGAAGAAAATCCGGAAAAAATAATGGAAGATGTTGCTTCTGGTATAAAATCAAAAAATAAGATAACTAAAGTGCTTGATCGCAAAAACGGAATTAAGACTGCAATAGAGATGGCAGAAAAAGGGGATGTTGTAGTAATAACCGGAAAGGGGTCAGAGGTGTCTATGGCCATTGCTGGGGGCATAAAAATTCCTTGGTCTGATAGGAAAATTGTCCAAGAGCTTTTAAAATAGAAACCCAAACTTGTCAATTGAGTTTTGGGAGAGTATGCTTTACAAAACAGCCCATTAACATAAAGGTTCCGTTTGACTCTTCCCAGAGGGCGGAGCAAGGCCGAACTTCAGAGAATCTATGGCAAAAATAGAGGGTTTGGTAATTTTAACTTACATCATCTAGTTCCCTCAACTCGCGAAGGAGAAACTAGCGAATTCAACCTTTTTCCATACAGGATAAGATGTCACTCTGCTTATCATGACATCTTTCTTAATATGACCATTTGGGAAGTGTGGGAAGTGTTGGATGAGGTTTATCAGGAAATATTTTGCACAACCAAGGAAAGAACCAATCGGTACTGGCTTAGTGTTTGTCAGTTAAAAAAAGAGAAACAATTAAAGGTTCAGGTAGAGAGGGTCTATGGAATTGAGTATCTCCAAGAAAAGTGGATTATTGCTTTTGGTGGTGAGGACATAAAGCAGGCACGAAAATTTTTGAAGTTTATGATGCTCTTCATAATTTTCGGTTCTCGTGTGGTTGATACGGACAGTCTTTTTGATAATGGTAATTTGATAGAATTTTTTGAGAAGTATCCAGCCGACGAAGACCGGCTCAGGGCATTTAATATTTGTTTTGGCGAGTATGCTGATTGGCACACTTTAAAAGCCAGAATGTCTAAAATTTTAAGATAATCTCCAAAGTTGGAGATTTTTTATTTTATAACATTTACTTCAAATAGCGTTATGTTAATATTATAGTATTCTACGATTTGAAAATGGATGCTTTTGAACCACAACTTGTTGTTAAAAGACAAAAAAAGCTGCCGACCATTGATGGCCCAGGACTTTTTTGGATGCTTATAATTTTAGCCCTTGTCCTTTTTGGACTTGCCGTCAGCGTGCTTGGTGGATCGCAAAATCTCGGTACCGACCTACCAACACCATCGGGAAGTTCTTCTCCTGAGGTTAAACCTTCAAGAGTATATACGGTTTCTTATAAGAGTGGAGTGTTTAGTCCGACTAATTTAAGGATTCACGCTGGGGATACTGTAAGATTTAAAAATGAAGGAATTTTTCCAATAAGAATAGTTTCTGGTCCGGATAGTGTTTTGGTCGGACTGGATAGTGTTGGAGATGTTCCACAGGGAAGTTATTTTGCTTTTACGTTTGCAGCAAAAGGCATCTTTGACTATCACAACGACAGAAGCCCAAAGGAAACAGGAACTATTATTGTTAGGTAACGTAATTTAAATGATAAATCCGCTTACAACACAGGTTGAGTCCAAACTCGGTGCGGTCTACATACTATTACTGACTATGTTTTTTGTGGGT
Organism: uncultured Candidatus Saccharibacteria bacterium; assembly: GCA_964488565.1. GTDB lineage: Bacteria > Patescibacteriota > Minisyncoccia > 2-02-FULL-40-12 > GWA2-44-9 > 2-01-FULL-41-26. The sequence continues at coordinate 113,593 of CAZAUE010000001.1, read as the reverse complement.
TTGATTTTTATAGCTTTGCAAAACTTTAATTCGGATTCAATTATTTTGGATTCTCAAAGCGCCCAAGTTAAAACCATTTCCAATACGGAGAGATACTTGATTGACGGTTGGTTAAAAGATAATCAAATTGAGATTCCAGAAGGAAAGGGGTATCGATATGTAATTCAGGAATATCCTTCTAAGCCATGGTTTAGGTGAGGCGTGACCACTATGCAATTTAGAATCAGTCTGTACATGAAAGAGTTTGTCTTGTTTGCCACAACGCTTGTTGTGGGAATTTTTTCGGCCTATCAATATTCGACCTATCCAATCTTAGAGGCTCTTCCAGAAATAAAATTCAGTTGGAGCGATGTCGTTTTCTTTGTGTTGATGGCATTGTTTATTTTTCTAACTTCAAAATATAAAAAATTAGGTAAAGTTTCATATAGAATATTTTTGATTTTAGTGGTTTTCTCAGGAACACAGATTGTCGCAGGATCATTTCTTTCTCAACCAAATGATTTGTGGGCCACACTTTTTATTATCTTGGTTTTTGCTTTAATAAAAAATGTCTTTACGCATAATATCGGGGTAATATTGGGAGTTGCTGGAATAGGATCGATCTTGGGATTATCTATCTTGCCCAAAACAGTGGTTATAATAATGATTGTTTTGTCTTTCTATGACATTATCGCTGTTTATGTCACCAAGCACATGGTAAGTATGGCTAAAAACATGATGGAAGCGGGGGCAATCTTTGGATTTATTATTCCCTCAGAGATAAAAGGATTATTTTCAAACAAACAAGAAGCTCAGGCTCAGATGGGTGATAAGTTTATGATATTGGGCTCGGGTGATGTGGGGTTGCCTGTTGTTTTGGTAAGTTCTATGGTCAGATATAGTGTTGCTGGTGCGATTACTGTGGCGATATTTTCTTTGTTAGGACTACTTGCGACTCACTTAATTTTTGTAAATCAGAAAGAAAGAAAACCTATGGCTGCCTTACCTCCCATTGCGGCGATGTCCGTACTTGGCTACTTGTTAGTATTATTTTTGTTATAATAACTATATGATTATTACTTTTTATGGCGGTGCCAAATCTGTAACAGGAGCAAATTATTTGCTTGATTCTGGAGAAATTAAAATTCTTGTAGATTGTGGTCTGAATCAGGGGTCAAAATATTCGGAAGATATGAATTATGAAAAGTTTGTATATAATCCGGCTGAAATAAATTTTGTATTTATAACCCACAGCCATACCGATCACGTGGGTCGTCTTCCTAAATTATTTAAAGAGGGTTTTCGGGGGAGGGTTATTGCCTCTAGACCGACTTTAGATTTGGCTGGCAAGGCTTTGCCGGACAATTTAAATATCATCACCGAAGAAGCAAAAAGAGAAGGTAAAGAACCAATATTTGAATTAAAAGACTTAGAGGGTGTCATGGAATTAGCCGAGGGTTTTAATTACGAAGTTCCTATAGATCTTGGAGGCGGAATCAAAGCTATTCTTCATGACGCAGGTCATATTCTTGGCTCAACGATAGTCGAGATAAATTATGACAACAAAAAGATTTATTTCACTGGCGATCTTGGTAATCCACCGACTCCACTGCTTCAGTCTCCTTATTTTCCCATAGATGCCGACTATGCCGTAGTGGAATCCGCTTACGGCTCTCGCATTCATGAAGACCGCGCATCCAGAAAAATAATATTAGAGAATGTAATCAAAGAGACTTTATCAAAAGGTGGCACTCTGATGATTCCGTCTTTTGCCATGGAAAGAACGCAGGAGCTTTTGTATGAATTAAATCATTTAGTGAATCGCAATCAGATACCACGAGTCCCAATATATGTTGACTCTCCTTTGGCTATCAATCTTACTGAAGTTTATAAAAAACATTCTAATTATTTTAACCAAAAAGCTAAGTATGTAATTAATTCCGGAGATGACATCTTTAATTTTCCAGGTCTGACATTTACAAGAACTGCCAATGAATCAAGGGCAATTAATAATGTAAGGGGACCGAAGATAATTATTGCCGGTTCCGGCATGTCTACAGGAGGAAGAATTATGCACCATGAGAGGAGATATCTATCTGACCCGAATTCAGCCATTTTGTTTGTCGGTTATCAGGTGCAGGGTTCGTTGGGACGCAGAATTTTAGATGGAGAAAAAGAGGTTGGTATATTCGGCGAGAAAATTTCTGTTAATTGCAAAATATATGCCATCGGAGGCTATTCAGCCCACGCCGATCAGACCATGCTTTTAAAGTGGATAGAAAGCGCTGGTTCCGGTGGGAGTCTCAAGAAAGTTTTCATGGTTCAAGGTGAAGAGGACTCGGCCACAGTGTTAGCAGAAAAAACTAAAACAGATTTAAAGATAGATGCGGTGGTGCCAAATCAGGGGGAGTCATTTGAGATTTAACTGATTTGACATTTTGTTTATTTTGTAATATAATACTTTTACAAGGTCTGAGGTTTAGTTGGGTTTAGAGGCTTCCCAGCGAAAACCAGTTAACAAGAAAGCCTCTAAGGGAGATTCGTCTTGGGCTATATCATCGTCTCAATCGTCGTCGCTTTGGTTGCGGTTCTCGCGTACGAGGCCGTCGTGTCGCGTACGTCGCTCGGAGACGCGCTCCGTCATGGTCTGGGGATCTATCCTCCGGCGCCCAAGGCGCCGGAACCCAAGGTCTTCGGTCTCAAAGAGGCTTCGTCCTCGATGCAGTACCTGAAGGACGTGGGTCCGCAAGGGGCGAAGGTCGTCATGGCCGTCCTGATGGGCGCCCTCGGTTACGTCAATACCGTTGGGCGCGACGTCGAGGCCGAGGTTGGTCTCTATCACCGGGCGCAGGCGAAGCGAAGCGCGCGCGTGATGGGCAACCAAGAACAGGTGAACGCTCTCTTGGCTGAGAACGTCGACCTCACCGAGGACAACAAGCGCGACGATCACAACATCGCCATGCTGAAGTCCATCGCCGAGACGTTCGGCGGGTAATTTTGCAGGACGTTCGGAGGGGGATTTATCCCCCTCCTTTTTATTTGCTTAAACAATGAAAGTTGCCCTCTTTAAGTTTGTTTAAAGATTTGTTATTCTGTAAATCTATGGAAAAAGATAAAGGACAAATGAATTTACCGGCATCTGACTTGCCGGCAATTAAAGAGGAGGCCAAGGGAGATTTTAGAGGTTCTCTTCACTGGAGAGTTTTGAGGATTATGTCCGAACTCATTGAGGGTTGGCAATTTTTGGCTGACTTTGATAAAACCGTTACATTTTTTGGTTCAGCAAGATTTGCAGAAGGTACTAAGTGGTATGAAGAAGCAAGAAAACTTGGGGCTTTGTTGGCTAAAGAAGGACTCGCTGTAGTAACCGGAGGAGGTCCTGGAATTATGGAAGCGGGAAACAAGGGCGCTGTGGAGGGAAACGGGGAGTCAATTGGATTAAACATTAAGCTTCCCGTTGAACAAAGAATAAATCCGTTTGTACGAAAAAGCACCGCCTTCCATTACTTCTTTGTCAGGAAACTTATGCTCGCTTATGCTGCTAGGGCCTATGTGTTTTTCCCAGGAGGACTTGGTACTTTGGATGAAGCTTTTGAAATTTTAACATTGATTCAGACCAAAAAAATATCTGACAAAATTCCGGTTGTTTTTGTGGGAAAAGAATTTTGGGGTCCAGTGCATTCATGGCTTCGTGAAGAAATGCTAAACAAATTGCAATCAATTGATGAGGCAGACTTAGATCTGTTCATTATTGTGGATACCGCCGAAGAGGCTTTTGAGGTGGTAAAAAACGCTCCTCCAAGAGAAGAGTTCTATTATTAATCTTGATTTTTAGTAAAACCTGTGTTATATTCTTGTCCATATGGCTGACTTTAAAGTTACAAACATTGTAATACCAGAGCAACTCCCACTCATAGCTCTTAAGAACACCGTCCTATTTCCAAAGGTGGTAATTCCTCTTATTGTTCAGAGACCAAAATCTGTTGCTGCTCTCGAAGATGCATTAGCCCACGAACGGCTTGTGTTTTTTGTTACTCAAAAAAATATTGAAGATAACATAGGCCGAAAAGATGTTTTTTCAATAGGAACTATTGGTAGAATTGTTTCAGTTTTCAAATTACCAGACGGATCTTCTAAGATAGATGTTGAAGGTTTGGTTAGGGCAGAAATAAGTGAATTTGTAAGCGAGGAACCATTTTTTAAGGTCAAAGCCCGACCTTTTAATTTGATGATGCGAAATAGTCCTGAAGAAAAGGCTTTTTTGAGACGGGCGATAGAACAGTTTAGAGCAATTTCAGAATCTCGTTCATTTCCGACAATATTGCCGGAGATTATCTATATGATGCTTCAGCTTAAGGACACAGAGCAAATATTAAGTTTAATGACTGTTAATTTGAATTTGGGGATAGAAGACCAGCAAAGAATTCTTGAGCTTGAAAGCGCGATAGATGCCTTACGGGAAATGAATGTTTATCTTGTACGAGAAATGGAGATTATGGAAGCTGAAAAAACCGTCACCAAAGAAACCAAAAAACAAATTGGTAAAATGCAGAAAGAGCTTTTTCTAAGAGAGCAATTGAAAAGCATTGAAAAAGAACTTGGGGTTGAAGATGAAAAAGATGATATAGACGCCTTAAGATCAAAAATTATTTCAGTCGGAATGCCGAAAGAAGTTCAGGAAAAGGCGATGAAAGAATTAAATCGTCTCAGCAAAATGCCGCCATTTAATCCGGAGGTTTCTTACTTAAGAACTTATCTTGACTTACTTACAGAATTGCCTTGGTCAAAGAAAACAAAAGAGAAGATAGACTTAAAAGAGGCAGAGAAAATTTTAAATGAAGACCATTATGGTCTAAACAAAGTTAAGGAAAGAATCCTTGAATATCTTGCTGTACAAAAACAAGTCGGAAAGCTTAAGGGTCCAATATTGTGTCTTGTGGGGCCTCCTGGAACTGGAAAAACATCAATTGGTCAGTCAATCGCCAGAGCACTAGACAGAAAGTTTGTCAGAGTCTCTTTGGGTGGACTGAAAGACGAGGCGGAAATTAGAGGTCATCGAAGAACCTATGTTGGTGCTATGCCAGGAAGAATTATTCAAGGAATAAATAACTCCAAGGTTGTAAATCCGGTATTTATGCTCGATGAAATAGATAAAATTGGAATGGATTTCCGGGGCGATCCATCTTCGGCTTTACTGGAGGCATTGGATCCTCAGCAAAATCATTCTTTTTCCGACCATTATTTAGAAGTGCCTTATGATTTGTCGGATGTAATGTTTATTACGACCGCAAATGTTTTAGACACTATTCCTCCAGCATTAAGAGACAGACTTGAGATAATTGAATTTCCGGGATATTCAGAAGCAGAGAAATTCCATATTGCAAAAAACTTTTTGCTACCCAAGTTGTTCAAAGATCATGGCTTAAAGAAAAAAGCTTTGGTCTTTAACGACTCTGCTGTTGAGGATATTATAAGAAAACATACTCGTGAGGCTGGAGTCAGGGAATTGGAAAGACAATTAGCATCAGTCATCAGAAAAGTGACCAGAAAACTTGTCGAATCTCATTCAGACAAACAGATCGTTATATCAAAAGATGAAATCCATAAATATCTTGGACCAATTAAATATACCCACCAAATCGCAGAAACCAAAGATGAAGTCGGTGTTGTTACTGGTTTAGGGTGGACTCCTGTTGGTGGAGAAGTATTTTCTATTGAAGTTTCCAAAATGCCAGGCAGGGGAAAATTGATTTTAACTGGTCAGCTTGGTTCGGTAATGAAAGAATCTGCTCAGGCGGGTTTGAGTTATGCGAGATCGTTTGCCGCAAACAAAGGAGTTAAGGAGGACTTTACTAAAGATGATATTCATATTCACGTTCCTTCTGGTGCAATAAAAAAGGATGGCCCATCTGCTGGAACGGCCATAACAACGGCGTTGATATCGTTGTTCTTGGGGAAACTGGTCAGAAAAGAAGTGGCCATGACTGGAGAAGTTACTTTGCGCGGAAAGGTTCTTGAAATAGGTGGACTTAAAGAAAAAGTTCTTGCCGCTCATCGTGCCGGGATAAAAACCATAATTGCCCCTCACGAAAATAAAAAAGATTTGGAAGATATTCCTAAAGAAGTCAAAAAAGACCTAAAATTTGTATTTGTTAAAACAATGGATGAGGTCTTGAAAGTTGCCCTAAAGTAGTGTATAGTTATTATCTTGCTCTTTAGGAAAGGTAGGAGGGTAGTCAGTCGATGGTAAGATGCGACCATAGGTGTGACTGTTTCTGTCACAAAAATAGCGACATTCCATGTGTCAGATGTGATTGTCAGAAGTGTTATGTGTGCGAAGGTAATGTTGCACGCGAATCTTTTGAACGCCACATCAACCATTGTCACCACATGGCTCAAGCCAGTGTAGTAAGCTCGAGGAGTAGGCCCCCTCTGGTTGATTTGGTAGCTGTTGCCGCATAGTCCCCCAAGAGGGGACTTTTTTGTTTACAATTACCCTTGCTTAAAATGATATTTATAATAGAATGATTTGATATGGAACAAATTTTAGCTTATTTTGACTGGATAATGATCTCTAGGTTATTGGTCGCCGCTTTGCTCGGTGGAGTTGTTGGTTTTGAAAGAGAGCGTTCTGGAAAAGTCGCTGGATTAAGAACTCACACGCTCGTTTCGTTGGGAGCAGCGTTGTTGTCCATAATCTCAATTAAACTTTTCCAAATTTTCCCTTCCGTAAATGGTGTTGCTGGATTTGATTATCATTTGATAGCCAATGTGGTTGTTGGAATAGGTTTTATCGGAGCCGGAACCATACTAAGGAGAGACAATAATCGCATTGAGGGCACAACCACAGCTGCCAGCTTGTGGGTTGTTTCAGCAATTGGTATGGCCAGCGGATTTGGATTTTATCAGGAAGCAGCAGCAACAGCGATTGTTGTATATGTTATTTTGGCCGGTCTTTGGCTAGTGGAAAAATATCTAACCCGAGATATACGCTATAAGAGTCAGGGAATTTTTGGCGAACTCAAACAAAGTGAAAATCCTGGACCTGAATATACTCAAAAATAAAAGCTTCCTCTCCGCCACAGCTGTTCTTATCGGAACTATGGTAGGTGTGGGGGTTTTTGGAATTCCATTCGCTTTTGCTAAAGCCGGCTTTTGGGTCGGTTTTTCGTTCTTGATATTTATTAGTTTTACTACGCTTCTGTTAAACCTCATGTATGGTGAAATAGTTTTGAGAACTCACGATGAGCATCAAATAACCGGTTATACTGAAAAATATCTCGGCCCTTGGTTCAAAAGGGCAATATTTTTTTCAATAGCTCTTGCCCTATATTCGGCATTGCTTGTATATGTGGTTCTTGCTGGAGATTTTTTAAATAATATTTTTTCTTCTGTTTTCTATGCATCTCCGACCACATATAGTTTGTTATTTTTTTTAGTAATATCTGTCTTGGTTTTATTGGGTATTAAAAGAATTTCCTGGGTGGAATTGTTTCTGGTTGGCTTATATGCGGTGGTAATATTGCTTATTTTTGGTGTTGGTATTAACAAGATTGGTTTGTCTAATTTCGGTGGTATCCAAAGTGAATTTTGGTTTCTGCCATATGGGGTTTTATTGTTTGCTCTTGCTGGATTTTCAGCAATTCCAATTCAGAGAGATATTTTAAGGGGTCAAGAAAAATACCTAAAGAAATCTATTTGGTTGGCCGTCTTTTTGGTGAGTATGTTGTATTTAATTTTTGCTTTTACGGTTGTGGGCGTATCTGGAAGCATAACTACTCCTGATGCCATCTCGGGGCTGTATGAATTTTTGGGAGGTAAAATAATATTTCTGGGTTCACTTTTTGGTATTTTGGCTGTGAGCACATCGTTTCTGATGTTGGGCTCAGCATTTTTGGACATGTTTCATTTGGATTATGATGTTCCAAGGAAGGGGGCGTGGCTCTTGGTTCTCGCTCCACCTCTAGTTTTGTTTTTAGGAGGACTGCGAACTTTCATTGATATTATTAGCTTGGCGGGTTCGGTTGCTATCGGACTTGAGGGAATAGTCCTTACTTTTGTTTACATCAAGGCCAAATCAAAAGGGGACAGGGTGCCGGAGTACAGTTTAGAATTACCTAGGTTTTTGTATTATCTACTTATTTTCGTGTTTGGGGCGGGTATTGTCTATGCACTATTTGTTAAATAGGTCAGAACAATTTTTATTTTATTTTCTGTTATTTGCTATTCCGTTTCAGGTACGGAAAATTTTGTGGCATCAGAGCTGGAATTTTAATGAATGGCAGTCGGCGTCTTTGTACGCAACAGACCTACTGCTTTTGATCTTGTTTTTGTTTTGGCTTGGGAATTCTCCGAAGACGTATCAAATATTCAATATCAAGTATTATGCTAATTTTTTTAAACCCTCAATATCTAACACCAAACACCTAATCCAAAAACCAGATTTTTTTCTGGCCTTATTCATTATTATCTCGGCGGTTTCAATCAGAAACGCTATTAGTCCTCAACTTGCCTTCTATAATTGGATAAAACTTTTGGAATTTATTTTATTTTATCTTTATATTAAGAATTATGCTGTGACGAGATTTGGTTTTGGCAATTCACTGATGGTTATTATTGCTGGGGGATTATTTCAGGCAATAATCGCAGTGCTTCAATTTTTTAAACAATCGGATTTGGGTCTCAGGTTACTCGGGGAAAGTGTTATTGGGCTCAACATGTCTGGTATCGCATCTTTTTACAACATGGCAGGAGAAAAGATTATTCGTGCTTATGGCACCACGCCCCATCCGAATATTCTGGCCGCGTATTTATTTTTGGCAATTTTTGCTTTTTATTATCTATGGATCTACAAGAATATAAGCAAATTTTACCTGTTCGTGTTCGGATTAACTCTTTTAGCCTTCTTTTTTACCTTTGCACGAGTAGCAATATTTATTCTGTTTATTAATTTTTTGATAAGAATTATCCTCGTGCGCTTAAAGTTCGGGAAAGAGTATTGGAATAAAAAATTAGCTCTAATATTTATAACAACACTCATTGTTACTTCTGGTTTCTCGGTGTTTTATTGGCCCGAAGCGATTAGTCGGGTAAAGATATCTTCTGGGGAGGAGGCTGTTCAACTGAGAATTTTTTACAACAAAGAATCATTAAAGTCCTTGAACTGGTTTGGAGTTGGTTCCGGTAATTTTGTTGATTGGCTAATGACTAAAGATCAAAATTTATCGCGTAATCTTTATCAGCCAGTACACAATATTTATCTCCTGATTTACTCAGAGAATGGAATATTGGGCATCACTGTGTTTGCCATTTTTCTGCTTCTCCTTATTAAGGATTTCATCTTGAGAACAAAAATGAGTAAGTTATACCATTATTCTTTTTTGCTCATAGTTCTATCTTTTCTATTCTTTGGTTTATTTGACCACTTCTTGTGGACACTTCAGCAGGGAAGATTCATCTTTTGGCTCACGCTGTCTTTGTTGAGCTTTGGGTTGACATCACTAAAATTTAGTGATACAATCTTGGGACAACGTTAGTATTCATGAGGAGGGTCAGATGGGGACCGAGAAGAAGGGTCAGGAAGGCAAGAAGGGCAAGCCCGGTTCGGCCGGACGCCGGAACGGAAAATTTGCGCCGGCTTTCGCCAGGACGTCGGAGCGCAAGCTTCGTCGTATCCTGAAGCGTGGCGATTCGGTGGCCGCGAAGGCCTATGCGCAGAAGTACGGCTTGATGGCTGTTTTGCGCAAGATCGCTGGAGAAGCGACTTGGGCGGGCGCTGTCGCCGTCGACGCCGTCAACGACTAGCTAGGAAGGGGGATAGAAATGACCAAACGTGAAATGCGGGTGAAACGACACCTGCACAAGCTTCACAAGTACGGCCAGTCCAGCCAGGGTGGCATGAGCTGGGCTCGGAAGCAGGCCGCTCGGCGGGCGAACCGCCGACGGAAGTCCGAGAAATCTGGCCACACACTGTAGCGACCAGACTTAAGGGGCGACACGAAGTCGCCCCCTCTTTTTTAACAGAGCATTTGCCCAGTAGTAGATTTTTCGATTGCGACAAGGTCGCTAAAAACTTTCGGAAAACTCACTACTGGGTTTGCTCTGTTTTTTAATTTTACTTACACTAATCGATATGCCAACTTCAGATAAACGAATTAAATTATTAAACGAAATTGAGGATGAGGTGGTGAATTTAAAAAAGTCCCCACTTTATAAAGAAAGAATTAAAAACAAAGCTTTTCCCGTAATTGGAGAAGGAAGTCATCGTGCCAAGATTTTGTTTATAGGAGAAGCTCCTGGTAGAAATGAAGCTAAAACTGGAAAACCGTTTTGTGGAGCATCTGGGAAAATTCTTGATGAGTTGCTTGTTTCAGTAGGAATAAACAGAAAAAATGTTTATATAACAAACATTGTCAAAGACAGGCCACCCCTTAATAGGGATCCACTTCCTTTGGAGATAAAGATTTACGGACCATATCTTGATAAGCAGATAGAAATAATTAAGCCTAAAGTGATAGCTACTCTCGGGCGTTTTTCAATGGACTATATTATGAGAAAATTCGGATTGGAAAATCAGCTAAAACCCATTAGTCAGATACACGGAAAGACTTTTGATACCAAGACTAATTATGGTAAAATCAGGATTGTGCCTCTCTATCACCCTGCTGTGGCTATATACAACAGAACCACCATGGGTGTTCTCAAAAAAGACTTTAAAGTTTTAAATAAGGTCAGATAATTAATATGGAAAACGCCTTTTTATACATAGAAAACCATCTCCCGTTTTTGGTTGAATACAAATATCTCTTTATATTTGTTGGCGCTGCTGTTGAGGGGATGAATACAACTATTCTTGCTGGATTTCTTGCCTCTGTTGCAAGCATATCTCTTTGGCCCGCGTTTTTTGTTTGTCTTGCCGGAGAAGTTTTTAGTGGATTTGCTTGGTATACCGTTGGGTATTATGCCGGATCTAAACCAATAGATAGATGGGGACGTAAGGATAAGAATAGTAGAAAAATTATTGAAAAGGTTGAAGAATATTTCCAGCGCTATAGTGGGCGAGCGATTTTATTCGCAAAGGTTACGTGGTCTCTTACCATTGCGACCATGATTACTGCCGGATCTTTTAAATATAGTCTTAAGAAGTTTGCCATGTACAATGTTTTGGGATCAGCGCTTTGGATAGGGATGGTATTTTTTGTAGGATTCTTTTTCGGAGAGAGTTACAAGTATTTATTTGATTATCTTAAAAACTTTGTTTTGGTTCTTGTTTTCTTGGGTGGGGCTCTTGCTATCGGTTATCTAATTAAAACCATATTTAGTTCCGCTTATATCAAGACCCTTTTTATGACTGAAAGGATTAAAGAGTTGGGGGATAAAATCAAAGATGGGATAGATAAATTACTATCGGATAAGGAGTAGGTGGGCTTCCAGCCCATCTCTAATTTTGGCCACCAGTCCTCGTCTTCAAAAATATACTTAGCTCATTTGGGATTTAAGCCAAAATAACAGGTAACCCTCTCTTGCCTCCAAGCTTTCAGCTTGGCGTTCGACCTCGTTATTTTGGATAAATCCTTAATTCGCTTTCATGTATTTTCTTGACTGCGGAAGTGGCCAAAATCAGAGACGGGCTATCGCTTAGGGTTTTGGCTCGAAAAATGGTAATTTGCAAATATTGTAAAAGTGTGGTATAATTATTGTGTTCTAGTAGTACCTTAAATCCAACATTTTCTGGCTCAGTAAAGGGCAAAGGAGGTTCGCATGTCAGGAAAGAAAAGGATGGTTGCGGACCTGCTCTTTTGGGTCCAGATCATCGGTGCGGTTATATTTTGCGGAGCGTATGTTCTGCGGTTGGTAACAGATGTGACAGGATTCAGCTTAGCTCAGTTTGGTCTGGCTACTGCATACCTGGTGTTTCACTTGGCATTGGGTATTGGTGCTCATCGCACCGCTCCTAGTCGCGTCACTCGACAAGCCATTGCGACTTATGTTGTTTGGTTTGTTCTTGGTTCTTGTGTTTTGGTCGCGGCCGGAACGAATCCGGCGTATCAATGGAATGATAAGGACACAACAACACTTGCAACAGGAGTCGTCCTGACGGCGGTGGTGATTTTCATAAGCACTATTCGCCGTTTATCATTGAGCGATCCTATAGCGAAAGCGTCTTTCGCTATAGCTTACAAGTCGGTACCTCAAGTGCTTCTGGCCTGGAAGTTTCTGGCCGAAGGTGCTTCTGGTACGCCTGGCTTGTCGGTAGTAGTGGGGCACCTTACGATTCTGATTCGCCTTGGCCAGATTTACTTCATGGTTAGGGAGGCGGGTTGGGACCGCAACCGCATTTGGCTTGCAATAAGTGAGATGGCCAATGAACTTAGTTGGGTGGTCGCCACTATCGCTTGGCTATTGGTATAGCCTCGTATCAAAACAGAAGCCTCGTGCTTCGTCTGGTGCGAGGTTTTTCTGTTTTTATGAAAACATTTAAATGGAGGAACCCAGCCATCTGAAGACATTTGAGACGTTGGCAAAGCCGACTGATAAAATATTGGACGGAGTCCATCAGTCGGCGATTAGACAATGCGATTATAGCCGAGATAAAACCGCTCACGGAGGAGCGGTTTTATCGGAGGCGTGTCTTCAGGTGGCTGGGTTCTGGAGCTTTAAAAATTTTTGCCTGTGGATTGCCAATTTGGCCTAAATTTGCTATTATTAACCCTACATGATTACAATCAAAAAGACCGCATATTTAGTCATAATTTTAACACTTTTATTCACGGCCCACTCATCTTACGCCGCCTCAGATGATACTCGCTATTTCGTTAAATCCACCTCTGGTTGGTGGAAGAAGTCCTTTGGGGTTAGACACAATTTTGATAATGGTTTTACGGCAGATTTGTCAGAAAAACAACTTTGGGTTGCGAAGGTTTTTGGTGTAGAGGTTGAGCCCGTTAAGAAGTTAAATGTATTACCCGATTTATCACAGGCACCAATAACAAGTGGAAGGGTTCAGGCTAAGAGAGTTAAGCCCGCTGAGCAAATTCCTTGGGGCATAAAGAAGGTTTACAACGATTCATTTCTATCGGAAACATCTGGTGGTTCCAATGTTAGTGTTGCTGTGTTGGATACTGGAATCTTAAAAACTCACCCTGACTTAAAAAACAGAATTAAAGCATGTAAAGATTTTTCGGGTGCTGTTTTTGTTGATGGAAAATGTGATGACAAAAATGGACACGGAACTCATGTCGCGGGAATAATTGCCGCTGATGGTGGTTCTGATGGTCTTGGTTTGTATGGAATGGCGCCAGAAGCTAATCTTTTTGTGTATAAAGTTTGCTCTAATAACGGCACCTGCTGGGCAGACGACATTGCTGTTGCCTTAATGACTGCTGCTGACGATGGTGCAAATATTATAAACATGAGCTTGGGCTCTGATAATCCTAGTCAATTAATAACTGACGCCACGGACTACGTTGTTTCTAAAAATGTTTTGATTGTTGCTGCCGCTGGCAATGATGGTCCCTATGCTGGAAGTATTGATTTTCCTGGAGCCGACGCCGATGTTGTTTCTGTTGGAGCTGTAAATAAAAACACCTTAATCCCTGATTGGAGTTCTAGGGGAATTAATCTGACCACCAAACCTTATATTGTGGAGACACAAGACATAGAGCTTGTTGCCCCTGGTAACAACATTGAATCAGCGTGGAAGGATGGTGGCTATGCTATTTTATCTGGAACATCTATGGCCTCTCCACATGTTGCAGGATTGGCTGCCAAATTATGGCAAAAAGATTCTTTAAACCCAGCATCAGAGACCAGAGATATTCTTCATAAACTTACCACCGATTTATTGCCTGATGGCGATGATGACGATTCAGGATTTGGATTCCCACACTTCTAAAATTAAAATTAAAAAAACCTCTGCCTACAGAGATTCTTTAGCGGGCTAAAGCACCGCTTAGAAACTTCTCCGAGAGTTGCAGGGGTTTTTTAATTTGTTAGAATTAGGTTCAGTTAATTAATCAATCCTATTCTTATGAAAATAAATCACGTAATTCGCACTTTAGTTATTTCAGATTTTTTTATTAATTCCGGATTTAGCATATTCGGACCCGTGTTTGCTGTTTTCGTCACAAAACAAATCGGCGGGGGATCTTTAGAGGTAATAGGTTTTGCTACTGCCATATTTCAAATATTTAAATCGGCATTACAAATACCGATTGCAAGATACTTGGATAAAAATCATGGCGAGTATGATGACTTTTATTCCATGATACTCGGGACTTCTTTGATTGTTTTGGTTCCGTTTGCTTATCTTTTTGCTTCTACAGCAAATCATATCTATATAATACAGGCGGTCTATGGTATTGGAGCAGCATTCACCATTCCTCCTTGGTATGCAATATTTTCAAGACATCTGGATAAGATGCGAGAAAATGTTGAATGGTCTATGGACTCTATTGCTATAGGTATTGGTGCTGCTGGAGCAGCAGCTATTGGAGGAATTTTGGCTCAAAAATTTGGCTTCCAATTAGTGTTTGTAATTGGTGGCATATTAGCTATTTTTGGCGGAATTCAACAGCTTAGGATCTATAGAGATTTGAAAGGTAAGGTTCCAAGGGGTGTTGTTCAACCACTGCCCGATAGAGCTACTTCGTAATTAAACTTCTCTTCTGTAAATAAGATTTTTGAGTTTGGAGAATGTAGTTTTCGGTCGCTTGATGACTTGAATAATTTTTCCATTTACTATGTAATCATCCATTTCGTTTTGATGGATGATAATTGGCGGAAGACTAGCACTGGATTCGGAAAGTAAAATTATTCTCTTATTTTCTTTGTCGGCAAAGTATCTTTTGATGTTAGCCACCTCATTAATAACAGAAAGAACGTAATCACCATTTCTTATGCTTCTGCATTTAGAATCAACAATAACGTAATCACCATCTTCAATTGATGCACCGTTCACGTTTGCCTTATTCATTGAGTATCCAGAAGCTTTAATGGCAAAAATGTCTTTTTTCCTGGTGAGTAGTTTTCCTGAAATAGTCAGATAGCCCTCAATGTTGTTTTCGGCATAAATCATAGCGGGACCGCAGTTAGCAGAACCAAAAATGGGAACCGAAACCAATTTGCTGTTGTAAGAGGTGCCTGGTTTTGTTTTTTCTATTTCTTTATCTAAACGATTTATTTTAATTAAACCATTCTTCTCAAGCTGGAGTAGGTGATGCTTAATTTTTTGAGGAGAATTGTCTTCGCCAATCAACTTACCGATTTCGCGCAGACTTAGTTCTCCAAGATTTTTGTCAGTAGAAAGTTTTAAAATTTGTTTTTGAATTTTGTGCATAGAAGAATTATAGCAAAGGAGTTTATCAACAGTCAAATGATAACTTGACAGAGTTGACGGATAGACAATTTTACTCTTAATTAACTATGGCTTATAATGACGATATGTTTAGAGAATCTAAAGAATACAAAGGTTCGATAGAGGGAACGGTTAAGTTTGATAAGGAGACCTGTTGCGCTCTTGAGCGTGCTTTTAATCTTAATCCGGAAGCCGTAGAACAATTGAAAGAAGTTGTGGGAGAAAAAAACATTAAAACATTTTCCGGAATACTTCCAAGCACTGAAGAGATGAAATTTGTTCCCTCTGAAGAAATGCGAACTGTTTATGGTCAAATAGCCAAAACTGAATTGAAGAGAATGGAAGAGCAAGAAGAAAATAACGAGGATCTTTCTTGTGGACACTCTGTTGAGCAACATCGGCAGGCCCTCGTGGTGGTTGTTGAAAAAATGAAACCGACATTAAACTAAAAACAATAATGTTCGGATACATATTCTAGGTGTGTGTTGTAAAGGGTCACCAAAAGGATTATCATGGCCTTAAGATTCTTAAAAAGGACAGGACAATGAATGTTCCAATCGGCGGAGATGGGGGTAATTCTGAAGTTGTTCTCGTTAAGGTTTTAACGGGCCAAAGAGAGTTACAAGAAATATTTGCCTCGGTTATTGATTCTTTTCGTGAGGCTAATCTTGTTGAGGAAGTTCAGCAATTTCATGATCGGGTTATTGTTCCTGCGTTGTCTGATTATAGCAAAGCGTTGGACTATGATCAGATAAGTGAACATGTCTTCGTATGCAAGTTTAAGCCGATGGTGGAACTAGCTCTTTTGGAAATGAAGGCCGCAGCCACAGCTCCTGGATGGACAGACCAGATGCGCAAAGAGCGTGTCGCTGAGATTTTAAGTATGGCCGGGTTTTAGACCCGGCCTTTTGTTTTTTGTGGTATTCTTAATTTATGCGTATTAATGTCAAAGCAAAACCAGACTCAAACGAGAACAAGGTTGAAAAGATAGACGACCTCAACTTTGTTGTGTCTGTTAAGGATCCGCCCGTAGAGGGACGGGCAAATAGGGCGATAATTAAACTACTCTCAGAGTATTTCCACACTCCAAATGTTAGAATTGTTTCCGGTCGTATTTCTAGAAATAAGATCGTTGAGATAAATTGACAGTTGTGAACTAGTTTTGTAGTCTACAAGCAGAATTTGTTTACAATTTGAGAGGAAACATGCCTTACGAAATTGGTTGCGAGACTGAATTTTTCGGTACAAGAGAGCAAAGAATAAAGAATTTTTTACTGACTCAAATAAAAAATAATTGGAGAGGAATCTCAATTGATAGTTTGTGGGAAGAAGCAAGATTAGAATCCAGCCTTAAAGATGACAAACTTGTTCCTCGAGATATTGGACCAGCACTATCAGAACTTTCTAGAGAAAATCGTGTAGAGGGAAAAATTTGGTGCCACAAAGAAGGAGAGCGGATTTTTTATAAACCTGTTTTTAGGCCAAAATGGACCGACAGGATCACTTGTTTGTTTCTTGGTCACGCTTTGCTCGATAACTGCGCTTTTGAAAGCCAGGGAGCTTTGTTTGTTGGAGGGGTTTGTGCTAGGTGTAAAAAGTTGGTTCAAGGAAAATTTCTGGGCAATGTCTGGACATCTGAAAAAGAAGAGGATGGCATCATAATCCTTAGTGGATATGACCTAACCCCAGCCTTTGAAAAAAATCTTCAAGTTTGTCAAATTCCATAACCGTTACTAAAAACGGTTTTTTATTATAAAATTAAACAATGATTACAGAATTTCAGAAAAAAGTTTATGATTTTGTTAAAACTATCCCAAAGGGAAAGACTGCAACGTACAAAGAGGTAGCGATTGCTATTGGTCGGCCTAAAGCATATCGAGCAGTTGGGAATGCATTAAACAAGAACCCATTTGCACCCATTGTGCCATGTCATAGGGTTATTAGAACAAATGGAGATATTGGGGGATTTGCGTTAGGGCACTTAAAAAAGGTAAAATTACTACGTGGCGAATTACAGAGTCTTACTTCTCGGGGGCGGTAGCGGAGGACATGTTTTTCCTCTTGTTGCTGTCGCCAACGCTTTAAAAGAAAAATCCAAACAAATGGGGGTTCCTTTGGAGTTATTGGTTTTGGGTGAGGGTAAGTTTTTGAAACAAGCAGTACAAGAGAATGAATTAAGTTTTAAACCAATTTTTGCCGGAAAATTAAGGAGATACTTCAGTCTGCTGACAATTCTTGATGTTTTTAAGATCCCAATCGGATTCCTGCAATCGTTGTGGTATATTTTTTGGTTCATGCCCGACGTTGTCTTTGCCAAGGGTGGATATGCGTCTTTACCAGGAGCTTTTGTGAGTAAATTATATTTTATCCCGTTATTTATTCACGAGTCCGATTCTGTTCCGGGTCTTGCCAATAAGGTTTTGGGTAAATTGGCAAAGACGGTTTTTGTATCATTTGATTCAAGTCAAAAATATTTTAAGTCTGGCAAAACGGTTCTAACAGGAAATCCTGTTAGAAAAGAGTTGGTAATGGGTGATAGAGTGATGGCTACAGAAAGATTTGGTTTGAGTTCAAATCGCAAAACGATATTGGTGGCGGGAGGTAGTCAGGGGGCTCAAAAAATAAATAGAATAATTTTGGACTCGCTCGTTTTGTTGGTAAAGGATTATCAGGTAATTCATCAATGTGGCGAGAGTCAGCTCCAGACAGTAAGGGCTGAGTCGGAAAAAATAATTAAAGAAGGTGAGGGTGAGTACGCAGATGCTGTTAGTGTTAATTATAAATTATTTCCGTTTTTTGACGCGAACGATATGGCCTTGGCTTATGCGGCAGCAGACATTATTATTTCTCGCGCCGGAGCCAGTAATATTTCAGAGATATCCATGCTTGGTAAGCCGGTGATATTAATACCACTTTTTCATGGCAGTCGTGGGGAGCAATTATTTAATGCTCAGGAATTGTCAAAATTCGGAGGAGTTTATATTGAAGAAGAAAACCTTACGCCCCACATATTGATTAATCAGATTCAGTCCCTTCTTGAGCCAGATAAATATAATTCCATTAGCGAAAAATTAAAAACTTTTGCTGTTCCTGATGCGGCGGAAAAAATCGCCTCCGTATTATTGGTACCGCAGAGTTAATATATGCAACTTCAATTAATAATCGGGTCGGTCGTCATTGTGTTGATTGTCTTGTTCGTTTATTTAAAAAGAACAAAAGGACATGAGGAGTCTAACTTACCAGCGGTGTCTGAAGATGTTAACCTTCCAACAGTAAATCAATCAAATCCGCCAGTGGTAAGTCAAAGTGAATCACCAGTACAAAATGAATTGGACAACAACGGGCCACAACAATAATAAGACCTATTTTGAAAGTGTCATAAGGAAAGGTGTTTTGTCGCACGCCTATCTTTTCTCAGGACCAGAAGGAATAGGCAAGAAGGGGTTTGCCTATGATATTTTTCGCTTAATAAATCAGAGGGAACCTGAAGGAGATCCTGATTTTAAGATACTCACGCCACGGTTAGAGGAAGACGAAACTAAGATATATGTTGAAGATGTTCGTGATCTAAAAGCATACTTAACTCTAAAGCCTTATTATGGGCCATATAAATTTGTTGTGATTAATGATGCCGACATGCTAGTTCCGGCTGCTGCGAATTCTCTGTTAAAAATACTAGAAGAGCCATCTCCATTCACGATTTTTATTTTAATAAGTTCAAAACCAAAGTTAATTCTTCCAACAGTGTTGTCTAGGTGTGATAAAGTGCAATTTTTGTCTGATGATAAAAAAGAAATTGATAGAGAAACGATTAAAGCGATAGATGGGTTTATGAAAATCTGCAAAGAGGGGGTCTGTGAACGCATGCAATATGCTGAGAAGTTGTTTGCCAGTAAGGATTATCAGAATCTTGTTGTTGGCTTGATACATACCTTACGTTCTCATGAAAATCCAAATCACAAAGTTTTAAAAAATCTTCTCAAGCTCAATTCTTTACTTTCTCAGCCTCAATTCAACCACCGCCTAGCACTGGAGAATTTTCTGGTAAATCTGTAATTTAAATGGTATATTTTTTTAATGTATAAAGATCATATAACTCAAAAGAAAAAGGATTTCGACGGTGCTATTGAGCATGTCAAAAACGAGATAGCTGGCATAAGAACCGGTCGGGCCCATGCTTCTATGGTGGAAGATATTGTCGTGGATTACATGGATTCAAAGTTTAGGATTAAAGAATTAGCAACCATTAATACTCCAGAATCACGAACCATTCTTATTCAGCCTTGGGACAAACAGGCCATACCTAATATTGTAAAAAGCATCAAAGAAAGTTCTTTGGGTTTAAATCCCATAGACGATGCTACTGGCATAAGATTAAATATTCCACCATTAACCGAAGAACGCAGACTCGAGTTCATTAAATTGCTTCATCAGAAGATAGAATGGGGCAAAGTCAGAGTAAGACAAATACGAGAAGATATTATAAAAAAGGTTCAAGTTGAGGTAAAAGAGAAAAAAGCTCGCGAAGACGACATGTTCAAAGCAAAAGAAGAGCTTCAAAAATTAATGAATGACTTGAATTTGAAGTTTGATGATATGGCAAAGAAAAAGGAACAAGAATTGATGACAAACTAATGATAACCGCGATAATATTTATAATTGTTCTGGGAGTACTAGTTTTTGTCCACGAGTTTGGGCATTTTATTTTTGCTAAAAAAGCCGGAATGAAGGTTGAAGAATTTGGTCTGGGTTTTCCTCCGAGGATTTGGGGCATTAAAAAGGGGGAGACATTTTATTCAATAAACATGATTCCTTTTGGTGGGTTTGTTAAAATTCTTGGAGAAGATGGGGATGAGGCATCAAACCCTAGAAGTTTTTCTTCTAAACCAGCCGGACCCCGACTCAAGGTAATAATTGCTGGAGTAACGATGAACTTCTTTTTGGCGGTCGTGCTTTTGATGATTACCAATTTTTTTGGTTTAAGAATTGGTTTGATTGATGACAAGACCGCATCCGTTGCCAGAGATAAGGCGGTTCAGATTATTGAAATTTCTCAAGACAGTCCAGCGGACAAAGCCGGATTAAAACTTCTCGACGAGGTTAGTGGTTTCAAATTAAATGGTTCACTTCAAATTGTTTCCAGTGCGGAGGATGTTCAGTCTTTTATACAAAAAAATACTGGACAATCTGTAGTGATGGTAATAAAAAGAAATAACGAAACCTTGGAAAAAGAAATTGTACCGAGAGTAAATCCGCCAGAGGGTCAAGGGGCATTAGGTGTTTCTTTAGCTCTTACTGGAGTGGTTTCTTATCCGTGGTATGAAGCAATCTGGCGAGGTGTATACGATGCTGTTGTACTAACAATGAATACTGTTATTGGATTTTATGTGTTGTTTAAGACTCTATTGTTTGAGGGGAAGATGATTGCAGATGTTTCCGGTCCTGTTGGAATAGCTACCCTTACCGGCCAAGCCGCAAGAATGGGAATGAATTATCTGATGCAGTTTGTTGCGATGATTTCAATTAACTTGGCAGTTTTAAACATCATTCCATTTCCGGCATTGGATGGAGGCAGGGCATTGCTCATAATCGTAGAAAAGCTTAAAGGCTCACCTGTAAACAAAAAAGTGGAAATGGCCATTAACACTATCGGTTTTGTATTCCTGATAGCATTAATGGTATATGTAACAACTAAGGATATAATTCGATTTTTCTAAAATATGCGTTTATCTAAATTATTTACAAAAACGTTAAGAGAAGCACCGGCAGATGAAGAGGCAAAAAATGCTCAACTTTTAATTAGGGGTGGATTTATTTACAAAAATTCTGCGGGAATATATTCATTCCTTCCTCTTGGATGGAAAGTTGCTCAGAAAATAATGAGTATTGTCAGAGAAGAAATGAATGCTGTTGATGGTCAAGAAATGTTTATGCCAGCATTGGTAGAAAGAAAATTCATGGAACCGACTGGCCGATGGAATCTTGATGTTGGTTTTTTTGCAAAAGGGTTAAACGAAAAAGAATCCAATTATGTTTTAGGCTGGAGTCACGAGGAGGTACTTACGGCAATTGCTTCCAAGTATATAAATTCATATAAAGATTTACCTTTTGCGGCCTATCAAATACAAACCAAGTTCAGAAACGAAGCTCGCGCAAAATCCGGATTGTTAAGAGGACGAGAATTTATGATGAAAGATTTGTACAGCTTCCACACCTCAGAAGAGGATTTGATGGTTTATTATGACAAGGTTCGCGATGCCTATTTTAAGCTTTTTGATCGTTGTGGTCTAAAGTCTATCTATACTTTAGCAGCGGGAGGAGCTTTCACTATTAGCAATACTCACGAGTTTCAGGTTTTGTCAGATGTTGGAGAGGACACTATATATGTGTGTTCAAAATGCAATTATGCAGAAAATAAAGAAATAACTAAACTTAAAGAGGGAGATGATTGTCCAAAATGTGGCGGTAAGATAACTGAAAATAAATCTATTGAGGTTGGAAATATTTTTCCTTTGGGCACTAAATATTCTTCGGCTCTCGGTTTAGATTTTGTAGATGAGAAGGGAGATAAAAATCCAGTGGTGATGGGTTCTTACGGAATAGGAATAGGTCGTCTTATGGCCACCATTGTGGAAACTCATAATGATGAGCGAGGCATTCTTTGGCCAGAAAATATTGCCCCATACAAAGTTCATTTGATTTCTTTGGAACAAAACGAAAGCGCAGATAAGATTTATAATGATTTACAAAAATCTGGTGTGGAAGTTTTATATGATGACAGAGAAGGCAAAACTGCAGGAGAAAAATTTGCCGATGCTGATTTGATTGGTTGCCCAATAAGAATTGTTGTAAGCAAAAAAACTCTTGAAAAAGAAAGTGTGGAACTCAAGCTTCGCAGTGAAAAAGATTTTAAACTCGTTAAGTTGAGTGAAATTTCTAAATCCACATAATTAAGACAAATCAAAAAGCCGTCAATCATGACGGCTTTTTGATTGTTTATAATGATTTTGTTATGGTAATGTATTAATAAAGATTGGTGGTAATTTTTAGAACGCAGCTGGCTTGGGTGAGTCCGAGGCAAAAGCGAGCATTCGACTGAGACATAGATATCTATGACGAAGGAGAAGCGGAGCTTTTAACGAAGGAATCAACCAAGAGCGTGCTCGCCACAGTAAGGGCGAGAGCGGCCAGCAAGTTATAACATGTTCAATAAACTTTTTGGCTACTGGTCAAAAGATATCGGCATTGACCTGGGTACAGCAAATACCCTTGTTTATGTTCGAGGAAAAGGAATTGTTATTAATGAACCCTCAATTGTTGCTGTTAATCAAAAAACCGGAAAAATACTAGCTATCGGCAAAGAGGCAAGAACAATGGTTGGTAGAACGCCTGGATATATTACAGTTTCTAAGCCCTTGGTAAATGGTGTCGTTTCAGACTTTGAGGTGACCGAACAGATGCTCAAATATTTTATAGATAAAGTCCATCAAGATGGTTTTACTTTGTTGCCACGCCCAAGAGTGGTGGTTGGAATTCCTTCCGGAGTTACAGAAGTAGAAAAGAGAGCTGTTGAAGATGCCACCTACAACGCCGGAGCAAGAGAAGTCTATTTAATTGAAGAGCCGATGGCAGCTGCCATTGGAGCGCGTCTTCCTGTTCATGAGGCAGTAGCTAATGTAATTGTCGATATGGGTGGAGGCACAACAGAGGTGGCCGTGATTTCTATGGGCGGTGTTATTGCTTCTCGTTCTTTGAGAATTGCCGGAGACAAACTTGATGAAGACATAATCAGATATTTAAGAGAGGAAAGGAATCTTCTGGTTGGAGAAGCTACGGCCGAAAACTTAAAATTAACTTTAGGATCAGCATATCCTTCCGAAGAAGAAATAGAGGGCCGTGTAAGGGGTAGAGATTTGGTTTCCGGATTGCCAAAGGAGATCGACATAACTTCAGAAGAAATTAGAGAGGCAATGCAACGTTCTGTGAAAAGTATTGTTCTTGCTGTTAAAAATACCATTGAAGAGACTCCACCTGAGCTAACAGCTGACTTAATAAATAAGTATATATTTCTTGCTGGCGGAGGGGCTTTGTTAAAAGGTTTAGATAAGGCAATAGCTCACGAAACCAAGCTTTTTGTAAAAGTGGTAGATGACCCCTTAACAGCCGTAGCAAGAGGGTGTGGTTTTATACTTGAAAATGTTGAGCAGTTGAAAAACGTTTTGGTTCCAACTCAAAAAGATGACTACTTTTAATTCATGAAAAAAACACCAATAAAATTTGGAGTGATTATATTAGTAGCCGTCATTGGCGCTGTTTTTTTAAATAAGTATTTCATAAAAGACAGAATGACTATTTATCCAAAATCTTTTATAAATTTCGGCAGTAGCTTGTTTATTAGGATGGAAAATTTTGGTGGTTTTGTTGGGAAAATAAAAAATTTTAATAACCTTGCAAGCGAGAATGATAAACTAAAACAGGAACAAAAAATCATCAATAACTTAGAAGCTAAGATTGATGATTTGGAGAGTGAGAATAATTTCCTAAGACGTGCAAGTCGCATTTCTTCAAGATTAGATTACTCAATTATTTATGCTGGTATTTTTAACGTTAACCTTGCCCCCACAGGATATAACGTGTTGCTTAATAAGGGAGCTCAGGACGGCATTTCCGAGGGGGATGTGGTTATTACAGCAGAAGGAGTTTTGGTGGGTAAGATTGAAAAAGTTATGCAAAATTTTTCAAGAGTTCTTTTTGTTTCTGACCCTGAATTCAAAATTACAGCAAAAGTGGTTGGCTTTGATACTTCTGGCATCGCACGTGGTGCTTTAAGGGAGGGAATGTATTTGGATTTTATAGTTCAGGGAGATGAGATAAAAGAGGAAGATGTATTGATATCAACTGGCAGTGATTTGTTCCCACCAGCTTTGATTATTGGTTCCATAGACCATGTTGAAATTAATGCTACTCAAATGTTTAAAAAAGTTCGTATTCGTCCTGCGGTTGAAGATGTCCACTTGGGTAGAGTATTGGTTGTAAAAATGAAATAATGAACAGGTTTTTAATATTAACTCTGTTTCTGGTTAGCATGTTTCTTGACGGTGTAATTTTGCCAGCCCTTTTTGGTTTTAGAGAAGGTTTTTTAACGGTACTATTTATTATCGTTTTGCTTTTATGTCGTGAAGTTAGTCTTCCGAACGTGGCCCTTGCGATAGTTTTTGCGGGCATAGCGGAATTTTATTGGGGCTTAAGACTTGGGATTTTGATATTGCCATTATTGGTATCAGTGGGAGCTTTTTTCCTACTAAACACATTTTTTAATATTAGAAGTAGGGTTTTCATGACTATTTCAGGCGCTATCATGTTTATTGTTTTTTGGTGGTCATCTGCTTTAATAGTTAAAATATTATAGATTAATTAAACGCACACTTCATGTTCAAAAAAGATTACAGAATTTCAGTCAATGAAGATTGGGTTGCCCCAGAAGAGACTCTTTTGGATTCTGGCAGTGAATATTCAGATATTGAAACTCCAATTTCAGCTGATGTTTTCAGATTGACTTTCGTGGTGGCTATTATTTTGCTTGCCACAATAATGTCATTTACTTTTAAAATCGGAGTTGTTGACCATGATTCTTTTGCAAAATTAGCCTCTCAAAACAAGTCGGTTAATTTTCTCATTCCTCCTCCAAGGGGAATTATAATGGACCGACTTGGTGAGCCTTTGGTAAAAAATTTACCTAGCTTTGATCTCTTGGTTATTTCCAGAGAAATCAGAGAGAATCCATCAGAAGATAATAGGAACAAGATTGCTGGGATTTTAAAAATTAAGCCAGAAGAATTTAAATCTTTTGTTTCTGATAGTGTTAAAACAAATTCAGTTTTTTTTGCCGCGACGGATTTGAATAAGGATCAGGTTTTGGCTGTTAAGTATCTTAATCTTGATGGGTATTATATTGTCCCAAACACAAAGCGTTACTATATTGATGGTCAACAATTTTCCCAGATTACTGGCTACATCGGCAAGGTTAATAAAACAGACCTAGAAAATGAGTATTATTATACAACTGACACCATTGGACGCTTGGGAGTGGAAGCTCAATATGAAGAAATTTTAAGAGGGGAACACGGAAGAATATTTTTCAGTAAGGGGAAGGATGAAAACTTAAACAAAGAATCAATTCAGGGAAAGAACTTGGTTTTGAATATTGATTATGACTTACAGAAAAAACTATATGAAGAAATGCGCGTGGTTCTTGCCTCTGCTGGCTTGTCTCGTGGTTCGGCAATAATTCAAAATCCTCAAAACGGCGCTGTTATGGCAATGGTGAGTTTTCCTTCTTTTGACAGTAATCTTTTCATCAAGGGATTATCAGAAAATCAGTTTAAAAATTTGTTTGAAAGCAGAACCAAGCCTCTTTTTAATAGGGTGATAAGTGGATTATATAATCCTGGTTCAACCATTAAGCCGTTTATGGGAATGACGGCTCTTCAAGAAAAAATAATAACCCCACAAGACACAATTCGCGATTGTGTTAGTTTGATTATTCCTAATCCTTCTGATGCGAGTTCTCCTTATGTGTTTAAAAACTGGAGACAAGACTTCGGTCTTTTTAATCTAAGGCGAGCCATTGCTCAGTCGTGCAATGTTTTCTTTTTCACTGTGGGTGGTGGATTCGGAAACATACCAGGCTTAGGCGCTGATAGAATTGTTAAATATCTTACTGCTAGTTTAGCTAATGTAAAATTGGGAATTGATTTACCCGGAGAAGAGCAGGGTTTTGTTCCAAGTCCAGATTGGAAACTTCAGACAAGGGGTGAGAATTGGTATCAAGGAGACACTTACAATATCTCCATAGGTCAGGGTGATCTTTTGGTGACGCCGTTATGGTTGAATTCTTATATTTCGGCAGTATCATTAGCCGGACAAGACAATGCGGGAACTATTTACAAACCAATGGTTGCTCAAAGAATAACTAATGAAAAAAATAGCGATTTGGAGATATTCAAAGAACAGCCAATAACGAAGTTGCCATTTAGCGATGATGTTATCAGGGAAATGAAGAGCGATATGGAGGAAACAGTAATTTCTGGCACAGCTGGAATACTGCGAGATTTACCGGTTAGAAGTGGAGCAAAAACTGGTACATCTGAGGTGGTAAAGGGTAAGAGTATTAATTCTTTATTTACCGCCTTTGCTCCTTTTGATCATCCCGAACTCAACATTACAGTTTTGATAGAAGGCTCTGCATCAAATCAGGGCTTAGCGATTCGGACAGCTCATAATGTTTTAAAATGGTATTTTGATAAGGGTAAAATTATGACTTCACCAGATATGCCTGTACCAGCTAGTCTGTAGTATTTTATCAACACACCCCTTTACTTTTACGTTAAAAGGTGTATTATACATTAATTAAATTACGCTAATTATACAGAATATGGATAATCAATATTTTTCAAAAGAAGGACTGGAAAAGTTAAAAAGAGAGCTGGAAGACAGGCTTAATGTTATGCGTCCTGAAATAGCTCAGCGCATTAAAGAAGCTAAAGAATTGGGAGATTTGTCTGAAAATGCAGAATACGATTCGGCCAAAGAAGCTCAAGCTCTGAATGAAGGCAGAATTGAAGATATAAAAAGCACACTAGAAAGTGCTGTCATAATAACCGGAAACAATCTTAGTGGGACTGTTGGTGTTGGTTCCGGAATAAAAGTTGAATCTAAGGATGGTGTACGTTCATTTGTGATTGTCGGAGCAGCCGAATCAGATCCAGCCAAAGGATTTATATCCAATGAATCTCCAATGGGTCAAGCATTTCTCGGACACAAAAAAGGGGATAAGGTTGAAGTCAGAGCTCCTAAAGGAATTGTGGCATATGAGATCGTTGAGATTAGCTAAATCTAAATATTCTTGAATTTTAAAAGGGCCCCATTGTGGGGCCCTTTGCTTGTCTGCTGACAGGGTTTTTGAAAATGAAAGAGCCCGCTCTTTCCCAGTGATTCAATCAAGAATGTGGGAAAGGGCGGGCTTGGTAGGTGTCGACGATGTCTAGAAGATGCCGAACTCGACTTCGAGCGGCACTTCCTTCTCGACGATGTGGAGCTTGAGCTCGGCTTCGGCGACGGATGCCTCGGCGAAGTTGACCAGGGCCTTGGCCTCGCTGATGGCCTCGGCCAGCTCGGCCTTGTAGCCGGCGATCATGGCCGTGTCCATTTCCGTCGTCGGCTCGGTCGTTTCCAGCTTGAGGAGTTCTTCCTCGAGCTGGGTGAGCGTCGCCTGCTCGCCGGCGAGGTCGCCTTTGGCGGCGAGGAGCTCGGCGGTGTAGCGCCGGTTGAGCGGAACTGCTCGCTCGTCGGGGTTGTGACCGAACCATGCACCATCCGTGAAGCCGATGTGGCGGGTGGTGGACCGGCGGTGGGCGCCCTCGCCCGTGGTCACGGTGACCATGGCGCGCTTCTGGTTCTTCGACATCGAGACGAGGCTGGCCTGAATCTTCATGACTGACTCCTTCTTCCCCTCGCCTGACTGGCGGGGGTTTACAGACTTGCTTGTTAACGACCTGTCACTGAACGTACTTGTATTATAGCATATAAAATACCGATTTGTCAAGTTCAATAAAACACTAATTATTTGTGGCATTTTCGTTTATTTCTGATATTATTAATCCATGGCGTTAGATGAAATTCGTAATATAAAAATTGATAAAGTTGAGGAACTAAAGAAATCTGGAACAGATCCATATCCTGCGATTTCTTTGCGTACTCATTCTATTGAAGAAACACTTAATAATTTTGATTCTTGGAGTGAATCTCAGAAAGAACTCATTCTCGCTGGTCGCATTAGAGCTTTAAGAAATATGGGCGCCATGGCCTTTTTAGATTTAAATGATGGTTCGGGCAAAATTCAGGTATTAGTAAAAGAAGAAACTGTCGGCAAAGAGGAATTTGATAAATTTGGCAGACTTATAGATATTGGAGATTTTATTGAAGTTACGGGTTTATTATTTAAAACAAAACGAGAAGAAAAAACGATTGAAGCTAAATCTTTTTCCTTGCTTACAAAAGCACTCCTGCCTCTTCCTGAAAAATGGGAAGGTCTTCAGGATGTAGAAGAAAAACTTCGCAAAAGATACCTTGATTTAATAATGAATCCTGAAGAGAAAGAATTGTTTGTAAAAAAATCTAAATTTTGGCAAGCGACCAGAGGGTTTTTGTTAAAAGAAGGTGGACTTGAAGTTGATACTCCGATTTTGGAACAAATTCCAGGAGGAGCTGATGCCGAACCTTTTAAAACTCACATGAACGCTCTGGATATAGATTTATTTTTGAGAATTTCGCCAGAACTTAATTTGAAGAAATTGATAACAGCTGGATATGAGAAGGTTTTTGAGATTGGAAGGATTTTCAGGAACGAGGGAATTGATAGGGAACATTTGCAGGATTATACCCAGATGGAAATGTATTGGGCTTATTATGATTACGAAAAGTTAATGGAACTTATTGAAAGATTGTTTAAACACGTGGTGGAAGAAACTTTGGGAACATCCGAACATCAGTATCAAGAGAAGACTATTAACTGGGGTTCTTCTTGGAAGCGTTATGATTACTATGAAGAATTTGAAAAATATACAGGTCTTAAACTTGAAGAGGTTAAAGAAGAGGATTTGGTAAACTACGCAAAAGATAGTGGAATAGATGCCGATAAACATCTTGGAAAAGGTCGGCTTATTGATGTAGTTTTCAAAAAGAAAGTTAGACCTCATTTGAATGATGTGGGATTTTTGGTCTTACCGCCTATTGAGATTGAGCCTCTCGCTAAAAGATATCCGAAAGATTTAAATCGAGTTGAAAGATTTCAGGTTGTGGCCGGAGGCACAGAATTGGGCAAAGGATTTTCTGAATTAAACGATCCGATTGATCAGCGTCAACGATTTGAGGAACAGGCGAAACTTGGCGAAGCCGGAGATAAAGAAGCTCAAAGAATGGACGAAGACTTTGTGGAAACATTGGAATATGGAATGCCACCTACAGCAGGATTTGGAATGTCTGAAAGATTTTTCGCATTCTTGATGAATAGGCCCGTGAGAGAAATTGTATTTTTCCCACTAATGAAACCAAAAGAATAATTAACTAATTTTTAAATTATGTTAGATATCAAATTCATCAGAAACAATATAGAGAAAGTCAGAGAGGCTATCAAAAACAAAAAGTCTCCTTTGGATTTGGATAAATTGTTGGCTTTAGATGAAAGACGTCGACACCTATTGAGCGAATCAGAATTATTGAAATCGGAGCAGAATAAACGTTCTAAGGGCCCACAATCTCCAGTTGATTTAGAGGAATTGAAGGCGTTGAAAGAAAAAATTAAATTGATAGAAAGCGAATTGAAATGCGTTGAGGAAGATTACGAAAAGATGATGATGATGGCTCCGAACATTCCCACCGAGGACACACCAATCGGAAAAGATGAATCCGAAAACAAGGTTATTAGAAAATGGGGGAAGATGAGAGAATTTGATTTTAAACCCAAAGAGCACTGGGAAATTGGCGAGACTTTGGATTTGATTGATAACGAGAGGGCATCAAAGGTTTCAGGTGCGAGATTTACATATTTAAAGAGAGGGTTGGTTTTAATGCAGTTCGCTCTTGTTCAGTATGCCATGTCTGTTTTTACGGACGAGAAACTTATTAAGAAAATAATCAAAAACAATAAATTAAACCTAAAGACAACTCCGTTTGTGCCCGTTATTCCTCCCGTATTGATAAGACCGGACTCTATGCAGAGAATGGCTCGTCTTGAGCCCAAAGAAGAAAGATATTATATGCCAGCTGATGACATGTATCTTGTTGGTAGTGCTGAGCACACTCTTGGTGCCATGCATATGGATGAAACCGTTGATGAGAAAGATTTACCAATCAGGTATATTGGTTATTCAACCGCTTTTAGACGAGAGGCCGGTTCCTATGGTAAAGACATGAAAGGCATATTAAGAGTTCACCAGTTTGATAAATTAGAAATGGAATCATTTTGCTTGCCAGAGGACTCAATAAATGAACAGAATTTGTTTGTAGCTATGCAAGAGCATTTGGTTCAGTCATTAAACATACCTTATCAGGTGGTGGCAATTTGTACCGGTGATATGGGTGGTCCTGATGCTAGACAGATAGATTTGGAAATGTGGATGCCTGGCCAGGATAGATACAGAGAAACACATACTGCGGACTTAATGACAGATTATCAATCACGAAGATTGGGAACTAAAGTAAAAAGACAAAATGGTTCCGAGTTCGTACACATGAACGATGCCACCGCTTTGGCAATTGGAAGAACCATTATCGCTATTATTGAGAACTATCAAACAAAGAAGGGTACGATTGAGGTTCCTAAGATTCTCCGCAAGTACATGGGTGGGATAAAAGAAATTAAATAGTCCATGCGACCGGTAAATGTAAAAAAGTTAAATCATCGCGATGAAGTCGCGCGCCGGCATCGCCGGGTTTTTGTTTTTAAAACTGTAGCAATAATAGCAGGGACAATTTTTGTTGTGGCGGGTTTGATTTATATTTTTTTCTTTTCAAGACTTTTTGATGTAAGAGAGGTGAGTTTTAATGGTTTGGATACAATTAATTCAAACATGCTTCAGGGAAAAATAAATGAACAGTTAGATCAAAAGATATTCAAGTTTCTACCACGAAGAAATAATGTTTTATCCGTGGACACTGATGCTATTGAAGAAAAATTTTCTTCAGGTTATTCAGTGTTTAAATCTGTGACCGTTAAAAAGAAACTACCTCACGGACTGGCTCTAAATTTTATTGAAAGAAAGCCATCAGGTATCTGGTGTTTTAGAGATAGTGATTCCGTCTCACTTACCACAAGTTGTTCCTATTTTGATGAGGATAGAGTTCTTTGGGGTGAATCATCTAAAACTTCCGGTTTCATATTTCTGACAATTGAAGATCGAAGGGAAACAAATCACAGACAAATTGATAATGATTTTTTTGAACCAATAATGGAGGTTGCAAAGAATAGGGCCGGAGAAATAAAGAGCATAATAATTCCAGAAAAATCATTTGGTGAGTTTCGTGTTTTTACCTCTGATTATTACATTATTTTTACAACGGAATTTGATATTAAGAATCAGCTAGATGTTTTGAGGATATTCTTGGATGATAAGGAAAAAGACCTCGACTTCCATCCACAATATATAGACTTAAGGATTGATGGGAGAGTTTATTACAAATAATAGCGAGACCTAAACACCAAGATTGACAAAATGGCATTTTTGGTGTATTATTGTGGAATAGTTGTTTTCAATCAAGCCCAAGGGGGCATAACGACGGGGGTATGTAATGAGTTCACGAGCCCAGAGGATGGCAGCCGAGATGACGCGCGAATTCGAAGGGACGTTCGTTCCTGAGAACCGCAGTCAGTCCGGTTGTTTCGCAACGGCGACGTTCACGCCCGAAGTCGTTGACGAGGAGGCGCGGATTGTTCGCAATGATCGCCTCCGCACTCGGCGCATCGGCAAGACCTTCAAGTCCAAGGCAATCGTCAGCGAGAGCTATTGGGGTCACGTGCGACGTGTCGTCGAGACCCGCGACGAGTGGGCTTTGAACGAGCCATTCGTCCCCCTCGAAGACATCGTCGATTCAAGGACCGATTTCCAGGTCCAAGACGACGTCGTCGACGAAGACGAGTAAGGAAGTGAGGGCCATGCGCGCGAAGCGCATGGCCCTATTTAATTATTAAATCTTAGTACTTGACATTGTTATGGCTATCTGCTATACTTTAAAAACACTAAGTTCTTTACATATCGGGCTCCTAAAAAGGGCTCGAAAAAAGCCAGCAAACACCTCGTAAATATCTCAATATCCAGGCATTCAAGTAATAATAATTGGCCTGAAGGAATAGGGGTAAGGACATCCATAGTCGCTCTAAGGTAGTTCGGTAGTCGTAATTTGCTGGTTTTTTTCGGGCTCTAAGTTAGAGAGCCAACAAGACGGTCCGGCGTGGCGACAAGGGACAAGGAGGTCCGAGAGCAATCTCGCGATAAGCCTCTTGTGAACCTATCGCCACGCTGGACTGTGCACAGAACGGGACGGTGGCGGACGAGTCTTCGCACCTACGTTCTGTTAACCCACGGGGAATGGTGGATAACCCGGTCTCCCGCCGCTAAACGGCGAGGGATTCACAACCACTTGGAAGGGGCGGTGCGCGCCCCTTCCACCACCCTCCTCAGAAGGGGGAACATGAGAGTACGTCGTCGCGATACGGCACCCAGCACAGGAAAGAAGGTCCTGTAAGCTGGCACCGGAACCAACCACACAGGCAATCTGCAACCCGCGTTTAGGAGGCACATGCAAGTGGCGCTCCTATGGCCCAGAGCCGAGGCCTCTGTAAGCCATCGACAAAGATACCGCACAGACGCGCAACAGGCACGGAAGAAGACGGCACGACCGCCCCGCTGGAGAAATCTGGCGGGGCGCTTTAATTTGTTTTACTGAGGAATGTACCAGACAAAGATTGAATTTCCGATTACAGCTATTGGCTTATGATCTTTGAGCCATGCATAGGGGCGTGTTGGTTTAACCTGGGATTCTGTGTAGTAAGTACCAGATACGGCCAAGTACCCACCAAATGGATTATCAGAAATAAATTGACCTTTGGTTGTGTATTTTCCTTGATTGACCCAATAAAATTTGTTGCCCAAATAGTAATATTGATCAGCCCAACCGAAATAATCGAGGCTGATTTTTTGTACATTATTAGTTTCAACCCAATCAGCAAGACGTTTTAAGTCCTGACCCCAATCAAGATTTGAATCAACAACGTATTTGTGACCACCAGCTGGCCCACCAACGGCTTGATTAAAATAAGTCAGGTAATAGGGGAATATCATGATAGTTTCAATGAGAAACCAAGCACACATCAGACTCACAACAGTCAGGTATAATTTTTTGGTTTTAATTTTTTCATATACAAAAACCAGTAGTCCGGCCAAAAGGATATAAGTAAAACCGTAAACAGGAATTAAGTGTCTGATACCAATATTAACGTTGGCGGTAATGCTAAGAGCCCAATAAATAAGTAGCCACAAGAGAAGTGTGACCTCGGTGAAATGATTTTTTACCCATTCATGCAGTTTGCGTTCTCTTGGTCGTGCGTATGCGAGAAAACCAATAATTGCAATTAGAAACAATCCCCAAAATGGTAGTGGTTCTTTTATGAAATACACTACTGGGAAATACGGTTTTACTCCGTGTTGGTAGAGTTCTCCAAGGAAATATGTTTGGTTGCCACCAACATTTCTCTGGACAACCATTAGTAGCCCTAAGCCATATTGAGCGAAAGGTCGCAAGAAAGGTTTGTCGGAGGCCCAGATTATTGGGTCAGCAAGAATTCGGTTGCCATAAGTTGCAAGAATAATCTCAGAATCCGATTGTTGTTTTTCAGGAGTATCGCCAAGGAGGTGTAGTTGGTAAACAGGCCCGACAACAAAAATAAAACCAACAACAATTACAAGAATGCTTTTCCATGCCCCGAGAACTACATATCGTAAGCTATGGTGGTGTGCATATCCCCAAATAATACCTACCAAAACAAAATAAGGAACGAGAAAGAAAGTTGAGAATTTAGCTAGTTCAGCGATTCCAAAAGTAATAGCTGCTAACCAGAAATTGTAGTTTGTCTGATCTTTAAGATAGCGAACAAAGAAATAAGTTGAAAGAATAATTCCCAAAAGAGCTGCCATGTCAGTTGTGACTAGTCGGCTGTGTGCAAGAATTGTTGGTGTAAATGAAAACAAAAATAAAGCTAAGAGACCAGCTCGAGGGCCATAAATCTTTTTTGTCCAAAGAAATATTAACCAGCCGGAGATGATAAAGAATAATAGCATTGGCATCTTGGCAACACGAACCAAGGTTAAGGCATCATTACCAGAATTAAAAATTAAAGTTCGTCCGAAATTCCATTCACCATTAACATCAGTGGGCCAATTTTTTTGATAAGTTTTACCAAATGCTGAACGATCAAGGTTTAGTGTTAACATGGCCAGTCCAGCAAGGTCTTTGACCAATGGTGGATGTTCTGGATTAAATTTGTAGCTACGTTCAACGACATAAGAATATCCTGCACCGATGTGAGGAATTTCATCAACAACAGGAGAATCATTCCAGACGCTGGCAATTGCTAAAATTGTAGCCGAAGTGATTATGGCGACTGCGATGAGTTTTGTTTTCATTGATTTTTAGTTGGTAAAAATTTTAAAAGCATTTATTGTCTCCGTGGATGGTCCCCAGACATTGAAATATCTCCAGTATTCCATGAATCCGATAGAAAACAAGAAGATAATTACAACCAGAGCGGTCACAACATGAGCTTCGTGTCGTGAATGAGGATCGTGGGCTTTGTACCATGAATTTAATTTATCAAAGAACCACCAGATTCCTCGGGCAGTAAGAATCATGACTACTGGCATGGCCCCTATAACCATTAAAGAGTTTGGTGCTCCTGTGAATAAAAATCCGGGAATAAGCATTACGAAAAACCAAACAAGTAAGAGTGTGTGGGTGGTTGAGAAGTGTCCATGTTTGCGTCTTAGCCAATGAATGAGTTCGTTTATAATACCAACCGCAAAAAATACTCCTATTGGCCACGGCAGTATTGGGGAGCCGGGGATATTGTGTCTTTGGTTTAAATCTCCAGAAAAATTAAACATGCCAAGGGTTTTCATCACACTTGGGGCGGATATTTTGATAGAAGAGAAAAAATTGTCTGGGTGTTGCCATGAATATATAACAAGAGGCAAGGCAACTATAAATGCTGTCAGGAGAAGAGCGACGAATCCTTGAAGTAGTTTGGTTCTGGCGAATTCATACTTAGTATGATCAAAATCCTTTTTTAGATACCACCAATAATTAATGAATAGAGCGAGGACTATGATTGGGGCCACATAAAAGGAAGGGTAAGTATAAAACCCAAGTCCGCCAAAAATTCCAGCTACAATAAAATGGGTTATGTGACCATGCTTTAATCCTTTCCAAATGAAATATAAAGCATAAACAGTAACAAACGGAACAATTGTCACCACGGATTCCGTTCGTGAAAAATTAACATGCCAGAAAGAAATTGCTGTAAGATATGCAGCAATTGAGGCAATACGCCATTCAAACAACTCTTTGGTTAAAAGATAAACACCAACAACGGTCAGGATTCCCAATATTGCAGAGAACAGTCTTAAGGATAAAAGATAATTTTGAAAATCAGGAGGAAGAACGTTTAGTTGATACAAACGGAAAAAAGAGGCGACACCGACAATAATTAAAAAGATTATGAGTTCTTGTTTTTTAGATTTATTCATACCCATAGTTTAACAGATATTTACTGGGGTTTTATCAACAAATGTACATTAAACAACTTTTGCTCTGCCCCCGCGTACATAGGGGTTGGGTTGACAAACGGTGTTATTTTGTGCTATAATGTAATTACAGAGTTGATTTAGACCCTTACCAACCGCTCCTTAGGGGGCATAACAGAAAGAGGCAGAAATGAATCGGACCCGCGTTCTCGTTTTCATCGCCACCATCTTTGTCGTGGCCGTCGTGTCCATTATCGCCTTTGCCAATTTCGGGCGGGGCGACGGCATCGAGACCAACAAGGTGTACGCCTTGGCGTTCACCTACAAGGCCACGATCAAGGGCGGAGGCGACGCTCGCGTGTTCGACTTCGCGGACCGCTCGCTTCCGCGGACGTCCGTGGTGGTCCCGGTTCGTGACGACCGAGGCATGCCGTTGATCGAAGAGGTCGACAGCCTGCCTCCGAGCACGGTTCGGAAGGTCGTCGCCACCGTCCCCACCCGCGTGGTGGAAGACGTGACCTACCCCGGCTACACCTACGTGGTGTGGCAGTACCACCTCAGCGTGAAGTCGGAACAGAGTGTGGTTCCGACCGTCACGCCGAGAAAGTAGCGCCGACGGACATCGCGTCGCGCATGATCGCCACGGAGGGCGGAACCAGATATCTTGGTTCCCGCTCTCCGGAGGCGGTTTTTTAATATTTATGATATACTTTATACATGTCAGAAACTGGAGTTACAATTGAACAGGAAATAGCTCAACTAGAGAAACAACTTCAAGAAAAGAAGGCGAATTTGGAGCAACAACCGGAACAAAAAGAATTACCGCCCGATAAAGAAGTTTTGAGAGAAGTTGTTGGTGAGAAGATTCAGCAAAACGCTCCTGCGTATATTCCTAAACCAGCGCCGCAAACACAAACTGATAACAGTGTCAGCTATCTCGCTGAAGAAATGAAGGAAAAGATTCAGGAACTTGTTAATCATGTTTTTCAAAATAGTTTAGATCAGGGAATAAAAGAGGCTGTTAAATCAAATAATCCTGCCTTGATAGATGCCTTTCATGATGTTTTAGTTGATCAGTTATACGATGCGCTTTTAGAGAGAAAAAAAGTTGACCCTATTACATAAAGAAACTTGTCACTATTTCTTCTGATAATCTATCTTGTAGTTTTGGCAATAATATTTATTGCCGGTTTAGTTTTAGTTGGATCATTTAGAACCAAGGGCAGTATTGCTAGAGCTTTGAACATGTCCCTGTTTTTGATTAGTGTTCCAAGAGAGAGCTCTCAGACTGGTTCTGGACAACCCCAACAATCCGAAAAAGACATTATTTCGGTAATGGAACAGCTTTATTCTTCATTTACGAATCTTCATGCCAAAGGATGGAACAAGTTTTTATATGGTGAACCATATCTTTCATTAGAAATTGGAGTTCACCATATCGGAGAAGAAATACACTTTTACATGGCAGTGCCCAGAAGCTATGAGCAAATTTTTGAAAAACAGGTAAATAGTTTTTTCCCGACCGCTCAAGTTGAGAGAATAAAAGATTACAATATTTTTAATCCGCAGGGGGTTTCTTTGGCGGGAATTTTCAGACTAAAAAATAATCCAATTCTTCCATTTAAAACATATCAAATGCTTCAGGCAGATCCTCTTGGGGGATTAGCAACAGCATTTTCCAAGCTTCAAAAGGAAGGTGAGGGTGCGGCGATTCAGATACTTATCAGGCCCACCCATCAAGATGGTTTGAGAAAATTAGCTCAGAAGACTGCCAAAGAAATGCAGTCAGGATTTAATTTTTCCAAAGCATTATCTTTAGCTAAAAATTCTCCTAAAAAATCTAAAACTGGAGAACAAGAACTGGAACGACCTAAAGCCATAACACCTTTTGAGGCGGAAGTAGTTAAGGGAATTCAAGATAAGGCCTCAAAACCTTTGTTTGATACAAACATAAGAATTATTGTCTCTGCTGATAATGAAGCTCGGGCGGGTCAATTGCTTAATGAACTATCAGGAGCCTTTGTCCAGTTCTCGTCTAATGAAATGAATAGTTTTCAACTTTCAAAACTTACAGGAGGTTCTCTTGAAAAACTTTTGTTTAATTACTCTTTCCGTCTTTTTGATAATTCCCAAACAGCATTATTATCCAGCGAAGAAGTGACTAGTCTGTTTCATTTTCCGTTAGGAACAACACTTTCACCTAGAATAAAGTTTTTGAAATCAAAACCTTCTGAACCGCCATCCAACTTACCGCAAGAAGGAATTATCTTGGGTAAAAACATTTTCAGGGGAGTAGAGAGCCCGATAAGAATGACTAAGAGTGATAGAAGAAGACATTTTTATCTATTGGGACAAACTGGAACTGGTAAATCAACCTTGATGGAGAACATGATTTATCAAGACATTTTGAATGGTGACGGGGTGGCTTTTGTTGATCCTCACGGTACTGCCATTGAAAGAATTTTGGGATTCATACCTCCTGAGAGAATGGATGATGTCATAATTTTTGATCCTGCTGATATGGCAAAACCTTTGGGTTTAAACATGCTTGAATTTGATCCCAATTTCCCAGAACAAAAAACATTTATAGTGAATGAGATATTAAGTATTTTCCAGAAGTTGTTTTTAGCGGAAACAATGGGTCCCATGTTTGATCAATACTTCAGAAACGCGATGCTTCTTTTGATGGACGATTACGCAAATGAAGTTCCGACTCTGGTAAATATTCCTCGTGTTTTGACCGACGATGCTTACAGGCGCGATAAATTATCCAGAGAAACAAACCCGATCGTTAAAAACTTTTGGGAATTGGAAGCTGAGAAAGCCGGAGGCGAAGCGGCCTTGGCCAATATGGCCCCTTATATTACTTCCAAGATTAACGGTTTCATTGCCAATGAATTTTTGAGGCCGATTCTTTCTCAGAAGAAAAGCGCATTCAATTTCCGAGAATTGATGGATCAGAGAAAGATTTTATTGGTTAATTTATCTAAAGGGAGAATTGGGGACATTAATGCTAGTTTGTTGGGCATGATTATTGTCGGTAAAATCTTGATTGCTGCTTTGTCTCGTGTAAACACTCCGGAGGAACAGCGAGCAGACTTCTATCTATATGTTGATGAGTTCCATAACTTTACCACTGACAGTATCTCAACGATTTTAGCTGAAGCACGTAAATATAGATTAAATCTAATCATCGCTAATCAATTTATAAAACAATTGGTTGATAAGATTCGCGATGCCGTATTTGGCAATGTTGGCTCAATGGCCGTATTCAGAGTTGGTGCTGATGATGCTGAATTCCTAAAAAATCAATTTGAACCAGTATTTAGTCCGCAAGATCTTTTGAACATTGATAACTTCAATTGCTATGCCAAGTTGTTGATTAATAATCAAACAGCAAGACCGTTTAATATTAAAATTGATCCACCACCCGCATCAAATCCAGAATTAGTATTGCAACTTAAAGAAGCTTCGCGCCAAAAATATGGAATTGGCGCAGGTTTATAAAAAATATGTTTACTAAAAGAGATTTTTACTTCAGCGTGGTTACGGGTTTAATTACTGGATTTTCTGCCTGGAGAATTTTCGAGTATTTGGATATACCAGAAATTGGGGGAACTGTGGTGTATTGCATAAAAGCTCCATGCCCTCCGATTGGTGGTATTCCATGGGCATGTCTGGTTTTTGTGGTACCAATTTTATGGATTTTAGGTGTAAATCTCGGCTATTTTTTGGGCAAGTGGATGGGATTTTTTAATCAGTTCGGAAAATTCGCTGCCATAGGTTTTACCAATGCGGCCGTTGATTTTGGGGTCTTGAATATTTTAATTGCTAACACAGACATATCATCGGGAGGGTGGTATTCAGCTTTCAAGATGATATCTTTCGCGGCGTCTGCTGTTCCGAGTTATTTTTGGAATAAATATTGGACATTTGGTCTCGGTGAAGGTTCAATCGCCCGCGAGGGTTCCCCTAAGGGGACACGCGATGGCGATGGAATCACTGTAGGCGGTGAAAGCTCTAAATTTGAATTTGCAAAATTCATGAGCGTGGCTATTGTTGCCATATTCATAAATACTGGAACAGCATCATTTGTTGTTAATTACGTTGATCCAATGGGTGGATTAACCCCTCAGGTTTGGGCTAATGTTGGAGCCGTAGCGGGTTCAGCAGTTGCTCTGATGTTTGGTTTTGTTGGGTTCAAGACGGTGGTTTTCAAAAAATAAACTACTCGGTATTAACTATTTACAATTCTACGATGTGTGGTATCTTTATTTAGCTTAAAAATCAGACGAGGGAAAAAAGATGCCACTGGCAACCGTAAAGGGAAAAGATTTTGCCTTGAAAGCTCTTGCCAAAAGACGCAAGGAGAATGCTAAGAAAAAGCAAATTAAAAATTCAGATCTTCCTGCCGGTTCGCCTATGTACTTTTACTGTAATAGTTGTAATGGGTTGGCCGATACCAAGCCGGAATGTTATGTTAATCCTCCCAAGCAACTGTGTGACGAGTGTCAGGCACTGAAGGATCTTGATTGGTTGGAGTAGCTCACTTATTGTGGGCTTTTTTATTTTTTAAAATTACGGTAATCTATTTACATGTTGTATAGAAAATATAGACCACAGACATTTGCCGAAGTAGTCGGGCAGGAGCATGTGGTTAAAACACTAAAAGGAGCATTAACGACCGGCCGAATAGGTCATGCTTATTTGTTTACCGGACCAAGGGGAACAGGAAAAACTACTTTAGCAAGAATTTTTGCCAAAGCTCTTAATTGCAAGAAGATAAAAAACGGAGAGCCATGTAATGAGTGTGATTCGTGCCTCAGTGTTAATCACGGCAACCTCATGGACATGATTGAGGTAGATGCTGCATCTCAGACAGGAGTTGAGAATATTCGCGAATTGACTGAATCTTCAACCGTCGCCGCCCCTAGTGGGGGCTATAAGGTCTTTATTATTGACGAGGTGCACATGCTTTCCAAATCTGCGTTCAATGCTTTATTGAAAACACTCGAAGAACCACCAAGTCATGTAATTTTTATTCTTGCTACCACTGAACCACACAAAATTTTACCGACAGTCCTTTCTCGTGTTCAGAGATTTGATTTTAGGCGTCTGACCCCAAGCCAGATTTCCGTGAAACTAAAAGAAGTAGCTAAAGCTGAAAAAATTAATGTGGAAGATGAAGGTTTGAGAGCGATTGCTATTGCTTCTGATGGTGCACTTCGTGATGCCGAGGTTTTGCTTTCCAAGTTTCTTTCATATCAAGGCAAAATAAGTGCCGATGAAGTGACCAGCGCCCTTGGATTGGTTTCTTTTAAGTATCATCCAGAATTTTTTGGCTATCTGGTAAATAATGACAAGGTATCAGCCCTTCAGTTTATTCAAAGGATTCATGAATCGGGAGTAGATTTAGAACATTTTACTAAAGACTTTATTGAATACCTTAGAAAGGTTTTGATGTCCAAAGTTAATCCCGCGACCCTGGCATCAGTTGGTGAAGAACCAGCACTAAATCAGGCTGGGCAAGCTTGGCAGATTGATGGAGTCAGAATGATTCAAATGATAAACGTTTTCACTTCAGCTAGAAATGAAATTAAAACTTCTCCGGTAGTTCAACTACCACTAGAACTGGCAGTACTTGAGTTATTGGCAAATAATTAACTTTTTGAGAACTCTAAAAACTCAATAGATTAATAATCTATTTTTTAGCGTACATAATAAAACACGGCAAAAAATTGCGAGGTTCAAAATGCGAGGTCACATTATTGAAATATTTTTTAAGCGGAGTGAGCATTAGTCTGGAATATTGATGAAAAATAACAAATTCGCCGTTGTTGTGGAGTATGTTGAACGTGTCATGAACGACTTTATCTCGTTCGTCTGGTTTAAGCATTGAAAAGGGGATACTTGATACCACAAGGTCAATGTTTGATAATTGGTTTTTTTCTAGTTCTTTTAATGCGTCTTGAATTGTTCCCTCAATAATTTTCAGTCGTGGATCTTCTATTTTTTTCAAAACTTCTATGAATCGGGGACTTGATTCGATGATAATTAGTTGTCCATGCGAAGGCATTCGATGCAACAATTCTTTGGTCATAACACCATCACCGGGTCCAAACTCAACAACTTTTTGTAGGGATTGATTATCAAAGTCACGCACCACAGCATTCACTACATATTTTGAGCTTCTGGAAAGAGCGCCTATTTTATAATCCAATAGTGCGATTTTTAGAAAATTTAATTGTTCAAGTAGACTATTGTGTTTCATGTGGCGGGTTCCTAAAAGTCCTGATTATTATTGAAAAAGTCTTAATTTTGGTTTATCATAACTAATATTTGCGGGATCGTCTAATGGTAGGACATGGGCCTTTGAAGCCCAGTATCTTGGTTCGAATCCAAGTCCCGCAGCACGAGTGAAACGAGTGCAAGGGGCTTGGATTCGAATGGAGAGGGGTCGGGAGAACTATGGGTCTCCCGTGGCGGAAGTATTGAAACCGAGGGGTTTCAAGGAGTGAGTAAAATGCTAGGCCTTGCGAGTCATTTTACTCACGACGTGAGATTCCAAGTCCCGCAGCTCAAACCGAAATTGATCCCAAGTCCCGCAGCACAAGTGAAACGAGTGTAGTGCCCAGTGCCAGTAGGTGGCGGGTACCATTTGAGCATAGTTCTACGCACCTAAGGAACGTCAATAAATTTAAGTTGCTAGTCATGGTTATGAAAGAAAAATTTAAATCACTCTTTAGTCTACCGTGGGGAAGATTCTTAGGACCTATTGACTTGATTGATGTGGCAGTCGGCTTTAGTGTATACAGAACTAGCGACGCAGCTGAGTTTAAATCTCTTTTTCGTGTATATATTAAAAATGAAGAGTTTAATAATCAAAACTCATTAAAATCGGTTATTGCAACCGCAAGTTACGGTAAAGAGGCGCCTGATGGAGATGGAATAGTTCTTTCGCCCAACGAATATAAAAGAAAATCGAACTGGCCCATAGACCTTATTTCAGAAGGAGATTTTTTTTACAATATTGAAAACAATAAACTTTACCATAAAGACAAAGAAATTGATGGTAGAAGGTTATTAGAAATAGTATATGATTGGCATGTAAAAACAACGAAACCTATTAGAGGGTTTTGGATAAGGTTTAAACTTTTATGGTTTCATACAATTCAAGCTGGATTTTGGAAGTTTATTTTTCAGATAGTAGCAGCTCTCCAGTATTTAGTTTCTGGAGAAAAAATTAAAATTTTTGACCGCTTATCAGACCCACATTCTTATCGGTATCAGTCTATTGAGGTTAAGCAAAGCGAACTCATTGATTTGTGGGGGTATAAAGTAAAACCATGGATTGCAGGCACTTACGCTTTTTTGCATCTTTTTGGATATTCTGTTCTTTATCACTATAATTATGGGCCAATATGGTTGATGACAATATTTAAGGTAGATTTTTTGACATTTATGTATGGAATTGTTTCTTTGGGATTAGCCAACACTTTCTTACCGATACTTTTTAGCCCAATAAACTTAAAGGAAGTTTTAAAATCATTGCAGTCGATATTTTGGAACTCTGCAATTAGAAAAGTAAAAATTTAAACCTGCTCGAGACCTGTCGTTGTGGTAAAATTCAGGATAGCTAAAAACACCTTGCTGGGTAGCAATAAAATAAAAATATTAATAATGACTCTACAATGCATAAAGTTCCAGGAGACTTAAAAAAAGTTGTTAACTCAACGCCAGCAGTACGAACGGTCTGGGAGGATATTACTCCACTCGCACGGAATGAATGGGTTTGCTGGGTTACATCCGGCAAAAAAGCGGAGACGAGGAATATCCGCCTTAAGAAGGCAATCTCAAAGCTTAAAGGGGGAATGCGTCGGCCTTGTTGTTGGGCTGGATGCACTCATCGCTAAAATTTATGAAACATCTTAAACGATGTGCATGGGTTAAAGAGGGTGATAAACTCATGGAGGATTATCATGACCAAGAGTGGGGAGTTCCTTTGCACAACGACAGAAAAATATTTGAATTTTTGACGCTTGAAAGTTTTCAGGCAGGATTAAGTTGGCGGACAATTTTGAATAAAAGAGTTAATTTTGAAAAAGCTTTTGCCAATTTTGAGCCGATGAAAGTTTCAAAATTTTCTAAAAAAGATTTGAATCGGCTTTTGAAAGATAAGGGTATCGTCAGAAACGGGGCAAAGATAGAAGCGGCAATAAATAATGCCAAAAAGTTTTTGGAAGTAAAAAAAGAGTTCGGCACATTTTCCAAATATATGTGGCAATTTGTCGGCAACAAGCCCATAGTTAATAAAATAATAAAGGTCAGAGATTATAAACCGGTCAGTCGTGAAGCCGAAATTTGGGCTAAAGATTTAAAGAAACGCGGTTTTAAATTTCTCGGACCAATCACTCTTTATGCTCACATGCAGGCGGTCGGCATGGTTAATGATCACATGAATAAATGTTTTAAAAAGTAAATATAAAAAACCACTTATCACCGTATCCAGTACCAGACACCAATGTCCATCACTTGTCAAAAATATAAAATAGCGTATTATATTGGAAATACTATCAGGACAAGGAGTCTGCAATGACAGAAAAAGAACGGGAAGCGATGAGGACGCGCGAAGCGATCAGATTGCTGGAGGAAGATGTGATTCAGATGGAACGATGGGCTGACGAAAGCCTGTCGGGTGGTTGG
Source organism: uncultured Candidatus Saccharibacteria bacterium (assembly GCA_964488565.1). Taxonomy (GTDB): domain Bacteria; phylum Patescibacteriota; class Minisyncoccia; order 2-02-FULL-40-12; family GWA2-44-9; genus 2-01-FULL-41-26. Next base: position 69,202 of record CAZAUE010000001.1, on the reverse strand, counting down.
TCAACTCACCAGGTGAGACCGATGAGAGAAAGAGCTAAACGGCTTCGAGAACAAATTGGTTTTCTCAAGGAAAAGCCTTTCCGTTTATAGACTGCCCACGATGAACCCAAGAGGTCTTCGTGGGCTTCATCGTTTTTTAGAGTCGTGTTATTGTTATGGTAAGTTTCAAACAATATGAAAAAACTACTTATTATTCTTTTGGTACTAATTATTTCAGGCGAATGCTTTTGGTTTTGGCAAAATTATCAGAAAGGTGAGCCGAGCCAATACAAAGACCTTGTTATGTTAACTAGTCCGACAGCTGGTGAATACATTTCTTCCCCTGTCGTGATTGAGGGCAAGGCACGGGGAAATTGGTTTTTTGAAGCATCATTTCCAGTATTTGTTGTAGATTGGGACGGTTTAATTATTGGACAAGGTATCGCTCAAGCCGAAGGTGAATGGATGACTACAGACTACGTGCCTTTCCGAGCTGAAATCTCATTTACAAAATCGGTGGTCAAAAACAACGGTTGGATTATTTTAAAAAAAGATAACCCCTCAGGATTACCTGAACATGACGACGCCTTTGAGGTTCCAATTTTCTTTCGGTAGTAACTAAAAACATTAAACTATATTTGGTTTCAATATGAATAACTATGCAAACAACTTAGTTAGAGACTTGGCACTCGTCACATTCAGCGTTTTCATAGCCATTATTCTCGCCAAAACCGGAGCTCTTCAAGATTTGATTACATCAACTCAGGAAATGAGATTCATTGGCAGTTTTATTGCCGGTATTTTATTTGTTTCTGTTTTTACTGCTGCTCCGGCAACAGTGGCTCTTGGAGAAATAGCCCAATCAAATTCTGTTATCACGATGGCCATATTGGGCGGTTTTGGCGCCTTGATTGGAGATTTGATAATTTTTCGTTTTGTAAAAGATAGGGTTTTCGAACATTTTTACTACTTGATTAAGATATCAAAATCAGAAAGATTATTCTCAATTTTTAAATTAAATCTTTTTAGGTGGATTATTCCTCTTGTTGGAGCTTTGATAATAGCCTCGCCATTGCCAGATGAAATTGGGGTAACAATGCTCGGCTTATCAAAGGTGAAAAATTCATATTTTATTTTACTGTCATTTGTTTTAAATTCTGCAGGAATATTGATAATCGGTTTAATTGCTAAATCCTTATGATTCAGAAAACCATAGAGGTACAACCATTTTGGTCTCTGTCACCTTCAAAAGTTGTTGAGGTGTTAGAAACTAATGATCGTAGTGGTCTTGCAGAAAGTGAGGCAGAAAGAAGAATAAAAGTTTTTGGGCCCAATATCATTGAAAAGACCCAGCGAGCTCCAGGTTTTTTTATTTTATTAAACCAATTCAAGAGTCCGCTGATTTTGATTCTGTTGTTTGCTGGGATCGTCACTTTATTTATTGCTCATTATCGCGATGCGCTTTTTATTTTTGCAGCTATAATTGCCAATGCTGTGTTGGGTTTTTATCAGGAGTATAAAGCTGTGAAAGCTTTAGCCGAACTTAAAACTTATCTTAAGCAGAGGGCTAGGGTTATTCGTAGCGATATCGAACGCGAAATAGATGCCACAGAGTTGGTACCAGGAGATATTATTCATCTCGCCCAAGGAGACCGCATTCCCGCTGATGGGCGACTCATATTTGTTAACGATTTGCAGATTGATGAAGCAATTCTTACAGGAGAATCTCTGCCGACATCAAAATCAATTGACCTTGTGAATGAAGATGTGTCCGTTGGCGATCAGTGCCCGATGGTTTTTGCTGGAACTCTTGTCGCACAAGGCATTGGTACCGCGGTGATATGTCGCACTGGTTTTTCGACAGAACTGGGGAAAATTGCGTCTTTAGTTGCGGACTCACAGAGGGAAGAAACTCCGTTGCAAGATGCAATAAGACGCTTTAGTGTAAAAGCGGGAATTTTTTTGTGCATCCTTACGCTTATTATCTTTGTCACAGGACTTGCTTTGGGATATTCACGCGTAGACATGTTTCTAACATCTGTGGCAATAGCCGTTTCGGCCGTTCCAGAAGGTTTGCCAATAGCCATGACGGTTATTTTGGCAATAGGAGTTCAGCGTATGGCACGGCGCAAAGGCGTTATTAGAAAATTAATTGCGGCTGAAACACTGGGGGATACCAGTGTAATTCTCACCGACAAAACAGGAACATTAACAATGGCAAAAATGGAATTAAGCAAGGTGATTCCGGTTGAAGGTGTGGAAGAAAAAAGACTGCTTGAACTAGCCCTGGTCAATACCAATGTTTTGATAGAGAATCCCACCGATTCGCCAAAAGAGTGGCGGATCAGCGGACGAATATTGGAGATGGCGTTAGTGAGGTCGGCTGCTCTACGAGACATATTTGTGGAAGATGTTAAAAAAAGAACCTCAATCTTAAACTCACTTCCGTTTAATGCGGCGAATAAATTTTCCTCTTCATTGATACATGACGGGGAAAAACATTTTCTTTTATTCTTCGGCGCACCGGATATTTTTATTGAACATTCGACACTAAGCCCTACTGATCGAGATTTTGCTTTAAAAGAAATTGGCTCTCTTGCTGAATCCGGTGAACTTGTTGTTGGTGTGGCGATAAAAGAAATTGAAAAAAAAGAAGATTTTACTTTCTCAAAGGACTTAGAATTAACGAATCTTGTATTTCAAGGATTAATTACCATGCACGATCCGATCAGGCCAAAAGTTAAGGAGGCAGTTCGTAAAGTGCAAGAATCGGGGATAAGAATAATTGTAATGACCGGTGATCATCGCGGTACCGCTGAAGCTGTAGCCAAAGAAGTCGGCCTTGAAATTGATAAAGAAAGCATTCTTGATTCTTCAGAACTTAAACTTCTTTCGGATGTGGATCTCAAAAAACGTTTGCCATACTTAGGAGTTATTTCCCGTGTATCCCCGCTTGATAAGATGAGAATGGTAAAAGCATTTCAAGAGACTGGAGAAGTTGTGGCAATGACTGGCGACGGTGTAAATGACGCACCGAGTATCAAGCAGGCAGATATTGGTATTGCCATGGGCTCGGGGACAGAAGTGGCCCGAGATGTCGCAGACCTTGTATTGTTGGATGATAATTTTGAAACCATTGCTGTGGCAGTGGAAGAAGGTCGGCAAATTATGCATAATATCCGTAAAGTTCTAGTGTACCTTCTTTCTAATACTGCTGACGAGCTTTTTTTAATTGGCGGGGCTTTGTTGGTTGGCTTAGCTCTTCCACTGAACGCGCTTCAGATTTTATATGTTAATTTTTTCTCTGATAGTTTTCCGGCTGTCGCATTCGCTTTTGAAAAGAATATTGACGGTTTAGCTTTCCGTCCCCAGAGTACAAAAGTGGGCCTTTTTGATCCTGTGATGAGATTCTTAATTTTATTCATTGGCCTTTCCACGAGCGCCCTCCTGTTCGTGTTGTACTGGTTCTTGCTACAGGCAGGTTTTGCGGAGGATCTTGTGAGAACATTTATTTTTGCCAGTTTTGGAAGTTATACTTTATTTTTGGCATTTTCCTTAAGAAGTTTAGAAAAAAGCATCTTCAAATATCCGGTTTTTTCAAACGATTATTTAGTTGCAGGTGTTGGAATTGGAATTTTTCTTATGGCCATAGCCATTTATGTTCCATTTATGCAGTCTTTGTTAAAAACAACCTCGTTGCCTTTCTACTGGCTTTTAGGAGTTGCCTTGATAGGCCTAATAAATATTTTAGCAGTTGAATTTGGGAAATGGATTTTTATTCGTAAAAGATTAATGAAAAGGATAAGCTAGAGGAACTTTCTTGGATTTGAAATTGAATGATATGTTTTTAGAAGTAAAAATGTTAGGCTTTAAGTCAGTTTGAGGTTCCAATTTTCTTTCGTTAGTAAATAATAATTTAAACCATTTTAACAAATATTATCCATGAAATTTTTTGAAAGATTTACACCAAAAAAAGAAGAACAGAAGAATCCTCTCAAATCTGAGCATCTCAGGGAAGGTGTGAGACCAATAATAGCTTGTATAGGAACACCTGAACAGTTTAGAGATGAGCTTAATGGAATAGAACCAGAAGAAGTTCTTTTGGACTCATCTTCGGAAGAAAACTCTAATAGAAACATTGATTGGTATGGAGATCCAGAGGAATTAAACAAGCAAAAAATTAAAAATGCTGGCGCTTACTCATACGTCATGTCTTCGATTGATGATTTAAGCAAATTTTCTAAATCATTTAAAAATTGCACAGGATTGATAGTGACAGGCACAGATAAAGAAACAGGTAAAAACATATCGTTTTTAACTCATCAAGACCCAGAGTATTTTTTAAATTTTAGAAAGTTTAAAAACAAGCTTACCGATGACCTGAGAACACAGTTGGAAGAATTAAAGAAAAGGTGTGAAGGTGGGACGATTGATGCGGTCATAGTTGGTGGGAATTATTTTGAAAATAAAACAAAATTTCAGGAGAATTATATCCAATCGATTGAATTGTTATCAAAAGAAGTGAAAAATGTTTTGGGCTTTGAGCCAGTCGTCATGACCGGTCCAAAAACTGAAATGGGAAAAGGTGGTCAGGATGACGTGTTTTTTGATAATGATAACCGAAGACTTTATATCATGAGACGAGAAGTGGGTAAGGATGCTACTAAAAGTTATTTGCCGAGCGATATAGAAGAAAAGAGAAGGGAGTGGTAACTAATTTTTTTAATATCAAAAAAATTACTCCAGTTTTGGTTTGAATATGAATAATCACAAAAGCAGTTTTTGCTACATAAGAATTACAAAAATATTTGTCTAAAATCTCTAAAAACTGAGTAATTTAGCCACTTGCAATTTTCACTAAAATCTGTTATAATATAGGTATTAAGGTTAGATGTTTGAAAACCGCCCCATTCAGGGGCAAGGAGAGAGACAGTGAAGCTGACAAAACTCGTTCTCGTGACGATCATCATGACCCTCACGGTCGTGACTGCTCAGGCTCAGCAGGCCTCTGGGTACGTTGAGTCGTTCAACACGGTGAGCGAGGAAGGTGTTACGCCTCAGCTCAACGTCTACGTCCACGGCCCACTCAAGGGCAAACTTGGATGGTCGGCTTGGACGCTGACATCTGAGGAGTGGAGTGAGGGCTACGCCGGCCTCACGTACGCTCCCGCCGAGTGGGTGGAGGTGTCTGCTAGTCTTGGACTGGAGACTGCCGACAACCCGCTTCGTGGTGGCGGTAGCGTGTGGCTCGGCTCGGGGCGATGGTCGCTCCTTTCCCTCCACGAACACGGCGGAAGCGGTTATTGGTATCGCTATCTGGGAACGTTCCAGATGACCAAGACCGTCGCCGTCGGCGTGAACAGCCAGCGGTTCATCGGAACCGGTCCCTACGTCCAAGTGTCGGTTGGTAAGGTTGCCCTCTGGGGAACCTATGCCATCGGCGATGGTCGCGGGGTCGCCGGAGTCAGGTTCAATTTCTAAGAACCGACCCCGAACCATCAAGGAGGCGCTATGGCGCCTCCTCTTTTTTTACTTTCAATTTGTCCACAGGCACATTTTTTGCCTGTTTTTTTGTGTTAAAATTGGGGTATTAATAAAGTGACTAACGCCTGCCACTGTTTTGATACCGTGGATAGTCAGTAGCACTTCAAACGAGATGAATAATCAACTCAAGATGGCGGTGTTCTTGTCTAGGGTCGGTTTGGGCATAATGTTTTTTTATGCCGGAATAACAAAGGTCATGAATCCGAACTGGTCTGCTGCGGGATATTTAAATAACGCAAAGACATTTCCGGATCTTTTCCAGTGGTTTGCGAGTGCAAATAATATTGGCTGGGTTAATTTTATGAACGAATGGGGACTTACTCTTGTTGGTTTGGCACTTATTACTGGTTTATTGGTAAGATGGGCGTCTTTGGGAGGTATACTTCTTATGGCTTTATATTATTTCCCCATCATGCAGTTTCCTTATGTGGGAGCCAATTCATGGTTGGTAGATGAGCACATAATATTTATAACAGTTTTCCTTACTCTCATTGCTTCAAATGCGGGCACTTTCTGGGGATTGGATTCAAAAGTTAGAAGGTTCTGGAAATAGTATCGCTCATAATTAGATAAAGAGTTATAATAAACACGTGAAACTATCTTCACGTGTTTATTATATTTTAATAAAAAAATACAGTGATTGCGTTTAAAAAAATATTTCAGGCCCCCATCAGAGAATATGTTTTAGCAGGGTTTGTTTTGTTTGGATTGGTGCTGGATTATTTTTGGGGTTTTCATGATTTATTGCTTAGTGTTGCCGCCATTGGAGCACTCATACCAATAGCTAATGGTATCTACCCTTTACTGAAAGGGAGAATTACCATAAACACATTTAATGCATTTGCTTTAGTTGTTTCTTTTGCTGCCGGCGAAATTCGTTCTTCCGCGTTTATAATTCTAATGCTTCTTTTTGCTTATGTTCTTGATTGGCAACTTGTTTCCAGAAAAAATCGGGCAGTAGAGGAGTTAATGCGTCTTAAACCAATTAAAGCGTTCAGAGAAATTGGAGAAAACACGGAAGAGGTTCGAGTGGAAGATATAAGGGCGGGTGATGTTTTGATTGTTAGGGAAGGATTACAAATTCCCACAGACGGAATTATTATTTTTGGTGAGGCGACAATAAACGAATCACTTGTTACTGGCGAATCTTTACCAGTTAAAAAAGGTGTGGGAGATGATGTTTTGGGTTCAACTTTAAATTTAACAGGAACTATAAAGATAAGAGCCACGAGGGTGGGCAAGGACTCTACGATTGAGCGTATCGCCTCTCTTATTCAAGAAGCAACAAAACATAAATCTCGTTCTGAAAAGACGGCAGATAAATTTGCTAAAATTTTTCTGCCCATTATTCTTGTTTTGGGAATCGTTACTTATTTTGTTACTCGTAACATTATACTCACTGCCTCATTGTTTTTGGTCGCGTGCGCTGATGATATGGCGGTGGCAATACCACTAGCTATGACAGCGGCTATTGGAAGGGCTGCTAAAAGAGGGGTAATCATAAAGGGCGGTGAATGGTTGGATGTGCTTTCTAAAGTAGACACTGTTGTTCTTGATAAAACGGGCACTCTTACTTATGGGGATTTGCGTATTGGAAAGGTTGTTATTAAAAATAATATTCCGGAAAAGGAGTTTTGGAACTTGGCTGGTATCGCAGAAAAATTATCAGACCATCCAGCTGGACGGGCGATTTTCAAAGAAGCGATTATTCGCATTGGACACATTCCTGACCCCGATTCGTTTTCTTCTATTCAGGGCATGGGTGTTTCAGCCACATATCAATCCCAAGATATTTTTATTGGTAATTCGGATATTCTTTTGAAAAGCAAAGTAGCCAATCCGGAAATTATCAAAGAAGAAATGGATAATTTGACCAAACAAGAAGTCATGCCTGCTAACGTTGTAATTAATGGGACAGTGGTTATGGGTTATATTTTAGTGCGAGACATGCCAAGGATTGAGGCAAAAGAAAGCATTGCTAAACTTAAAGAAATCGGAATAAATCGGATATCAATGTTTACTGGAGATGCGAAAAATATTGCTAACAATGTTGGCCAAGAAATGGGAATTTCAGAAGTAGTGTCTGAAATGAAACCAGAAACAAAGGAGAAAGAATTGGAAAAATTACTTGGTCAAAATAAAATTGTTGCCATGGTTGGAGATGGAATCAATGATGCCCCATCTCTTGCAAGAGCCGATGTTGGAATAGGTATGGGAGGAGCTGGCGCGGCAGTGACGATTGAGGCTGCTGATGTGATTATTCTCACAGACAAACTTGATTTGTTGCCAGAGACGATTTTGTTGGGCAGAAAAACAATGTCAGTGATTCGTGGAGATATGATAATTTGGGTCTTATCCAATGTCATAGGATTTGCTTTGGTCTTTATGGGATTTATTGGTCCGGCGTTGGCTGCGTTTTATAATTTTGCTTCAGATTTCCTGCCATTGATTAATTCCGCTCGTCTTTTCAGAGACAAGAAAAAGGGTATATAATTAAAATAATAATTAGTTAATTTATTAAAATTATGTTTGAACTCAATGGCAAAGTCGCTTTGGTTACAGGTGCACGTCAAGGAATGGGCAAGGCTCACGCGTTAGCATTAGCAGGACAGGGGGCAAAGGTCGTGGTTACTAACAGAACAATTGAAGGATGTCAGGCTGTTGTTGATGAGATAACTTCAAAAGGAGGCGAGGCAGTGTGTTTTGGAATGGATGTTACCAGTAAGGTTGAGGTTGACCAAGTTTTTGATGAGGTTATTAAAAAATATGGCCGACTGGATATTCTTGTAAACAATGCGGGGATATTTGTTCCAAAGCCAGTGTTGGAAATGACTGAAGAGGAGTGGACACAAACAATCGATGTGAATCTTAAGGGTCAGTTTCTTTGTGCTCAACGTGCAGCTAAAGAAATGTTAAAAAACAAATGGGGAAGAATTATTAATATTGCCTCAATAGCATCTGGCGGTACCGGAATAGGGTTTCCTGGCAGTACGCACTACGTCGCTTCAAAAGGGGGAATAATAGGAATGACTGAGGCGTTAGCGATTGAGTTGGCTGACTATGGTATAAATGTAAACGCTATCGGACCAGGCATGATTGATACTCCAATGGTTCGCGAGCCAGGAAAAGAATTACCAAAAGAAGATAGTGAGTTGTTATCAAAAAGTATTCCACTTAAGAGGATTGGAAAACCCGAAGAGGTTTCTGCAATGGTTGTATTTTTGGCATCAGAAGAAGCGAGTTATGTAACCGGTGCCACTTTCTATGTAGACGGCGGTTGGTTGGCCAGTTAATTTGTCGGATTTTTAAATGTGACAACAAAAATATGGGATTTGTAACAAATATTGAAAAGGATTCATTGGACAATAAAAACTTTAGAAAAGTTTTGTATACCACCAAGAACAGTCAGTTGGTGGTGATGTCTTTGTTGCCCAAAGAAGAAATAGGTGAGGAGATTCATCAATTAGATCAATTTATAAGAGTAGAGAAAGGACAAGGTAAAACTGTTTTGAATGACGTTGAGTACGAACTATCTGATGGTTTTTGTGTTGTAGTTCCAGCTGGGACTAAGCACAATATCATCAATACTTCTGAAACAGAAGAGATGAAACTCTATACCGTCTATTCTCCACCCAATCATAAAGACGGCACTATCCACGTCACCAAAGCAGAGGCAGAAGCCAGTGAAGCAACCCTTGAGCAAAGCGAAAGGAGCAGTCGCCGTATGACGGAACACTTTGACGGTCAGACCACAGAGTAGGTTCTAGTTGACAAAAAGGGGGTTTTGATATATACTCTATATATAACTAAATCTCTTCGGGTTTTATAGGGTATTTGTACCCTACGGCAAAGTCCTCAAAACTTTATCTGGAAACTCATGAGACAATACGGTCCGTATTTTAATTTTGACCGTAGTTGGGTTTTCCAATGTTAAAAACAAGTATGTCTACAAGAAATTTTAGTAATAGAAGATTTAAAACAACATCTTCTGGCAGGCCAACATTTAAAAGAGGGGGAAACTCTTCCGGTTTTGGTGGTCGCAAAAAGAATACTGGAGACTATATAAATCCAGCACTATTCATAAACAAAGCGGTAATTACCGAAGAAATTGAGCATTTCGTTCCTGAGCATAATTTTCAGGATTTTAATGTTGATTTAACCGTAAAGAAAGCCATTGCTTCAAAGGGTTATATTACCCCAACTCCTATTCAGGATAGAGCTATCACTCACATTTTGAGCGGTTCTGATGTCGTTGGAATTGCCAATACTGGTACAGGAAAAACAGCGGCATTCTTAATACCGTTAATAAACAAAGTTGTTTTAAATCGCAGAGAAATGGTTTTAGTCGTGGTTCCTACCAGAGAACTTGCGTTGCAGATAGAAGATGAACTGCAGGGTTTTACAAAAGGAATGAGAATCTTTTCAGTTTGCTGCGTGGGAGGGGCCAGTATTGGTCGCCAGATTTCACATTTAAGAAGTAATTATAACTTTATAATCGGTACTCCAGGACGATTGAAAGATCTTATTGAGCGCAGATTTATTCGTCTCTCTGATTTCAAAACCATTGTTTTGGATGAAGCAGACAGAATGCTTGATATGGGATTCATCAATGACATGCGTTTTGTAATGGCGGGAATGCCAAAAAAAAGACAAAAACTATTCTTTTTGGCTACTCTTTCACGCGATATTGATAGACTTATTGCTGAATTTTTACGTCAGCCTATTAGAATTTCAGTAAAAACAAGAGACACTTCAAAAAATGTGGAGCAGGATGTTATTCGTGCAGATGGAAAAGATAAAGTAGAAATTCTTCATGAATTATTGGCTCACTCAGATTTCAGCAAGGTGCTTATATTTGGAAGAACTAAACATGGCGTAGAACGTCTTTCACAGACTCTTTCCAGACGAGGATTTAAGGCCGAGTCTATTCATGGCAACAAAAATCAATCTCAACGCCAAAAAGCGCTTAGTTTGTTTAAGTCTAGTCTCATTCAGATTCTAGTCGCAACCGATGTCGCTGCTCGAGGTCTTGATATCGCTGATGTTAGTCATGTAATAAATTTTGACTTACCTGCAACATATGACGATTACGTCCATCGCATAGGCCGAACCGGCCGAGCTGATAAGCGAGGCAAAGCTCTCACCTTCCTAGACTAATTTAAAAACCCCCGAGAAAGGGGGTTTTTAAATGTTGGCATTTTGCTTGCGTTAATTTGTAGTAAAAATTAGAATAAGAACATATCGTGTTAACATTTTATTCTCTTATTATTTTAGGATATCTAGTCGGCTCACTATCGCCGGGTTATTTTTTTGGCAGTGTGGTCAAGGGAATTGATATTAGGAATTACGGAAACCACAACACCGGAGCCACTAATACGTATTTTGTTATCGGACCAGTCTATGGAATTTTTGCCGGAATTTTTGATTTTTTAAAAACACCCGTTGTTTATTATTTAAGCCTAAGTTGGCTTAGCCCAGACATGGCTATTCTTGTTGGATTGGCTGGAGTGGTTGGGCATATTGCACCGTCTTATATTGGATTCAGAGGAGGAAAGGGCGTGGCTTCATTGGCGGGACTATGTTTTGTCACTCTTTTCTTTACGCAATCAATTTACGCATTATTATTGGTTATTGGGTTTATTGTTTATTCTATTAAGGTCGCTACCGTTAAAATGATATTGCCAATGAGGCATTTGTTAAAACTTGGCGCCTTGATATTCCCTTTGGGTCTAATTGTAATTTCAACCACTATCGTCACCAAGGTGGTAGTTATTTTTCTTGGGGTCGCTGTTTTGGTTGATGTGGTCAGATTAACAATTCCAACTCTTAATAAAAAATACTTAGAATTAAAAACATTTGCGCGGACAAAAGAGGAAAGGCGATTGTCGGGATATAGTATCTTCTTGTTTAGTGCGCTTGTGGTAATTAGTTTATTTCCCAAAGAAATTGCCGTAATAAGTTTAACGTTTTTTATATTGAGCGATACTTTTGCCCCGTTCAGTAAAATGATTAGTTTCTTGCCACAACAACCCATTCTTGGGCACAAAACCATTGCCGGAGCCATTGTTATTTTTACCATTTCCCTGGTGGCTGGCTTGTTCATTCAATCTCTGACATCACTCGTTTTGCCACTTAACACCTTGCTCATGGGAGCACTATTTGTGGCAATATTAGATCATTTTTCTTTCATACTAGACGACAACATCTTAGTTCCACTTGGTAGTGCCATGTTGTTAAATATGATATTATATTTGTAGATAGATTTTTAAGTAAGAAGAAAAACATGAATGAAAAATTACAACAAAGTCCTCCTTCTCCAGAATCAACACAAGACAAAATAACTCGCTTGCTGAGAGAAATAAAAGAACGCATGGATGTGTTAGATTTTCATGAGGAAATGGTTCCCTTTGCAGAAAAAATAAAGGAAAATAATCCCGACTATCAGCAATATCGATGCTATCATCAACTTAAAGGCAGTACTCCTCGTGAGGGCCATGAAATGATCGAGGGTGATTTTGATGGTGAATATTCTATCGTGGCATTTTTGGAGGGATTTCTTAAGGATTAAGTTTTAAAAGACGAATTTGGTTAATGTTTAGCTAAAACAAAACAGGCCGAGAGGCCTGCCTTGTTTTAGCCTTTCACAATCAACAGAAAGATTGGATTAAGAACTCTTGAGTACGCTGCTGGCTTGTGGATTTGGTGTAATGATATATAATATTTTTCAGTATTTTAATAAGAAAAGAAGTGTGTTCCATGTCTTCTAATCCTCAAGGTCTACTACAAAACTTAAATTCAACTTACACCGAACTCCATCAAAAATTTGAAGAGTTGTTTTGGACTTTCAAGATGGGCGACCATTCAGTAGAAGAAGCAATGAACGAAGCGGAAAAGGCGAGAGATCTTTTTAGATCTGACGCGGGGAATCTGAACCTCGTAAAAGAGGTTTTAACCACTTCCAGTCTTACTATTCAGGAGCGCGAACGATTAAAAGTTTGGCAAAACTTCTTTCAGATGTATCAAACACCACCGGGATTAACTTCATTGAGGGACAAAATTGCAACTCTTGAGGGAGAGGTTGCCAAGAAATTTGCCACAAGAGTTGAGGGCTATAAAGATCCCAAGACTGGTGAATTTATTCCCGCTTCAAAGGGAAAAATGAGGATGATAATGAGAACTAATTCTGATGAGGACGTAAGAAAGGCGTGCTTTGGTGCTTTGGAAAACATGTCTCTTGATGCTGTTCAGGAATATGTTGAGTTGGTGAATATGCGCAATCAATTTGCCAAGGCATTAGGCTATGACGATTTTTATGCCTACAAGCTTTATTTAAGTGAAGGAATGACCAAGAATGACGTGTTTGACGTCTTTGGAGAGATTTACGAAAGAACTAAATACGCCCTTGAAGACCTAAGAGAATTGGAGGCAACTAAGCCCGGATTAAGAAAACCATGGAATTTTGGTTTCATGATGAGTGGTAGTTTTACTCTTGAAGAAGATCCCTATTTTAATTTCGATGAAGCATTAATGCTTTGGGGCAGGTCCTTTGCGTCTCTCGGAATTAACTATAGGGGCGGAAAACTTCAGCTTGATTTACTAGACAGACAAGGCAAGTATAATAATGGTTTTTGTCATTACCCAAGTATCGTAAATTTCAATGACGGAAAACGTAACCCTGGTGCTGCTAATTTTACTTGTAATGTTGTTTATGGTCAGCCTGGAGCAGGTTCGCAGGGAATGGAAACCTTGTTTCATGAGGGAGGACACGCGGCTGATCGTCTTGCAAGTGAACAGGTAGATGTATGCCTTAACACAGAATGGCCACCCGCATCTATTGCATGGGCAGAAACTCATAGTCAATTTTTGGACACCATGTTTTCAAGCATTGAGTGGAAGATTAGATACTTAAAAAATAAAGACGGAGATTCTTATCCGTTTGAATTGTTTGAGAGGAAAGCCAGACAAGTTAGAATATTGTCACCACTTGGTCTTAATCACATTATGATGGTGTCTGAATTTGAAAAGAGGGTTTATGAAGAAACGGACCTTACTTCTGAAAAAGTGATAGAAATAGCCAAAGAAGTGAGTCGGAAGTATACAGATTATAGCGAGGATACTTTGTTGATTCTCTCCGTTCCTCACATCTATGATTGGGAAAGTTCGGCCTACTATCACTCATATGGCTTAGCAATATTAGCGCTTAGTCAGTGGAGACAGTATTTCTACAAAAAGTATGGGTATGTTGTAGACAATCCCAGCGTGGGTGATGAAATGGCTAATGTCTGGAAGCTTGGTTCCTCAAAACTTTTCCCTGAATTTGTCAGGATAGCTACTGGCAAGAAGCTTTCTCCGGAGGCATTTATTGAAGATGTCACTATGAATATTGACGATTATATTGCGAGAGCAAAAAAAAGAACCGAAAGATTGAAACTAGTTTTAGGCCGAACTGGTCCAGTGAACCTCAACGCTGAGATAAGGATGGTTCATGGGAAGGAGTTGGTTGCCGACAATTCCATAAGTTTTGAAGATATGGTCCAGAAATATAAAGAATGGCTACACAAGCAAGTTGATTAAAAAGTAAATCCCACCCTTAGGTGGGATTTTTTGGGATTTAATTTAATAAAACCTGATTGTCTATCTTGTGAATAAAGGGGTATAATGGACATATGAATAAACCACAATATGGTCAGTATGGTCAGTATGGTCAGTATGGCAAATACTCAGTATTTGCGGTCGTTTTTGCCTTAGTTTTCTTGGCTTCTTCTGTTGTTTTTGCAGATAGCGCCTCAAGGGGACAGGGCAAGGAGCGTGTTAGTGAAGTTTCCAAAATTGTTCTTGAATTAAAAAAGGTTGCTGGTCGAGATAGCAATATCGGTCAGGAGGTTAGTAAAATTGCCAAAGAACAGGAAGATTCATCAAAGAAAATTGAAGAGGCAATGGACAAGGTAGATACGGTTGGTAAATTCAGGACAGTATTCATAGGAACAGATTACAAAAATTTGGGTGCTCTTAGAAGTGAGCTTGTTAAAACCCAAAATGTAATTGACCGACTCACTAAGGCCATAGAACGAACTACCGATCTTAATGTTAAAGCCGACCTTCAGAAGCAAATAGATGCACTTAAGGCAACCTTAACAAAAACTGAGACTTTTGCTAAAGATCATGAAGGTCAGTTTAGTTTCTTGGGCTGGTTTGTTAAACGGTTTAATAAATAAATTAATTATTTAAATAGTAAACATATGAATATGATCATGACTATCCTAATTGTTTTGGTGGCAGTATGGTTTTTGGGATTCATTATTTTTCCAGTACTTGGGGCGCTCATCCATCTTTTGTTGGTTGCGGCTGTCATTATGGTTCTGTGGAGAGTTATTCAAGGCAAAAACCCATTCAAATAGGACACTTAAAACAAAAAGCATTTCTACACAGAGATGCTTTTTGTTTTGTGGAAAAAATATTTAAAAAGTGTATAATATTAACATAATCGTTATGATAAAATTTATTAAGGATAATATTTTATACATTGCTTGGATTACAGCCGTACTTTCAATGGTTGGTAGTTTATATTTCAGTGAAGTTTTAGGCCTTGCTCCTTGTTCTCTTTGTTGGTATCAAAGAATTGTCTTATATCCGTTGGTACTGATTATAGGCATGGGAATCATAAAAAAAGACAGGCATTTTTATGACTACGCATTACCGCTGAGTGTCATAGGTGGTGCCATGGCTTTATATCAGAATTTACTGTATTACAGTGTCATATCAGCAAGTTTAACGCCTTGTACTTTTGGTGTGTCATGTGTTACAAGGTACATAAGCTTGTTGGGTTTTATTGATATACCCCTCTTAGCACTTTTTGCTTCTATTATAATTACAGCAACATTATTAATTCATAAAAAACATGTCCAAAGAAACTAAAATTATTTCAAGTATCGGTATTGTATTTTTCGCCTTGTTTGCACTCTTGATTTACAATACAAGCAACGAATCCAAACCAATTGCTGATTCCAATTTGCTAATTGGTCAAGGAAGTCATATGACTGGTACCAAAGAGGCCAAGGTAAACATTGTTGAGTTTGCCGACTATCAATGTCCGGCATGTGCTTATGCCAATCCTATTATTCAAAGGATTATAAACATCTACAAAGAAAACCCAAACGTAAATTTTGTTTCCAGAAATTTTCCCCTTCCTCAACATGCCAATGGTATGATTTCTGCCCAGGCAGCTGAGGCCGCAGGAGCCCAAGGAAAATTTTGGGAAATGGGCAACATGCTTTATGAGCACCAGAACGAGTGGTCTGGAAACCCAAAAGCATTAGAAATGTTTGCCAGCTATGCTAAAGAGCTCGGATTAGACGTTAAGGCATTTGCGGATTCCGTTAGTCAGAATAAGTTTAAGGATGTTATTGAAAAAGATCTTTCCGATGCCCGAGCCCTTGGTGTTAACTCAACACCGACATTTTTCATTAACGGAGAAAAATTTGAAGGGGGACTAAGCTTTGATGCATTTAAGAAAAAAATAGACGAGAAGCTCCAGTAAATTTTTAAACTATCATTAAACGCCCTCAGCTGTGTGGCTGAGGGCGTTTCTGTATTTAAGCGCTTCCTGCTTGTGAAATTTGTTAAAATGTGTTATAATAAGTGACTATGATAAATAAAATGAAAAACTTAATAATTAAATCTTGGAGATTTCTAAAAACTTATAAAAAAACCTCAATTACTATTGCCATCGCCATTCTTCTTTTGGGGTGGTTTTCTTTTGGACGCACAGAGAAAGAGGTTTATAAAGCAAAGGCGATTGAAAGAGGTTCGGTGATTCAGGAGGTAAGTGTGTCGGGCAGAGTTGTCTCCTCTCAGTTTGTTGATCTTTCTTTTGAAAAAGGTGGTAAGGTGTCATACGTGGCTTTTATAAATGGTCAGAAAGTAAATTCTGGTGCTCTGATTGCTCAACTCAATGCCAGCGATGCTCAAAAAACGCTTAGGGATGCTCAGCTTAATCTTGAGAATGCAAAAATAGCTTTGAGCAAACTCCGATTGAATAATCAAAACGATATTCCCAAGATTCTGGATACAATAATTACTGCTCAAAACAATCTTGATACAGCTTATCAAAATGGGTTTAATGAAGTTTCCGATTCTTTTCTTGATTTGCCAGCCACCATTTCAGGCATAAAAGGTGTGCTTCTCGATAATAATAAAATAGAATCAGGCAATTCTAATGTTAATGGTTATTTAAACTTAGCACTTGGCAATGATAAAGAAGTCATGGATTTTTTGTTGAAAAAAACGGTTGATGAATATAATGTTGCCGATAAGTCTTACGAAGTTAATCTTGAGCATTATAACAACACAACAAGATCATCATCTCCAGAAGCTTTAATAGCACTTATAAATGAGACACTAGAAACAGTCAAAAAAATGTCTCAAGTAGCAAGAGATGAGCAGATAGTGCTTGATACCACCGTAGATAATTTACGAGATAATAATTCTTCTGCACCAATACCATCCCCAATAGCATCATATCAATCTGAGGTCGTAAGATATATAAACCAACTAAACTCTCATTTAACGAGTCTTACAAACATTCAAAACTCCATAACCTCTAATAAGCAAGCATTGGCAAGTTCGCAAAGATTATTGGATACAGAACAACAGAGCAATCCTCTTGATATTGCCAGTCAGGAAAACATTGTAAGGCAGAGCGAATCTGCCGTAAGAGATGCTCTTGATAATTTGGCCAAATATTCAATTCGGGCACCGTTTAATGGAATGGTGGTTAATATAGATGTAAAAGTTGGTCAGCTTGTTTCCCCACAAAGCCCCGTCGCTTCTATTGTTGGAGATGCTAAGTTTCAAATTGAAACAAACATATCAGAGGCCGATATTGCTAAAATTAAAATTGGAAATAATGCGACAGTGACATTAGATGCTTATGGAAAAGATTACAAGTTAAAGGCTAAAGTTGTTCACATTGATCCAGCAGGACAAGTCATGAATAGTGTTGCAACCTACAAGGTAACCTTGGAATTTGATGAAAATAATCCCAAACTACTTTCAGGTCTCACTGCCGATGCTGAAATTCAAACCAATAAAAAGGATGATGTTGTCTACGTTTCAAGTCGAGATATTATAACTAAAGATGGAAAGAAATTTGTGAGAATTTATGTTTCCCAAAAAGATGCTTCATATAACTTAGCAAACCTTGCGGTTGTGGCATCCACTAAAGAAGGAAAGGTGGTTGAGGTTCCTGTGGAAACAGGGTTAAGAGGTTCTGATGGCAAAACAGAAATACTGTCTGGTTTGAAAATTGGAGATAACGTTGTCAATAAATCCTCGGTGAAATAATTTAAAGATGCCCTCTCTTATTGAAATAAAAAATTTAACTAAGATATATCACGACAATGAAATAGAAACTGTCGGTCTTGATGATATCAGTATTAGTATTGAAGAAGGAGAATTTGTTGCGATTGTTGGTCCTTCAGGATCGGGCAAGTCAACGCTCCTTCAGATTCTTGGCTGTCTAGATAGACCAACATCGGGTCAGTATTTGATTGAGGGTAAGTTGTTGGACAACTATAGCGATGATGAGCTTGCTTACCTTAGGAATAATAAAATGGGTTTTGTGTTCCAAGCATTTAACCTTCTTCCTCGTATTTCGGTTTTAGAAAATATTAAATTGCCTCTCGTTTATGCTGGCATAAGAGAACCAGAAAGAACAAGAATTGCTTCTGGTTTGGTTGAGTTAGTGGGTCTTCAGGATCGAGCCGATTATAAAACTTCAAAACTTTCGGGAGGGCAAAAACAAAGGGTTGCCATTGCTCGTGCTCTTGTGAATAACCCTAAAGTTATTTTTGCCGATGAGCCAACTGGCAACTTGGATTCAAAATCAGGTGAAGTGGTATTAGATTTTTTACAAAAACTGAATGATCAAGGCCACACAATCATTATTGTTACCCATGAAACCTATGTGGCCCAATCTGCTAAAAGAATGATAAGGGTAAAAGATGGAAAAATTGAGTTGGATCAGCTTGTAACCAACAGGAGATTGGTTGGTTCAGGTCTCATGAAATAAATTATGGATTTTAAAGATATTCTAAAAATGGCGATATCGGGGCTTACGACACATAAAGCAAGAACAATGCTTACTGTTCTCGGGATAGTTATTGGTATCGCCGCTATTACAATAGTTACCTCCCTCGGTGGAAGTGCTCAGGGGTTTATTCTTGGAGAGCTTGAAAGTTTTGGTTCTAATAATATTTTTGTAATACCAGGGAAAGAAGGAGATTTTAGTGAGGGCAGTGTGCTTACTGATTCTTTGCACGATAAAGATGTTATTGCTCTTCGCAACAAGATCAATGTCCCAGAAGCTGATTTAATTGTGCCTTTTGTTTTTGGACCAGCAAATGTGTTTTTTGAGTCCGAAGAATTCTATGGATCTCTTTTGGGTGCTTCTCCTGGCAATCAGACTATAGATAAATTAGAACTTTCAGATGGGGAATTTATTAATGATGAGGATGTGGATCAAAAATCAGCTGTTGTTGTTCTGGGTTCAAAAGTTAAGGAAGAACTTTTTGGAGAGTCGGATGCTGTTGGTGAGAAAGTTAAAATAAAAGACAGGTCATACCGTGTTATCGGGGTTCTTGAGCCTAAGGGACAGTCTTTGTTTTTGGATTACGACAAAGTTGTCATAACTCCTTACACAACGGCTCAGCAGTATATTTTGGGGTATGATTACATTCAAAGAATAATTATCAGAACCGCAGATTCTTCTCTTTTATCAGACATGGTTGAAAGTGTGAGGAATACAATAAGAGATAGTCATGGTCTGGAAGAGGGCCAAACTGCTGATTTTTATGTACAAACACCAGAGGGGGCTGCTAAAACTTTTACTCAAATAACCGATATGCTTACCATTCTCCTTGCTTCAATAGCTGGAATTTCTTTGGTTGTCGGAGGGGTGGGAATAATGAATATAATGCTTGTTTCTGTAACTGAGAGAACAAGAGAAATAGGACTCAGAAAAGCTTTGGGTGCTAAAAACAAGGATATTCTTTTCCAGTTTTTGGTTGAGGCGATAATTTTAACAGCAAGCGGAGGTATTATCGGAATTATTTCAGGCTCATTAATAAGTTATGCAGGAACTATTTTAATTAATAAATTTGCCGGACTGAATTTCCCTTTTTCTTCACCTTGGTCGGGTGCATTGTTGGGCGTAGGAGTCTCTACTGTAATAGGATTTATTTTTGGTATATATCCAGCTCGTCGAGCATCTATGAAGAGCCCCATCGAGGCTTTGCGTTACGAATAGGCAACTAGAGTCCTAAACTTTTTAGAAAGGTTTTGAGTTCTTCTCCGCCGATAGATCTATGACTACCAGGGGGTAGTTTTTCTAGACGAATATTCATTATTCTAGTTCTCTTGAGATCTCGAACTTCGTTATGAAGAGCAACACACATTCTTCTGATTTGATGTTTCTTGCCCTCGGTTAGGGTTATTCTGAAAGTAAAGTCATTCACGATTTCAATTTTACAATTTTTTGTCTTATATCCTTCTATGTCCACACCCGCCTCCATTTTTTGTTTGAAGTTGGCTCTTAGTTTTTCTTTAGTTGAAACTACGTATTCTTTTTCATGGGCATATTCAGGGTTAAGAAGTCTGTCGGTGACTCTTCCATCATTTGTTAGGAGCATTAGACCATGAGAATCTTTGTCTAATCGGCCAAGAGGAAATATGTCTTTATTGAGAAAGATTGGAGTATCTGTTGTTTCACCTACGGGCTTATTGTAAGCAAAATAAAGATAGCCTGTAGGCTTCTTGCTTTTTAATACTTCCACAATATCTTTCTCGTTAACCTTGTCTCCAAGTTCTGCAAATCTTCCGTTGATTAGAACCTGCTTCTTTTGGACAAGCTCATCTCCGCCTCTGCGGGTAGAGTGCTTTTGCCAAGCAAGATACTGGTTTATGCGCATTGGGAATTTGGGGTCTTTCATATCTTCACCACTTTACCACAAAATTGGCATTAAGCACTATTTTGAGTATAATTAGGTTTAACATTGATAGGGTATAAGAAATGTCTAAATCGCTCACAATTTTACTAGTCGCCTTATTTGTCGCCATCCCCCTAGTGGCTCTTTTGGGTTTTCATGAAAGCTGTTCTGAACAAGCCTGTCACATACTCATGACCAGTCTTTTTATAATGACATCAGTGTCGGTTATGTTTGTTGTATTTTTAACCACACAAATAATCAACAAGGAACTTATTCTCGGAACTTTTTATAATGAAGAAATATTTCTCCCGCCTCGTTTTTAGTAATCGGGGGATTCTCTTTTCGGTAAGATTTAATTATTTGTCCCAAATTGGGCAATTCAACGCAAAATGAATAAAAAGACATATAACGTAAAAGGCATGCATTGTCGTTCCTGTGAGATATTGGTAGAAGACAATATCGTCTCCAAGGTTCAAGGAGTTAAAAAGGTTGATGTTAATTATCACAAAGGCATTGTTAAGGTTTACTACAATCAGCAAAACATTTCTGATGGACAAATTAGAAAGGCGATAGAAGATTCTGGATATAGTATGGGGATAGGATTAAAAGAATCTTTTTTGTCCAAAGATTCCATGACTTACATAGAATTATTCTTTGCCGGCGGAGTTTTGTTGTTCATTTATTTTCTAATGAAAATATTTGGATTATTTAATTTGAGTTATGGGTTTAGTGATTCGCCAGGATTGGTCGTAGTTCTCTTGATTGGTCTAACCGCTGGAATTTCTACTTGCATGGCTTTGGTTGGAGGAATTGTTCTTGGTATTTCTGCTCGACACGCCGCTTTGCATCCAGAGGCTACGCCGGTTCAAAAATTTCGTCCCCATTTGTTTTTCAATGCGGGACGCATGGCCTCCTATCTTCTTTTAGGTGGCGTAATTGGTCTGGTTGGTTCAGTGTTTCGTTTCTCAAGTCCAGTTTTAGGGACGTTGATAGTGTTAGTGGGAGTGGTTATGTTGTTTTTGGGACTAAAACTCATTGAGATTTTTCCACGCTTAAAAAGTTTTACTTTGCCCAAAGGTCTTAGTCGACTTTTTGGCATAAATCGTGAAAATCAAGAATATAGACACAGAGATTCTTTTTTATCTGGAGCGGCAACCTTCTTTTTGCCCTGTGGTTTTACTCAAGCAATGCAGTTGTATGCCGTAAGTACCGGTAGTTTTACCAGAGGAGCTCTTATTATGGGCTTGTTCGCTTTGGGGACGATGCCCGGACTTTTGGGGATAGGAGGAATAACCTCTGTCATAAAAGGTTGGTTCAAGGGATACTTCTTTAAATTTGCTGGACTGGTAGTTATGGTTTTGGGGGTACTAAATATTTCCTATGGCTATAATTTAACCGGAATTGTCTTGAATTTTCCAAGCACTCCAAAACAGGAAGAGGTAAGTGGAATATTTGAAGATGGAAAGCAGGTTGTAAAAATAACCCAATTTGGTAATGGATACTCTCCAAACAAGGTCACGGTAAAAGTAAATGTTCCTGTTAAATTGCTTGTGAATGCGACTAATCTTTATTCTTGTTCAGCAAGCTTTCTGATTCCGAAGTTCAATATTTTTACCAGCCTACAAGAGGGAATTAATGTAATAGAATTTACCCCAACAAATACAGGCCCAATTAAATTCAGTTGCTCAATGGGTATGTACACGGGAGTAATTAATGTAATTAATTAATAAAACAAATTATATGAATCCCGCACTTATTGAGCATATGCAGCGTGATAGGTGTCGTCAAAGATGCGGGATATAATGAATTAATTAAATAATCGAGGATTGTGCATCTAATTCAGCTGCATAGGAAAGCTCAATGCTCGATAAGTGCGGGATGAACGAAACTATTATTACAATATCAGGAGTTGTCGGTATGATTTTTGTGTTTTGGTTTTTTCTTTTAAAGAAAGAAAACAAGGTTATAGCTTCTGGTTCAATAGACATAACCGTTAAGGGTGGATATATCCCCGATGTAATTTCTATACCAAAAGGAAAAACCATGAAACTTAACTTTACTCGCGAAGACCCCTCGAGTTGCTTAGAAGAAGTTGTGTTGGGAGATTTCAAGATACGAAAATATTTGCCACTCAATAAAAAAGTTGAAATTGAAATTACTCCCAAACAGGCGGGAGAGTTTAATTTTACCTGTGGGATGAACATGTTTCACGGTAAAATTATTGTAACCGAATAAATATAACCATGAATAAAATTAAAAAAACTTTCTCAATTAAAGGGATGCATTGTGCCTCGTGTGTTTTGATAATTGAGAAGTCACTAAAAAATACTGAAGGCGTATCGGAGGCAAATGTTAATTTGGTAACCGAAAAAGCCACGATTGTATATGATTCAGACAAGGCGACGGATGATAAATTAATTTCAGCGGTGGCCAATGTTGGTTATAAGGCATTTATTAAAGAAGAATTTCGTTCTGAAGATCAGGAGTGTGTAGAAAAACAAAAAGAATTAAATGATTTACGCACAAGAGTGATTGTGAGTTTGGGGTTAGGTTTTTTGGTTTTATGGGGAAGCTTTCCTGCTTTGATGGATACAGCCCCATCAATCTTAAAAAATTTCTGGATTCAATTAATTTTGGCAACACCAGTTCAGTTTTGGGCGGGATGGATTTTCTATCGGGCAACCATTCCAGCGTTGAAGCATCGGACCGCAAACATGGACACCCTTGTTGTTATTGGAACTACGGTTGCTTATGGATATTCAGTTTTTGTAACCATGTTTCCGCAAATTGTTGAAAACATTGGCGTTGAGCCGATGCCATACTTTGATGTGGCCACGATTATTATTGGATTGATTCTTTTGGGTCGCTATTTTGAGGCCAAGGCCAAATCGGGAACCTCTGAAGCTATTAAAAAACTTATTGGTTTACAAGCGAAAACCGCTCGAGTGATAAGAGATAATAAAGACCTGCCTGCCGGCAGGCAGGAATTAGATATTCTTATCAGCGAAGTCGTTATGGGAGATTTGATAAGAGTTCGACCTGGAGAAAAAGTTCCTGTAGACGGAATAATTATTGAAGGTGAATCGTCTATTGATGAATCAATGATAACTGGAGAAAGTATTCCTGTAGACAAAACAAAAGATGACATTGTCGTTGGGGCAACCATTAATAAGACTGGTACATTTATTTTTAAGGCCACCAAAGTTGGTTCGGACACGATGTTGGCCCAGATAATTAAAATGGTTCAGGAGGCTCAGGGTAGTAAGGCTCCTATTCAGCGTTTGGCAGATTTAGTTTCTTCTTATTTTGTTCCCATTGTTATCATGTTGGCTATCGCCACATTTGTCGTGTGGTACGATTTTGGACCAGAACCAGTTTTGCTCAGAGCCATCTTAAGTGCTGTTACGGTATTGATAATTGCTTGCCCGTGCGCTATGGGACTAGCAACGCCTACGGCGATTATGGTTGGGACGGGTAAGGGGGCAGAGCATGGCATATTGATTAAAGATGCAGAGAGTTTAGAAATTGCCCATAAAATTAACACTGTAATTTTTGACAAAACTGGCACACTGACTAATGGTAAGCCGGAGGTTACAGATGTTATTGCCACATCTGATTTGAGTAAAGAAAAAATATTGGAATTGGCTGTTTCTCTTGAAAAAGGATCAGAGCACTCTTTGGCGGACAGTATTATCCGAGAAGCTGAAAAGCAAAACATTTCCAGCGTTGCGATTAAAAACTTTAAAGCAATTCCTGGCCATGGGGTTGAGGGTTTTGTGGATGATAGAAAAATAATATTCGGCAATAAAAAATTAGCAGAAAAAGAAGGAATTGAAGTGAGTGCTTATGAGACCGAAAATAATAGACTAGAAGAAGGTGGTAAAACTGTAATGATGCTCGGATTTGAAAACAAACTGGTCGGTTTAATTGCTGTTGCCGATACCGTAAAAGAAAGTGCAAAAAAGGGGATTGAGGCTCTTGTAAAACTTGGAATAGAGCCTGTTATGTTAACTGGGGACAACGAAAGAACGGCTCGTGCTATTGCGAGTCAGGTTGGAATCAAAAGAATTTTAGCTGAAGTGTTGCCAGAAGAAAAAGAAGCAGAGGTTAAAAAAATTCAGGCCGAAGGAAAATTTGTTGCCATGGTTGGGGATGGTGTTAATGACGCACCAGCACTAGCTCAGGCTGATGTGGGCATAGCCATGGGAAGTGGAACTGATGTGGCTATTGAGGCTGCGGATATAACTTTGATAAACAAAGATTTGAAATCTGTGGCCATGGCCATTCAGTTGTCTAAAAGAACCATGAGAACGATAAGACTAAATTTGTTTTGGGCTTTTGGATACAACATAATTCTCATTCCTGTTGCGATGGGGGTTTTGTATCCATTTTTTGGACTTCTCTTGAATCCAATTTTTGCTTCAGTTGCTATGGCTTTTAGTTCAATTTCAGTGGTCTCTAACTCACTCCTATTAAAGAGATATAGGGCAAATTAATTTCACCTGAAAGTCTGGGTAAACCCCCACACTTTGTGGGGGTTTACCATCAAAATTCAAAGTGGTAGGATTGGTCATTAATGGATAAATCTATTATCGTCAAAAAAAGTCCCATAGTAATCGTCAAAAATTTTATTTTGCTTCAGGGCATGGCAGTCGTCGCTTTTTTTATTGCCGGAGCGATAGCTGATTATGGAGAAATTTATACCTCTTTGTTTATTTCTCGCACGATATCATTTCGTATTGCTGAAGCCTTGCTCATCTTTTCAGCTGAAACGGCGATTGTGTTTTTTATATTTTTCCGATGGTATCGGGAATCTTTTCAAATCCGCAAAGGTGAGATTGTGCATACTCGTGGTGTTTTATATCGTCACAGAACAGCGATTCCCCTTGATAATGTTATTTCAGTAAGTCATCGTCAAAGTCCTCTTGGAAAACTTACTAAATATGGAACGATAGAACTAACAAACAGCAATGTAAATAAAAAGATTAGATTAGAAAATGTCCCAACTCCTGAAGAATACGTAGATTTAATTTTAAAATTCAAAAGATTTTCAGCTAACAACAAAAATGAAGCCGAAGCTATTAACACAAAGGCTGGTGTTTTAGATTTTTTAAATAAAGACGAACACGAGAATTTGGAATTTAAAAGCACTTTTCGCTGGGACATGAGACAAAATACAGTAAATAAAGTTCTTGAAAAATCAGTAATGAAAACTATTGCTGCGTTTCTTAATTCTCAGGGTGGACATTTGGTAATAGGAGTAGACGATAAAAAAACAATTGTGGGTTTGGCTTCTGATTATGGCTCCCTCATCAAAAAAGATGCCGATGGTTTTGAAAATCATTTTACTCAAGTTTTTCACAACATGATAGGAGCTGAATTTAGACAATTCGTGAAATTAAACTGGTCGCATGTAGATGGCAAAGAGTGTTGTGTGGTGAATGTTTTATCAAGTCACAAGCCTGCATATTTGAAAAACGACAATAATACAGAAGAGTTTTACATAAGAACAGGAAACGGAACCACGGCTTTAAAATTATCCGAAGCCAATGCCTACATTGATTCTCATTGGGAAAGAATTTAGTTTGATTTTTAATCATTTTTTAAATTGACAAAAAGAGAAAATTTGAGATACTCTAGTCAGATTTTTTAAAAAAAGAGAGACGAAATGGCGGACATTATAAGTGGTATTAATCTTAAGAATGCGGATGTTTCTGGTGATATTGCCAAACATATTTTAGGCAAACTTGATCCTCCGAGAAAAAAGAGCCAAGTGCCCGTGAAACCGATTGTTGTTGAATTTATGGGTCTTCATAAGGCCGGTAAAGACAGTAATCTGGTAGAACTAGACCGATGGTTTAAACGTCGTGGCTATCAGGTCTTAATTAGACAAGAAAGCGCTGAAACAAAAGAAATTAGGGTGATGTCTCGCACAAATCCTTATATTTATGAGATGCGTCACTTTGCGTATACTTTTTCTAATTTTTTAGAAGCGTTAACCAGTAGGGATTTTCATCTCATCATTCTTAATCGCGGGTTCATTGACACGCTGTGTTGGTTGGAATTCCACAGACGAAAGGGAGATATTACGGATGCTCAGTTTGAACATTTCCGTTCGTATATTCTGACTGGTCCATGGATGGAAGGATTGGATGCGGTGGTTTGTTTAATGTGCTCAGTGGAGACATCTCTGAAAAGAGAATATGGGACCACAAAGAATGTTATTTATGGCTCAAGAATGAATCCAGAGAGCCTAACTCTTATGAGAGATTGTGTGGAATCAGTGTTTGAGTATATCAGCGACAGACATCCCAACCTGTCTTTGATCAAGGTCAACACTGATGATAGGCCCATTTCTGAAACGAGGGATGAGATTGTTGCTGGTGTCCTTGATTCCGTCAAGGAAAGAATGAAGGTTGATGAGGATGAACTTATTGCTCATAGTCCTTCATTGCTAAGGATGCTTGCTCAAGATGGGGGTCGCCAGGAAGTTAAATTTAGTGGAAGTGTAAGTGTTCAGGTTCTATTGAAAAATGGTTGGATCCCTCAAGGACTTACTCGGGAAGTAGATACTTATTTATCTCCCAAGAATCAACCTGTATTAGAAAACGATGAGTGTTTCCATCTAAGATATTATGGAGACATTAATTGCTGTTATCTCATGTACAAGAGGCGGATGGGTGGAGCTTTGACTCGTTCTAGGGTTAGTATTCCAATACTGCAAGGAATGGAAGCTGATTTCTTTTCTGTTTTTGATAAGGTTGCTGTCATTGAAAAAGAAAGACAGGTATTTGTAAGAGGTGACATTATCCTGACCTTGGACAAGATTGATGGTTTGGGAGAATTTACCGAAATGCGAGCACCTGTAGCCACAAGTATTGGCTCGGAGGCTGAAAAACTTGGCCTGACGCCTGACAGGATGATTCCCGAAACATATATTCGTCTTTTCCTGAAGAACCAATCCCGTTGATAACGGGATTTTTATTTTCCATGAATTAATCTATAATTAATTCATGGACATATACGAAGCTATTAAAGGTTTTGGTAATCAACTTAAATACAATCCCGAGGTTGTTAATGCTGAAAAATTAAAAAAGTTCGATAGATTTATTTTTGTAGGCATGGGAGGATCGGCCTTGGCGCCGGACTTGTTGAGGGTTTCTAATCCCGAATTGGATTTAATTATTCATCGTGATTATGGATTGCCTGACTTGCCGAACAATGTACTGCAGAACAGTTTAATTGTCTTAAATTCTTATTCGGGAAACACTGAAGAGGTGTTAGATGCATTTAATTTAGCATTAAGTAAAAACCTATCTGTGGTGGCAGTTTCTGTTGGTGGTAAATTGCTTGAACTGGCCCGACAGAACACTATTCCTTATGTAGAAATGCCAGACTGGAATCTAGAGCCACGCATGGCCCTAGGGCTTAATTTAAGGGCTCTGTTGAAAGTATTAGGCCAAGACGAGGCATTGGAGACTATTTCTAAAATCAACGTTTCAGATTGCGAAAAAGAGGGTAAAAAATTGGCCGAAAAATTAAGAGGATTTGTGCCAATTATTTATTCATCAAGGAAAAATGGTTCCATTGCCTATGCTTGGAAAGTAAAAATTAACGAAACAGCTAAGAAGCCATCATTTTCAAACGTTTTCCCGGAATTAAATCATAATGAGATGGCAGGGTTCCATGTGGGTGAGGTATCTAAACTTCTTTGCCAGAATTTCCATTTTGTTTTCTTGAAAGATGGGATTGATAATCCGAGAATATTAAAAAGAATGGAAGTAATGGCTAAATTATTTAAAGATCATAAATTAAATTCAGAGACTATTGAGTTAAGCGGTGACAACGTTTTTGCTAAAATATTTTCTTCTTTGCAATTGGCTGATTGGGTTTCATATTATATTGCCAAAGAATATGGTGTTGATCCAGCAGACATATCTATTATTGAAGAATTTAAAAAACAACTATGAACAATTTTAAATTAGGAATAAAAATTAGTTTAGTCGGAACGGCAATTGAAGCGGTCGGAATACTTTTTGATATTCTCCACCACTTAGATATAGGCCTAAAAACGCCCGAAGGATTAATAACCGGAAATCACCTGACCATATTCGCAGGTTTTTTTGTTAATTTTGTCGGAGTTTTGATGACTTTTGTGTCTTCAAGAAAACAATAGATCGCTCTCGCCCCACCATTTTTCTGTCACGACTCCTCATCTGTTTCCTTGCTTCGTCAATGTGACGTAAAAGCAATAGCGCTGGACTAGTTACGTGTAATCTATGGTTTGCAAATATTAGAAGTGTGGCGTAGTATAGAAAAAGAATAATCGACAGAGGGAGCAAGAAATGGAATGTTTGGAACCGAATCTCCAGATAATTGACCATGGTGGAGAAGTCAGTTTTGTTTGTCCAACTTGCAAAACAATTTTTGCAAAAGGTAATTTTACAATCGAGATGGGATGTTGTGGAAAAAGTCAGGTAATTTGTAGTGAGGAACTTACCGAATGTTGTAAGGCAACTCTGCCCGTTCCTCTCACATTTGATACTCAAGCCGAAGCAGACGAATTCGTAGCTGCGGTAAAACAAGGGAAAGTGGCAAATATTAATCTTGCATCACACGAATTTATTGCCGAGTTTTAGCAGGAATGAAACCACTCAGCGTAGTGGTTTTTAATTTAAAATTTTTGAGCGTAGCCCAGCATTTGACGAAATCAAGGTTGAACCTTGAAATTTAGAAAGCTCCATCTTTCTGCTTTTCTCATAATCTGCACGATTGGTAACTATTTCAGGAACTCTGACGCGATTTCTCTGGGTACCGACCCGAGGATGTCGAAAACGGCCCAAGGGGCCGCATGGTTCGACAGGAGTTGCTTCGGGCGGTCAGAGAAATTAGGAGGAGTTTCTAGAAATAGTCCAAAAGGAAGCCGTGATAAAAGCAGAAAGATGGGCTTTCTACTCACTGCACACCAATTTGCATTGAGGAGGGATGTTGGTTGGGTCTGGTTGAGGAGTCTTCGTTAAATTAAGAGCTTTGTCTATTAGGGATTCCACAAGACCTTTATCTTCTTTTTCTATTTCAGATAAATTCTCGATTAAACTTTTAGAGCCATTGAATGATTCAATGGCCTTTTGAATAGTTGCCTTATCTTCCGCAGATACGGTTTTTGAGTTCAACAAGGCAGGAGCGGTTTCCGAAAAAAACTTGCCCATATCTTTGTAATCGGAATCTATGTTGTCTATAAGAATCTCTCTGGCTGATTTTGGGAAAAGTGTTTCACTAACTTTATCTTTTGCTTGACCCAAGATGTTACCAACCAGATTATTTCCGTCACCGACAGAAGAGAATACTACGGTTAGGATTAAAAATAAACCCAAAAGATAAGCCATACTAAAATACGCAACTTAGAGGAATGTCACCAACATAATCAGTGCCCATTTTGTTTCTTAGGGGTTCATTTCCTGCACCAGAACCACCGATGGCGTCATATCGCTCAACAGTCGTATCACTGGATCTCCAGAGAGCGATGAGGTCTCCTTGGTTAGGACTATCATTCCCATTTTTAACATTAGTTGTTGCGTTGAAACCAGTTTTTTTCAGTTCTTCTGCTACGAGTCCAAGAATCGTAAATCCATTTGCGCTAGTGTTGAGTGCGTCAGCTATTCCTCCCGTGTTTGCAGTGATTACAGCATTGATTGCACCTCTAAGATTTCCTGAATAATCAGCGTTTCCACCCGCGTGTTTACAAATACTGTTCGGGTTGCCTCCATTACCAGGGGGATTGGTGCCAGGAGTTGTTGTTCCCAGACCAGGAAGATTAACAGTATTGCTTACAAAGTCAGGGTTAATGGTGTACAAAATTAAATATGAGGACAAAAGAAGAATTGCTCCGAATACGGCATTGGTCATTTGAGTCTTTGCTCGGCCAACGTTAGCGGTGTTTCCTGCCGCCGTGAGCCACAAGAAACCAGAATAGAAAAACATTACAAAAACAGAAATACCTAATATTCCTAATGACCATGTAAATATCTGAGAAATAAGCTGACCCAAGTCTGTCGGCAATCCTTGTGTGGGAGGGGTAGTCGTGACTTGTGGTGGAATCGCAGATCCCCCGACTCTTATAGTTAAGTTGGCAGTTGAGGTTGTAGAGCCCTTGGTGTTAGTCATGGTTATTTTATAAGAACCAGGTTGAGCATCTAGGGGAACCTGAAAACCAGCAAGAGTTAGTGAATCTTCTATCCAGCC
This sequence comes from uncultured Candidatus Saccharibacteria bacterium, assembly GCA_964488565.1. Lineage (GTDB taxonomy): Bacteria > Patescibacteriota > Minisyncoccia > 2-02-FULL-40-12 > GWA2-44-9 > 2-01-FULL-41-26. The sequence goes on along the minus strand of CAZAUE010000001.1, from coordinate 38,453 downwards.
AGTTGTCACTTCAGTTGTCTGTCCACCTGATGAGACGAGGGTCATTCTACTTGAAAGATTTGTGCCATAAATTTCTATGGGTTGATCAGGAACAGTTGTTGTTGGACTTATTCCGGTTATTGTAGGAGGAGCGGTTGGTTCAGCTGCCCAAACTGTACTGACAAGAGAGGAAATTAAAACTAAAACAGAAACAAAAATCACTGCCGATATTTTTTTGTATTTAATCATTAATGCAAGTATACTATCTATAATGGGTAATGTTAATAGGAAAGTCCACATCCTCGTTTTTTTGGCCTTTTTAGGCTTGCCTTTCTTTTATGCTGGGGCCACTGTGCAGGATGATATAGACGCCAAAAACAGACTGTTAGAAGAGTATCAAAGGCAACTGGAGGGATATATACAAGAAGCAGAAAAAGCCGGATCACAATCTAAAACCCTTAAGGGTGAAATAGCTCGCCTGAACGCCGAAATAAACCAGGTTCAGCTAGAAATTAAATCATTAGGTGTTTCTATCAACAAAACAAGCCTAGAAATAGGAGTGACAGAAACAAAAGTTGGAGAAGCTGTAGATAAAATAAATAAGCACAAAAATGCACTAGGTCAGTACATTAAAATTATTAATGAAAACGACCAGAAGTCTCTAACTGAAATTTTACTTAAGAATCAAAACTTGTCCGATTTCTTTAATGATTTAAACAGTATTAAAACCACTCAAGACAATTTAAAAAATGCCATAAATGACATTAAAGATTTAAAAGGAGAATTAGAGCAACATCAATCTAATCTTGAAGAAAAGCAAACAGAACTTGAGCAGGCAAAACGTTTACAGGAAATAGAAAAACGTTCTATTGATGCTACTAAGGCTGCGCAGGCTAAATTATTGAAAGATACACAAGGAAAAGAATCTAAATATCAAGAATTAGCAAAGAAAACTCAAAAAGATATTGAGGCCATAAAAAGCCAAATCGGGTATTTGATACAAAATGGAATTTCAGCTGAGGAGGCAATCAAATACGGTCAGATGGCCGCTATTGGGGCAGGTATTCGGCCAGCTTTTTTGATTGCTGAACTTGAACAGGAGAGTGCACTTGGAAACAATGTTGGTAAGTGTTACATACTCGATTCTACCACCGGAAAAACTCAAAGTATTGTTAACGGAAAAGTGTATACCAAAGGCATTAAGCCAGACAGAGATTTGGGTTTGTTTTTGAAGATTACGACAGAACTTGGCAAAGACCCTTTTCAAACACCGGTTTCTTGCGGTCAGGGTTGGGGAGGGGCTATGGGTCCCGCTCAATTTATCCCGTCTACCTGGATGGGATACCGAGATGCTGTTTCCCGCATGACCGGACGCACTCCTGCTAATCCTTGGAATATTGAAGATGCATTCGTTGCGGCTGCAACCAAACTCGCCAAAGATGGAGCCAGTAGCCAGACCCGAGCAGGCGAAATTGCCGCCTCTAAAAGATATTATTGCGGTAACGCCGCAAGCAGAAGCTCGGGTTGCATAAACTATGCGAACTCCGTTCAACGTTTAGCTGCAGAGATTGCTAAAAATCTGTAATTGAAGAATCTCCTTGATGTGCTATCTTGATGGGAACCTGTCTCGATAATATCTTCCAGTCGCGTTGCGAGAGATTTTATTAATCCCGCAAGGCGAGACGAGGAAGCTGTAGCTGTCGCTACTGCGACGAGGATAAACGAAGCGGGGTGATAAAATATCCGCAACCCTAAAGGGATACGGTCAATCTTGTCCATCACTGCGTCACTCCTCCTCGGAGTAGAATAACTACACCTTCGTCGTCACTTCTTGTTCTGAACAAGATTGACTAGTATCGCGGCGAAAGATATTATCGAGACAGGTTCTATATGTAATTTAACAATTTTGAGGTAGAATGAAATCTCTATGAGAATGAAATATAAGCTCAATATCATCTTAACGGCTCTAGGAATTTTTTTGGTATTTATATTTTTTCAAACCACCCTCGATGCTCAAATTATTTCAGGCAAAATGATTGAATATGAAAATACTCCATTAGTTTTACCGCCATTTATAAGTTTGGTTGAAAAATTGGAAGAAAAAGAAGATTTACTCAGAGACCTTCATTTAGAAGCTTCCTCTAAGAGTTTGGAATTTTATGAAGACAGAGTTGCTGATAATGGAGGCAAGGTCTCAGTTATTAGAAAAAAATCTACCGAACAGAATAAGGATATCGGTTTGAAAATAATGAACAAGGACACAGGAGAGGTAAGAATTATTAAGATTTCGTTGAAAGTTCAGAAAGATGGAATTAAAATAATTAGTCCATCTGGATATCAAATTGAGATAACGGAAAGATCTAACGGGATAAGATGGAACAGGTGGAATACTCATTATGATATTGTCAGTCCTCAGGGGTGGCTTGTTCTAAAGAATAAATATCCTGACATTGACGAAGAAACTAGAAAGGTAACAGTAAAAGACAAACGCGGAAAAACTAAAATTGTAAACAAGAAGGTATATGTTGTTAAGGAATTTATCTATTCGCCATATAGCGGAGAATTGCACACACCTGAATTAGTAGAGGCTGGACGAGAATATCTTAAAGCTGTCGCAAAAGAAGCGTTGGCTGACTTGAAAGACAAAGGGGTTTATTCAAAAGCCCTGCCGGATACATTGGTAGCCGAACTTTCAATGTTGCCCCCTGTTTTCTTTGAGCGTTTGCCAATTTTGGAACACACAGACATGACGGAGTTTGTAGAAGATTCTCAGAAATCCATAGAAAGAGTGCTTGTTCTTATTGGGGCCAACAAAAGTGTTGCGTTCTCTAAGACTGGATCTAAGGCGGGAGCTCTTGGCTGGGTTCAGTACACATCTAAGACTTATAATTCAATAAGAAAAGCTTATCCGGCCGCCAAGTTGATGCCTGATTTTGTGACTGCCGCAAGTGATCATAAAAATTCCATGAAAGCCGCCATTTTGCTATATGATTATAATTTGGCCGGTCTTATAAAAAAACAAGGTCAGGGGATAATCAAAAGTCCACGGTTGGAAGAATATTTAGCAGCGTCCTATAACGGAAGCCCAAGTCGAGTTTTCGGTTCATTGAAAGCTTCTATTACATACAAATTAGAAGATTGGATAAATTCCTTGAGTTCTAAAAAGGGTGGTTTGGCTGATGAAACCAAGGGTTACATGGTCAAGATTCGCTACCTTCAAGAAAAAGGTTTGCCTTAAATTAGTTTGGCGATTTCTTTCCAAGATTTAACTCTGGCATAGCCAGAGTTTTTAAATACATCAAGATTATCAAAAAGGAATTTGTTTTTAACACTAGCAAGCTCACTTAAAATGGTGTGCTGATCGTCAAAGTAGTGAGTGATTCCCAGTTCTTTAGATTTCGTGTCCTTGTCTTTTGGTGTTAAAACAAAAAACGCATTAGTTTTATTAAAATATTTAGGCCACAAGCCATGGCGTTTTAGTATGTTGGTGGCTCCTATTGCTTTTTTGCGACGAGAAACTAAGAAATATGGTGTCTTGTTTTTTATTAATTTTTCTAGCACTTGCTTTGTTCCAGGCATGAGAGAGCATGAGTATTTGAATTTTGGATTATCATATAAGTCAGACTGGAATTTCGAGTAATTTGACGAAGGAATTAACTTTTTGATTAGGTCTGTGGGGGTTTCTTCTTTTTTTATGTTTAATTTTAATTTTCTCGCCAGCAAAATCTTGTTTTGGGTATGATCAAGAATCACCCCATCCATGTCGAAGCCAATGATTTTAGGTCTGTCAATCTTGTTTTTCATAATAGTTCTTATAATATAGTTTAAAGTTAGTTTTTTTACAAAGGACATGCGGGTGGAAAATCTTTTTGAGCAAAGAGCGGAAAGAGTTCTCAAGTATTTGAATGTTGATCACAGGTATGGTGAAGCACATTTACCCAGACCATTTTTTGTGGAATTTACTGGTTCTCCTGATTCCGGTAAAACCACAACGATTGACGAGCTCTATAAGTTTTTTAAAACTCTTAAATTTAGAGTTTTAAGGCCCCAGGAGGGCGCAGAAGTTATTCAGCACATTCCGCGCTCAACACCTCTATATAACATCCGTACGGCCCAATATGCCATCAATCAGCTCATTGATTTGAGTCATGGTCATATGTATGATTTAGTGCTTTTTGATAGATGCGCTTTTGATGCCTATTGCTGGATGATGTATTGGGAATCAAAAGGCCAGCTGTCTAGAGACGAGGTTGTGCTTTATCAAGAATTTTTTCTTTCCAAGTTTTGGACAGAAAAACTCGATGCGGTTTATTTTGTTGTTTGCGATCCTGATGAGGCGATGAAAAGAAGCAAAGAGGTATCTTTGACTGACAGATTGGGAAACTTTACCAATCCTCAAACGATTAGGGTGTTGGTGGACAGATTCAAACAAGCACATGAAGAATTATCTCCAAGATTTCCTCAACTTAAGATTGTGGGAACCACTAAAATGGATAAACAAAAAATGGTGGAACATTTTGCTGATGAGATTCTTGTGGCAATGGAAAAAAGGGTGGCCGACAAAGAATCCAAAACCGTCTAATGACGGTTTTTTAATTATTGTCATTTCTTAATTTTGTAGTATATTAGGCAAAGTTTTTGCTATTTAACAAGGATTTAAGATGTTGAATCTTACTGCAAAAGAACTGACCAAAATGCTCACTGAGTCTGGTGATGAGGCTGATGGCTTGGTGTCAGAGCTTTCGGTTATTCGGTTAAAAATCAACCAACTCCATGGAAAAATGGCTGAAGGGGAGAGGGCTCTTGGAAGGGAAAGAAATAAGACTGAAGCAATTAAGGAAGCATTAGTAATAATTAAGGGTATTCCTAGAAAAGTTTCTGAAGTACGCAAGAGATTTATATCAAACATAAACAAATTAAAAAGAGAAGATATAACAATATCAGAACAGAAGAGTTTGCAAACAGAGACAGAAGAACTGAAAAAAGAGCTTCGAAAAAATTGTAGTCATCCCTTCGTTTTCCACAGAGAAGGTTATTCGGGCACTCAATCGGACGATTTTGAGGACGGATATCCATCGGAAAGATATTGCGTGGTGTGTGGCTTGGGAGAAAGAGCAAAAGATTTTTGCCAGAATGGCAGAGTAGATGAAGTTGGCAGGGTTTTTGATGTTTTGAAAAGCTCGGAAGATAGGGTGATTCATCGAGAACCATATCGTCAGCACCCAGAACATTTTTCAAGGCATGAAATATTGGTACCCCTCGCAGTGATTATGAGGTTGTTTGAAGAGGAAGTGGCAAAAGTTTTAAACCACTAAAATCCAAAACCGTCTAATGACGGTTTTTTTAATAACAAAAAAGCCCCGATGGGGCTTAAGGAAATCTTACCGAAATTAGAATCATGTGTGCTAAAGAAATTAAACCAGAAAAAGAAATCAAAACATCTCCAATAGAGGCCACAGAATAATTACCAATTACAATCCAATCACACAAGCAAAATAATCTCGTATTTGAATCTAAAAATTTATGTCGAAAGTCCATAACTAGATCCTGATGTTCCCACGAATAATTTCCCAGTAGAAAGAATCCCTTTTCTGGTTCTAGGTGAGGGTTTATAACGGGCATTTTCCCTTGATTTGCCATCATGGCAGTGATGTTTAACGACCCCCCAACAAAACCCACGATTACGCACCAATGAGGGTCGTAGATAAACGAAATAAGTAAAACAAAAACGAATGTTAATCCAGAAAGGATGAGAGCTAAAGTTCTAATCATTGGCATTGTTTTCTCTATCACTAAAACAGCTACCACCCAAAGCATTATCAAGAAAAAATATACTAAACTATCCAAAGGTGTTTCACGGGTAACAAGATGCAACACTACTATCAGGGGTGTTAATTGAGAGATTAAGAACCAAAAGATCATCTCTATTCCTGATTGTAAAAAAAACTTAGCTATACTATAATATAAATCAATGAAAAGTCAAATCAAGAAAAAAGTATATGTCGGCATGTCTGGAGGAGTTGATTCCTCTGTCGCCTCTGCTTTGATAAAAGAGCGGGGATTTGATGTGGTTGGAGTTTTTATGAAGCCTTGGCAACCCAAAGTGGGAAGTTTTTGCATATGGAAAGATGACCGAGAAGATGCCATGAGAGCGGCATCAGCAATAGGGATTCCTCTAGAAACGTGGGATTTTTCAAAACAATACAAAAAATTGGTTACCGATTATATGGTCAGAGAATATAAAGCAGGAAGAACTCCTAATCCCGATGTAATGTGCAATAAAGAAATTAAGTTTGGATTATTTTACGACAGAGCTATGAGGGAGGGTGCCGATTTTATTGCAACGGGACATTATGTCAAAGTAAAAAACAGTCGACTCTTTGTGGCAAAAGATAAAAATAAAGACCAGTCATATTTTTTGTGGACTTTGAAACAAAAACAGTTGGCGAGATGTCTTTTTCCAGTCGGGGACTATATTAAACCCGAAGTCAGAAAATTGGCCAAAAAATTTGGATTACCCAATCACGATAAAAAAGATAGCCAAGGGGTTTGCTTTATTGGTCCCTTAGACATGAAGGATTTTCTTAAAACAGAAATTAAACCCAAAAAAGGGAAAATTATACATTTAGATGGAAGAATTCTGGGACAACATGATGGGGTTTATTATTACACAATCGGACAAAGACACGGTTTAGATTTGAGTATTGGAGGAGGACCATTTTATGTTGTTTCTAAAGATATAAAGAAAAATATTGTTTATGTAGGAGAAGACAAAAATCTTCTTACTAAAAAAACTAAGGTATCTGAAATTAGTTGGGTTGGTAAAGAACCAAAGCTTCCAATACAACTTGAAGTTCGTTTGCGTTATCGAGCCGGATTAAAAAAAGCCGTTCTAAAAAAGAACGGCCTGACTGCGCAGGCAGGTGAACTTGAATTAAAAACTCCTGAAAGGGCCATAACCTCAGGCCAATCGGCGGTATTCTATAGAAAAGGAGAACTTCTTGGTGGAGGGGTCATAGAGTAATTCTCCCAGCCCATCTCTAATTTTGACCACCAGTCCTCGTCTTCAAAAATATACTTAGTTCAATTGGGATTTATTACCAAAATAACAGGTAACCCACGCTTGCCTCCTCGCAGACTCGGCGCTCGACCTCGTTATTTTGGATAAATCCTAATCTCACTTTCATATATTTTCTTGCCTGCGGAAGTGGCAAAATCAGAGACGGGCTGGTCGCTTAACACAACTACTAATAAATAAACTTTAAATTGGATTGACATTTAGCCAAGATAATTTTATATTAGTAGTGTTGTTTGACAGAGTAAAGGATTACAATGACTAAGGAACAAATTGGGATATCCTCGCTTGTTACATTATTGTTTGGCCTAGCTTCTTATGCAGATGGAGGGGTATTTGTTAAACAGGAAATTGCAGTAGCCATTCTAATATTATCGGCTATTCTCGGCTTATTATTTTTGTCTCTCATTTTTATTAAAAAGTTTTTAACCCGTTAAGGGTTTTTTATTTTTGTAAAGTTTGAATTTTTATTGCCAAACATCATCTGTTTATTCAATCAACCAGCGGAGGGAGACATTTTTTACAAAATTAGCAAACTTTTTAAAAAGTGTCTCCCTCCGTATACATAGAGGTTGTGTCAACTATCTTATGATTTTCAGCAAGCTTTCTCCGGTCATTTCGGCTGGTTTTTCTATACCCATCAATTCCAGAATAGTAGGCGCGACATCGGACAATAAACCAGAGGACTGCTTCATTGTGGTTTCTATATCATCATTGGAACGAGGGCGTTCAAATTCTTTGCCTATTAAATAAAACGGCACTGGATTATCATCATGCTTGGTCGCACTTTCACCAGATGATTTATAAAGCATTGATTCGGCATTTCCGTGATCAGCAGTAATAACCATTATTCCATCTTTTTCAATCACGGCTTTGAGTAATTTGCCGATTGCGCTATCAACCGCCTCTACGCCCTTAACTGTTGCATCAAAATTGCCTGAATGAGAAAGAATGTCTGCATTCGCAAGATTTACAATATAAAAATCAAAAGAATTTTCATCCATACTTTTCATAACTCTTTCCGCTATTTCTGAAGTTCTCATTTCAGGATTTTCTAGATATTTTCTGTCCGATTCTATGAAAACATCCGTCTCGCCATCATAAGGAACATTGTTTAAGCAATTGAAGAAATATGTGACGTGGGCATATTTTTCTGTTTCAGCAATATGAAATTGTATTTTTTTGTTTTGACTTAACACCTCAGCCAACCCATTTTTTAATTGAGGTATTGGAAAAGCAACATTAAGAGAATCTTCAAGATATTGCGTCATCGTAACAACAAAAACATTTCCGAATTGTTTTACGGGAAAAATTTGAAAATATTTTTCAATAAAACTCCTAGTAATTTGGCGCATGCTATCTTCTCTGAAGTTAAAGAAAATTACCGCATCATTTTCCTTAACAAGACCCTGATCATCTAGGAGTAGTGGAGGTAATTTGGAGTCAGTAATTCCTAAGCTATAAACTTCTTCAATTTTTTCTATTGCATCAGTTATTTTTTCTCCGTCTCCGTTAACAATAAGATCGTAAGCTTTTTGTGTGAAGTTCCAGTTTTTGTCTCTGTCCATCGCATAATCACGTCCAATTATTGTTGCAATTGAACCAAGTCCTGCTTCGTCAATGTGTTCTTGTAGTTTTTTAATTAAAGCGGGCGCTTCTTTGAGCCCTGAATCTTTGCCGTCGGTGAAGATGTGAATTTTGAGATTTTTAACATTATTTTTGACAGCTAGATTTATCAAGGCAAACAAAACTTCCATGTGGGTGTGCACAGAACCAGATGTCAAAAGTCCGGCAAGATGCAGGGTGGAATCGTTAGATTTAACATGATCAGTGGCCTTGTTAAACATTTCATTATCAAAAAATTCTCCATTAGAAAGAGATTTATTGATTCGACTGAGATATTGGAATACAACCCTTCCTGCTCCAAGAGTAAGATGTCCAACTTCACTATTTCCTGATTCACCCCAAGTCATGCCAGCAGCTTTTCCTGAGGCCTGCAAAAGGAGGGACGGATAGTTCTGCCGGATGAAATCGATGGTTGGTGTTTTTGCGCCTAAAATTGCATTGCCATGTTTTTCTTTTGAATAACCCCAGCCATCAAGAATTGTGAGAACTATAGATTTCATGATATATTTAACATAATAATATCACTCTTTATATGAGAGTTCCAATTTCAACAGAAGAGTTTGAAAAACATTTAAAACAAATAGAGAATTTGAAGAGTGGTTTTGATTTGGCACCCTTCCATGTGGTTATTACCGATGAAAACGGAAACATCATATACATAAACAAGGCGGTGGAACAGCATACGGGATTTACTCGAGAAGAATCTATCGGAAAAAACACAGCTGATCTTTGGGGTGGTAAAATGCCGAAAAGCTTTTATGAAGAAATGTGGCGCACGATAAAGGTTGAGAAAAAACCATTCAGCGGTGAAACTCAAAATATTAAAAAAGATGGAACAGCTTATTGGCAAGAACTTCTTATTACACCCGCTCTTGATGACGAGGGCAATATCAAGTTCTTTATAGGAATAGAACCTGAAATTTCAGACAGGAAAAAGCGTGAAGAATTTAAGGATCAATTCATTTCCGCACTAGGACATCAAGTTCGTAATCCTTTGACTACTATTCGATGGGTATTGGAAGAACTTTTAGCGAGTAAGGGGATTGGAGAAAGCGAACGACAAGATTTGGAAAAAGCTTATCTAGAAAATAAAACACTGTCTGATCTCATTAAAGATTTACTGATTCTTTCAAGGGTAGAAAACCAAACACAAGCAGTGGAATTAGAAACAATAAGAATAGATGAAGAGTTAAATAATATTGTTGAGGTGGTGCAAAAAAAGCATCAAAATATTTCTTTTTCGCTCCAGAACGAAGTTGGATCAGCGCCTCTTTCAACGGTAAAATCACTCGCACTTCAAGTTTTCTCCAATATTATTCATAATGCAGCGGAGCATGCAAATAAAGAACGCGGGGAGGTCGTGATTAAACTTCAGAGGTTTACGCAGGGCATTCTTTTCTCTTGTCACAACAACGGCGCTCCAATTCCAGAAGAGGTTCAGGCCAAAATTTTCTCAAAAATTTCCAGTACTTCTGGCGGGGCAGGACTCGGACTTTTTATTGCTAAGATGGTCTGTGACTATCTAGCATGGCGAATAACATTCAAGACAGAAGAAAGTGGTACCACGTTCTATGTAATAATTCCGTGGCCAAACCAATAATTCTCAATAGGGTCATATTCTCGCTTCGCACCTAATCGTTATTGCATAAGATATACATATTTGCTATAATTTTTGTGGATTAGTCAATTTTTAACCATTAAATTATTAATTGTTAGTTCGCAAAACTTAATTTTACGAGCAAATGTTAGTAACTTTTAAACAACATGTTGTCAGAATTAAACCCGCTAATAGCGGTGATTTCAGCATTACTTCCAGGATTAGTAATCGGTTACCTCATCAGACATTTAGTTGCCAGTAGAAAAGTTACCCTTGCTGAATCAAGGGCAGAAGCCGTTCTCGCGGATTCTAAATCTAAATCTCAGGACATATTACTTGAGGCAAAAAACAACGCCTTAAAAATTCTCGAAGAAGCTAAAAAAGAAGAAAAAGAAAGAAATTCTCAGCTTTCAAGAATAGAAAATCTCTTAACAAAAAAAGAGAACGAGCTTGAGCAAAAATCAAAAGAACTTTCCTCAGAAAAAGAAACCCTTAAGACAAAAGCGGTTGAATTAACGTCTCTAAAAGGCGAACTTGAATTATCAAGAGAAAAACAACTTAAGGAGCTGGAAAGAATTTCCGGATTAGACAGAGAAAAGGCCAAGGCTGAATTGGTTGTTAAAACAGAAGAGGAGTACAAGGACGATTTGTATAAAAGAATGAGGAAGCTTGAAAACGACAACAGAGAGGAACTTGAGAAAAAGGCTCGTGAAATTCTCGCAATGGCAATTCAGAGATATTCTGCTTCTCATATTGCAGATGCCATGACTACTGTTGTGAGCTTACCTTCAGATGAAGTCAAAGGTAAGATTATTGGTAAAGAAGGAAGAAATATTAAGGCCATTGAAAGATTAACTGGAGTAGACATTATTATTGATGACACACCAGAAGCTCTTGTGGTCTCAGGTTTCGATCCCGTTAGACGACAAATAGCCAAATTGGCAATTGATAAATTGATAGCAGACGGAAGAATACATCCGGCAAAAATTGAAGAAATGGTAGAAAAAGCAAAGGGTGAAATTAACGAAAAAATAAAAGAAGCAGGGGAAGCAGCACTTTTTGAAACGGGAGTTGGTCCAGTAGATCCCAAGCTTACATATTTGTTGGGGAGATTGGCATTTAGAACAAGCTTTGGTCAGAATGTTTTGCTTCACTCAGTTGAGATGACTCACATAGCTGGCATGCTCGCAGCTGAACTTGGGGCAGATGTGTCCATCGCAAAGAAGGGCGCTTTGTTCCATGACATAGGAAAAGCTGTAGACCATGAAGTTCAGGGAACACATGTTGAGATAGGTAGAAAATTACTTTCAAAGTTTGGAGTGGATCCAAAAGCAATTCTTGCCATGGAAGCTCATCACGATGAATATCCATATGCGATATTGGAAGCTAGAATCGTAACAGCTGCTGATGCAATCTCAGGAGCAAGACCAGGAGCCAGAAAAGACACTGTAGAAATTTACTTAAAACGACTTGAGGATTTGGAGAGAATTGCCACCTCATTTGATGGTGTAGAAAAATCCTATGCTATTCAGGCTGGTAGGGAATTAAGAATTTTCGTTACCCCAACTAAGGTTGACGATTTGACCGCTCTCAAGATGGCAAAGGATATTGCCAAGAAAATAGAAGAAGAAATGAAATACCCAGGAGAAATTAGGGTAAATGTTATACGCGAGACAAGAGCCATAGAATACGCCAGATAAATAAAACTCTTGCGCAAAAGCCGCGGAGCCCAGTAAACTATTGGGCTGACCGCGGCTTTTGTCTTTTAGATTTGACCAATCTCTGCGTTGAGAGCTCCAGTCCTCCCTCGCCATAGATAGCTATGCCTCGGTTCGGGCTTCACTCTCGCCTTGACCTTGGTCAAACCCAAGAGTTTTATGGTTAAAAATAAAAAAGCCCGCTGGAAACGCGGGGCTTGAAGGTTGTTACTGAAGTGGACTGATAGTCAAAATGGCTAATGATTTAAATCCTAGGGTGTTTGCCAGTTCTTTTTGTAGCGCCATAATCCCTGCATCATCTTGGGGCAAATCACCTTCAAACACTTTATTTCCGTATCCAGCACGGTCTCCCATGTATCCTCCCAGCCGGGAATGACTTCCTTGTTCTCTGTAGTAAAACGAAATAAGATATTTTTTCTTCATAGCCCATCCGCTTCTAGGTAATTAAAAAACTGCTCTAGATACTACAAGACAATCTTAAGATTGTCAAGTTTGATGTAATGACTATATTATCCACACCTCTCTTGATTTTTCCGCATGAAACCTACAGAATTAGAGAGTAATTACAAAGTCTTAAGGGTCGATTGGGACTTAGTTTAAAAATTTAAATAAAGTAAATATAAAAATATGCCAGTAAAAAAAGCAGAGTTAGCTGGGAGACTAGCTGACAAAATGGGAGTTACAAAGAAACAGGGATTAGAGTGGTTAGATGCCTTTGTTGATGAAGTCACCAAGGTCATGAGATCAGGCGACAAAGTTAACATAACAGGATTTGGTATCTTCAAGGTTTCCGACAGGAAAGCCCGAGAAGGACGAAATCCAAGAACCGGCGAAACCATTCAGATTGCTGCTTCTAAGAAGCCAAAATTTACCCCAGGTAAATTATTGAAAGAAGCCATTAAATAATAAGTATCTCGGATCCGGGATATTAAAAACACAAGACCCCTTCTGGGGGTTTTGTGTTTTGACAGCCACAAATTTTAGGGGTATAGATAGGGTAAGTGAGTTTGTTCTTTAAAATCTAGGACAGAGGATATATGAAAAAAATCGGTATCGTCGCACCCGGGCATTTTAAGAGATTGGCCGCCGAAGTTGGATTTCTTCATGCTTATTATGATGCCTGTCAGAGTGGATTTCCTGAACCAGAATATATGACAGGTGTTTCGGCTGGTGGTCTTGCGATTGCTTGTGCTTCACAGTGGACAGAGCCTGACTTTAAAAGAACCGAAGAAGTTTTACTGGCCCTGAAAAGAAAGCATTTTTATAGCATCAACCCTCAATTGGAAGTTCTTGGGGGCTTAACTGCGTTTGCAGCTCTTGGCTCTATATTGCCAACGGACAAGGAAACCATTACAAATCCGTGGTTGAGATATGGCGCTAAATTAGCGATTGCTTCAACCATTCTTGGTATGGATAAGAAGTTTATTGATGGATTCTTGCAAAGTAACGCAATTTTTTCGAATACCAATCTCTATAACCTTCTCAAGAGGGAATTGCGAACTGATAGAATTTTCAACTCTCCAATTAAAATAGAAATTCCCTCCGTTGATATTAATAGCAAGACGTTTTCTGTTGTAAGTAATTTTAGACCAGAGGATCAACGACCCGAGACTTTACTGAATGGTATCGTGGACAGCACTAGACTGCCCGTATTCTTCCCATTCAGAAAAAATAAGAGCGGACACTACCTAGCAGATGGTGCTGCCTTAAACAATATCCCTATCCATTTGGCCAGAAACCATGGTTGTGATGTCATTGTTGTATTAAAATTTAAATGTGCCGGTGAGGGTTCTCTGAATACGGAATATAATCATTGGGTTTCGGGTCTCCAGCGCTTCGTAGACATTCTCGTTGACGAAAACGCTAGAAAAACCCTACGCGATTACGGATACGTTAATAATGACCTTGAGCAGGAAGATAAGATTAAGCGAGCGATTAAACTCATTGAAACGAGCGTGAACCCCACCCATCGGGAGTTAGAAGCTCTTGAGCTTCTCAGGGATGTAAAACTTTCAGCTTCCGGTATGAAAAAAATAAAGCTCGTCATTGTTGATTCAGAAGAGATTCCCGAGTTTCACTTTAGCAACTTCAACAAAGAAACCACCCGAGAATCACTCAATATTGGATATTCTTCATTTTCTAATATTAAAGACGAATTGGCAGAAGCTATTGAATCATAAATTATTATTCTGAAAAAATAATAAAGCCCCTAATTAGGGGCTTTTAATTTTGTGAAATAACTATTTAAGTTTGTTTTCCTTGAGAAAATCTCGGATATCCTTAGAAGAGAGTACGTAGATGAAATTTTTTGAGATGGATGACGCAATAGTCATCCCGATAACATGCCCTTGAGCATTTAAGACCTTGCCTCCGGAAAATCCTGGTTCAGCATGGTCACGTAAGCGATACATAACTTTTATTCCGGTTTTGTTTATTGGCATATCTGTAATTATCGCTTCGGTTTCGGCTATAAAAGTGTGGTCAATAAAATCAGCGTAAACTGGCACCAATTTGTTATTTTTATCAAGATACTCAGAAACAGAAGGGGAATATCCACTTATATAAACCTTTTCTCCAATGTCTGCATCTGCAAATTTGGATGTCTTCATCAGTAGTCGGAGAGGGTTTTGAAAAAAAGAATCTCCAATCATCTGAGCATTTTCCATTGTTTTGGTATCTACTCTTAATGCCATAATGTCTCTGAGTGTGCCTTTTTCTCCAACTGCTACCAGAGATAGTGGAAAGTTTAGCCACTCTTTATCCGTTATAATTGTTCCCATAAACACATAGCCATAATCAAACTTAGGATCGGACTTAAGTTTGTCGGCTTTATATTTTTCAGCATCAAGGATCGACATGTCCAATAAATGTCTGGCGGTAACAATAGTACCAGGGCTTTCAGTTACGAATCCAGTTCCCACAGAAGTGATAAAAGATGTGTCGCTACCTTTTGCAATAAATAGGACCGAAATTAGGATTTTATTTTTCTGGGCTTCGTAAACTGGATCGGGAAGTGATTCGGATGAGATAATGACCCTACCCATATGAAAAATGTCTGCGGTTCTGTTGCGCAAATCTTGAGCAAAAAGAGGAGTGGTGATCAATTGTGAAAGAACAAAGGTAAATAAAAACAGAGGAACGCAAACGCTACCTTGTAGGGATAGAGTCGGCATGCCTCTGTTCTTGAGGATTGGCCTGTTGAATAGAGCCATTTGCCCTTTCCTTTCTGAAGGATTCAGGTGTCAACTGTTTTTAATCTGAGTTAATGATAGGAGTATGGGGGAATAAAGTCAAATCGCGGAATTAAAAAACCTCATCGAAGATGAGGCTAAATAGAGCTTAATCTACCTTACCGGAGGTTGAGGCCTTTGCTAGCGTAGGGGGTCCTCCGTCTTTCGCCTAATACTAGCCAGCCATAGGAAATAGCACCTAACAAGATAAAGATCCCCCCAATAATAAAAATCCACAACTGAAATGAGAAAAGGGCAATAATTCCACCCACTATCAGAAGGACTATGCCCAAGAATAGGAACGAGATTGCTGTCATTCCAACAAGTACTCCGCCCATGTCTGATCCAGTCATTGCTTGATTTTTCTTTTGTTAAATCAGGATCTGCGAATATTATACTACTGAAATATTCAGTAGTCAAGGTTTGGTGTGCGGGTACGGGGAATCGGTCACGAATAAAATTGTTGCCAGTCGCAACAATTTTTTCTCGACCCCGACCTCGCGTCGCAGTTTACTGACTGCGACATGCTGTGGTCTTTCGATTCCCCGCCGAGAGGTCTCAAGACCTCTCTTACTCCATCATCTAAAAATAAAAGCCCCCACAAGGAGGACCTTTATTTTTAGATGAGCGGGTACGGGGAATCGAACCCCGGCCGA
>CAZAUE010000001.1:0-22562 GCA_964488565.1 uncultured Candidatus Saccharibacteria bacterium | reverse complement strand
GTCTTTCGATTCCCCGTACCAACTTAATTGATAGGAAATCAGAATACCACATAAATGGATATTCTGATTTCCTAAAATGAGCGGGTACGGGGAATCGAACCCCGGCCGACAGTTTGGAAAACTGCCGTACTACCATTATACGATACCCGCAATGGATCTAAATATCTGTCAGTAATTGTATCATAAAATTTAATCTTTTCAATCGATTAACACCCTTGTTTTACCCTTGACATTATCAATAATTTTGTTTATACTCTTGAACGGCAAGTGAGGACTTTAAAAACTTAAAAAAGGAAAAAAGGAACCCTATGGGATTTGGCGATAAGTTGAAGAAGGCCGTGTTTAAAGACGAGCCAACTTCAACTGCTGGTGCTGGTGGAGGTAGTTCTTTGGGGAATGGTTCGGTTATGCCGAGCATTTCTCCGGCTCCTCTGTCGGTTTTTTCTCAACCATTTGGACAGCCATTTGCTGGTGTGACACAAGTCGCGCCAACAGTGGTTGCTTCGGAGGTTGACCCTATGTTTTATGGCACTTTGCAATCGGCAATGAATTCAGTGCCGGCTCCTGGGCTTCAGGAATTGCTGGTTACGATGGATGGATTGGCGAAAGCCAACATTCCCCAAAATCAGCAGTGCCAGATTGGCCTGAGTGTCGTCGCGGCCAAGGGTGTGACCTTGGTTCAGGTTCAAGCCGAGATCGCAAAACGCCTTGATATTCTTGAGAGCGAGAACAGTAAGTTAACCGAAGCCGCGGATCGTCAATGTAATGTTGACGTCGGTGGTAAGGAAACTGAAATTGGTTCTATTGACCAAAAGGTTAACGCTCTTCAGGAACAGATTAAGGGCTTGCAGGAACGTAAACTCAACCTTCAGTCAGAAGTTTCAACCAGAAGAAAAGAGATTGATCAAAAAAAGACGGGTCTTGCTGCGGCCTACAATAAGTTGAAGCAAGAGACCGCTTTTCTTCAAGTAAGGATTTCGGGTTAACACCCGAAGAAGGAGAAACTAACGATGGAAACAGGTTCGAACCCATCTTCTCTGCCCGACTATGTCGGCGGAAAGGTGAAGGGTTTTTGGGAACGAAGAGAGGGTACCACCGGAATGGTGGCTATCGCTCTTGTTGCCGTCACTCTTTTTGTTGGTTGGGGAGTCATCGCTCCATTTGTTGTAGCAACTCTTCTGAATACTGTTTATGCCGGCATTCTCGTAGCATTCTTAACTGGGGTGTTCACATTGAGAAAGGTTTTGATGTCCATGTTTCAAAGTGGATGTCGAGCCATTACTCGTTTGTGGGCCAACATTGATCCAATTGGCATCCAAGAAGAAGACCTCCTGAAAGACAAGAGGGAACTTTCTGGCTTGGATAAGAATTTGGACGAACTTGATGCACAGATTGTTGGGTTGGAGGAAGAAGAAAAAACAACCCAAAATTCAATCGCCGATGCCATGGAGATGGTGAAGGAGGCAAGGGATAAACTGAGTGGCAAGGTGTCTCCAGTTGAATCTCAGGGGCTACAGAGCCAACTCATCTTGAGTGGCAACGAAGCTTCTCGGCAAAGGGATTATTTGACCACTCTGCAGAATTTGAAGAGTACCTTTACGGAACTCTATCAGTTTGGCCAGAAGTGGCGCGGACACCTGGATTTCTTAATCAAGGACCGCGAGAGCTTTATCAAGATTTCAAAGAAGAATCGAAAGATTTCGATTACGGGTCAAAATATGGTTGAGAGAATGAAGGGCATTCTCCATGTTGATCCGGATCGTGTGTATCTCGTGAATGCGGCAATTGAAGCTCAAGCAGATCAATTCAATCGTCGTGTTGGTGTCATCAGAAACTTCGCAAAGACTTATCGCGATACTTTGGTGAAGGGTGACCTTCGCAACGAAATGAACGCTAAGCAGGCTTTGCGCCAGCTTGAAGAATGGGAGCGCCAACAGGGCACCTCTGTTCTCCAGCAGGTTGAATCAAGAGATTCTGAAACGACCCATCCTCTTGCTAGTGTCCCAGTAACTGAAAACAAAGTCTCCGACAATAAGGATCGGATGAAGCTTTTTCAGTAATTCAGTTTTAGGCTGATAGCAATTAAGCGTAGGACAGAATTTTCTGTCCTACGCTTCGGAAACACAACAGGAAAGAAAGGCAGAGATACAATGGCAATCGACTGGACCAAACCGGTTCCCAAGTTCGGACGCATCCTCGTCGCCGTGCTCATCGTCGTACTCGTCGGCCGCACACTGCTCAATCGGGCAGGTGTGTCGGCTCCTGACTCAACAACTCCTGCGACGTCGACGTCTTCGTCGCCGTTGTCGGGACTGACCAACATGTTCAGCGGTTCCAAGCCGCTGACGGTCTGCACCAACACGTGGGGCGGATACGGCGCCATGTACTACTACAACGGCGGTGCCAAACCGTCGAAGGATTCCCGGTTCTACAAGGAGCAGGGCGTCCAAGTCGGGTTCGTCAATATTGACGATTTCGCGCAGTCGCGTGACGCGTGGAAAACCGACAACTGCGATGTGTTGTGGATTACGGCCGACAGCTTCCCGACGGAAGCGGCCGACCTCATCGCCCTCAAGCCCAAAATCTTCATTCAGTATGATTGGTCTCGAAAGGGTGATGTTGTTGTAGGCAATGCCTCAATTCATTCCGTTGCGGACCTGCGTGGTAAAAAGGTTGCAGCGGCAAAGGGTTCGCCGTCCATGACGCTTCTCGCGAAGCTTCTGGAGGCGGGCAGCTTGCGATATAGCGACATTGAATTTATCGGTACTGATTCAGCGCCACAGGCGGCTGAAATGTTCAAGGCAGGGAAGGTTGATGCTGCAGTGGTCTGGTCGCCTGACGATCAGGATTGCTTGAAAGCATCGGCTGGATCTCATGTGCTGATTAGCACTGGAGAGATGCCCTACGCTATTGCAGACGTTCTGTACGCGAAGGAAAAAACCATTAACGAGCGTCGAAATGACCTCGTTGGTTTTACTACTGGTGTCCTGACGGCATCGGCTGAACTGAATGCGAGTCCTGCGACGCGCAAACAAGCAGCGGCTGTTCTGGCCCAAGCGATGAAGCAGGATGTTGGATTTATGGAGCTGGCAGTTGAAAACGTGCGCTTCACCACTTATGGTGACAACTTGTCTTTCTTTGAGATGACAAGTACGTCGCGTGGTTCGGTGACTGGCCAGGAGCTCTACAGTCAGATGGGCTCCATGTTCGCTGAGTTGGGACTAGCTCCTAACTCGTTGCCGAGCTGGCGGTCTGTGACCGATACTTCAATTCTGGAAGCTGTGGGCGCGAAGCTCAAGGCGACCGGTGACCAAGCGGCGGAGGGATCATTCAAGTTTTCCGCTCCGACTCCGACAGAAGCAAGTGCTCCGGCATTTGCGACTCGGTCGGTGACGGTCAACTTCGCTGTTGATTCAGCGGAACTGGACTTGTCCGCCAAGCAGACCATCGACAAGGCGCTTGGTGAAGTTGCGAAGTCATTCGCAAGTGTCAGGGTCCGTGTTGAAGGAAACACCGACAACACCGGGCCTCGTAATCACAATCGTGAGCTTTCCGAAAGGCGAGCCCAGTCGGTTGCTGATTATCTGGCAAACAAGTATGGATTTGATCAGAATCGATTCATCGTCAAGGGTAACGGTCCCGATAATCCGGTGGCGCCCAACGACACCCCGGACGGCAAGGCCCGTAATCGTCGAACGGATTTCGAACTCATTAAGTAGTTCGCCCAATATGGGTCATGGGGTAGGTGTCCAAAAGACCCTACCCCTATTTTTTTAGGAGAAAACCGAAAGGAAAGGAGAACGAAGGCCGTGAAACAACTATTCACAGAACTATTCGAACTAAGAGGAGAGTTATCAATTAAAAAGCAAATTGTCATTGAGATTATAGGATTTTTATCAGTAATTCTTTGTTGGAAATTAGTGACTGATATGGAATTGATTTCTCCATTTATTCTTCCTAAGCCATGGAATGTTCTAATGTCTTTCCCAGACCTTTTCCTGAAAGACAACCTCATTGCGAATATTAAATTCTCTTTGATGTTGAACTTTGTCGGATGTCTGGAGGCAATTATTATTTCATTGCCAGTAGGATTTATCTTGGGACTTTTCCCACTCTTTAAAGCCTTTAGTCAGAGGTACTTAAATGCAAGTCGATTCCTTCCACTTCCCGCAGTACTAGGAATTTTCATTGCAGGGTTTGGAATCTATGTGAACATGAAAGTTCAGTTTCTTGCAGTAAGTATTATTGTTTATCTTGTTCCTGTTGTTGCTCAGCGCGTGGCCGAGACACCACAGGTTTACATTGATATGGCTAAAACATTGGGTGCTACAAAGTGGCAAACCATTCGCTATATTTTTATTCCGGATGTGTTTTCAAGAGTTTGGGTTGATATCGGTGTTTTGAGTGCTATTTCTTGGACGTACATTACGATTGCTGAAAAGGTGAATGATAATGAAGGTGGTCTCGGTGCCTTGGCTGAAATTTCAAGACGACAATCAAGGATTGATAAGGTTTATGCGGTCATTATCTTAATCGCCCTGATTGGCTGGGTGTGGGACAAACTTCACAAAACCTCAGATAAAGCCATGTTCGGGTTCAAAAGGTAGGAGAATGCCATGAGTGACGTAACCTTTCAGAATACCGAACTTCCGGATTTTCTTGAGCTAAAAAACGTAACTCAAAGATATCCTGACGGAAATGTGGTTATTGAAAACATGAACCTTCTTATTGAAGACGAGCCGAACATTGGAGAGTTTGTAGTCATATTGGGAATGTCTGGATGTGGAAAATCTACAGTCCTACGATATTTTTCAGGATTACAAAAACCGACTTCCGGTGAGGTGCTGGTTTATGGAAAACCTCGCGTAGACGGAGACGCTATCAGTATGGTTTTCCAGCAATATTCATCTCCACATTTTTACACAGTTTTGACCAATGTTATGCTCCCACTTATCTTCAAGGGTGTTCCCAAGAAGGAAGCCAAAGAGCGAGCAATGGAAATTATCAAAGCAGTTGGTCTTGAAGGGCATGAAAATAAATATGCCCAGTATCCACGATTGTCGGGAGGTCAGCTTCAGCGGGTTGCGATAGCACGAAGCTTGATTGCTAACCCCAAGATGATTTTGATGGATGAACCATTTGGAGCGTTGGATATTTATATCCGTTCCGGAATGCAATTGATGTTAATGGACATCTGGCAAAGACTCCAATCAACCGTTGTCTTTGTTACCCATGATGTGTCGGAGGCCGTATTTCTCGGCAGACACGTATATCTGATGGGAGGCAAACCGGCGAAATTAATCGAGAAGGTTGATATCAACCTTCCGTATCCACGGACCATTGCCACAAAGCGGACTCCGCAGTTTACCCGACTTGTGGGTGACATCGAAGATCTTGTTCTTACTAAACATTCAGTAGGATAATTGTTCTTTAAACAAAAAGCCCGACCAAATTGGTCGGGTATTTAATTACTTATTTTACTATCTTATTTGTCGTTGAGTTACGCTGATAACATCATCAACAAAATCTTTTACAAATTCGGCAATATCGTGGGAGTGGTCTAAAAGCAATTGGGCTTTCACTTTTCCTTGAACAGCTTTTTTGACGTCGTCTGTTGTGACGCCAGTTTGTTTGCCTGATTGGCGGTCACGGTCTAGTGCTACAGAAACAGCATCATCAATGGTGCCAGATATCATGGCCCCGTTGATTATGTGGGACAAATTAATGGTTATTTTTTGACCATCAACCTTAGTCACATCGTACAAAACATTGTTTGGAGAATAAAGTTCTGAAACGATGTAGTCTATCATTTCATCTTTGCTTAAACCGAATAGGGGTACATCTTTTAAATTGATAAGCGCAATTGCTTTTGCGCTTTCGGGATCAGGCCGACCAACCTCAATAATGTGATTAATTCGTTTGTCGCGAGTAACCGCCTCGTCCAGCATCTCTGGCTTGTTTGTAGCCAGAATAACAATGGAGTGGGAATTGTTTACTTGAGACAAGAAAACCGGCACAATCGTCGTTTCAATATCAGAACTCTTACCCGAACCGCGTTTACGAAGAAGTGCTTCGGCCTCATCAATAGCGATAATGGCTGGGAAGCCATTCTTTTTAAAATGTTCTTCACCAGTAATGAATATTTGTTCCAAGGTTTGTTCGGCTACCCCGACAAGTGGTTCAAGTATCTGGGCCCCTTTAATAAAAATAAACCCTGTTGCAGATTTTTGTCCATGCGTTTTTGCTATAGAGTTGGCGGCCGCTTCAATGAGCATGGTTTTTCCGCATCCGGGAGGCCCAACAAGAAGAAATCCTTTCGGTGTTTTCTTGTTGTAAAACTTAAACAAATCTTTTTCGGAATAAGGAAGTTCAAGGGCTTCTTTCAATTTGTTTTTGGCATGATTTTGTCCGCCAATACTTTCCCACGTAACATCAGATTCGCATCCGTACAAGAAACGCTGTTCTGATTTGCCCAGCGACATTACAATAATGCTTGCTGAAGAATCTAAGACAACTCTATCTCCGGCCTCAATTTTACCAGCATAGGATCCGTTTAAAACTACACGCTTACCATTGTTGTAAGTTATTTCACTCGTCTTATTATCAATAACATGTCGGACAAGACCAATATCTCCAAATGGGTACTCCTGACCCCAATCAACAATCTGCATTGTTTGTGACGATATTTTTACGGAATGCCCAGGAAGAATGTCTTTGTCTTTTGGTAAATAAACCTCAAGAAGTCTACCTGACTGCAAAATAACTGCTGTTGGGTTTTTGTCATCCTTTTTGTCTGTGGCAACCACAATTCCAAAGAGAAATGGGGGAGTAGAAAGTTTCCTAGAATCTTCAATCTGTTTTTTTATAACACGCTTCATGTCGCGAAGGTGGTCTTTCAGCTTGTCCGGATTATTTGTCTGAAGCATGGGGTCTTCGTCCTGAACATCTTCTCTCTTGATGAAGTCCACGACATCTTGCCAACTCCTAGGAAGAATATCCCGTTCCTCGAGTCCCAATATGTTCACTCGTTCTCCTTTTGCCTTTGTTAAGATACATTTAAAGTTGAATATATAGTACATTTAAATTAGAGATTGTCAAGGTTTGTTGTATGTTTTTATAATAAAAAACTCCGCAGTAGCGGAGTTAGAAATTACTTAATACTAGAATAGCGGTCCAGTAATATCTGTTTGTAAATCTCAACATTTTCAGAAAATTCAACTTTTGGTCTGTCGATATAAATTCTATCAATTATTTTTCGAGCAAGAGGACCGACTATCCAGCCTCCAGTAGGAAGCATTTCGGAATCACCGCTAACCTTTTTCATATATTCAGGGAGTTCAATGTTTTTTGAATAGTCATCATGACCAAGCCTGATACCAATAAACAAGTCAGGAGTTCCACACCAGATGGACACGTCTTTCGGTCCATTGGAGGTTCCGGTTTTGCATGCTACCTGCTGTTCAATATTTCGCATCGATATTTTAGAGGTTCCTATCTTGGTGACAACCCTCATTAGGCCAAGCATTTTTTCTGCGCTTTCTTCTGATAGAACCTGCTTTTCTTTGGGTCTCTCTGCTATAAAAACTGAATCTCCATACATGCCCTGAACTTCTTTTATAAGGGTTGGGTGCACATATTTCCCTTTTCTGTAAAAAACAGTATAGGCATTAGCAAGTTCAATAAGATTAACACCAGAGGAACCGATAGCGGTCGGGAGGCCAGGATCTAATCCGCCTCGTATTTGATATCCTGGTTTTCGAAACCATATTTTACCATCTGAATCACTGACCATGCCAGGGTTTCCTCGGATACCCAAATCGTTGGCAGTTTTTATCACAGATTCCATTCCGATTGAGCGTGCTAGATTGAGTGTTTCAAGATTAAGTGACCAAATAACACCGCGAGCTAAATCAATATAGCCAGTTGGTTGTGGATTTTTGTCTTGAAAGTTTCTTGGCGACCATGGTTTTCCATTAGCCCCCTTCATTGTGAAGGGGCAATTGCAAAACTTGTCAAAATAATCCTTGCCCTGTTCAAGAGCGGCGGCGTATACCAAAGGCTTAAATCCAGATCCGGGAGAGCGGGTGGCAAAAATTCGATTATATTGTGTTTCTTCAAAGTCGTGTCCGCCACTTAGTGCCAGAATATTGCCAGTTTTTATTTCAATAATAATGAATGCACCATCAATTCTATCGCCAAGAGACTTCTCCGTGTTTATGAGCCCTAAATGTTTTTCAAACTCTTCTGTCGCTAGTTTCTGTATTTTAGAATCAATGGTGGTATAAATTCTTAAGCCAGCCGTATTAGATAATTCTTTTTCCGTCCGTCCTTGGCTAAGGAGGAATTCTTTAACAATTCGGTTTCCATAACCAAAGGTTGGATTTTTTAGTGGCCTAAGTTCTACCAACTTCACATCTAGGTCTTCATTTTCTTTGAATAGTGACCCTTCGTAATCTTCTTTGGATATATATCCATCTTCCATCATTCTCCACAACACCCAATTATATCGATCTCGAGCCAAAGACATTCTTATGACTTCTTTGTCTCGTTTACTTTTATAATTTTCGTCTGCTGGGTCGGGATTATTGAAGACGGGTGAATATATTGACGGAGATTTATTCATGCTGACGAGGATTGAAATCTCCTGCAAGGTTAGCTGATCACTACGAATGTCTTTGCCGAAATAGCGATATGCTGCTTCAGCAACACCATTAACGCCACGACCAAAGTAAATAAGATTAAGAAAATTCTCCAACATCTCATCTTTCGAAGAGCGTTTGACCAACTGAATAGCAATTTTTGCTTCTTTGATTTTACGCGAAAGACTACGTTCACGAATCCGGAAGGCTTCAACCTCATCACCAAAATTCAATCTGGAGATTTGAGAAGGAATACCACTCGCACCGGAAGTGTTGCGTATCCTCATGACTTGGCCGATTCCTGCTCGTACAACCGCACAAGGATCAATGCCAACATAGAGGGGATCACAGACACGATCTGTCAGATATTTATTTGGCCTATTGGGATTAAATCGTTTATCTTCGGCTGCGATGAAGCCATGCTTTACCAGATCTGGAATTTCATAGCTCCTAACTGGAAACCTTACTTCTTCAAACAATCTTCCCGTTATTTCTCCGTCGGAAGCATAGATTGTAGATGACTTCTTGAAATCAGAACGATTGATTTTTGAAAAATCAATCGGCTGACCAGCATCATTTGTGATATCTCCTGTATATCTAAATATGTAGTAATATCCCGACCCAAAGCCGGTGATGAGTAGTGACAAAAACAATAACAAAATATTCCGAAGCCACGGTCGGCGTCTTTTTACGGTGTACTTTCTTCCACCTGGGAGTTTAGATAAAAAATCCTTAATGGATTTTTTAGTCCTATCTCGCACTTTTTCCGTCCTTTTTCAAGGAACAAAGTTTGACAATACTATACACTTTCTGTTTGATTTAGCAAAGTTGATTTTCTTTAGAATGTGTTAGCAAAAAACAGCAATTCTTCTCCGTATTAATTTCTTTACTTAATCAAGATTTTAGGGTAAAATTATTTCTGATTGAGCCCTCGTAGCTTAATGGATAAAGCAGGACTCTTCTAAGGTCTTGATGGGGGTTCAATTCCCTCCGAGGGCACCAGAAAGGTAAAATCGGGATGTAGTGTAACGGTAGCACGAGACGTTTGGGACGTTTTAGTCCGGGTTCGAATCCCGGCATCCCGACAACATATCTAAAAACCAAGCTTCAATGCTTGGTTTTTAGATACTCGTATGGGATGCAGTAAGCCAACTACTTGGCTTACGTTGGGATGAGAAAGGCGGAGTGATATTATTTTCGCAGATGGCGAAAATAATCGCGAGCCAAGCCTATGACCGAGCTGTCGGAAGACAGCGAGAGTTGGAGGCGAATCCCGGCATCCCGACAATTACGCAATTATTGACAAAGTGACACTTTAGTGGTATTTTGTTTTTGGTTGTTTTAACAAGGAGAGAACGATGGCATTCCCAGAGGATCTTTCTCGAATTAGCTCCAATCTTTCAGGAGCAGAGCTTGAAGAGGTCATTAAGGCTGTTAATGAAGAAAGAGTTGAATGGGTTCCTGGGTCAACTTCCATTGCTTTGGGTAGTTGTGGAGGGTTGTTTGACTATAAGGGTGGAAGATATGAAATGAGCGAAAGTTTTGAAATGGTGACGTCCTTAAACTTGATTCGCGCTGAACAAAGAGTATTAAAACTTGCTGAACAAGTTGCCGACTAATCGTCGGCTTTTTAATTATTATAAAACCGCCTTATCGGCGGTTTTATTTCGAATAGTTTATTAGAACCCAGGGTGTTCCTTTTCGTCTTCGGCGATTATATCATCCGCCTTTTCCATGGTTTCTTCTGCTTCTAATGGAGTTGTATCATCTACATCATCCCCGTAGTCAGAAGTGTTCACGGTTGAATCCTCCGGCTCTTCTTTTTCTACTTCGTCTAAACCGACAATTTCTACAGGTGAATCTTCACCCAAGACATCGTCATTTGTTTTATTTGTATCCATGAGAAAAGTATATCACATTTTAATAATATTTCTCAATTTTTTGTTATTAAAAGTATCGTCATAACCACGCTTAAATATTTTTCTTGCATTGGCATTATTAATTTCTAAACGACTCATACCTAGTTTTTCTGTTGGGGATATTTTGATGAACTCGACATTGTTTGGTGTGGAAAATTTCTCAACAGCCCCAATGTAGTTTAATTGATTTTTTCTAAACCTTGAATTACGGATGCATGCAAACATCTTGCTTACAAAATACGTGGTTGGGTTATCATCCG
Organism: uncultured Candidatus Saccharibacteria bacterium; assembly: GCA_964488565.1. Taxonomy (GTDB): domain Bacteria; phylum Patescibacteriota; class Minisyncoccia; order 2-02-FULL-40-12; family GWA2-44-9; genus 2-01-FULL-41-26. The sequence continues at coordinate 11,744 of CAZAUE010000001.1, read as the reverse complement.
GGTGCCAATTATCGAAAACTATTACCCTTGTTGCTCCTTCTGAAATTGCTTTTTGAACATGTAATTGAAAACGAGCGGCAGGAGAAGAATCATTGAAAAATTTATCTCCGACCGGACTTCCCTTCAGTGAAAACAGGTTGGTAAAAATAGGGACAGATATTGAAGCTCTTAAAACTTCCCACATATCCAATCTTGTTTTATTGGAAATATATTCAATCATTCCTGTTCCGGAATCTGTTAATGGAATAAAGAGATTAATGTCGGATTGAGACAGCTTGGCCATGTCTAATGGATTTTTTTGCTTTAAAACAACATCAATTAGATAATCTATGTTAACTATTTTCCAAAATCTCCAAGGATTAACAAATGTTTTTGTAGATAATGATTCCAGCCAAACTTTTGGAATTATGTTGTATTGACCTGTTATATAACAGACGCTTGTGGGAGCACTACCTGAAGCAGCGATAATTACATCTGGTCTTGGGAGATTCATATCACATACTGCCGAAAGTGCCCCTGCGGTATAAACAGCTCTCGCTGAGCCTCCAGGAAATATCCATGCTGTTTTCATGGAATATATTTTACTAAAAATCTACAATGACTTCAATTTTTATTTGGGGGGGGGGCTAACGGGAATCGAACCCGTGACCGCGCTGCCACAGAGCGCTGTGATAACCGCTTCACCATAGCCCCCATAACATTATCTGACTATATAACTTAACTATTCTACATTATATCAATTTTTATCAAAAATTCAACCGACACTGAGGGGTGGTCACAAATTAAAAAACAAGCAAATTTGCTTGTTTATACTAAACTTCTGACATAGGTTTCATCTGCTTGATTAAACTTAAACCCTGAGCGTCGAGCGGTGACGTCGTACTTCATAAAAAGACTATCGTGCCTTGCAGAAGAATACCAGTGACTTGATTTGGCCTGAATAATTTTTACAGTTTTAAATCCAGCATTTTTCGCCCAATCCATTAAGATGGTAAGTAGCATTCTCTCCCACTTGAGGTGTTTGAGAATTGAATCTTTTCCTGAAACGCCCTGAATTTGCTTAACAATGATTGTGGAGGGGCCACCCACCTCAAAACCAATAGAGGCTACGGCATTTAAATTTTCGTCATATTCTCCTCCTTGATAAGTCAGTGTAAGTGTATATTGAGCGTCAGAATAAACTCTGTAAAATCTGCCATAGCCATAACCGTAAGAGCACTCAAGAGAAAAGTTATCAAAATCAAGATCATGTTGGGTGTTAGATTTTTCGAAAGCTTTTAAGTATTTGCCGACTCCAATTCCGCTCGTTGAATTCATTCGAAATCTGCTTAGTTCGAAAGATTTTTTATTTCTAACAACCTTGAAGTAAAATTGAGCAAACCGCCCCATCACACTCTCCAAAGACATGGGTATGCCCGTTTTTTAAGAAACTTAATTGTTTGATATTATACACTGAAATAGGCAAGTGTCAAACATGATTAGTGCTAATAAAATTAATAAAGCCCCGTTAGGGCGGGGCTTATGTAATCTTTTCTACTCGGAATTCGGCCATTCCGTTTTTATATATTCTTATGCGAGTTCCAGGAACAGGGAGAATTTCTGTCACATCAATGGCCTTGCAGGTTTTTCCGTCTTGAAAAAAAACGGTAGACACTGTCATCATCATCAGTATGTAATTTGTAAAACTCTTGACGGACACTGGGGCTCTTCTGGTTTCAATTCTCTCATACACCCCCTCTGCAACAAGTTCCCAAGTGTTTTTTTGACGATACTCGTACCACACCAAGAGCAGATATTGCAAACCCACGACAGTAGCAAGAAAGGCGAGAGACTGGAGTAATTCCATGGCCTTATCTTTTTTTCAAGCAACTTTTGTATTCCTGAGGTATACAACAACAAACTGATAAATTCAAGTCCTAATTTTGAAATTAAAAATCCCCGACAGTGGGGGATTAAAATGTGTGCTTTTTTCGGTTACCGAACCGGGCAAGCCAAGGATTCCGCGACAACTGTTGCATTTCTTCTTCGGTGAAATGATATTCAGAATTGCAGATTTGGAAGGTTTCACTCAGGCTTGGCATGAACAGATCGTCATCGGGGTGAAGAGATAAATTTATTCCTCTTGCCAGGATTTGCCTCATCTTAAGATACAAAGTATTCGGGATTAATTGTCCAGCAAGATAATTTCCAGGACAACTGGTAACGCTGATATTTTTTTCTTTTACGGCTTTCATAAGATCTGTGTCGTAAGCCAAGGGAATAGCGTGATCTAGTCTGTTTACTTCAAGTTCAAATACTGCGATCCAAATATTCTTCAAAAGTTGATATCTATCTCTGTTCCAGTTAGCTTTTCCTTGGGCAGGATGATGGCACCACTCACCAGCATGACAGGCGGTTTTAAAGCCAAGTTCTTTGGCGACTCGAAACATTTTCCTGTGTTTTTCGGGTGGATGAGTTGCCTCATCACACACCAAACTAATACCGACCACGTAAGTTCGGTCGCATACATTAGCTAATTCCACCAGCTTAACCGCCTCATCAGGACTTACTTCACGGCCAATAGCGAATAGAATATTGACCTCAATATCAGGAAATTCTTTTTCACCTTCTTGAATTCCATGAATAAGTGCCTCAACCACATCACCAACAGTTAATCCTTTGGAAACATGATATTGGGGCGCGATTGTAAACTCGCAATATTTGTATCCTTGAAGGGCTTTTACGCGAACGTAATTTTGCGCAACAAAGGAGATGGTTTTCCATTTTTGCATAACACCGGTCGTGTTTGAAAATTTCTGAACGATATTAATCTGGGGATTCTTGAAGAGTTTAATCATGTCTCCTTGAATATCACCATTCGGATCAAATGGATATTCTTTACCACTCATCTTAAAAAGTCTTGGCAAGATTGGCACAAGAGTAGCCGATCCGTCTAAATGGTCGTGCAGAACTATCCTTTGGGTCCAAGGGGTAACTGACATGTAATGCCTTTTTGTTAAAAAACTTTGACCAAAACCATAACATGATTATTGAGGCAGGTAAAGAGGGTTTGACCCCGCTGTTGAAAACAGAAAAAATAGAGGCACTAAGATACTATGGTGTGTAAAATTAGATATCTGTCTTCAATGGCGGGGTTGACTTTATCTTAAATTTGTAATAAAATAGCTATGCGTTACACAAGTTATGTCGATTAGCACAAAGGAGGTGCCATACGATGTGCAGAGTTAAAGGGTTCATTAGATTGTTTAGTATCAAGTTTGCTGAAAAGCCTGGCGAAGCGACTAAGCATCGTGAAGATGCTGAGCGTGTTGCTAGACTTCAGAAACTTAAAAAAAAGCACAGCAGCTTGAAAGAATTAAGAAAGATTGATAAGCAGTGATAATCACCATCCTCAGCCCCTTAAGGGGCTTTTAATTTGACATTACAATTTTTATATGTTAAAAATTTACCAAAGTTCTTTGATCAATTAAAGAGGCTATCGTGCTAAACGACATCTATCCATTGAAACATTTGCGACTTGAACAGTTGCATCAGTCTGGATTCAATGTTGCTGACTTTATTTGTTTTCCGCCGAGAACCTTAAAGGGCCGAACGGACGAATTAAGGGCCTTTTTGGCAAAACACGGGCGGATTTCTTGTCGTCATTTTCATCAAGATGAAAAGAAGTATTTCAAGTGTCCAGTTAAGTATGATCAGACGGACATTGATGTTGTTTTGGCCTTTTGCCTTGAACACAATGAAACTTATTACACTCTTTGTAATGAAGCCATTAATCTGCAAGAGTCGGTTTGTGCAGGTAACATTCTGACGCTAGACGAAAGAAATTATTTTGTGGAGTATTTCCACGGACCAGGGACTCCTCGTGATATTGAATCTAAGGGTGCGGATGAACTCAAGGTTTACACTCGTTCGTTCGGAACCCCATCACAAGGACCAGAACCACCGGATATCGTCAAAAAAATGGCTTATCAGGCAAGTAGGTTCAAGCCTGTGCAGGGGCCGTACATTTTGGAATTTTCGCTTTACCCATATCCAATCGGTAAAAATCAGAGCGAAATCGTTATTTGGGAATGGCGTCTTGGCTGGTTGCATTATCAGCTTCAGGCAAATAAATTCCTTCTCACTGAAAACCAGCGACTGTTGTTGGAAAACCAGCGACTTAAGGAGCAGTTGGAAGAAGCTCATGCTACTGCAAGTGGAATGTATGATGAAATGGTGGCAACAGGCGTTCGATCAGAATCATTTGGAGTATAAAATACTCCAGCCCCAATCGGGGCTTTTTTATTTGTTTAATTTCTGCTAAATTATTGTAATGACCCATTCAGAGATACGTGAAAAATTTCTCAAATTTTTTGAATCAAAAGGACACAAGATAGTGCCTTCTTCGTCTTTGCTTCCGACAGACCCGTCGGTTCTTTTCACGACCGCAGGAATGCAACAGTTCAAACCTTATTACACGGGTGATGCTGATGCGATGAAAGATTTTGGTTCACTCAACACCACCTCCATTCAAAAATCCATGCGCACGTCTGATATAGATGAGGTTGGAGATGAAACTCACCTGACATTTTTTGAGATGCTGGGCAATTTTTCTTTCGGAGGTTATTGGAAAAAAGAGGCCATTAAATATGGATACGATTTTATTACAAAAGAAATGGGTTTAAAGATTGATTATGTTTCTGTGTTTGAGGGTTTACCATCGGCAGGAGTTCCTGCGGATGATGAATCTGCGGAAATATGGAAATCTTTGGATCCAAACATCGTTGTTAAAAAAGCTAATATTCATGATAACTTCTGGGGACCAACCGGAGGTGAAGGTCCATGTGGCCCGACAACGGAGATCTATGTAAATGGTGTAGAAATTTGGAATATTGTTTTCAATGAATTCTTTTATTCTGGTTCACGAGATGAATTGCTCTCAGGAATAAGTTCAAAAAAATTAGAAAAACTAAAAACCTCAGGAATTGATACCGGTATGGGATTAGAAAGACTGGCAATGGTTGTTCAGGATAAGAAAAATAATTTTGAGACAGATTTATTTGAACCGTTACTGAAACTTGTGCCATCAGAACTGGACGACCGCATAAGAAGAATTGTTGCCGACCATAGTCGTTCCATTGCTTTTTTGTTGAGTGATGGTGTTAGACCTTCAAACAAAGAGCAGGGATATGTACTTCGCCGTTTAATGCGCCGAGTAATAAATCATCTTTCAGGATCTGATACAACTTTGACGCATGATATTTTTGCAAAAATAGTAGAAATTTATGGACAGTCTTATCCAAATTTAGATGCCAACAGTATCATTTATGAATTTGACCATGAAAAAGAAAAGTTTGATAAAACACTTCGTCAGGGTTTAAAGGAATTGGAACATTTGTCCGAAGTAGATGCTCAATCTGCATTTCGTCTTTATGAAAGTTTTGGATTACCGTTTGAAATTATTAAAGATGTTGCAGGAGAAAAAGCAAAATCATTATCCAGAGAAGCTTTTGACGAAGAATTCAAGAAACATCAGGAAAAATCTCGTGCAGGGTCAGAGAAGAAATTTGGCGGACACGGATTGCTTATGGATACAGGAGAATTAAAAGCGGGAAATGAAGAGGAATTAAAAAAGGCGACCCGATTGCACACCGCAACCCACTTGCTCCATGCTTCATTGAGAAAAATTTTAGGCACTGAGGTTCATCAGGCAGGTTCTGATATTACCGCAGAAAGATTAAGATTTGATTTTACATTTTCACGCAAAGTAACTCCTGAAGAAATAAAACAGGTTGAAGATTTAGTAAATGAAGCGGTGCAAAAGGATTATGCAGTCACTAAGGAAGAGATGTCTTATGAAGACGCAATCAAATCAGGCGCGATGGCATTTTTCAAACTTAAATACCCACCAATGGTCAATGTTTATTCAGTGGGGGACTTTTCAAAAGAACTTTGTGGTGGACCTCACGTTTCTCATTCTGCCGAAATAGGAAAATTCAAAATCATCAAAGAAGAAGCTGTCTCCGCTGGAGTCAGGCGTATTAGGGCTACTGTTGACTAATTTATAAATAATCTCATAATACCGCCAAGCTCTTTGTGAAAAAAAGGGGACACTCATGGGAGTATTGTATGTTGTCGCAGGGTACCTTTTCTTTGCGGGCGTTCTTGCGCTAATTGGGGTTTTAGTTGTTGGAAAACACCTAAAAAATTTGCCAGAAGAAAAAACTGGCTATATTGAAAGGACTGATGAAGAAATTATTTCTGCTTGGGAAGAATGGTTGAAAAGAGTTCCAAATCCTGATGAAAAAATATTGAGTTTAGGATTGCGACTTCTTTCCGCGCGAGAGTTTGTAGAGGCTCTAAAAAATGGGGACAAAGAAATTAGAAACCTTGCGATTGGAGCATCCAGAACTCTTGCTAAACATCTCGGAATGGATCCGGTTAAAGAGATTATTGATCAACGCCCATAGGGCGTTTTTGTTTGACGAAAGATTGACTAAATTATCAAGAATTGCATAATATTGTTAAGTTCTTTTTAGGAAAGAGATACGTCCATGTGGGGATTGATTAAGGATTTACCAGAAATGGCCAGAGAGCTATGGTGGTTATTAGTTCCTGGATTAGTGGTTGGAGCTGGGCTTGGGTATTTTTTGGCCTTCTGGCCCGTGATGGTAATTCTTGCAATAAGTGCCCTCATTTCTATCAGTATTGGTATTTTCTCCACCATGGCTTGCGGGCCCAACGCAGGAGAAGGTGGTGGAATTGCCATATTTTTCTTCGGGGTTTTGTGTTTCGGAGTTTTCGCTGGATTACTCCTAACGGCCATGTTCGTTGATACTATTCATGTTTCCATGATTCCTGTACCGACAATTGAAATTGACTGGTCATGGATTTTTCGTTAGTGATTGTCCGCTCATAAATGAGCGGATTTTGTTTAATTGACTAGGGTTTTTTTATTGGTTACTATGTCTCTAGTTATTTTTTAGGCGGAGCAAAACATGGGAGTAGCTGCAATTGGTATCATTATTTTCTTTCTGGCGGTTATTGGTTTAATGGTTCTTTTTGGTATCTGTACTGATTCAATCGTTGCTCAACTTGTAAGAATTGCTAACGCACTTGAGAAGATGAATAAGGAGTAGAATAATTATGTCGCCATATGGGCGACTTTTATTTTTTTTAATTTGACCGAGGTTTGTTGATTTGATACCATTGTTCATGTTGGAGCTGTTCGTTTGAACAAAACAAAAGCGATTCCCTAATAAAACCTTTGCAAGGGGACTAGAGGGAAGAGGCCAAACCGGTCTGCGGACCGGGGTTGAAGGATCTGGGTGGGGCCTAGCGAAAGCACAGGCAGCATACAGACTCCTGAGTACTCGTGGGAAACCTCGAGGAAACTACCTGCACCAGCTGGCAGGCAAGCCTAAACGACAGTGCAAGCACACTGGCGGGCGCTAGCCCGCACGGACAGCTCCGACACCATTCAAGCGCCTTCACCGGCGCTTCCTTTTTTATAAAGTTCACGTATGAATAATTTCTGGAAAAAATTAAAGAAACCCTATTTCATATTAGCTCCGATGGCTGATGTGACCGACTCTGTTTTTAGACAGATTATTTGCGATACAGGAAAACCCGATGTTTTGTATACTGAATTTGTTTCATGTGATGGTCTTTGTTCTGAAAAAGGCAAACCAAAATTAATGCCTCACTTGGTATTTAAAAAAACTGAGCGCCCAATCGTGGCTCAGTTTTTTGGCTCCAATCCAGAGAATTTTTATAAATGCGCTCAATTAGCTGTGGTGTTGGGGTTTGATGGAATAGATATTAATATGGGTTGCCCAGCTGGCAAAATAGTCAAACATGACAGCGGAGCAGGACTTATTCGAAATCCTGAATTAGCAAAAGAAATAATCCGTGAAACTAAACGAGGGGCAGGCGATTTGCCCGTTTCGGTCAAAACCCGCATCGGATACAACAAAATAATTACTGAAGAATGGATTTCGCATCTTATTGAGACAAAGCCGTCGGCTATTATCGTCCACGGCAGAACCATGAAAGAAATGTCTAAGGTTCCCGCTCATTGGGATGAGATAGGCAAGGCCTCTGTCCTTTGCAGGAAGGCTGGAATCCCAATTATCGGCAATGGCGACATTATGACTTATGCTGAAGGGTTAGAAAAAGCCAAACAATATAATCTGGACGGAATAATGGTCGGCAGGGGAATATTCTCTAATCCGTGGTTTTTTAATCCCTCAATAGATCCCGCAACAAAAACACCTAAAGAAAAAATTGAACTTCTAAAAAAACACGTAGAATTATTTGTGGAACTTTGGGGAGATGAAAAACACCCCGCACCAAGCTTATCCGCTGACCGCCATTCAGAAAAGGGGCGGGCTTGGAGCGGGGCAAGCTTTGAAGTAATGAAAAGATTCTTTAAGGTATATATTTCCGGTTGGGAAGGAGCCAAAGAATTACGAACAAAATTGATGACAGCCAAAAATACTGAACAAATATCCAAAATTCTCAAGGAGAATGCATAGGTGAAAAGTGGATATTTATCATTTTTCATTGTGATATACTGTAAATAGATGGCATCTACCAAAATAATCAACGTTCTCAAGGACGACAAATTTGAGGAAATTTTGGATTTATTTAGAAATACCCCCGCCAAGGAGGTTATCTTTGTTTTGCCTAAAACGTCTAAAGCTTTCAAAAATGAAGGACACTTTGTGATTCTTGAAAACGAAGCCAGAAAATCAAATAAGAAGGTGTCTTTGCTTTGTTCTAATTCAGACACAAACAAACTCGCAGGGAAATATAATTTTGATGTCCTTTTGGCTAAAGAAGATAACAGTAACCCTTTAATTAAGACAGTTAATCAAATTGATTCTGAAAAAAGTGGAGGGGTAGACGACGAGATTGAGGACGAGGAGGAAGTTACAGAGGAAAATGAATTAGAATCGGAACATGTTCATGAAGAAGTACCTGACGAAGAGGAGGAGCCTGAAAAATCAGAAGATGAACCTTTTTCTGCCTCTGCTGCAATGTATCAAGAGAATGATGATGAAAATGATGAATACCAAGTTGTAACTGTCGCCAAAGTAAAACGAAATCTTGAGGGGATTATTAAACATGATGGTAAGCCAATAAAAATTTCCTCCAAGAAAGAGGGGGCCGTGAACCTTGGTTTAAAGAAAAAATCTTTCTACCAACCCATGGAAGAGATTAAAAATGTTTGGAAAGAACAAAGCGAACGTGTTCCAAAAGACAACATTTGGACAGGAATAAACAGCAGAACAAAAAAATCATTTAAAAATTTCCCGAAAAAGTCATTAATTATCCTTGGAGTTGTTTCCGTCGTTCTTCTTGGAGTCATCATTTATCTTTCTACTGGAAGCGCTAAGATTGACATAACACCCAAAAAACAATCACTAGATCTTCAATTTAGAGTTTCTGCCTCAGATAAATTTTCGCTTGTTGATGTCGGGTTAAACAAAATTCCTGGCCAATTATTTAATATTGAAAAAACGGCTTCTCAAGTATTTCAAGCTACAGGAGAAAAAGAGGTTGCACAAAAAGCCAGAGGTATTATTACCATATATAATGAATATGGAACCACACCACAACCTTTGATTGCGACGACCAGATTTCAAACTCCAGAAGGTCTTATATTTAGAACGTTGAAAGGCGTAATCGTTCCCGGAACTAAGGTGGAGAATGGTAAAATAATCCCTGGTACTATTAATGTTGAAGTGATAGCTGACAAGCCTGGTCAGTCATATAACATTCCAGCAACCAAATTTGGAATACCGGCATTTAGTGAAAGAAACGATACCGGAAGATATGAAAAAATATACGGCAAATCAACAGAAGCCATGAAGGGCGGAATTGTTGGTATGGCAAAAGTTGTTACAGATTCAGATTTTAATACTGCCAAACAAACACTCTCGGATCAGGTAACAAAAGATGTTGAGGATTCACTTAAGAACCAAATTTCCGGATTGAAGGTGATTAATGCCTCCACTATTCAGCTTAAGGAAGTTGAGTCAACCGCTAAGGCAGATGAAGCCGCTGATAGTTTTACGATGGCGGTGGGTGGCTCAATAAAAACTGTAGGGTTTAAGGAGGATGATCTAAAGGGCTTGATTAAGCAGTACGTTGATAAAACCCAAAACCTTACAGCTGTTCCAGAAAAACTTACGATTACTTACACCGACATAGTCTTTGATGACACAAACAATACCATGACGTTTATGGTGAATATTAAAGGCAATGGTTATTTCAAGATAGATGTTGATGAAATAAAAACTGATTTGGCCAATAAAAATGAGCTCCAAATTAAAGATTATTTCAAAACAGCATCATCTGTTGAGTCGGTAAAAGTGCTTCTCTCACCATTTTGGGTCAAGAAAATTCCTAAGGATCTAGAAAAGACAAAAATTCAGATTAACTACTAAGCATGAAATTCTTTTCACCCGAAAAACCGCAACAAAAAGAAGCGATTAATCCTCTCAAGTCCGAACACCTAAAAGAAGGTGTAAGCCCGATTATTGCTTGTATAGGAACAACTGAACAATTCAAGAAGGATTCACCTAATGAAGATGGGGCCTCTCAGTATGAGATTGTCCCCAACCCATCCTTAGACACAAACGATAATCGCAATGTTAACTACTATGGAAAATCTGAAGAACTAAGCAAACAAAATTTTAAAAATGCCGGAAATTATTCTTATGTTATATCTCCAGTAGACAATCTAAATAAATTTTCTGAATCATTTAAAAATTGCACGGGACTAATCGTCGCAGGCATAGATAAAGAAACGGGCGAAAGCGTATCATTTTTGAGTCACGAAGATCCTGACTATTTTTTAAGATACGCATCGGCCACCGAAAAATTTGCTGACGACCTCAGGGAGAGGATTCAAGAACTTAAAGACAGATGTGAGGAAGGAACCATTGACGCGGTCATTGTTGGTGGAAATTACTTTTCTGACCGTCCGAAATATCGGGAAAATTATCTCATGTCTATCGCAGTAGTATCAAAAGAGGTTAAGAGTGTTCTTGGGTTTGAACCAGTTGTTATTACGGGTCCGAAAACAACAAGTGGGCAAGATGATGTGTTTTATGATAATAGTCACAGAAGACTTTATATTATGAGGACGAAAGTTGCTCAGGAAGGCACAAAAAGCTACCTCCCAAGCGATATAGTGGACAAAAGGGAGGGTTGGGAGAAGGATGACCAATGGTAACATTTGACATTTAAAACCGTTTTTGATAACATAATAGGGCTTTAAAATATCATGTATTTAGGCGGGTCCCATGATTTCTAAGTGGAGGACCTTCCGCCTATTAGGAGTCTATAACCACTTATTTTTGGGAGCGGAGTGCTAGTCGTGCTTTCTCGGAGTGTTCGGTGCTTTAGCCCGATTAACTCTCTGTAGCCGACTAATGCTTTCTGTAGAAGAATTTATTTTGAAAGAGCAAAAAGAAAAATTTAATGGTGTAGTCGTGGAGGCTTTACCAGGCACAACCTTTACGGTTGAACTAGAAGATGGCCGTAAGATTTTGGCATATCTCGCTGGTAAAATGCGATTAAACTACATCAAAGTGATGATCGGCGACAAAGTCGCCGTAGAGCTTAGCCCAGACGGACTAAGAGGCAGAATAACATTTAGATTTTAAATAACATGAAAGTACGAGCATCAGTCAAAAAAATGTGCATTAATTGCAAGTTAGTAAGGCGCAAAGGTCGTCTTTATTGCATATGCA